>CAKNGB010000002.1 GCA_930971385.1 uncultured Clostridia bacterium | reverse complement strand
AGAGGCTGTTGTTTGCTTCACCATTAATTGTTATATTTATATTTAAGCCAGAAATTTGTGTGTTGCTTATCGTTGTGTTACTTGCAAAGCCCACAAGCCCTGCATAAACAGATGAGAGGCTGTTGTTTGCTTCACCATTAATTGTTATATTTATATTTAAGCCAGAAATATGTAAGTTTTTGACTGTTGCACCATTTGTATAACCAAAAAGCCCAGCATATAAAAATGTGTTGCTGTCAGCTGTTAAAGTTATATTTATATTTAAATTAGAAATCGTGTGGCCATTTCCGTCAAATGTTCCAGCAAAAGGGAGACTTGCCGTTCCAAACATGCCAGTTATTTTCCCATCTAAACTGGAAACATCAATATCTTCCTGTAAGATATAAGTGCGGGTTGCACCTGCATCACCTGTTGAATTATATTCATTTATTGTTCGAATAAAATCTTCATTATTATATAAAGGTACAACAATTTCCTCTGCCTTAGCAAAGTTAATGTTAAACACAAAAAAAGCACCACATAAAAGAAGTGGAAGGCAAAGAAGTAAACTGATAAAAATGGATATAGATTTTTTCATTTTTCCCTCTCTATATAGTTTTACCACACTTACCTTTATTTTTCCAAATAGATTTATAAATTATTTAAAAAAATAAAATATTACTTTAAAAATCTCAATTTTCTTGCTAATCGCTCCTTATCCTTTTGTATTTCTGTTTTTTTAGGTTTATAAGTGTTTCTTGGCTTTGTCATGAGATAGTATCGAAGTTCGTCAAGAGAGTGGTCATCCTTCTTCACTGGATTATCCCCTTCGCCCCACCAATACGACTTAAATTCTCGAATCAAATTGACGCAATTTTTAAAAATATAAAGTTTAACTCTGCCGTCTGCCGATTTTAAGTAAGATTTAACGGTTGCAATGCCTGAAAACATATCCTTATTCACTTTTGTGTTAACCAAAATTCCATTTTCATTAAAAAGTTCGACCACAGTTTTTTCACTGGAAAGCGTGCGCTGACTGGCAGCAGGGTCGATGAGTGCAGAAAGTTTGCCAGAGGAGGTTCTTTTCCAATTTAGCCTGTCTGCAATTTCTTTAATTTTGTTTGCATGATAGGAAACATCCTTTTCCGCCTCAAAATGTTCAGCCACCACATACACATTATCGTCGTAATCGACAGCATAGAAATGCGCAGAAAGCGGATTATGAAGCCCAGGGTCGATGGAGATATTGTCCTGCCACTCGCTTGGAACAAGAAAAGGTTCAATCACATGCACATTTTCGTCAAACTCAGAATAGACAAGCCCGCTTGTTGCAATAAATTTCCCATATCGCCTTGCTTCAAGTTCTTCACTTGACATACTCTTTGTCATGCCGTCAACCTCCTCTTGAGATAGAAACGGGTTATCCGCCCACTCCATTTGCTCATACCAGACTTCCTCGTCATCATGCTCATTTAAATAAATTGTGTTATAAACCCAAGTAAGCCCTTTTAACGGCGTCATCGTGCCAAAAATTTCCCCACACCTATCTAAAACTCGCATACGACATTCAAGGTATATATCATAAGGAGGTTCTTCATCGAACCAAACATAATCTAAACTTGCACCCTGAAATTTCTCTCGTCCTTGGTCGCACGATTTAAAGCCAATTTTACTTATCGAACCAAGTTCATTTCTCACCAAAATAAAATCAATAATCCCGCTTTCTGCACTTCCCTGACCTCCAGAAAGCATAACAATTTTTTCTATGGAATATGGCGGAAGATACTCCAAAATTTTTCTTTGTGCAACATCGCGTTGAACTTGCCGTGAAAGTGAAACCACCCACCCTTCTGTTTGCTTATTCTTTTTGTATGGATGAGTGCCAAGCGCCAAAAACACCACTTCCATGGCGCCACATTCGGTTTTGCCAGAGCGGTTTCCTCCAAACACCCAACGGTTTCTTTTTTGGCATTTATGAAACAAAATTTGCTTTTTATGCACTTTTTTTCCTTTATTATAGCGAAAATAAGGCAATTTTTTGCGATTTTTGATTTCTTCTTCAATTTTCAAGATGTTTAAAACTAAATTATCCAACTTTCCTCCTTTTTACAAAAAAATATACTAAAACAAAAATATAGACATATTTCTCTTCCGAAAAATCCTTTGATAAGGTTTAAAATTGAGTTATGAAAAAAATATTTTTAATTTTAATTGCACTTCTTTTTCTTACGTTTGCAGAATTAAATTTCACAAGTGCAGAAGATAATATATATGGAAAAGTAAAAAACAGCGAAGTCTATTTTTACTCCTCTTTAAGTTCGGCAAGCGGACTTTTCAAACTGCCTTATTCCTATTTCGTCAGTGTGATATCGGTGGAGGGAGAATTTTATCAAGTGACCTACAAAGACCTAATCGGTTTTGTTAAAAAAGACGATGTCACTTTAATGCAAGGCACTCCAAGCTCACCTTACTTAAACTCCACTTTCACAAACTATGTGGCATATTCTCTCTATGAAAATCCCAACTCGTCAAGCACAAGTCTTGCTGATATTGAAGAGGACACCGTTTTTAATTTTTATGGCGAAATGGAAGGCGAAGAAGTTTCTAGTCGCGGAAACACATGGTATTACGCCAGCACTAACCTCAATGGCGAGATAGTCAGAGGCTACATCTATTCCGAAGTGGTTGCCACTCCTCCAGAGATAACAATAAACAATGAGACTTTTGAAGAAGTAAGTGAGGAAGTTTTAGGAAATTCTTCGACCTCGTTTTCCAACCTATCCACTGGCACAAAGGTGCTTTTGATAATTGCCATAACAGTTCCCAGCATTTTCATTCTCTTTTTCCTTGTGAAGAAACCAACAAAGCAAAAAAGGAAAACTGAGAAAAAGGCAATAAGAAAAATCCAGCATGGCGACTATTTCGAGTTTGATGACAGCGACTTAAATTAAACAAGTTCCAAAATTTTGGTTTGATAGGCAAGGTCTGTTCGCATATTTAAATTTTCATCCTTATTTGCAACTTGGTCATAGAAATTCAAAATCCACTTTTCTTTTTTAAGAAATGAGTTGAGTCTTGCGTCCGTGTAGCCGTTGGCAACAAGTTTCTTAGTGAAATTATTTTCCGCACTTGTAAGTTTTCTGAAAAGTGTTCTCATGCTCACATTTAGTTTTTCTGCCATAACGCGACACTTAACATTTTCAAAATACCTCTCAATCAAAAGTTTTGCATCGCTTTCAGGAATTTCCATAAGCACATTATCAATGATTATTTTAAGGTTAATCAAAGTGACCTTTCTGTCCGCAAGGTCAATAATTTTATTGGAAATGTTATAAACATTATTGTTTTCCTCACGGCAAAAATGAAAGGAATTGAGTGCAGTTTTCATAACAATTTTATCAATCGCGCCAGCAATATTCTCCAAATATCTGTAAGTTTCAAGCAATGTTTTTGTCCAACAATTTTCTTTCATAATCTTCTCCTTTGCAAAACATGAGAAATTATAAAGAAATAAAATTGACATAGTCAAATTTTATGCCAATAATTTTTCTAAGATTTTACAATATTTTACAATTAAATTTATTTCTGCCGTCATTATGCTGTCAAATTGACTGCAACATTGCACTTTTCGACATTTTATCCCTTTATTCGCGTTTTTAAAACATTTTTTACTTAAAAATAAATTATTCAGTCGTTAATAAGATTTTCCAATTCTATCAAGATGTTTATCAAACTCCAGACGCCTGCGTGGAGATGACCTTTTCACAGAAATACCAAATAAAAAAAACGAGAAAATTTCTCGTTTTATTTATGCAACATCATGAATTTTCACAATTTTATCTTTCTTTTCTTGCTTTGCCTTTTTCTTGGCTAAGCGCTTTTCCTTTCTCTCTTGTTTTTTCTTTGCTTTATCAATAACTTCTGCCTCGCTCAAACTTTGCTTCAAGCACTCTGGGTTTTCAAGATATTTTAAAAGAAGTTTAATGCAATTTGCGTAATACAATCCATCAGCCACTCTTTCATCCAAAGTTAAACCGATGTCCACAATTTTTTCGGTTGTAATTTGTCCGTATCTGTCACTAACAGGCACATATTTAACTTTTCCAAGCGCGCCAAAAATAGTGGTTGTTCCAAAGTTATATAAATGATGATAAACTTTATCAAGTTTAATACTTTTCAGATCGGTTATAAAGATGCTTGTGTGGAATGGGCTGACATCAATAAGCGATTTTGGAAGAAGACCATACCTATCACAAAATCTAATAATCTTCATGGCAACCTTAAACATCCAATAAGGAAGTTTTCCAAGAAATTTCGCTGCTTTTGTGGTTTCTTGCGCTTCATTCGCCGACTGCACATTTCTTTTTATTTCATCATCCACAATCTTTTTCACTTCATAAATATTTTCTCTTCCTGTGAAGTGGAACTTAAGCGTCACTTCGTCACAATCATCAGTAAGTTTTGGTTTAATGCTCATAGAAACAGTGATTTCATTTCTCTGATAAATTTGGCAGTTCATAATAAACCTATTCGCCTTAGGTCTTTCATAAAGCATCCTGACGCACGCCGCAATCAGAATTTCGGTGTATGTGAAATGCACGCCAGTTTCCTGTCTTTCTTTCATAATGAAATCATCAATGGTCTTGCATTTTAGCTGTTGCTTATATAAATTCACACCGTCAATTCTCATCGGCATAAAGTAAGGCAAAGCCTTTTCAATAATCATCAAATCTTTAACTCTTTTTCCGTCTGCTCTTCGTCCAAACATTTTAATTCTCTCCCTTTTTAGATATATTCTTACTGAATTTCTTTCTTATTAAATTCTTCTCTTTGCCATTTGCGCTAGGCTTATAGTATACCCTGTCTTTCAAACTGTCAGGCATATATTGCTGAGCAACATATCCGCCATAGTTATGTGGATATTTATATTTTCCATGACCATCATCATTGGTGCTTGGATGGTTTTTTAAGTGATTTGGCACTTGGTCCTCTCTCGCGTTCTTGGCATCCTCTTCTGCCAAACTCATCGCCATGTAAACGCTGTTTGATTTTTCGGCTTCACATAAGTAAATTATTGCGTGCGACAAATTTAAATAACACTCAGGTGGCCCAATTTTTTCCACTGCGAACATCGCACAGCACGCCATTAAAAGTGCGTTTGAATCTGCCATTCCAATATCTTCAGATGCGTGCGCAATCATACGCCTAGCAATAATCAGAGGGTCAACACCCGCCTGAATCAAACGCTGACTGTAATATAGCGCCGCCTCAGTGTCAGAACCTCGCAAACTTTTGCAAAAGGCGGAAAGATAGTCATAATAACCACTTTCATCAATGGAAAGAGGTCGCCTATTCAAACACTCTGAAACATCTTCCTTTGTTATGTGCAAACGCTTGTCCTTTCCCATTTTGGTGGAATTAACTGCAAGTTCCAAAGCATTAAGCGCCGTTCTAACATCGCCGTTAGAAGCAAATGCCAAATATTTAATTGCCTCTTCGCTCATGTCAATGTCAATAAGCCCAAGCCCATTTTCCTTATCACTGAGGGCACGCTTCAAAACTTTGACAACATCCTTTTCGCTTATCTTTTTAAATTCAAAAATGGAACACCTCGAAACAATCGCACGCGTCATACTGGTGTAAGGATTTTCCGTGGTCGAACCAATGAAATATATGCTCCCCTCTTCAATCGCCTGCAAAACACAATCACTTTGTGCTTTGTTCCACCTGTGACATTCATCCAAAAGAAGATAAGTATCCTTATTAAACATCGCTTTATTCGAGCGTGCCCTTTCAATGATGGCTTTAGCATCGGCAACCCCACTTGAAACAGCATTCAACTTCTCAATGTTTGCGTCCATCATTTTTGCAATGATGTTAGCAAGCGTTGTTTTACCTGTTCCAGGTGGACCATAAAAAATCATACTCCCAACATTACCTGTTGCGATTGCACGTGTCAGCATTTTATTTTTGCCCACAATATGCTCTTGCCCAACAAATTCGTCAAGAGATTTTGCTCGCATTCTTTCTGCAAGCGGAATTCTTTGCCTACTTTCCATCTTTGCATATTATAACATAAATAAAAATCAAAACACAATAAATTATTCAAATTAATTAAAATATTTTAAAGTCCATAACCCATCAAAAATTAAATTGTGCGATTTTCAGATTTATGGCGCTCATAAAATTTTTAAAAATAATTAAAAAAATCAAAATTAAAACAAAAAACAAAGCAAAAAATAAAGAAAAACGCACTTTTTTTCAAATAAAAATGCGTTTTTAAGGTTAAAAACATCAATTTTTGGTTTTTAAAAATTTAACAACTAGTATTACAAACACACTTTTCATGCAAATGAAAGGTGAATCGCATCGCGTTTTGAAAGCGATTTTTTATTTATATTTGTTATATTAAAAAATTTTGTTTTTCCAACTTGTAAATATTTTTCATTACCAAAACTTATTAGAATTTTCTTATAATACTCTCCGTTAAATATTCCAAGTTCTTTAAGCCCAATTTCTTTAAAAGGGACAAAGCAAATTTTATCCTTACCTCTAATGAATAATCTTCTAAGCGTTTCATACTTTTTAACTAGCCTTTCATCCTCGCAAAAATTACTCCAATTAAGCCAAATTTTTTTAGGCAAAGTGTTGTTAAAAAATTGGTCAAATTTTGCATCCTTGGTTTTAACTTTTAAATCGAAAATCTCTTTACTTTTATTTATAGCAATTTCAAATAACTCATCAAATTCTTTATCAGTCTTAAGAGGAAATTTTTTGTTAGACATCAAAAAGAATAAACTCTTTTCCTCATTAGGTTTAAGCGTCAAATTAAACTCCAAATAAATGGTGGAATATGAAGAGTTATCCAAGCCGTCCACTGCCGAAAAACTCATTTTGGCACAAGGGCAAATAAAGGAAAAATACATCATTTCTTTACTTTGTAAATTTTCAATTTTAACGCAACGATTTAAGCGCTTAAACAGAAAATATCCTCTTTTTAGCGGAAAATTTAAAGAAATTTTTAATTTTTTCTCACTTTTTTTATTATTTTTGAGTTTTACATAAATATTATTACCATTTAAAAGAAATTCCTTATACTCCACTTGAACATCATCTATAACAACATCTCTTTGCAAAGAAAATTCCTTGTAAGTAGGATTCAGAATTTCATTATTAACCTTAAAAAATTTTTCTTTGAACTTTAAATCATAGTTACAACTTGCTGGATAATTAATGTTAAGTTTATTTATCATAGTGATAAAAGAAAGCGGTGCATTGTCGCCAAAGACCACGAGGTTTTTAATTTTCTTTAAATATTTTTCCTGTTTGTTTTGCACATTAGACAAAGGAATTAACAAGTTAAAGTCAGCCTCAAAACTTGCCTCATAAAACGCTTTTAAAACCTCCTTTGTCAACGCGTTTTTATAAACAAAAATTGGATAATTCAAATTTACGCCACAATTAAAAAGAATTGTTCTGTCAATCTCAGAGTCAAAGCAAATCGGCGCATGAAATCTAACACGATTTAATATGGTGGTTTTAAGTTTATTTATTTCTTCTTTTCTCATAAGATAATTTTTGTCTAATAAAAAATTTTTAAACAAAAAAAGATGGTCGCCCACCTTTAAATTGTCAGCCAGACTGTAAGCCGAGTTCTGTTTCAAATGGTCATCTATCTAGTTTTGCTGTCACCAACAAAATCAAGCGGTATTTTTGTTAGGCAGGAAAGAACGCCGTCGCCTAAACTTAACCTTGCATCGGGTGGGGTTTACAGAGCAAAGTTTGTCACCAAACTTTCGGTAGGCTCTTACCCTACCTTTCCACCATCGCCAAGAAAACTTGGCAGTCTATTTCTGTTGCACTATCCTTAAAGTCGCCTTCACTAGCCGTTAACTAGCACCCTGTTCTTTTGATGCTCGGACTTTCCTCGTGTCATCGGTAGTCGATAACACGCGACCATTTGTCTGACTGACGCATATATTTTACCACATACCAGCAAAAAAATCAACCCTTTTAAAGTTGATTATTCTTAATTATAAACAAACAAAAATAAGGCTAAAACCTCGAAAAACACACTTTTTTTCATGTTTTTTACAAAATTTTAGCCTAAATTTTGGCATTTTTTACTTTTTTCAAAAATAAGAATTTTAGCCGACATTGAAAATTTGTTTAACTTTTCCATGCTTATCGGCGCTATATCCAAGCATAATTCCATCTTGCGAAACCTTAATTCCAACACCATATTTTGCCATGCTTTTTGTGGCAGCAAGCCTACCACCGCCCAAACTTCCCGCTTCAATTTTAATGATAGCACCAACTGCAATAATCGTTCCGTCAAAATCAACAATCGTCGCGCCGTCAATGGAAACCAAATCTTCCAAAAGTTTTCTGTCAAGTTCATAAAGTTTTTTACCTGCAACAATTTTTCTTATCGACCTTGATTTTACGCAATTGTTTTTAAGCATATACTCTTCATGGTTGCAATCAAATTTTTCTTGAATTGCTTTTGCTGTTTGCAAGTTATAAAGTTTCGATGCTTCTTCAAGTTCCAACTGCTTTTTCATTTCAAAATGCGGTTCCGAAATTATGTCAGCAACATCAATAAATTTTAAAGCATCCATGGTTTTATCTTTATTTAAATAAACTATGCAAGCTCCCATATAGCCAAACGAGCAGTCCAGCGCAGTGTTATAGATTGCACGACGAATTTGTTTTGCTGTGTAGGAAACATTGTTATAAAGAAGTCTAATAATCTCGTCATGAGAATAAACGCACCACTTTCCGTTTCTTTTTGCGAACATAAGTTGGCGTGCATAGAAAATTAGGATGTCGCCTCTCACTGTAAGCACAATTCCCACACGCTTATCATTACAACTTCTTGCCACGCGGTCGAAAATGTAAGGAGAAATCGTTGGAGCAGATTTGGTGTTTTTTAAATTTGTGTAAGTCAAAAGAAGCCCACGCCTATCAAACTCCACAAAGCAGGACATTCCATCAGTAAGTCTTGCATAAAAATCGTGATTCATTATTTCAGCATATGAAACTGTTGATTTTTCTTCTGCAAGAGTTGCCAAATTCACAAAAACGCCCATGGCAACATTTGCCCCTTCATAAGTTCGCGCCGACCACCTTTCCAGCATAGATATAATTCCAATGATTGTGTCGGATGCAACATCAGTGATTGAATTAATAAGCGCTTTTTCAATCACAACACTTTGCAGTTTTTGTAAGTATATAGCATTGTCGATTCCTAACGAGGAAAGTTCCGTCATCTCTTCCAAAATGTTTCTTATAAGATTAACTTCAAAAGACTTAAACGCCTGCCCGCGTTTCAAAACAATTCTGTATTCATCAAGTTTGGTTGGTTTCAACAAAACAGAATTTCCTTTTCCAAGTGCAACTTCCAAATCTCTTGACGACGATTCAATTTCGCCAGCAACAAACGAACCCGTGAAAAGAGGGACAATCAAAGTGTTAACAAAGTCATAAAATTGCGATTTTTCCATACGTCACCTCTTAAAATAAAAATACAAAAAATAAATTATATATACTTTTTATACTTTAATTTTATAATAAAATAAAAAAGTGTTGTCAAGCGTTTTAAAATAAATTTTTAAAAAATTTTAATTTGTTTGCAAAAATTAATCAAAATTACTTGAATTTTCAAAAAAAATTTGAAATTTTATTCATTTTCTTCCATTTTAAGCATAATTTGTTCTTTTTCAAAATTTTCTTTTATGATTTCAAGCGCTTTATTTTCAATACGCGAAATATAAGACCTGGAAATTCCAAGTTTATCCGCAACCTCCTTTTGCGTCAAAGCACGCTTATTGTTTAAGCCATAGCGAAGAATTATAATTTCCCTCTCCCTCTCATCAAGTTTAGTGGAAATGATTTTTTCAATTTTTTGCATGGTTAAATTATTATCCACTTGAATGAAAAGTTCATCTTCATCTGACGACAGCACATCTTCAAGTTCCAAATCGTTATCCTCTTCATTACTGCTTGTTAAACTGTTAAGCGAAACAACATTTTTGTGCTTTTTATTCGCCCTAATAAGCATCAAAATTTCATTGTTTATGCATCTTGCCGCATATGTGGAAAGTTGAACTTTTTTGTCATAATCGAAAGTGTCAATTGCTTTGATAAGACCAATCGTTCCCACCGACAACAAATCGTCAACTTCAAGCGAATTGGTGTATTTTTTAACAACATGAGCCACCAATCGCAAGTTATGACTAATAAGTTTTTCTCTCGCCTTCTTATCTCCTGCGCGCATTTTTTTAAATTCTCGTTTTTCTTCTTCAAGGGTCAGAGGTTTAGGAAAACCTTGCACTGTGTTGATGTAATTCGTGAATAAACTTATTCGGCTAAAAAAATAAACAAAACTTTCAAAAATCATAAAGACTCCTATGACAAATTTATATGAGAAATCTTGTCGAATTTTGACAAAAATTTTATAAGTTTATCTGGACAATCTTTAAAAAATTAATTTAAATACGCATATAATTAAAATAGCCGTAACATTTTTATTAAGTTAAATTTATAAAGTTTAAGCATAAAACACAAAATTAAAAACGCACAAATTTTAAAATAATTCAATAAAAAAAATGCATACCACCTCAAAATCTAGTGTAGTATGCAAATAAAACACAACAAAATGTTGATTTTTATTAAATTTCAATGTGATTAACTTTTAATATTGAGTTAATGCTTTTAAAACTTTGAAAACATATCTATCCCAAAAATTAAAACAGTTCTTCCACGAACTCTTCCGCGTCAAATGGTTGAAGGTCACTGGCTCCTTCACCAGTTCCCACGAAAACAACTGGAAGTTTATATTCTTTTTCAATTGCCACAATAACGCCACCCTTCGCCGTTCCGTCAAGTTTTGTTAGCACAATTCCGTCAATCTCCACAAATTCATCAAACGCCTTGATTTGCGAAAGTGCATTCTGACCAGTTGTTGCGTCAAGCACAATAAAGGTGTATTTATGAGCCTCAGCATATTCTCGATTGATGATTTTATTGATTTTTTTAAGTTCTTCCATAAGATTGGTTTTTGTGTGAAGCCTGCCAGCTGTGTCCACAATCAAAACATCCGTCTTTTTTGCTTTTGCGCTTGCAATGCCGTCGAAAACAACAGCCGCTGCATCCGCTCCCTCTGCGTGCTTGATTATTCTTGTTTTTGTTCGCTCTGCCCACTCATTTAATTGCGATGACGCGGCTGCACGGAAAGTGTCGCCTGCAACAAGGGTGACATCTTTTTTCATGCTCTTAAAATAATTTGCAAGTTTTCCAATCGTTGTTGTTTTTCCCACACCATTAACCCCAACAATTGTGATGATGCAAGGATATTCAGTTTCAATTTTAGGCGCATCCATGAAGTATTGCTTCAAAATTTCCTTTAAAACTTTTTTAACCCCATCGCCATTTCTCACTTTTTTTGCATGGCAAACATCACGAAGTTCATCCACGATTTCCATGGAACTTTTCACACCAACATCACAAGAAATTAGAACATCGGTTAAATCGTCGAAAAATTCGTCGTTAAGTTCACCATGGCTTAAAAGTTCGTCGATTTTTCTTGTTAAAGCTTCTTTTGTTTTCCTAAGCGCTTGACCAATTTTTTTAAAAAGTCCCATATTCTCTCCTTAATTTGCTTGTTCTGCCTGCTTGATTGCGTCGGCAAGTTTAACAGAAACGATTTTTGAAACGCCTTTTTCTTCCATTGTCACTCCATACAAACTGTCGGCAAGTTCCATGGTTGGTTTTCTGTGAGTGATAACAATGAATTGCGTGGTTTGCGACAATTTTTTAAGATATTGCGCAAATCTTTCAATGTTTGCATCGTCAAGCGCCGCCTCAATTTCGTCGAGAAGCGAGAATGGAAGTGGTTTTAAGCGCAAAATTGAAAATAGAAGTGCAATTGCCGTGAGCGTTTTTTCTCCACCAGACAAAAGTGACAATTTGTTTGCCGCCTTACCTGGAAGTTGCACCATAATTTCCACGCCAGCAAGAAGAGGGTCCTCACTTTCAGTGAGTTCCAGCCTTGCGTTTCCGCCACCAAACAATTCACGGAAAACAACCTTAAAGGAACTGTTGATTTTTTCAAACTCCTCATTGAATTTGGTCAGCATTTCGCCAGACAAATCTTTGATGATTTTAACCAAGTCCTCTTCTGCTTTTTTAAGGTCCTCCGACTGAGTTGACATATCGTTATATCTATCCAGTAGCGTGGCAACATCTTCAATCGCATGCACATTAACATAGCCAAGCGCCGAGATATCTTTTTTCAATTTGTTAATTTGTATGGATGCCTCTTTGATGTCGAAATCTGGTCTCTTGTGTTCAAGGCAAGTGTTATATGTGAGGCTGTATTCCTCATAAATTCGCTCTTGCATAGCCTCAAGTTCGCTGTCCACTTTTGATAGATTCATCTCTTCGCGATATTTCCTGTCGTTAAGCCTGGAAATCTCCTCCAAAATTTGCGTTTTTTGTTCGTCATACTTTTTCAAAACAGACGACATATCACCCTTTTCGTTTTCCAACTTCTCACGACGCTCGCGAATAGAATTCATATTGTCTTTTGCGGTTGAAGGTTTGGCATTTTCAATTTGCACCTTAATGATGTTCTCTGCTTGTTCGATGAAAGCGTCATTATCTGCAATCGCCTTTTTGGTGCTTGAAACATTAGCATTTTGCTTGTCAATTTCAGCAATAAGCCTGTCAATTTCATCCGAAACACCCTTAACTTTTTCTTCGCAAGAGGCAATCTCAACTTTGATGGTTGTCATTTTGCTAACAATCTCGTCGCGTTCCTGCCTAAGAGCGTTAGATTTTTCTTGTTTTTGCTTAATTAAAAGGTCAGCATCCTCCTTGTTTCCGCTGAGAGCGTTTTTAACAAGATTGATTTCTGAAAGTTCGCCGTCGATAAGTTTAATTTTGTTTTCCACAGAGGTCTTTTCCATGCCATAGACCTTTGCTTCATCAAGCGCCTCTTCCAAATCTTTGCTGTTGGCATCGAGTTTTTCCTGCTCTTTAACAAGCCTAATTTCGCAATCGCTTCTTTGCGAATTTAATTCAGTTTCAGATTTTGAAAGTTCATATATCTCATTTTTAAGTTTTTCAATCTCGGCAAGTTCTTCGCGCTCTGCTGTTTGCAATTTTTCAATTTCTCTGCCAAGCGTTTCAATTTCACGCTGACGAGAGATAAGGTTTACAGCCTGACTTTTCTTGCTTCCACCTGTAAGCGAGCCTTGTGTGCTGACAACATCGCCGTCCAGTGTGACAATTTTGAAAGAAAAACGGTTGGCATTTGCAAGGTTAACTGCAGTTTCCATGTTGTCAACAATAACTGTTGCACCAAGAAGGTTGCTTATAACATTGTCGATTTGCTTATCGTATTCAATCAACTTGCTGGCAATTCCAAAAACACCACCAACACCTCTCACCCTTTGCTCGTCTAAATCTCGCCTTTTCATTGAGGTGATTGGAAGGAATGTGGCTCGACCAAATTCGTTTTTCTTTAAATACGCAATCAAGTCCTTTGCGCCGTTTTCATTAAAGGTGACAATGTTTTGAACAGCATTGCCAAGTGCAACTTCAATCGCGGTTTCAAATTTGGCAGGCACTTTGATTAACGATGCCAAAACACCCACCATTTTGCTGGAAATTTCAGCATTTCTTTCGCTTTCCTTTAAAATTCGCTTAACACTTGTGGCATAGCCTTCAAACTCAGCTTGCATTTCGGTTAGAAGTTTTCTTCTGTTTTCAAACACCTTTATCTGTGTTAACAGATTGGCATGTTCGGTTTCCAGTTCCTTCATCCTTTTGTTTGCTAAGAAATTTTTACTTGAAACATCTCCGCACCTATCTTTCAAATCGTTAAAACTAGTTGAAAGCATTTCCACATTTTTCTTTGCTTCTTCGTTAAACTTCCTTAATTCATCAACCTTTTTTTGAGCCTCAATTAAATTCTTTTGCAAGTTTTCAAGGTTTTCTTTCAAAATATTTCTTTCCGCCTCATAGCGCGAAGCATTACTCTTAACATCAGAAAGTGAACCTAATGTGTCGATAAACTTTTGTTGAGAAAGCCCTGCCTCATTTTCGCTTAACGTCATTTCATCAACAATTTCAAGATGTTTATTGGAGAGTCCCGCATAGGTCTTTTTTAAAGTTTCCAGCCTATCCGACAACTCTTCAAGTTCCTTGCTTTTAACTTCGCGCTGACTTTCGCAGTTTTCTAAAATGGTGTTGGCGTTGGATAAATCAAGATGCAAGCGGTCGTTTTCACGCTGAGTGTAGTTAATCTTTTCACGAACAACTCTAACCTCACCTTCTTGCTTTTCAAGTTCCACGGTCACGCGCAAAAGTTCTTCGTTAAGTGCAGAAATTTCCTTATCAAACTCTGACATTTTTTTAAGTTCTGCGTCATATTTATTGGATGTTTCTTCCAAATCACGCTGACGGTTTGTTAACTCCTCTGCATAACCCGCAAGCCTTTGATTGATTTCCGCCTTAACATTATGTGCGTTTTCATATTGATACACATAGGCGTTGACTTCCAAATCTTTCAATTGCCCTTTATATTCCAAATATTTTTTGGCGTCCTCCGCTTGCTTTTTTAAAGGTCCCATTTGGCGTTCAATTTCGGCAACAATATCATCAATACGCACCAAATTTTCTCTTGTGCGCGCCAATTTTCTTTCCGCCTCATCCTTTCTGCTTTTAAACTTTGCAATACCCGCTGCCTCTTCAAACATAACACGACGTTCTTCAGGCTTTTCATCCACAATCTCACTGACCTTACCCTGACCGATAACCGAATAGCCGTTTTTACCAATACCGCTGTCGAAAAGAAGGTCGATAATATCTTTAAGCCTGCAAGTGTTTTTGTTGATTTGATATTCGCTTTCGCCCGAACGATACAACTTTCTTGTGATGGAAAGCTCATCGTATGAGATATTGAAAAATCTGTCGGTATTATCAAAAGTGAGTGTCACTTCGCAATACGACAAACTTCTTCTTTTTTCCGTGCCTTTGAAGATGACATCTTGCATATTGTCACCACGCAAACTTTTTGCGCTCTGCTCACCAAGCACCCAACGAATAGCATCAGAAACATTGCTTTTCCCGCAACCGTTAGGTCCAACGATAGCAGTAAAACCACCATTAAATTCGATGGTGGTCTTGTCCGCAAACGACTTAAATCCAATCATTTCAATTTTTTTAAAATACATAACTTTTTCCTTTAATGTTGTAAACCTTTACAATATTCTAGCATATTTTGAAAAAATTTAAAAACAAAATGCAAGAATTTTAATCACTAAACAACTTATTTATGGCAACATAGGCACAATTTTGCTCTGCACTCATCTTGTCATTCCCATAGCCTGTTGCCACAAGGTCCTCGTCCATATAAAATTGCGAAGTGAAGATGTTGCCCTCTTTAACAGTCACATACTGCATTGTGCATTTAAAATTTGCCTGCACAAGCTCTTGAAGTTGCGACTTATAGTTGGTGTTCTCAACGCTTTTAAATCCATCAAGTTCCAGCACTTTAACAAGAAAATCCCGCACAAAATCAAGCCCGTTTTCAAGATATATAACGGCAATAACAGCCTCCATAACATCGGCTTTAATTGCTTTTGACACTTTGTTTTGCAAACTTTTACCTAAGATAAGTTCATCCTCGATGTTAAGTTTATTGAAACACTCTGCCAAATTCTCTTCTGACACATAATGTGCCCGCAAAACTGTCAGTTTTCCTTCGTCGAAAGTGGAATTTTTGAACAGATATTCACCCACTAAGAAATCTAAAATGCTGTCGCCCAAAAACTCCAAACGCTGATAGTTATCCTTACTTTTTGACGGATGAGTCAGCGCCCTGTTGATTAATTTTCTATCCTTAAATTTAATTTTTAATTTATCATCAATCATTTGGTGCCTCAACTTTTTCCGTCATTTCGCTTATCATATTTTCAATTTTATAAATCAAATTATTTTCATGAAGTTTAATGACTTGGTTAATGGATGCTGTGATGTTATCTCTTCCGCATGAGCCGTGATTTTTAACCACAAGTTTTTTGCAACCTAAAAATGGCGCTCCTCCATGCTTATTAGCATCCAACTTTTTCTTGATGTTTTTGAAAGTTTTTTTCATGAAAAGTGCACCTATCATCGACATTGGTCTTGATTTAATCTCCTGCTTAAGCACAGAAAGAATGGCGCTTGCTGTGCCTTCCACACCTTTTAAAAGCACATTACCTGCAAATCCGTCAGTCACAATCACATCCACATCGCCAGACATAACTTCCTTGCCTTCGCAATTTCCCACAAAATTGATTGGAAGTTTTTTCATAAGAGGATAGGTTTCTTTCACAAGTTCATTGCCCTTATGCTCTTCGCTACCATTATTTAAAAGTGCCACCTTTGGCGATTTAACATTTTCAACAATAGAGTAGTATGCACTGCCCATAATGGCGAAATGAAGCAGATTTATGCTTTTGCAATCAACATTCGCTCCGCTGTCGATAATTATGACATCGCTACCTTTTTTTGTTGGAAGAATTGGTGCAAGAGCAGGTCTAGAAATGCCTTTGATTCTGCCAATTTTCATGATTGCACCAGATAAAATCGCCCCTGTGCTTCCTGCCGAAACCAAGCCAATAACACTTTCATCTTCCTTCAAAATGTCAAATGCGCGCACAAGAGATGAATCTTTTTTCTGCCTTATCGCCACCGTTGGTGCGTCGTCATTTGTGATGACTTCACTGGCATGAACAATTTCTATTCTTTCCGTTCTGCCATTTAAAATCTCTTTGATTTTAGTTTCATCGCCACACAAAATAACGGTCAAATCCTTATTTGCTTTAACTGCGTTCACCGCGCCTTCCACAACTTCAAGTGGTGCGTTATCTCCGCCAAAAGCGTCCACAACAACTTTCATATCATACCTCAACAAAAAATATTTGCATACACTATGCATAAATATGATAACAAAATATAGAAAATAAGTCAAAGAAATTCACAAAAAACACAATTTGATAAAAATTTATTAAAAAATAAGGCGTTTTGCCTTATCTTTTTAGAATTGAACTTTTGGAGCGTTTCTTTCTTCTTCGTTTGCAATTTCAAAAAGCACGCGTTTTTCAAACTTGAACCATTTTGCAATGATGTTGCTTGGAAATGTTTCTCTTTTAACATTGTAAGTTTTAACACAGCCGTTATAGTATTTTCTTGAAGTTGCAATTTCCTCTTCCAAAGTCTTTAAAGATTGTTGCAAATCCATAAAGTTTTGGTCGGCTTTCAAGTTTGGATAGTTTTCGGAAACAGCAAAAAGCGATTTCAATGTGCCAGTAAGCATATTTTCTGCTTCTGCCTTTTCCTGAGGAGTGTTAGCGTTCATGCAAGAATACCTTGCTGCCATAACCCCTTCCAAAGTTTTTTCTTCGTGCGTTGCGTATCCTTTAACAGTTTCCACAAGGTTTGGAATCAAGTCATATCTTTTTTTCATATAGACATCCATTGTGGAATATGCTTCATCGACATTATTTCTCATTTTCACGAAACTGTTGTAAGTTGCAACAATCCATGCAATCAAAATAATTGCCAAAAGCACAACAACTGCCACAATCACAATCGCAACAATAGTGCCAGTGCTCATTTTCCCCTCCTAAATTTATTATATCACACCTTGTGCAAGAAATAAAACTATTTTACACATGATTTTTATAATTCTTTTGTTTTTTATTTGAAACATTCAAAATAATCAAGCAAACAGCAAGAATAACAAAAATTCCTGCAATCACTCCAAACCAAATAAGCACGGAATTTGTTAAATTATCGCCTTCATCCAAAGCTTTAAATTCCACAATCACATTTTGGTTAGCGGTTATGTTGGAAAGAGTGAGAGTGTTGTTTTCCACCATCACTTCTTCGCCATTCACAAGCACGCGAGAAATCTCATATCCCTCATATGGAGTTATGGTGAATTCAACCGAATCGCCATATGAAACAGTTTGCATAGAGCCAAGCGAGGAAACAACGCCACCATTACCGTAATTTACAAGAACTTCAAATTCTTCTTTTATGGTTGTTATTTCCACAGAAAAGTTTGTTGATATATTAGTTAATGTGAAATTGGTTTTTAATTCCTGTTCCACACCGTTAATCGTGACAGAGGTTAATTTAAACCCATCTTCTAACTCAAGCGTAAACTCCACGCTTCCTCCGCGGTCTATGATAACCTCACTTGTCTCTTCGCCGTTCACAAGCACATTTGCTCCGCTACTAGATGCAAACGAAACATTGAACTGCCTTTTTTCTTCCACTTGAATGTCAAGGTTTAAGTCATCTTTAACTAAAATTGAAAAACTTTCAGATTGGTCATCGCCATTAGCTGAAACCGAAGTGATGTCATAGCTGTCATAAGGAGCAACCTCTATGTTATATGTTATTCCATCGTATAGCGTGAACGGATTTGAAGCAAGTTGTCCGTCAACATAAACTTGATATCTTCCTGCCACAAAATTTAAAGTGTGCTCCTCAATTTCACTGTTGATAACCAAAACTTCCATAGAATCTGAAACAATCGAATTGCCGTAACTGTCAATAAGCGTCATGGTGAAAACATAACTATTAGATGCTAGTCCGCTTAAAGAGAAAGTGGCGCGATATGTGTTATCATTAATCTCTGAAATTTGATTATTTAAATTATAATTTTGCGAGCCGTCGGTAAATGTGTAATAAGAACCAGATTGAATAAATGGGAAAATCGATTGATCGTAAGAAATATATGCGCCATAATAATCTAAAGAGAAGGTTGAAGTGTTTGAAGTTTTAACAACAATTCGGTCTGGCAAAGTGGTCAAAAATCGCATACTTAAATCAACCACATTGTCGGCATATTCATAATATAAATCGTCGAAACTGGAATTGAGATAAGCATAAATTGTTCCCACATGGAAGTTTCTCATGTTTCCGAAAGAACTAACCGCACCGCCCATTGTGAGAGTTTCCAGCGTCACATTATCGAAAGCATTTTCTCCAACAATTTGCACATCAGGAATGTTTAATTCTTTTAAACTTAAACAACCTTGAAAAGCATAGTCGCCAATTTGTGTTATAGAAGAGCCAGCGTTCAAGCCAACAAGCACCGAGCAATCTTTAAAGGCATAATCGGAAATTGTTTGAACTCTGTTTAAGTTTGCAATTTCCAAGCTTGTGCAATTTGAAAAGGCATATTCACCAACACTTTCAACATATGAACCTGTTATTTCCTTCAATTTTGTTTGAGCATAAAAAGCGTGATTGGAAATTATTGTGCATGAAGTTGGCAAAGTGATGCTTTCAAGTTCCACACCACTGAAAGCAAAGGACGAAATTGATGTGATGTAATAACCATTGATATATGAATTTATCCTTAAATTTGTTAAACTTCCTGTGTATTCTTCAATCGTTCCACTGTAAAGTGTTCCTGAAATTTTGAAAGCACTGTCAAGGTCCTCGTTGTTAAAATAGAAAGTCTGTGACGACAAAGCGCTTTTTTGCATAACAGCGCCCTCCCTGATAACATAGGCAATTGCCGTCACCTTTGTGGTTTCGGAAAGAACAATAGGATCGGTGTAGAGAGTGGAATTTCTGCTTGGAAGCGATTCGTCAAGAGTGTAGTAGATCTCATAATCTGTGGCGTCGGCATAAGAGAGGGTTAAAATTGTGTAACCTTCGTTTGATATGTCCTCCTCAAATGTGACCTCGCCGATTGTTGTGACACCGATGTTTGCCACGCTCACACATCCAGCGCCATAGTATCTGTCAGTTCCCTCGTCGCCAAGGTCAATGGCGTAATCTTTCACCAATTCTTCCAGTTGCAAGTTGGTGTAAGAGGCATATGTTGGGCTTGACAAAAGAAGAGCGAAAACCGCCGTGACATGAGGTGTTGCCATGCTTGTGCCACTGTCTTCATACATTTGTGTCGGGCTGTTTTTATACGCCGAATTAATCCTAGTTCCTGGTGCAGAAATATCCACCGTTGAACCGTGATTAGAGTATGACGCCAGCGTTAAATCTTTATCCAAAGCCGAAACCACGAAAGAGTCGCTGATGTTCGCAGGTGAAGAAGTGTGCGTATCTCTAGACTTATTTCCAGCAGCAACCACACTTGTTATGCCTTTTCCATTGTTGTAAACACGGCTGATTAAACTTTCTAAGGTGTAGTTATTATAAATTCCACCATCCTCGGCTTCCACGCCCAAACTCATGTTCATAAATCGTATGTTAAGGTTATGAGCCGAGTTTAATTCTTCCACATAATTAATAGCGCTTATAATCATTGCCACCGTGCCATTACCAGTGTTATCCAAAACTTTAAGAGGAACAATTTTCACATTTTCCTTTGTTAAGTTGGCAATAATGCCAGAAACGTGCGAGCCGTGCCTAAAATCATCCTCAAAATCATCTTGAGCTCCGCCTGTGAAATTTCTGCCATACTCACTTGCAATTCGGTTTTCAAAAAGGAAGTGCTGAGTGTTAATTCCGCTGTCTAAAACCGCGATGTAAACGGTTGGAAAATCATCCACTGTGTAGTTTAAATATGCCATAAAATCTGGCACGCCAATAACTTCTGCTCCCCAAGAGTAGTATCCGCTTGAAGTGCTTTCAGAGTCGCTTATTTCGGAAGCGGTCACAACATCGTCATAGCCCACGCTTTTAACATAGTCAAGGCTAGAATAATAGTTATATGCGTCAATCGTATCTTCTCGGGAAGAATATTGATAGATGTGATAACCTAAACCCTCGGCATAATTCTCCGTCTTATACGGCTCAAGATTACCTTCATAATAAACGATTATGCGGTTTGTGTATTTTTTCTCATTAACAACAATCTCATCTCCGTCACTTGAAACTTCATAAAAATTTTCGTCTAACGACGACAGTGCCACATCTTCGCCCTTTAGGTTTAACGCACTTGCCGAAACATACTTTTCTCCGTCTATCTCGCTGACTAAGTCAGAAGAAATGGCATATTCCTCACCTTCATGATACAAACCAGATTCATTAACCAAACTTGTTAAACTTTTGTTAAATTCTTCATAAGTTCCCATATCGTAGGTTTCAGCATAAGTGAAATTAGAAAAATTCAAAGAAAAAAGGTATATTATTCCTGCCATAAAAACAATTAATAAACAACTTAGTTTTGATAACTTATTACTCATATTCATATTATACCATTAATTATGAAAATAAATCAAATTTTTGTTTATATTTTTCTAAAAGTTGTTCTTTTTAAAGTTATGTATAAAAAGAAAAAATCCTATCGGATGATAGGATAATTCATTGAAAAATCAATAAACTTAGTTTTTCTTCTTTTTCTTATCTTCAACAACAGTTTCGTTCTTATAAGTTCCGCACTTTTTGCAAACCTTATGAGGTTCTTTAAGTTCGTGGCACTTTGGACATTCAACAAGTGAAACGCCTTCTGCCTTAAAGTTAGCGGAATTTCTTGTATTTCTTCTCTGTTTTGAAACTTTCCCCTTTGGAACAGCCATTTTCTTTCTCCTTTTAGTTATTTTCGTTCATTTTGCCATTACATTTTACAACATAATAACACATTTGTCAAGTTTTATTTAGATTTTTTTGAATTTTTAACAATTTCTTCTGTTTCGCGAGCCATCATAAGTTCCTCATCGGTTGGAATAACAAAAAGCTTGATTTTTGACTTCTTGGAAGAGATAAGTTCAATTTGCCCACGCTTGAAGTTATCGTTCTTCTTTTTATCAAGCACAATTCCAAGATTCTCCATATTGCTCACAATCGCCTCACGCATCTCTGGTCTATTTTCGCCAATTCCGCCTGTGAACACAATGGCATCAGCACCATTCAAAACAGCAAGATATGTTCCAATATATTTTTTTGCAGAATATGTCAGCATATCAAGCGCAAGTTTGCTTCTTGCGTCGCCCTTATCTGCATACGCTTCAACCTCTCGCATATCGCTGGACTTACCAGAAATTCCAAGAAGCCCACATTCTTTGTTAAGATATGTGATAACCTCGTCCACAGTCATGTTCTTGTCTTTACACAAAAATTGCACTAAGGTTGGGTCAATGTCGCCAGAGCGAGTGCCCATAACAAGCCCTTGAAGTGGAGTTAAACCCATGGAAGTGTCCACGCTCTTTCCATTTTCAATGGCTGTTATACTGCTTCCATTTCCAAGGTGGCAAGTTATAGCCTTAACTTCGCTAACATCTTTCTTTAAAACCTTTGCAAGTTGTTCAACAACATACTTGTGGCTTGTGCCATGCGCGCCATATTTTCTTAAATGGAATTTTTTATAGTCCTCAAATTTAATTCCATACATATATGCTTTTTCTGGCATGGTGGAATGGAAAGCCGTGTCGAACACTGCAACTTGAGGTGTTCTTGGCATAACTTTCTTGCACGCTCTCATTCCCATTGCATTTGCTGGGTTGTGAAGTGGAGCCATGGAAGAGAGTTTTTCGATATCCTTAATAACCTTTTCTGTGATAAGCACACTTTTATCAAAGATATAGCCACCCATAACCACGCGATGAGCGATGGCATCAATTTCCTTAAAGGAAGAAATCACGCCGTTTTCTTTATCCACCAAAATATCCAAAACTTTTTTGATTGCTTCTTCATGATTTTGTGCGCCTTTAAACTTTTCCTCTTTGCCGTCATGCTTATAGGAAATCACGGAACCCGAAAGCCCAATCATTTCGCAATTACCTTTGGCAATAAGCTTTTCCTTTTCCATATCAAGAAGTTGATATTTTAATGATGAACTTCCAGAATTTATAACTAAAATTTTCATATTATTCTCCTTTTTTCTTTTCATCTTCACACTGCAAAGATGTTATCACACTAAGTATCACAATATCATTAACATTGCACCCACGAGATAGGTCGTTAACAGGTTTTTTAAGGTTTTGAAGAATTGGACCAATCGCGTTCAGTCCGCCGATGTATTGTGTGGTTTTATAGCAGATATTTCCAGCATTTATATCTGGAAAAATCAAAATGTTGGCGTCGCCTTTAATTTCGCTTTCTGGCGCTTTATGCTCGCTGACGCTTGGCACCATTGCAGCATCAAATTGAAGTTCGCCGTCGCATAAAACATCCTTATTTTTTTTGTGGAATTTTTCATATGCCTCGCGAACTTTTGTGACATCGTCACTTTTAGCGCTACCCTTTGTGGAGTAAGAAAGAAAGGCAACTTTTGGCATTCCAATTTTAAACTGTTTGGCACTTTTAACACTTGCTTCTGCAATAGCGCAAAGTGTGTCGCTGTCTGGCTTTTCAATCACACCGCAGTCTGAAAGAATTAACGCCTTTCCGTTTAAAAACTTGTTGTTGCCATACACCAAAAAGCAACTTGAAACAGGCTTTTTGTTTTTTGATTTGATAATTTGAAGGGCTGGTCTAACCGTTGTTGCGGTTGATGCCTCAGCACCTGCCACCATGCCGTCTGCATATCCACATTCCACCAAAAGCGTGGCAAAATAGTATGGGTCTTTTTCAAGTTCTTCCGCCTCTTCCAAAGTCATACCTTTATCCTTGCGCTTTTCATAAAGAGTTTTCACAAGTTTTTTTCTGTCTGGAAAAGTGATAGGGCTGACGATTTCAAATTTTTCCAAATCCTTATCGCGAAGAATTAACGCGCTGGCGTCGCCCACCAAAAGCACCTTGCAAATCTTCTTTTTTTGAAGATACTTAACCGCTTCCAAAGTTCTATCCGAAAAACTGACCTCAGGAAAGACGATGGTCTTTTGAAGCCTTTTCGACTCCTTAATCAAATCTTTAATTTTAAACATATTCTCTCCACTTCTTTTTTCTTCTTTTGCAAAATAAAATATATTGCACATATAAGAAAAATTTTGGACAAATCCAACTTAATTTAAATTATAACCACACATAAAAATTTTGTCAAATAAAAAAGGAGTTATTTTGAAAAAACTTTTAAAGGAAAACTTTTCGCAAACCATATTTACCATCTTAGTTCTCTTTTTCCTTGTGAATATGATTATCTTTCCAGCGAAATTTATTCAAGTTGGCTTAAATGGAATTTCTGCATGGGCATTTAATGTTTTACCAAGTGTTTTGCCGTTTATGTTCTTCACACGCGTGCTGTCAAGTTTAGGTCAAATGGAAAAACTCCCCTTTGGAAAGTTCACAAGAAAAGTTTTTGGCACACCATCAATTTCCTTCTACACCTTTCTTATGGCAATCTTATCTGGCTATCCAGTTGGCTCAAAAATGATTGCCGATAGCTATGAAATGGGAAAGATAACCAGAAATGATGCCTTCCGCATGAGCTCTTTTTGCTCCACAAGTGGACCTATGTTCATAATTGGCGCGGTTGGCGTGGGAATGTTTCACAGCGCGCAAATTGGATACATCCTTTTTATCTCTCATGTTCTTTCCGCCTTAATAAACGGAATAATTTACAAAAAAATCAAAGTGAAAGAGGAGGAAGTTAAAAATATAAAAGAAGTGGAAGAGAAAAAATTTAACTTATCCGACATCGTTCTTTCTTCCACCCTGTCCATACTTTCTGTTGGTGCGATAATAGCCATATTTTTTGTTATAATCGAATGTTTTTCGCCAATTTTTTCCTTATTGCCAAAGGATGTTGCATACTTTTTGCAAGGAGTTATCGAAATCACAAAAGGCTGTTTAAGTTTATCCACTTTAAGTAATGTTAAACTTGGCGCAATATTAGCAAGTTTTGTGATAAGTTTTGGTGGCATAAGCACCCTGATTCAATCAATAACTCTCTTAAACAAAGTTAAAATGCCAGTTCGCCTTTTCGCCTTACAAAAACTAACTCACGGCATCATCAGCGCGCTAATCACTCTCGCCCTAGTTTTTATCTTCCTATAATAAAAAATGGCTATATTATAACTTAATATTTAAGCCAATTTATTTTTAATATGAATATAAAATATATTAATAAGTTTAAAAATATTTTTTTTAAAAAACTTAGTCTTTATAAAAACTTGTTGCAAGGGCGTCGCAACGGTTGTTCATTGCATTGTCGCTGTGACCTTTAACTTTAATAAATTCCACTCGTCTTGCCTCCACCAAAGCGGTCAAAGTTTGCCATAGGTCAGAATTTAAAACCTCGCCACCGCCAGAGGAGTGCCAGCCGTTTCTTTTCCAGTTATCAATCCAGCCTTGGTTAAAGGCGTTCACAACATAGGCGCTGTCAGAATAGACTTTCACATTTTCACGCTCGCTTGTGAGTTTCAACCCTTCGATTACCGCTGTCAGTTCCATTCGGTTGTTTGTCGTCAACTTCTCGCCTCCTGAAATTTCCTCCGCCTCGCCGTTATTTTTAATTAAAACCGCACCATATCCGCCAATTCCTGGATTACCAGAACAAGCGCCGTCGGTGTAAAGCACCGTGCAATCTTCCTTAAAAGAGGAGTAATCCAAAACATCTTTTTGTTCGTCTTGCATAACAAGTTCTTTTTGCACTTCTTCCAAGGTCTTTCCACTTTCGCCAAAATCACGCCAAAGCTTGAAATCATCCCCCTCTTTTCGTGGCAGAATGTGAAAATGCAAATGCATAACTGATTGTTCTGCACTTTTACCGCTGTTGTTCAAAATGTTATAGCCAGAAAATCCACAATCTTTCACAAAATGGTCGCCGATTTTTTTTACGCTGGCAATAATTTTTCCAAGCGTGCGTTCAGAGCAATCCATAACATTTTCGAAATGCTTTTTGGAAACCACCAAAGTATGCCCAAAAACATCGTTTGCGATGTCTAAAAAAGCATAAACATTTTCATCTTCATAAATTTTATAAGAAGGAATTTCACCTTTCACGATTTTACAAAACAAACAATCTTTCATATTAACCTCTTCATAATTATAGCAATACATAATAAAATTTGTCAAAGAAAAAACGAGCATTTGCTCGCTTAAATTTCTATTTCACAAAGTGATATCCTCCAACAGCCAAAACCCTTGGACCCGTGTGAGTGGCAATGCTAAGTGAAAGAGGGTCAACATAAGTGAAAGGTATGTTTGGAAATTCTTTCATTAGTTCTTGTTTGAAAATTTCCGCATTTTCATCGTTGGTTGTGTGTGCTATCGCCAAAGCAAACTCTCCATTTTTAACAAAATTTGCAAATCGTGTTTCAATATCTTTTTTAATAGCGTTAATCATCTTCTTTTTTGCCGACTTAATGTTTGTCACCATGGCAAATTTATCAAGTTTTCCACCTTGAATTGTGAGAATAGGTTTGATGTTTAAAACCGTTCCAATGGCAGCCGCCGCTGGTGTGACGCGACCGCCTTGTTTAAGATATTTAAGCGTGTCAACAACAAGATAAATTGAGGATTTGTCGCCGTCATTTTCAAGGTATTCTTTAATCTCTTTTGCATCCAAACCCTGTTCGATAAGTGTCATAGCGTCAAACACAGAAGCTTTAAGTGTGATGGAAATTCTTCGATTATCCACAACAAAAACCTTGTTTGGAAAATTTTCTTCTGCAAATTTTTGCGCCGTTTCGCAAGATTGGCTTAAAGCACTTGACATAGGAAAATGCAAAACTTGGTCGTGAGTTTTTAAAAGTTTACCCCAAAGTTCCACAATTTCATTTATGTTTGGCTGAGAAGTTGTTATCTTCACTCCTTCGCGTTGCAAACGATAAAACTCCTCTTGTTTTAAATCAACTTCTTCAAACAAAACATCTTCGCCGATAATGAATGGCATTGGCACAATGTTAATTCCAAGATGCTTTCCTTCTTTTGGTGTTATTCCGCTGTTGCTGTCAGCAACGATAGCAATTTTTTTCATAATGTTTTCTCCTTTTGACCATGTCTATTATACAACAAAAATTTTTATTTTCCAAACAAATTTATATGGTAATTAAAAATTTTTAATAACTTTTTTAGAAAAAATATTAGTTAAAATATTTTAACTAAAATCGCTAAACATTAGTAAAATACGGCAAATTATGGCAAAAATAAAAATTCAAGCATGAAAACTTGAATTTAAATTTTAACTTGTTTTTCTTCCTCGCCTATCGCCTCAACATCAATAATTGAAGTGTGTGCAATCGGCGTCCATTCAACATTTTTTGTGAAAAGTGCTTGAAAGTAAATTGGAGCATACAAAATCATGAACCACGGATTAGCTAGGCATGCCACAAACGAGTTTAACGGTTTTGCACCAAGGCGCTTTCGTTCAACCACAATTATGAACGCGGTGTAAAGCACCATAAGAAGATAGAACCCAACAAGCACGCCTATGAATGATGCAAAAGGATAATACCAAAGAGGATTATGCGTTATAACTGAGATTATGAAAAGCACAAGGTTAACAACGGCATAAAGAGCAACACTAACAAGCGAAAACACCAAAGGAGCAAGCGAAGTGCCATTTTCAATCAAGTCAAACTTACGCTTTCCGCTTGTGTCAATACGCTTTTTCAAAAGTGGTTTGCGAAAAATTTTATTCGCTTGCATAAAACCCTTACACCACCTCACTCTTTGTTTCCACGAAACTTTAAGCGAAGATGGTTGTTCGTCGTAAAACACTGCTTTTTCATTATAGGAACTTGAATAGTTGTGTAAAACAGTGCAAAGCGAAAACTCATAGTCCTCAGTTAAGGTATTAAATTTCCAACCGTCAAGTTGTTCAATAATTTTTCTAGAAACATAAAACCCCGTTCCTGTCACCTGCACGCCCAGCCCTAATTTTGCTTTCGGCTTGTTTTTAAAAGTGGAAAGAAAGTTGAAATAAAGTCCACTGCAAGCACTGACCCAAGAGTCGTTAAAGTTTTTGTTTGCGCGATAGCCTGTTCCAACATCAAAGCCAGCATCGAACACTTTATTCATTTCATAAATGTAATCTTTGGCCATAACATTGTCGGCATCCATAATGAAAAATGCCTCAAACTTGTCCTCTTGTTTCATGCCTTTTTGGTTATTTAAAATATATGAAAAGCACTCATCAAGCGCATAACCCTTACCCTTGTTCTCTAGGTGTTGCCTGCAAAAAACTTGCACATTTTCATATTCCTTGCAGATTTCGCAAGTTGGGTCGTCCAAACTTTCCACAATCACAAAAGTTTCAAGTTTATCCTTATTATAGGTTTGATTTTTTATGCTATCCAAAATCTGCCTAATCACTTTTGATTCATTCCTTGCTGGCACAAGAATGGCGTATTTATGTTCCTTTTTTGCGTCTTTAAACTGTTTTGCTTTTCCGCATCCCATAAAGCACATAACAATCCTTGGCAAAAGCAAGATAAAAGAAATTCCAAGAAGCGCATAGAAAACTATGTTCGCGATATTATAAATATTTATCATAAGAAACCTCAATATGTTATCAACCAAATGGTTGTGTGGTTTTAATCTTGTATAACTTACTATACATTATTAATTTTAAAATAACTAAAATTATTTGTCAAATAAATTTAAAACTTTTAAGATATTTTATGGAAAAATTTTTTTCGTTTTTAAAAACAAAAATTAAATAATAAATAATTTACCTCCTTAAAGATTAGTTTGCCTCGCTTTATAAAAAAATAACCGCATTTTTGCGATTACTTTTATCTATTACTAAAACGCTCTTTATTCACGCTTTGTGCTTCTTTTTGAAGTTCTAAAATTGATGTGCAATTTTTAAATTCTTTAGGAAGTGCTTTTATAAATGCTTTATACCTAAAAATGAGCCTAGATTTATTTTCTTCAACAAACTCCTTACCTAGACCTTTAAAAAGTGCCACCTTTTCGTCCTCGTCAAGTTTGGAAAATTCCGAAACCTTGATTAATCCATAGGTATTATCAAAAATCTTACCCCAAATAAGCAAGGCTTGTTGTTTTCCATCCTCGGTTTCACTTAAAAGGTTGTTATACTTTATGTCGCTGTGTAGATATGCGCGGTATAAAAGCGACGCCACCTTGTTATAGCCAAACTTTTCCACCAACTTTGGCATATTGTCCATATACGCCTTTTCATGCTTAAAGAGAGTTTCACCATAACAATTTAGTGAAAGATTTTCGTCTAAATGTGGAAGAATTTGAGGAACAGTGGAAATGGCAAAATCTAAGAACTTTGGATTTTGAAGATGCTTATAATATGCAAGCACAAGACTATCTAAATCAGTTTTTTTGCTAAGTTCGATAAACTCCTCTTGCTCCGCTTTTTCATTTGCAATTTTTTCTGCCTTACTTGCCTCCATAACCGCTTTCTTTATTGCCGCTTGTGTTCTTTTTTGGGCTAACTCAGCGTCATGTTCTGCACGCAATTCTTTTCGCCTTTCAAGTTTAGCATTCTTTTCCTCTGCATACGCTTTTCTTTTCGCTATGTGCCTCGGATCTTCTGCAAGCTTTTTAAATGTTTCTACTTTTCTACGCTCATTTTCTGCAAGTTCCGCTACAATTGCATCTGTTCTTTGTCTTTCATCGCCAACATACTGACTGCTGTCAGTAGGATTTTTATATCTATTTTTTAATGGATTAACCGATCCCATAATCACACCTCACTTATTACGCTTTAAAGTATAACACAAAAAAATTAATTTATCAATATTAAATTCATCATTTTTTAATTTTTTCCCAAGAAAACTCCTCTCTGCCAAAATGCCCATA
Source organism: uncultured Clostridia bacterium (assembly GCA_930971385.1). Taxonomy (GTDB): domain Bacteria; phylum Bacillota; class Clostridia; order Christensenellales; family UBA1242; genus Caccovivens. The sequence goes on along the minus strand of CAKNGB010000002.1, from coordinate 91,840 downwards.
GCAAGCGGTCTGTTTATAGATTGGTTTCAACAGGTCAAGTTCCTTAATGATGTTGGAAAGCGAAAAATCAAAGTTCTTTTTAACATAATTTTCAATTTCTTCTAAACTAACCTTATTTGTGCCAAAAGTTTCAATGTTAACAGTCACTGGTTTTTCCAGCCCAATCGCATAAGCCACTTCAATTTCGCAAATATCCGCATAGCCGTGTGCCACCACATTTTTGGCAACATATCGCGCGTAATATGCACCTGACCTATCCACTTTTGTGGCGTTTTTGGAACTGAAACAACCTCCACCCACGCGTCCAACTCCGCCATAGGTGTCAACAATAATCTTTCTGCCCACACAACCGCTGTCGCCAAAACTTCCCCAAATTGTAAAGCGTCCGCTTGGATTTATTAAGATTTTCAAATTTTCATCCACCAAACTTTCATATTCTGCCAAAACTCTAAGCACAACATTTTCCAAAATTTCCTTACAAATTTCTTCGTTTGTGATTTTTTCAGAATGTGAAACGCTTATAAGCACAGTGGAAATTCTAATAGGCGCAAAATTGTCATATTCCACACTCACTTGGCATTTTGCGTCGGCAAAAAACAAATTTCCCATACGCCTAAAATTTTCATAATTTCTCATAAGTTTATGCGCAACCACAATTGGAAGTGGCATAAACTCTTTTGTTTCATTTGTGGCATATCCAAACATCATCCCCTGGTCATTAGCGCACAATTTTTTCTTTTTCACAGCCTGCGCAATGTCTGGGCTTTGCTCGCTTATCTCTTTAACAATTTCAAAATCGTTTTGATAGCCAATATCTTTCAAAATGTCTTTCGCAATCTTATCGTAATTAATTACAGCGTTTGTTGTTGCCTCGCCGTATATGAAAAGTTTGTTGTTTTTAATGGCGCACTCCACTGCCATTTGGCTGTTTTTATCCTTCCTTAACGCTTCGTCTAAAAAAGCATCTGAAATGGTGTCGCAAGTTTTATCTGGATGCCCAATGTTCACACTTTCACTTGTTATAACTCTTATCATAATTCCTCCTTGTTATTTTTGATATTGAAAGGTTTTTTCATTATAAAATCCATAAAGAAAATAAGAAAACCCATCTAATGATGGGCTTAAATCAAGTTTTCACCCATCGACTCAGCCATTAGCACCTTGGTAAAAACTAGGTTGCTGTGTGGTCAACAGGGCTGTCCCTCACACACTCTTCATGGATATTAACATTATATCATATTAAAACAAATTTGTCACACAAATTTTGAAGATTTTTCCGTCAAACTTTTTAGATTAAATGATTTATCCAATCTTATTCACAAGTTTGAAAGAAACTTTGCCATCCTCATCATTTTTGTCGATAACTTCCACTTCAACTTCATCGTCAACTTTCACAAGTTCATAGATGTTCTTTGTGCGGTTCTCGGTGCAGTTTTGAATATGCAAAAGCCCTGTTGCGCCGTTTGGCACTTTCACAATCGCACCAAATCTCAAAAGTTTAACCACCTTCGCCATCATCTTGTCGCCAACAGAAAGTTCTTTAACTCTCGTTATCTTTGGATCTTCCAAAAGTGCTTTATAGGAAAGTTCCACTTTTTTATTTTCGCGGTCAAGTTTGATAACTTTAAATTTATAGGTTTCGCCCTCGTTTAAAACCTCGCCAACATTTTCAATTTTATCATAGGAAACTTGCGAGATATGCAAAAAGCAGTCCACGCCGTCAACATCCACAAAAGCACCATATGGCATGATTTTCTTAACCTTACCTTGAACAATCTTATTTATGAAAATGCTGTTCCAAAAGTTATTCTCCATTGCCACTTTAATTTGCTCTTGCAAAAGTTTAGCGCTTGCAATAATGCTTTTCTTCTCGTGGTCGATTTCCGTCACAACAACCTCAAGTTGTTTTCCAACAAAACTTTTCAAATCTTTCACATATTTAAGCGACGCCTCACTTGCTGGCACAAAAACAGAATAGTCGCCCATTTTAGACGAAAGCCCACTGTTATTAACACTTGTCACAACAAAAGTGAACTTGCTTCCAAGCCTCAAACTTTGGGCATTTTGATTGGCAATTTTGATGTCGCGCGCAAGACGCATAGAAGCCTCTATAAGCCCCTCTTCATTTTTTTGTTTGGTTATGATAACAGAAAACCTGTCGCCAATCTTAGTTTTTTCATAGTCATCAAAATCACTTGCAGGAATAAACGCATCATTTTTTCCGCCAATATTAAAAATAACGCCGTCCTCTCTTTTTAAAACAACCACACCATCAAAAATTTGCCCTTTCTTATAGGATGTAAAGGTTTTGTCAATTAAATCTAAGTTAAATTCTTCGCTCATATTTCTTGTCCTCTTAATTTATCTAAATATACCAAATATAGATAAAAAAGTCAAAGAAATTTAAAAACATCTTGAAATTTTTTCTCTTTAATCTAAATCTAGAAAAAAATACTGCATACTACACAACATCTTGTGGTGGTATGCAATAAAACAATATTAAAATTACTTTCTCTTCTTCTTTTTGCCAAGAAGTTCGGCTTGGTTATGATATAGTTCAAGCATCTTTTCGCGAACGATGTTATTCGCCTCGTTCAAGGTTTCGTCGTCAAGTTTTTTGCCATAAAATTCACTAAGTTCAAACGGCTTTCCAATGATATATTGCGATTTTCTAAACAGCCTTGGTTTTTGCACCACCCACATAGGCAAGATTGGAGTTTTTGTTTTAATGGCAATAAGAGTCATTCCGCTTTTAACTTCGCCCATAACCAAACTTTCATCTTTAAGGCGTGTTCCCTCTGGAAAAACAAAAAGTTTCTTATCCTCTTTAAGCGCCTTCATGCAATCTTTAATTGCACCAATATCATTATGCTCGCGGTCGATTGGAATAGCACCAAAACTTTTTAAAATTGCGCCAAAAAGTTTATTTTTAAATAGTTCCTTCTTCGCCAAAATTTTAACCTTTTCGCTGGTGTGAAGAATGTAAGAAACAATATCCCAGTTAGAGCGATGATTGCAGGAAATTATAACCTTGCCTTTAGGTCTATTTTTTCTTCCATAGATATATGTTGGATGCATAATGGAAAGTGGTATCCAAAGTAATATTCTTGCAAGCCAAAGTAGCATAACGCCTCCTAAAATTTATTATTATATTTCATTTATATATCATTTTTATGTTAAATGTCAAATAAATATGGCTATTACATATTAAGTGCACACATATAACTTGTGGCAAAAGCAATTTGAAGATTAAATCCCCCTGTTAACGCGTCAAGGTCTAAAACTTCGCCCACAAAATATAAACCATTTTGAAGTTTGCTTTCAAAGGTTTTTGGGTTAATCTCCGCCGTTTTAACTCCTCCACTTGTGACTATGCCCGTTTCAAGAGGATAAAGCCCGTTATATGAAAGAGGAAGATTTTTTAAGGTTTTAACCACTTTTAACCTTTCTTCTTTTGTTATGTCGTGCACCTTTTTATCCACAAAAATTTCACACTTCTTGGCAAAAAACTTGCAAAGCGCCTGTGGCATAAGTCCTTTTAAAATAAAGAGGAAGTTTTTGTTTTTATTTTCGTCAAAATCGCGAAGTAGCCTTGCATCAAGAGTTTTTTCGTCAAGCGCTGGTTTTAAGTCTAAGGAAATTTGCACATTTAAAGCGCGATTAATCAAACTTGACAAACTCAGCACTATGGGTCCAGTTATGCCGATGTCAGTGAACATCATCTCGCCAAAAAAATGGATTTTTTTCTTATCCGCATCAGCATTAATGGCAACATTTTTAAGCGACACACCTTGCAAGGAAGAAACATCGTCTTTTAATTTTATTGGGCAAAGTGCTGACCTAATTTCCTCCACACTGTGGCCAAAACTTTTTGCCAGTTTATATCCGCTTCCATCACTGCCAGTGGAAGAATAACTTGCGCCTCCCGTTGCAATAACCACCTTATCAAAATGATATTCTTTTACTTTCGTTCTTAAACAAAAATCGCCGTTAAAAGTTATACTTTTCACATCTTCACAAAACTTAAACTTAACACCCTCGCAAAATTTAAAAAGAGTTTTGATAACATCACTCGATTTATCGCTTTTTGGAAAAACTCTGTTTCCTCTTTCCACTTTCGTTTCAAGACCTAAATCGTTAAAAAATTTCACACATTCGCTTGGTGGAAAATTGTATATGGCACTTCGCAAAAACTTTTCGCCTCGCACCACATTCTTCAAAAATTCATCTGGTGAGCAGTAATTTGTTAAATTACATCGACCTTTGCCAGTTATGTATAACTTTTTCCCACATTTTTCATTTTTATCAAAAACATAAACATCAAAGCCCTTTTTCTTCAAAAGTCCAGCCAGCATAAGCCCTGATGCACCCGCACCCACAATTCCAACTTTCATATTAGTCATCCTCAACTTCAAGTTCCTTATAAAGCGAAACAAGAAGTTTATACTCTTCTGGAAACTTCTGCTTTTCTATTTTCATATATGGTTTAAAATTGTTGATAAAGTTGTTCTTACATCTTTTTTGCTCTTCTTCGCTTAAATCTTCCCACCTAACAATTTTAAGAGCCTTTTCCTTTTCTAATTCCAAAAGTTTTTGATAGCAATCTTCAATTCTCTCTTTGTTATCCAATTTAACATTTTCTTTGACTATGTAAACATGGTTTTTAATTGGATGATTTTCATATTTCTCTGCATTTTTAACATCAACTGAATAAATAAAACAACCGTGTCCAGAATACATTTTTTTTAATCCATTTGGTGCTTTTTCTTGTATTACTAAAACATCATTTTCTTTATCATAGCTATAAAATCTTGAACTGCAAGCACCATACATAAACGCACAAGCATAACTATCCGTCAAAAAAACTTTTCCCTCTTCATTCTCTCTGGCCGTTTTAAAGTTTGTTTTAAGTTCTTTTAAATCTCCGTTTTGAGAACCATGATATAATTTCATACATATCCTCTACTTCAAAAAACTTGCAATCTCGTCGGCTGTCATAGGTTTTGTTTTTCCGCGATAAAGATTTCCTAAATGCACGCTTCCAATTCGCACGCGTTTAAGAAGTTTAATATCTCTTCCAATCGCCTCGAACATTCTTCGCACTTGATGATTTTGCCCTTCCGTGATAATCACCGAAAGTTTTGTCACTTTTCCGTCGAAAGAAATTGGGTTCACTCTTGCGCTTGGCATACGCTCGCCGTCAACCACCGCACCCTTTCTTAAAACAGCGAACTCACTTTCCTTCATCGCGCCTTCAACCGTGACAATATATTCCTTTTCAATTTGAAATTTTGGATGAATAACGCTGTTGGCAAATTCTCCGTCGTTAGTTAAAAAGATAAGCCCTTCTGTGTCGTAGTCTAGCCTTCCAACATTAAATAAACGCACGCTTTTATCTTCCAAAAGGTCGAAGATGGTTTTTCTGCCCTTTTCGTCACTTGCCGTGCAAGCATATCCTTTTGGCTTGTTCATCTTAAGATAAATAAAAGAGGAAGGTAAATTTACCCTTTCCCCTAAATATTCCACAACATCTTTTTTCTCGTCTATAATTGTGCCAAGGTTAGCTTGCACCTTGCCGTTCACATAAATTTTTCCGTCCTTAATTAGTTCGTCACATTTTCTTCTTGATGCTACGCCAGCCGTACTTAAAAATTTGTTTAATCTCATGAAAAGTTCCTTTTACCACTTTCCTGCAAATTCCTTTAATCTTTGCCAAAGTGTTTTAGATTTTACTTCTTCTATTGTATAAACTTTTTCAGAGAAAAGCAAGTCTTTATTCAAAAATACTTCAATTTTTCCAACTTCACTGTCCTTACTTAGTGGCGCTTCTATAAATTTTGGAAGCGTGTAAACAATTTCTAAACTTTCCACCTCTTTATCTGTGAGTGGATAGAAAAATTTTTCCTTTGTGTAAAGTTTGGCAAGTTTTTCGCGTCCGTCCAAAACTTCCACTTCATTATTGTAGTTATAAAGCGAGGTTATATCCACTTTCTTAAAGCGATTTGCGCACTCGTTTAAAAGCGTGGCACTTTCTTCAAACATAGGTCCACAATTTAAAACAACACAAACAAGTCGCATACCATTTCTTTCGATTGCCGAAACCAAGCATCTTCCTGCGTCATTTGTAAAGCCTGTTTTCACGCCTATGCAACCGTCAAGCGTGAACAAAAGTTTGTTTTTGTTTTTCAAATATCTGTTTTCGCCATTAGAATTTGTGATTTTGGTGTTTTTTGTGGAAACAATTTCACGAAAAGTGTCGTTGTTTAAAGCGTAGGCAGTTATCAGTGCAAGGTCGTATGCTGTGGTGTAGTGCCCGTCTGCGTCTAAGCCATGAGTGTTGGCAAAATGAGTGTTATTTGCTCCAATCTTTTTTGCAAGTTCATTCATAAGTGTGACAAACTCGCTTGTCGAGCCTGCAACGTGTTCTGCAATCGCCACCGATGCGTCGTTTCCTGAGATAAGCATAAGTGCAAACAGTAGGTCTCGAGTGGAATAAACATCGCCTTTTCTTAAATAGAGTGAAGTGCCTTCCACACCAACCGCTTTAGGAGAAATTTCAAATTTTTCGTCAAGATTTTCGCAGTTTTCAATCGCGGTGATTGCCGTCATAATCTTTGTTGTGCTTGCCATGGGAACTTTTTTGTCCTTATTCTTTTCAAACAAAACTCTGCCACTTTCCGCTTCAATAACGCATCCGCTCACTGCTGAAGTGTATAGATTTTCCGCACTTGCTTTTAAAGCAAAAAACAAGGTGGAAAAAGAGGAAAACAAAATTCCCGCCAAAAGCAAAAAGGCAACAACGGAAAGGATGATTTTCCTATTTTTCATCTTTCTCCTCCGCTTTTTCTTCCTTTTGCATAGCATTTAAAAAGGTGTTGAACATATTTAAAACGGTTTGATAAAGAGTTTTATTCTCCACATTAACAAATGTGACATCGCCGTCTTTTTCAATTAAAAATCCAACTGGCGTCACGCTCATGCCACCACCGCTACCGCCAGAAAGTGGATAGTGATTAGCAACGCGTCTTGCAGATAAATCGGCATATTCTCCACCGCCAACCACATATCCAACCGTCACTTTAGATATTGGAATAATCACTGTTCCATCACTTAAATCCAATCTTTCGCCAACAATTGTCCTTGTGTCAACAATGGTTTTAATTTTGTCGAAAGCGTTAGAGATAAGGTCGTTAACCGTTCTATCTTCTGAAAAATTTTTCATAAATCCTCCCTGCATACTACACCACACATTGTGCTTTATCTTGCATATTACACAATATATAGCTTAGTTTTTGCTTTTAACTATTATGCTTGAATAAATGAAAGAATATACCAAATCAAACAAAGAAATTGAAATTTTCATGCGACCTGCAACCTCAAAAATTTCGCGGTTATATGAAGCTGTGTCGTATAGGCAAAGTGAGGCAGTGGGCTTTCTGCTTTTCAAATTAATGAAGAAAAAATTGATTAATTGGTTAAACGCTGAACATAGCAAAGCCGACCTAAACGCGTCGCCCAAGCCGATGTTATAGTATATAAAAAGATGTTTAAGCCTTACCTTATCTTTCACTTGTTTAATAAATTCTTCGATGATAGCAAATTGAGGGCTATCAAACATGATTTCCTCTTGCTTTGTTTCTGTGTCGTTTTTTAAAGTTATGTATTTTCCATGGAATTCAATGTAATAATAAATTATCTTCTTCTTAAAAATGAAAAGCGCAACCACTCCGCGATTTAAAATTGGATTAAAAGAAAGTCTTGCCTCCACAAAAATTGGGAAGATAAGAAGAATGATAATAAATGCTGGAATGATAAGGAGAAGTGATGTTTTAATATCCATAGATATAATTTGCACCACAAAAAAATAAAAATACCTCAAATTGTTATGATTTTTTTGAAAGATAGGTTATAATTACTTTTAGGAGATTGGATATGAAAAACACTAAGAAAACAAAAAATGTTAAAAACCCAAAAATTTGCTTTGATAATGAACTTTACTTAAAACTTCAAAGCGAGAATATCAACAAAAGAATTAAAAAATTCAACAACAAACTTTATCTTGAATTTGGCGGAAAAATTTTCGACGATTTGCACGCTGCGCGTGTGCTTCCAGGTTTTGACCCTAACATCAAAATTAAACTTCTTCAAAAAATGAAAAATAAAACGGAAATAGTTTTCTGCGTCAGCGCTAACGACATTGAAAAAAACAAAATTCGCGCAGACCTTGGTTTGAACTATGCCGACGAGGTTTTGCGCCTTGTGGATAATCTTCGCGCTCTTGGGCTTTATGTTTCTGCCTTTGTCATCACCCTTTTCAAAGGTCAAACAAGCGCTATGAAATTTCAGCAAAAATTGGAGCAACGCGGAGAAAAGGTTTACATACACCGCTACACAAAGGGCTATCCAAACGATGTTGAAACCATAGTTTCCGAAGAGGGATATGGCAAAAATCCATATATTGAAACCACCCGCCCACTCGTTGTTGTGACAGCGCCAGGTCCATCAAGTGGAAAACTCGCAACATGTCTATCGCAGTTATATCATGAATATAAGAAAGGTGTTAAAGCAGGATACGCAAAATTTGAAACCTTCCCAGTTTGGAATTTGCCACTTAAACACCCAGTGAACATCGCATATGAAGCAGCAACCGCAGACCTTCAAGATGTCAATCAAATCGACCCTTTCCACTTCAATGCTTACGGCAAACTTGCCATAAACTATAATCGCGACATCGCCGTTTTCCCAATTCTTCAAAGCATCCTTCACAAAATCACAAACAAAGATATTTATAAGTCGCCAACGGATATGGGCGTGAACATGATTGCCGATGCCATAATCGACGATAAACTCGCTCAAATTTCCGCCAAGAAAGAAATTTTAAGGCGTTATTATCGCGCTGAATGTGATTTTAAGCGCGGACTGGCAACTTTCGACACTTTGGAAAGAAATAAATCGCTTGTCAGCGAAGTTAATATCACCGACGACCTTTTAAAAGTCATCTCAGTTTCTCGCGACACCGCAAAAGATAGTGGCTATCCAACCGTGGCACTGGAACTATCGGACGGCGAAATTGTGACAGGGAAATCAAAAAAAATCATCACCGCAAGTGGCGCTGTTGTTTTGAACGCATTAAGAACACTTGCTGGGCTTGGCGACGATTTTGATGTGATAACTGACGACATCCTTTTGCCAATCGTGGAATATCGCACAAACATCTTAAAAGCTCACTCCACCCTTTTAACAATCGACGACATTTTGGTGGCGCTTTCCATTTGCTCGGCAAAAAATCCTAAGGCTAAGAAAGCAATCGATGAGCTTCCAAACCTCAAAAATTGTGAAGCACATTGCACCTACATTTTGCCATCCAGCGAGGAAAACACTCTTAAAAAACTTGGCATAAACATCACTTGTGACCCAGTGTTTTTAACAACAAATCTATTTGACGATTAAGTTTCTCCATTAAAAAAATACCATAAAAATTTATCGCGAAGGAAAAAATCATTGCACATAATTTGCACTTGATAGCCTTCGCCTTTTTTTATGAACGAAAGTAGCCTCCTTGCCACACCATTTGCGCTATCAAAAATCTCCACATCTTTAAAACACGATTTAAACACCTTTTCAAGTGCTTGATAGTGCGTGCAACCAAGCACCAACGCTTTAAATTCGCCAGTGATGTTATGTTTAACAAATTCGTGTAATGCGTCAAGATTATCCAAATTTTCGTCTATAAGTGGAGCAAGAGTGTTTAAAGGCAAAAATTTAATTTCACTGTCGCTATATTTTGAAATTAGTTTGTTGTTATTAATTGTCGCCTCTGTGGCAATAAGTAGAATTTCGTTAGGAGAAAATTTCAAAAGTGCAGGTTTAATGGCTGGCACTGTGCCAATAAAAATTATATCGGGATATTTAACTCTCGCCTCGTCAATAACTGTGCTTGTTATCGTATTACAAGCAAAAATAACAATTTCATATGGAAAAAATTTATAAATTTCATCCAAATTTTTAAAGGTTATATCAATTAACACTTCCTTACTCTTACTGCCATAAGGAAGATTTTTTGTGTCGCAAAAAAGAAGATAATCAGCATATGGGCAAACTTTCACACATTCTTTTAATATGTTCACTCCGCCTGAGCCACTATCTAGCAAAAGCACTTTTCTCATATAAATTATATATGATTTGATTTTGTTTTGAAACACAACTTTGGTGAGCTTGCGGGCGAAAGTCCATGCAAGGCATGGGCGCGCTTTGCGCGCTGGCTTTTTGCAAGGAAAAAAAGCAAAACTTTCAACTTTTCTTAAACTTGCAAAATCATAAAAATCACTTTAAGCAAAAAGCCCCTTTCGCCCGCCTCGCTTTAACCCAGTAAATCATTAAACACTTCTGCCACAATATCCGATAAAAATTCCACTTTTTCACCCACATCTTTTTCTGTCAAAATCAAATCTTTCGACTCATGCTTTGAAATATCGCCAGCAGAAATCATAAAAGGCACGCCCACAGATATGCAAGGCACACTTAAACTCTCTTTATTTATTGCTATGCCAAATTTATTAATCGCACTTCCCGGAGTCAGCCCTGCGTCGTTAAATTGAACACTTGTGCCAAGCCTTACAATGTTTGTTGTGGCAAGCGAATCGAAAAGAATAACCAAAGAGATGTCAAACGCCTCCACAAGAAGCCTAATAATTTCATAAGCATTTATACCAGTGTTTGAAAAGGTGTTTGGCGAAATTTTATAAATATGATTATCTTCCTTAAATGGCTTTATATCAATTTTCTTAATCACCGCATCGCCGAAACTGTCGGAAATGATGTCAGGATTTCCAATTCCAACAAGAAGAATCTTGCTTTGTTTTCTAACTTTATTAATTTTAAAAAGGTTGCTGACTCTTGCTTTTATCTCATTTTTCAAAATTTTATAATGTTCCTCTTTCAGCCCAAGAAGAAGTGGAGCGTTAAGAATAAAATAATGTCCCTTATCGAAACCAAGTTTTTTTGCTTTGCCATCGGAGTCGATAAAAAGTTTGGAAGAAGTGATTTCATACTTCCCAAGTTTTTCTGTTTCATACCCGCAATTCGCTAAATCCTTGCCACATTCATCTAATAAATCTATCATAAAGATAATATTGTCCAAAAAAATGTAAAAAATAAGTTGATTTTTTCTTTTTAATATGTTATAATCTCTATGAAATTTTTTAAGGAGAAAGACATGGCAAACATTAAATCAGCAAAAAAAAGAGTGTTAATTGAAAAAGAAAGAAGAGTTGTTAACAATTCTGTTAAGTCTGAAATTAAAACTTGCATAAGAAAGTTTAAAGACGCGCTTGCAACTGATGTTGAAAAAGCCACAGAAATCTATAAAGAACTCACTTCTTTGGTTGATAGTGCTGCAAGAGAGAATGTAATTCATCAAAACTCTGCAAATCGTAAGAAAGCACACTTTGCAAAATTGCTTGACGACGCAAAGAAAGCAAAGTAAATTTTTAAAAGACGCTTAAAAGCGCCTTTTTTTATTTTACCAAAATTTTAATAGGAATTTTTTTATCAACCACAGCTTTAAACTCTCTTTCTCCCTCCCTGCCACAAGTTCCAGAAATATAGTTATAGTGTGTGGGAATGGCAAGCGACGGTTTAATGATGTTCACAAGTTTTCCTGCCTCTTTTGCATCCATAGTGTAAGTTCCGCCAATTGGCACGAAAAGCACATCAGTTTTCACGCTTTCAAGTTCTGGCGTTCTGTCAGTGTCGCCACAAATCGTGTATGAAACACCATTAATTTTAATGATATACCCCACCCAACCATATTCTTTAAAGTGGTGATGACCAAAGTTGTATGCAGGAAAAGTGGAAAATTCCACGCCGTTTGCCTTGCCTTTTTCATTTGGCTTCACAATAATTTTTTCATTTTCAAATGTGCTAAGTTTTTCGGCAGAATCTTTTGTGCAAACAAATATAGTTTTATCGTTCGACACTTTCCTTATCGACGGAACATCCAAATGGTCGAAATGCGGATGAGTTATAAACACCACTTTGGCATCGTTTAACGAATCTTGAACATTAAAAGGGTCGATATAAATGTTACCGTCAAGGCAAATAGAACTATGGCAATTAATTTTCATATCTTCAAATTTCATACTTCCTCCAAGATTAAGATAGCCATATTATACCATATTTTTCAAATTTGGCATAGAAAAAACACTCTTAATTAGAGTTTTTCTAAAAAAGAGTGTTTTTTTTGTTTAACCTAAGCGAGTGAAGCAGATTTCTGAATCCTTAATCGAATTTAAATCGATTGGCTTTTCACCCTGTGAAATGTTTAAAAGTTGATATTCGCTATTATCGCTTGCGCAGAAATAAGCATAACCACTCACAGCATACTTTTGCGCCGTCAGTTGCATAAGCCTATCTTCGCGCGAAATAACCTTAACACTTGGCAGAATTTGACGGAATTCAAATTTGTTGTTATTTGTCATAGTGCTAGTGTCGAATTCAAAGCGATAGTTAACCAAATAAACTCCCTTATTTGCAACAGTGAAAGACTTTGTCGCATCGTTATATGTGACAATATCATCACTTGAGCCATAGTTAGTTTTTTGATATCCGCTTTCAGCACAAGCATAGTGATTGGAAGCAGTGTAGCCGTTGCCAGTATCTCCCTTTGGAAGAACAAAGTTAAGCATAACACCATCTTCAACAGGATTCGCCTCCACTTTTGCCTCTGTTCCAGCGTCGCCAGTTGTCACATTGCCAACACGAACATTTGGCGTTGCACCAGTCGAACCTGTCGCTCCAGTGGCGCCTGTGGCACCAGTAGCACCTGTGGCACCCGTTGCGCCTGTCACACCGCGAGAACCTGTGGCACCTGTCATACCTCTTGCGCCAGTGCATCCAGTGGCACCTGTGGCACCACGAGAACCAGTATTTCCAGTTGAGCCTCTTGGAATCACAAAATCAAGTTGAATTCCAGTTGGAGTTGCCGTGGAAATAACAGCAGCCGAGGTATTTGGAGCACTTGTTGTTGTGGTTCCAGCAAAAACTGTTGATCCTGTAGGTCCCGTTGGACCTGTTGGTCCTGTAGGGCCAGTTGGACCAGTCGGTCCTGTTTCACCAGTAGGGCCAGTTTCACCAGTAGGGCCTGTCGCTCCAGTTGGTCCAGTTTCGCCTGTTGGACCGGTTTCGCCCGTTGGGCCTGTCGCTCCAGTTCCAGTAGGGCCAGTAGCTCCCGTAGGTCCTGTTGCCCCAGTTGGACCTGTATCACCTTGAAGACCTTGTGCACCTGCATCACCTGTGGCACCCGTAGGGCCTGTTGGTCCCGTTGGACCTGTTGGACCAGTTTCACCTGTTGGGCCTGTTTCGCCGGTTGGTCCCGTTGCGCCAGTAGGACCGGTATCTCCGTCAGCACCAGTAGCACCTGTCGGTCCGGTTGGGCCGGTTGGTCCAGTATCGCCTTGAAGACCTTGTGCACCTGCATCACCTGTGGCACCCGTAGGGCCGGTTGGTCCCGTTGGGCCCGTTGGACCCGTCACTCCAGTAGGACCAGTGGCACCAGTTCCAGTTGCACCAGTTGGACCTGTTGCCCCAGTTGGTCCGGTTGCTCCAGTTGCGCCTGTCGGTCCTGTAGGTCCAGTTGCGCCAGTTCCTGTCGCACCAGTCGCGCCGGTAGGTCCAGTCGGGCCTTCTTCGCCTCTTGGAATGGTGAAGAAAAGTGTAGTCGTATCGCCAGTTGTTGTGCTTGTCACACTTGCATCATCTCCGGGGTTGCTGGTTGTGGTTGTTCCAACCAATGTCACTTGACCTGCTGGGCCTGTTGGACCGGTTGGACCTGTCGGACCAGTAGCACCAGTTGGTCCGGTTGGACCTGTGTCACCATCTGCGCCAGTAGGACCGGTTGGACCAGTTGGACCTGTCGGTCCGGTTGCGCCTGTGGCTCCAGTACCTGTTGCACCAGTTGGACCCGTCGGACCAGTTGAGCCTGTGGCTCCCGTTGGTCCAGTAGTACCTCTTGGAATAGTGAAGAAAAGTGTGGTTGTTGAACCAGTTGTTGTGCTTGTCACACTTGCATCAGTTCCAGGAGCGCTAGTTGTCGTTTCGCCAACAAGAATAGTTTGACCTGCTGGACCAGTTGCCCCAGTTGGACCTGTTGGGCCAGTCGGACCAGTTGCACCAGTAGTTCCAGTGCCTGTTGCGCCTGTAGGTCCTGTTGGACCAGTCGGGCCAGTTGGACCTATAACAGTTCTTATTGCTGGCACATCACTAGAAGGTGAACAAAGCACCCATTCGCCACAAATATTAATAAATCTATTACAAGCCATATATTTTCTCCCTTGTAAAATTCGGTTTTTCAACCTAAAATATTATATTAAAAAGAAAATCTTATTGTTAAAATAGTTCATCGTTAAGAACACATATATGCAATCAAATTTAAGCAATAGACGTGATAAAAAAAATACTTTTACAAGTATATCCTAATAAATTTTCAAATATAGATAAAGCCTAAATGGTCTTAAACATTTAAATTTTTATAAAATCAAAAATTAGAAAAAATATTACATAACACCACAAGATGTTGTGTGGTATGCAATATATAAAACAAAATTTGGCATAAAAATAAAGAGGATATTTTATCCTCTTTCATTACTGTTTAAAACTTACTTAACCCACACAAGCATATTCTGTGAAGCGGATTGTAAATTGCACCCCGCGGAAGTCTGTGGCAAAGCGTTGACTATCAACTCCCACTTCATTAAAACAAGTAATGTTGTTGTAATTCGAGCCAAGGTCTCGCGTGAAGTATACATTTGTTCCGCCGTAGGACTTTATGATATCTTTTGCCAAATCGGAAAATTCTATTGCTGTTGTAGTGGAAACTGAATTTATCTCACTTTCGTTTGCCACAAACATATTTGTGTAATCTTTATATAGGTTATACATCGTTGTGCCATTGCCAAAGTTATATGCCTCGTTTTGATAGTCCACAAGATAGGTTTCATCAATTCCGTTCTTCTTAAATTCCTCCACCGCTGTGGTTGAATATCCTGCTCCTGAGCCTAGATAAGTGCTTGAATATTGCCCAACAAACACAATCTCAGCCAAAACCGCATTAATATCAGTTGTTGTTCCATAACCATTTGTTTGATTGCTATCCTTTGTTAATCTCCACCTAATCGGCTCGACTTCATACCAGTTTCCATTCCATTTGCAATATTCCTTTCCGCTATACACCTTTGCTGTCAGTGTCTGCCCTGCGATATAATAATTCGCACCATTTGTTGTTGCCGAATTAAGTGAACTTATTAAACCGCTATCTGTCACCTTTGTTTGTGGTATTTTGCCATTTTCAATATACCAATAATCACCCTCACTATCATATTTTGCCTCAACATTTGGCGTCCATTGCGCATACCAAATATCATCTGCAACAATGGTGTTTAAATTCAGATATTCGCTATTCTGAAACATCACTGTGCCAGACCCGTCAGCATTTGTTGTGAAACTAACAAAAGTATAACCTGGACGAGTTTTTTGAGCTAAAAGTGCACTTCCAGAAATTCCAGTTGTGCAAGCCTCAGAATCAAAAAGCATGTATTCGCCATATTTATAGTAGATAACTTCCCAACCATTGCCAGTTGCACCTTGCCAATCAAGTGTGATTGTGTAAACTTCCACTCGCCAAACGGCGTAAAGCGTCATGCTAGATGTTGGTGTTATTGTTTGCCCGTCGGAATATATCACCACTCCAGTTGGACTCAACGCCCAACCTGCAAACTCATATCCCGTTCTTGTGAAAGTGCATTTTGGAAGCGTCACGCTGGCATTTGGTTCCACTTCCATACTTTCCATTTCACCTTGCCCACCATTTGGGTTGAAAGAGATTGTTAAATTTTCAATCCATTGAGCATAGAGTATCAAATCAAAATCGTCACTATAACTTTCTCCAGGATAATAATTTACCCCACCACCATCAGATTCAGTATTCCAACATATGAAATTTTCACTGCCAAACCCAATAGAACTTGGGTATTCAATATATACTGTCGAACCATAGGCTTTCTTTTGACTATAAAAATCATTATTACTATCATTTGAATAATAATCTATATAAACACCATTAAAATGTGTCTTTGTGCAAATTCTCATACCATCTTCAATTATTTGAAATGTATAAGTGTAGTCATCAGTAATAAAAGGTGAATTATTATAATCAGATCCAGCATACCATCCATCAAAAATATAACCTTCATCAAGTGATACCACCCAAACCGTAACCGTGCTTCCGATGTCTACAGGTACACCAGAAGCTCCACCTTCTACATTATCAGTCACATCGGTATCAATATAAGCATTATGGAAACTTACTCCAATAGTCAATCCGGAAGCGTAATTATAATAATAAAAATATACATAATCAGCATTTGCATGCGCTTCATTATCATCTATTTGATTTTTGTCACTTATTTGTTCGTCATTTTTTAAAATGTCGCTGCGATCCCCCCCCCGCTTGTTTGGGTGTCGGCTATGTTTATGCCATTATTTATAAAAAAGGCAGAGGATGAAACCGCTCCACCTAAAAACATAAATGATAAAATTAATAAAAATAATCTTTTCATATTTTTATTATAAATTAAATCACACAATTTTACAAACAAATTTAAAAGATTTTTGCAAAATCAAAAAGTTTTTTGTTTAAAGAGGATAATTTTAGCCATTTTTTATATGCAAATGTCGAAATCTGTCGAAAATAGCTAAAATTTAAAGTATTTGCAAAATAAAAAAATTTTGAAAATTTTAGCGAAAACGCTTGCACTTTATTTTGATATGTTGTATAATATAGATGTCTTGATAAGACACGGAGGAATTTATGAATGCATAAATGAAAGGTATTATGAAAATTGTGTTGTAATGCTCATTCCTATTAATAAAATACATCCTTTTATTTTAAATTAAAAATTTCAGCATATATGCGATTTATCGCCAACAAACAAAGTTGTAAAAATAACTTAAATGAGCATCAGCCTTGATTTGACCTATTCGGCTGTTTTACTTATCAATTTTCATGCTAACCACATTATGCTAATAAATTCTTCACAAGCAAAACTGCAACAAAATGCAGTTTTGTTTTTTTATTAAATAATCTAATCAAAATATTGACATATTGAATTTTAAAAAACCACAAACATCGCTTTTTTAAACAAGGATTAGACACAAAAAAATCTTGCCGAAGCAAGATTTTTAATTGATTATTCACCTTCAACTTGAGATTCAAGTTCAGCAATTTGTTCTTGAAGATATTTGATTTCATCTTTAAGGTCTGTGTTCTGTCTTTTCAAAACTTCATACATTCTCTTAAGAAGTGGATATCTATCTTCGTTTTTAGCCATAACCTCTTCGCAGTGTTGAACAGAAAGTTTAAGTCCATCCAAAAGGTCAAGGTCCTCAGCCAATTTCTTTGCTTTTTCTTCGTCGATATCTGCGTAGTTATTAACGCCATAAAGCACAACTTGTTGTTTTGCAACCAATGCTTCTTTGCGTTGAAGTTTCTTAAAGTCTTTTTCATATGTTCTCCAAACTTTATTGAGAGGAACATAGTCTTTCTTGCATTGTTTCAATTCTTTTTCGTTTGCTTTAAGTTTTTCTTCAGCATCAGCAAGTCTGGCTTTCAAATCGTCAAGTGACATAACTGGAGATTGGGTTTCTTGTGGGATATTCTCATTTGCTTGCACAGCTTCAAGAAGTTGTTGTTTTGCTTCTTCAAGTTCTCTGCACATTTGTTCATATCTTTCTTTCTCTTTAAGAAGTTCTTCTTTTTCAGCTTCAAGTCTAGCAATTTCTTCTTCTTGCTTTCTTTCATCTTCTTCTGGAACAAGTTCAGGAACTTCCTCAACAGTCTCTTCGACTTCCTCTGTTTCTTCAGTTTCTTCTTCAACCTCGTCCTCAACTTCTTCTTGTTCGTCTTCAACAGGCTCATCTTCAACTGTGTCAACATCTTGAACTTCTTCTGGCTCTTCTTCCTCGTCAGCCTCTTCCTCTTCTTCAGCTTGAGCGTTGTTTGCCTCTTCTTCTTGTAAACGCCTAATTAACTCTTGACGACGCTTTTCAAGATATTCTCTTCTTTCTCTGTTTAACCTTTCTTCTTCAGACTCGCTGATAGCGTTCTTTTCTTCCTCAGCCTTAGCCTCGTCAACCTCAGCATATTTATTTGTTAAAAGTTTTGGAGCGGATTTTGGTTTCTCATCAAAAGTGTAGGTTTCAAGATTAGAATCTTGCCTAACTGTTCTTGTTGTTTTTGTTTCGTTTTGGTTTTTCTTAGAGGTGTAGGACAAAACAAGTTCCCAAATGAAATAAACAATCAAACTAACTGCGATTACCACTCCAAGAATGATAAACACATAAAGAATTGTTGAACCAATGTCTGCTGCTAATAAAGAATTTAACATACTCCACCTTCCTTATAATCTTTCAAAGATTTTTACACTTACATTTTACCACATACACGCCAATATGTCAATAGCAATTTTTCAAAAATCTCAATTTTTTTGCTGAAATTTGATATTTTTTCTTAAAAAATATGCATTTTTTAGCAAATTTGCAAGATTTTTCCACTTTTTGCAATTTTCGCCTTATAGACAAGTTAAATTAAGAATTTCATTCTTAAAACAGTTTTCCACTAAATTTCAAGCCAAAAATTTACTATTTTAATTTGGTGGAGGCGTCGGGTTATGCTCCCGAGTCCAAAATTTTTTTGTGAAACTTTTCTACATTTTTAGTTTGTGCTTAAATTTCACTTTGAAGTCGCTCACAAACAAGTTTTCAAAGCAATTCCTTTAAATTTTTTATGCATACAAGGAAGAAATTTGCATAAAAGGTTTGCCGAACTGACACCTAAATTTTTGTTGGCAAAGCAAAAACTGGCGAATTAGATTATGCTCTAATTAGGCGTGTTAAATCAACTTAGGCAGCGCAAGGCATAACGTTCATTGATTCAACATTGTTTGCATTTTTGTCTGCGTTTAATTTGTGTGTTCTTGTTTTAGGCGTAAGGACGAACCGCCAAATGCTTTACATTTCACAAAACAAACTCTGTCGAAACTTAATCGCCCCCATGTTTAGTATATCTTTCGATATCCCTTTTTATCACTTTTTCCTTCATGGTTTCGCGTTTATCGAAAAGTTTTTTACCTTTTCCAATTCCAATTTCCACTTTAACTTTACCGTTATTGTCGATGTAAATTTTTGTTGGAACAATTGTAACACCCTTTTCTTTAACCGCTCGCTCGAATTTTTGAATTTCGCTTTTGTGAAGAAGAAGTTTTCTTGAGCGTCTTTCATCTTCCTTGAAAACAGTTGCTTTTTCATAAGGTTTAATGTAGGCGTTTTTTAAAAACATTTCGCCACCTCTTATAACCACAAAACTGTCGAGAAGGCTAACTCCACCCGCCCTAACCGACTTCACTTCACAACCTTTCAAAGCAATTCCCGCTTCGGTTAGATCTTGGATGAAATAATTATGAAAGGCTTTTTTGTTGTTCGCTTTAAGTTCCATTTCTCCTCCCAAAACGGTTAAAAAAAGCAAAAATCGCAATTTTTTCAAGAAAAAATCAAATTTTTCAGTGTTTTTTCGCGTTTTTTGCTGTTTTTATCAAAAATTCCGCACAAATATATTATACCATAATCAGCAGAATTTTGCAATAGTAAAAGTAAATTTTATTAACATTATGTTTTAAACTTATTTAAAACAAAGTTAATTTCCTTTAAACCACTTTGAAATCGATATCTCGGCTATACAAATTGACATTTGTTAGTTGCACCCTAACCTTGTCGCCGATAGCAAAAGTGTTGCCCGCACCTTGCAGTTTAAGTTGTTTTTCAAGAAAGATGTAGGTGTCGTCTGGCAAGCCTTCCATGTGAACAAGCCCTTCGCAAGTGTTTTCAAGCGCCACAAAAATACCAAAGTTTGTGACCGAAGAAACTGTGGCATCAAACACCTCGCCAATCCTGTCTTTCATAAGGTATGCTTTCCAAAGGTCGTCAACATCACGCTCTGCCATATCAGCGTTTCTTTCACATTCGCTGGACTGCTCGGAAGCGTCAAAGGTGAAAATGTCAAGCTCCTCTTTTGCCTCTGCATCCAAACTATTATGCAAATAGTCTTTAATAATTCTGTGAATGGTGAGGTCTGGATACCTTCTTATTGGCGAAGTGAAATGGCAATAGTTAACAAGTGCTAAACCAAAATGCCCCAAGTTTTTGTTGGCATACTTTGCTTTTTGTAAACTTCTTAAAAGCATTTTATTAACAACATCTTGAGTTGAGGAATTTTCCACCGAACTTAAAATATCTTGAAAATACTTAGGCGTTATCTTGTCTGGAATTTTTGGATATCTAACACCAATTCCTCTCAAAAAGTCGCATAATGCCACCACTTTTTCTTTGGTTGGAGCCTCATGCACGCGGTAGACAAAAGGTATTTTAAGGTCAAAAAAATGTTTTGCCACCGTTTCATTGGCAAGGAGCATGAAATCTTCAATAAGCCTGTGCGCCTCGTTTCTCTCTCTTCGCTCTAAGCCCACTGCCATACCCTTATCATCAAACACAAACTGCACTTCTGGAATTTCCAAGTTTAACGCACCACGCTTGTCTTGATTAGCCTCTAAAACATCGCATAACTCTCGCATCGTTTTAAAATGAGGTAAGAGATTTTTAGTTTTTTCATTTACCTTGTTTTCAGTGAGTGCCTCATGCACCTCAGTGTAAGTTAGCCTCGCCACACTTTTAATGAAACTTTCAGCAATTTTATGGTCAATCACATTACCACTAAAGTCAACTTTCATAATGCAAGAAAGCGTCAATCTTTCCACACCTTCATTTAACGAGCAAATGCCATTTGAAAGCGATTTTGGAAGCATTGGGAGCACACTTGTTGGAAAATATACACTTGTTCCACGCCTAAACGCTTCTTCATCAAAAACCGAATCGCGCTTAACATACTCGCCAACGTCTGCAATATGTACGCCAAGTTCATAGTAGTTATCAAATTTTTTTATGGAAACCGCATCGTCCAAATCTTTAGCGTCAGCGCCATCGATTGTGAAAATCACCTCGCCTGTTAAGTCAAGCCTACCTTTTTTCTGTTTTTCACTAATCTTCTTTGGCAGTGTTTTCTCTGCCTGCAAAACAACATCAGGAAAAGTTTCATAGAGGTTATGTTTTCTTATAATGGAAAGTTCCAAGGTCTTAACATCATCGTTCATACCCAAGATTTCATCCACAATGCACTTAACTTTCCCCTTGTCAGTTCTAACTATGCGAGCCACCACCTTCATGTCTTCCTTAATCTTTAGCCCAGTTTTAACAATTGGAAAGTCGAAAGGAATTTTTCCATTATCTGGATCAAGAAAAAAGTTTCCTGCCACTTTTTTCACAAGACCAACAACATTTTTAAGTTCTTCGTAGACCTTAACAACTTCTCCGTCGCAACCTTCAGCGGTTTCAGAGATAATTCTAACAATAACTTTTTCGCCGTCAAGAGCGCTTAATGTTTTATTTGCAGGAATAAAGATGTCATCCTCTCTTCCTTTCACTTTCACAAAGCCAAAGCCCTTACTCGTGCCAGAAAATTCCCCCTTAACATATCCGCGCGAAGGAATGGTTATGAATTTATTTTTTCTAATTTCATAAATATCGCCACTATCCACAAGTGCATAGAAAAGCCTTTTAACCTTTTCAACATCAGTGTCCATGGCGGATGATAGAAATAAAAATAGTTTGTCTATGTTAGTGAAGACCAAACTGTTTTTATCGATTAACTCTAATATTTTTTCCTTTTTATTCATCACACCTGCCCGCCATAAGGAATGAGAGTGGCAAAATAGATGATTGCACAAACAAAGATGATGATTGCAAGAATGGTGGTTAAAAGTTTTAACTTACCATCGCGAGAACTCCCCTTATTTTGTGAATAATAACTCTCCTTAACTCCAGTTATAGCGTCTGTTCCACCAGCATCTTCCGATTGAAACAAAATGGCAATAATCATAATGACAGCGCAAACCATAATAATAGAGAAAAGCACAATCCTAATAATAGGAAAGGAATCTCTCATCCAATCAGGCACCTGAGTTGTGTCAACAAGCATCAAACTATTAAGCAATGTGTTCATAAAATCTCCTTAAATTAAGCAAACTTCGCTATGCAAAGAACGGCAACGATGGCAAACAACAAAATGGAAAGAACCAGCATTGACCACTTAATCTTATCGCTCTTATTGTTATTATAGGACTTTTTGATGAAAGTCAAAAGCGCCATAAGACCAAGCACGAGAAAAATTGACATGACAACAAAAAAGGTTGTGTCAGACCAATCGTTTGAAATCCAATCGCTGAAATCAGTCCAAACGTTTAAAAGCATCCCCATACTTTCTCCTTGCTGATTAATTTTAACACACTTTTTTAAATATTACAACTATTTTTCAAGAAAAACTTATTTATTTTGCCATCTTTCTTGCAAGAAAAGAAAAATATATGTAAACATTTGCGTTTTTTTAGGGAAATTGATAAAATATAATGCGAGGAGTTTATATGAATAAAACAAAAATAGTATGTTCCATTGGGCCAAGTTGTTGCTCAGAGGAAGTTGTGGAGAAACTTGCCAGAAATGGTATGAATGTCGCCCGCTTTAACATGAGTCACGGCACGCATGAGTCGCATAAAGCCATGATTGATGTGGTTAAAAAAGTGCGAGAAAAATTAAATATGTCAATCGGCATCATGATAGACACGCGCGGTCCAGAAATAAGAGTTAAAGATTTTAAAGACGGAGAGATTTTTCTAAATGTTGGCGACGAGTTCACATTAACCACTCGTGATGTCATTGGCGACAAAAACATCGTCGGCGTCACTTATAAAAATTTGCCAAAAATTTTAAAAATTGGCAGTAAAATTTTGTTGAATGACGGAGTTGTTGAACTTTCCGTTAAAAAAATAACGGGAACGGATATACACTGCGAAGTTAAAACAAGCGGTGTTTTATCCAATCATAAAAGTTTGAATTTGCCGGGCATTAAAACCGACATGGCATATCTAAGCGAGCAGGACAAAAAGGATATTGCTTTTGCTAAAGAAATGAACGCCGATTTTTTATCTATTTCCTTTGTCAGTTATCCAGACGATGTTAAGGATGTGAAAGAATATCTAAAAGAGATTAAATTCACAAGTGTAAAAATCATATCCAAAATTGAAAGTGTGGATGGCGTTAAAAATTTTGACAAAATTTTAAATTGCTCTGATGGCATTATGGTCGCTCGCGGAGATTTAGGTGTGGAAGTCGATTTCGTAAAACTTCCAATTCTTCAAAAAGAGTTCATTAAAAAGTGCAATGAACAAGGCAAAATCTCAATCACTGCCACCCAGATGCTTGAAAGTATGATTTTTAATAAACGCCCAACGCGTGCGGAAATTTCGGATGTGGCAAATGCGATATATGACGGCACAACCGCCATTATGCTTTCTGGAGAAACTGCCTCTGGGAAATATCCTGTTGAAAGCGTGGCAACCATGAGAAAGATTGCCGAGGAAGTGGAAGATAACATTCCACATCATCCAGTTGAGTTTAAAACAAACAACACCACCCTAAGCATTGGCTATGCCGTTTGCAGTTTGGCTAACACAGAGGATGTTAAAGTTATTAATGTTGTCACAAAAACTGGCGAAACCGCAAAATTCGTCAGCCGATTTAAACCTCGCGCACCAATTGTTGCCTGCACTCCAGACAAGAAAACCTTCTATCAAATGAGTATGCTTTATGGCGTTTTACCAGTTCTAGAAAAAGAATATAAGAACATGGATGATGTTTTAAAAAATGGCTTAGAACGCACAAAACAAACTGGGCTTGTTAAGAAAGGAGATAAAATTGTGCAAACTGGCGGAATGAAAGCAGGAAAAAGTGGAAGCAATCTTTTAATGGTTAAAAAGGTTTAAGAATTAAAGCATATTAAAACAAATTTAATATGCTTTTATTGTTTTTAAATTTATATAAAAGCACAAAAATTTAATAAAAAACATCATTTTTTTAACTTTTTTTCAAAAATTTAAGCGTTTTTCTTTGTTTTTTTGCTTATAAATGTGTTTTGAAACTTTTAAATTTAACTTGAAAAAGCCTTATGTTTTAATATATAATAAGAATATGAAAAAGAGATTAGACATCATTCTTCAAGAAAAAAATTTATATCCATCGCGCGAAAAGGCAAAAGAGGCAATTAAACTTGGAAGAGTTAAAGTTAACGGCGATGTTGTTTTGACACCCTCCGCACAATTCGACGAAAACACAGAAATTTCCACCCTCCCATTTGAGTTCGTTTCGCGTGGAGGCTTTAAACTTCAAAAAGCCATTGAAGAATTCAATATAAATTTAAATGATAAAGTGGTTTTAGATATTGGCGCTTCCACTGGCGGCTTTACCGATGTGTGTTTAAAAAATGGCGCTAAAAAAGTTTATGCTGTCGACACTGGTATTGGACAACTGAATATCGCCATAAAGAATGACGAACGAGTTGTTAATCTGGAGAAAACCAACTACCTAACTTTACCTCGTGAAAACTTTAAAGATGTAAATTTTGTTGTTATTGATGTTTCCTTTGTCAGCCTAACTAAATTTGCCGAAAAACTGGCAAAGGACTTTGATAGCATTGAAATTGTCGCCCTCATCAAGCCTCAGTTTGAATGTGGGAAAGAATATGCAAAAAAGCATAAAGGAATTGTGAAAGACGAAAAAATGCACAAAAAAATTATTGAAAATGTGAAAATTTCCTTCACAAATGCAGGTTTCATGGTTTTAGGTCTTATTCCATCTCCAATCAAAGGTGGAGACGGAAACACAGAATTTCTCATACATTTAAAAAAGTGAAGTAAAAATTTTTAAATTTGATTGATTTTTTATTTTTCATATGTTATAATCGTTATGCAAATCGTAAAGGTCGCAAACATCATCATATCCTAATTAAACCAAATATGCAGAGATGTCCGAGTGGTTTGCGAGAAAAACTGCACTCTTCGCTTATTTTCAAATCAAGTTTGAAAATTTCGCCTTTTGTTTGTTTTTCTCTTCTCCCCCAAAAATTGTTTAATTTTCGGGGGGCAATTATGCACCTTAAACCACGCAAATTGCTTTAAGGTCGCAAAAATAATCATTAACCTAATTAAACCAAGTATGCAGAGATGTCCGAGTGGTTTAAGGTGCAGCCCTGGAAAGGCTGTGTGCGGGGAACCGCACCGAGGGTTCGAATCCCTCTTTCTGCGCCAAACGAAGAAAACTGAAAAAGTTTTTTAAACAAAAAAATTAGATTTGCAAGGATTCGAACGGGCGAAACAGCAAAGGCAACAGTGTTTGCGTTTGCTCGCCCCGGCGTGATAGCGGAACAACTTAACTTGACGGACTATCCGCGGAGCGAATCCCTCTTTCTGCGCCAAATAAATAAATTCCAAACTAATTAAGTTTGGAATTTTTTAATTTTATAATATGATTTTAAACAAAAAAGAATAAACGCAATTTTTAAGCAAAAAATCGAAAAAAATTGAAAAAATCAATATTTTTCGTCAATTATGCCTCCACCAAGGCAAACTCCATCGCTAGAGTATAACACAACAAATTGACCTTCAGCAATCGCGCGTTGTTTCTTTTTGAAGTCAACTTTGATTTTTTTATCCTCCAAAATTGTCACCTTAACTTCTTGGTCTGGTTGACGATAGCGGAATTTTGCTAAACACTCAAATTCCCTTTCAATTGGCTTTTTAGGTATCCAGTTCATATCAGTGGCAATAAGTCCATTCGAGAAAAGTTCCTCACATTCGCCTTGATTAACATATAGCACATTGTTTTTTAAATCCTTTTTAACAACAAACCACCTCTCGCCATTTCCGTTGTGAGTTCCACCAAGATTAAGCCCGTGGCGCTGACCTATGGTGTAATACATAAGCCCGTCGTGCTTACCCACAACCTTATCGTCAAGCGTTCTTATCTCTCCGCTCCTTGCTGGCAAATATTGTTTTAAAAATTTTCTAAAATTTCTTTCGCCGATAAAGCAAATTCCAGTGGAGTCTTTTTTCTCAGCAGTGGAAAGCCCAAGCTTTTTGGCGATTTCTCGAACTTCCTTTTTCTCAATATCTGCAAGTGGAAAGATAACAGAAGAAAGTTGGTCTTGTGAAAGTTGATTTAAAAAATAAGATTGGTCTTTTGTCAAGTCTTTGGCTTTGCATAGGTATGTCAACCCGTCTTTTGTGAATGATTTTGCATAATGCCCAGTGGCAATCATATCCGCACCCAAACTTCTTGCTTTTTCAAGGAAGGGTCCGAATTTAATTTCTCGATTGCACAAAACATCAGGGTTTGGCGTTCTTCCGTTTTTATACTCCTCCAAAAAATATGTGAACACGCGGTCGTAATATTCCTTTGCATAGTTCACACTGTAATATGGAATTCCAATTTTATCGCACACACGCTTCACATCTTCATAGTCGTCCATCGCCGTGCATTGTCCGTCCTCTTCATCCCAGTTAATCATAAAAAGGCCAATAACATCGTGCCCAGCCTTTTTCAAAAGGTAGGCTGCCACGCTGGAGTCAACGCCACCGCTTATTCCAACAACAACTCTCATTTTCCCTCCGTCAAACTTTAAAGCCACCAGTTTCTGTCGTCTCAATGGAAACAGGCACTTTAAACTTTTTGCTTATCACATACACACAACTAACAATCCACGCCAAAACGCCGACGCCCACTGGCACATACAAAACCGAAAGCACATCAACAAGATAGGCATTGAAAACCACGCAAACAATCGCATATGCCATCATGGCACTCATCAAAAAGCCTTTGATATACTTGCCCGTGTAGTAATATTGCGCGCCAAATAACCCCAAAAACAAGGTGTAAAGAAGAAGTTTTGTGTAGCTCAAATCTTTTGGAAGAATGGAAGTGTAAAGAATGTAATCTCTATCCCCTTTTTTTATCAAATTCTTAGCCGCCGTGTTTGTGGCATAGTCAAGACGCGAAAAAAGAAGCCCGCACTCGTCGCACTTCTGTGCTGTTTGCAAACATTTATTATCGCACCTAGGGCATCTTTTAAAAACTTTTCTTTCCGAAGTTAATTTCATAATGATATTTTAAAACATATCGCCCAAATTGTCAAGAAAAAGTGGTTTAAATTAATTTTCTTTAAACTATAAAATCAAAAATCATATTTTTTAGTAATTATTAAAATAAAATATTGAAAAATACTATACTTTAAAAAAACTTAAAGAACTTTATTTTTTAAACAAATTAGCATCTTTTTCTGCGTGATATTCTTGTGTTGTTTTGACGTATAAGTTTGAAGTTAAGGTGTGATAAATATTCTCTACAGAATTTGGATTGACATACACAACAATTGGCTCTTTTTGAGTGTTCAATGTTGACTTGTTGTCATATTTAAATAAACTTTCTTGATATTTTTTTGCATCCACTCGACAAAAATCTTTATAAGCATTTTGGAGTTTGACGCTTTCTTTAATTCCCATGGAAACATCGTAAAAATATTTTTTTCCATTAACTTCAACAAAATTCATCGAGTGTGGATCAACAAGCCATTTTCCTTGCCTATTTATATAATTTACATTTGTATTTATAAAGCCGAACCTTATGGTTTTGTCACCTGTTTTATTCAGCATATTACCAACAAGTATGCAAAAAAGTTGACTAAACTGCTTACAAACACCATTGCCATTTAATATGCAGTTATCTAAATTTAACAGTTTTTTAAACAACTCTGAATCAAATTTACCATCAACAGCCGACTGCTTAATAAGCCTTTCTGATGTGGTGTCATACTTGCAATAATGAACCAAAAAATTATAAACATTGTCAATATAATCTAAGGTTTGATTAGTCATGCTTACAAAAAATCTATTGGCGCACACCGCTAAAATTTTTTTATCTATGAGATTGACTCTTTCAACTAATTTATTGTCCATGCAAATATCTTACAATATAACTGGTGAAATGTCAACCCCACTTTTTTCAATTTTTCTTAAAAACCTATTTTTTAGGAAAAAACTGCAAATTTTATTAATAAAGAGTAATTTTTCTCTCTTTTACTCAAACAGCCTCTTGAAGTTTTTCGCTTGCTTTGTTGAAATAAACATAGGACGGCTTATCGTCTGCAACTTCCTGCAAAACCTCTTCAAAAGAATTTTTTGCCTCCTCAAACTTGCGTTCGTTATAGAACCTAACGCCATTTTCAAAAATATTTTTCATCTTTATGAGTTTGTCACGCCTACGCTTTGGATAGTATTCCAAACTTTCGTAAAGTGGAATTTGAGTTTTTTCATGATTAAGCGTGCCTGTGTAGCGAAAATTGAAAGAGAAATTTTGAGGCAAACTTGAAAGCGCCTTTTTTGAAATCAACACTTTTGAACCGATATACTCGTTTATCTCTTCCATTTTCGAGGCAAGCGTTAAAACATCGGAAGTTATGGTTGGATATTTCTTTCCGTCCTCTTCCATAAGCGAAAAAGTTAAACTTCCAAAGTCGATTGAAACGCCAACTGAGATGTTTGTTTTTTGAATTTTATTTCGATTATTTATCGCTTTCACAATGGCGTGCGCGCACTCTATGGCATTTTGCGTTTTTGAAAATATTGCAAGAAGTCCGTCGCCTAGAAATTTGTCCACAATGCCGTCATAGCGTTTAACGAGTGGTGCAACAATTTTCAAAAATGAGTTGATATAGTTAAAATTTTGCTCTAAACTTAAAGTTTTCGACGCTTTCAAATCGCAAAACAAAGTTGTGGCCTCCTTCTGAACATTTCGCCCAAGTTCCAACTCCGTTATGGCATTTTTACCCAAAAATTTCTGCATTTCCTTGGAAATATCTTTAAGTGACGCCACTTTGATTTTATTTTCATTTTCTTTATAGATATAGTTTATCTTATTCAGCGAATGTTCAATCTCTTGAAACTGCTTACTTCCGCCCACCTTGAAATCATCGATTTTCGACCTGCCGTCGCCGAGATTTTGTGTTATTTTTTCCACATTTTTTAAAGGCCTGCAAGCGATAAGAAGAAGTGTGAACACGCCTAAAAGGAAAAGGATGGTGGAAAGAATTATCCAAAGAATGTTGATGTTTGGCGAACTGTTTAAATTTAAAGTTGCCTTAATCGACTCTGATGTCACATCAGTTAAGTTGTTAACTTGCGCAAGATACGAAACCGAAACACCATAAACAAGCGCCAAAGGAAGAATGGAAAAGAAGATGAGGTTAGATAAACTAAGTCGCCTTAAAATCATGATGTAAAGCACAACGGATGAGATAAGAAAAAGCACAAATGCCACAAGTGCCACCCAAGTAAGTGCAGAGAAATTGAAAGAGAACCCCTCGCCAGTTGGCACAATAGCCTCGATTAGATACCTAATCAAAAAGATGTTGGCGATAAGCAAAAGGATATTCACAATAAGCATAATTTTCATAGAAGTTTTCATGCTCTTAGTGTTTGAAAAAATTTTCTTTGTATGCACAATATTTTTGCATAATATGTCGAATTTTGGCAACAATAAGGGAAAGGAGAAATTATGGACGAAAAAGAATTAATCACAAAATATTTAAACGCTATCTATCAAAATATTCGAACAGCGGTTCAGTCGATTGAAGATATAATTCCAAAAGTTGAGGATGACGCCTTTGTCAGCGAACTATCAAAACAGCAAGATGAATACTCTTGCCTTGCCAAAGAATGCGAAGTTTTTGCCAAAGCGGAAAAAATTGAAAATCTTAAAGATAACAACTGGATTGAAAAGGCAAAGTTGTGGGCAAGCGTGAATATGTCCACCATAACCGACAATTCCAACCGAAAGATTGCCGAACTTATGCTTATTGGCACATTTATGGGCATCATAACCTGCCTTAAAGATAAGCACGACCACAAAGGCGTAAGCAAAGAACTTGACGAAATCATTGATAAACTCTATAACTTTGAACGCGAAAACATCGACCGCCTTTTGCCATATCTTGACTAAGATTTTGCTTATAAAAAAAGAGCATATTGAAATTGTCAATATGTTCTTTTATTTTTGCACTTAATTTTAAACTTTATAGTGGTAAATCTTTCTTGTCAAATCTGAACACACCAATTATGAATGTGATAATTCCAATGCCTGCAAGAATAGCGAATTTCCACAAAAAGTCTATTCCGCCGTTAAGAATGGAAACCGTGTCGAAAAGCGTAATTATGGAAACATAGTTAAACACATTCATAGCATCAATTCTCATTGCTGCTGGCACAACGCTGGAACCAAATAGACCCAAAATTGTGCAAACAAGCATGAATATGGAAATTCCACCTCCAATCGAGAGCGAATGTTTGGTTCTGTTGAAGAGTGCCGAGCACATAAAGCAGAAACCAGAGAAAGCAAACATAGTTAAGAATGCGCCAAGGTTTAAAAGCAAGATTTCTGCGAAATTAATAGCAAACGCATCGCCACCCACAATCCAAATGGAAATGACGCTTGTCACCGTGACAAGTGCAAACATACAGAAAAGGGAAATCATAAGATATGCCATTTGAGTGACCGTCACCGTTCTTCTTTTGATTGGTGTGGAAAGAACATACGCCATTGAACCGCTGTCCACTTGCCCTGCAAGAAGTCCGTTTGCCACCATGATAACATATACCATTGGAAGAAGTAGACCTGCTATTTGATAGAAAATTGAACCTATAATTAATCCATAAATATCCATGTTTCCAAGTTCTTCAAGCGCCGATGCCACATCTTCTGGAATTTGGTCGGTAATGCTTCTGGTTGCCTGTTCTTTCGCATATTCCTCTTGAGTCTGCCCCTCTTCAAGAGGAAGATCCTCTTCATTTAAGTAAAATTCATAAGTGCTGATTGCAGTGTTAGACATAACCTTAACAGCGGTAGCGGTGGTCCTTGCGTCTGTGTCGCTCATTCCGCCATTAACAGACTCGGTGTAAACTTGGTCATATAAATAATCATTGATAATCTCATTTGCCAAAATTGACAAATCCTCAGGCAAAGTGATTTCTGGGTTTTTGTAAGTTTCAATTGATTTTTCAGCAATATCGCGAGCACCTTGTGCTTGAACTAAAGCGGAAGCCTCTGCAATTTCGATTACCTCACTTTCAATTGCATCCTCTTTTGCCATTTCTTCTTGATAGATTGCATCATATTCAGTTTGATATGCGGTATCATATAAGAAATTTAGATAGGTGCTTTCAAAAATTCTCTTAATGCCGTCAACGAAATTTTCATCGCTAGGGTCATTAACCTGCCTGCCATCTGCATCATACGCTCTTAAAAAGCAATCTGCAAAAGATAATAATTGATCGTCTGACATCTCCATTCCAAGCATTGGAAGAAAACCACCAAATGTTTCAGCAAGTGATGGTGTAAGTTCCGCTCTTACCGCCTCCTTTTCTTCCTCTGTTGCAAGTGTGCCGTCCGCTTCTAATTCGTCTATTGCTGTGTCATAGCCAGAAACGGCGTTTGCCCAAAAAACAGAATTTATTACATCAGCCATATCTTGTGTCAGATACTGATTTGTTTGAATTGTGTTTTCAAACTCTAAAGTCTGATCGCTAAGTGTGTAGCCGTCAATCGCGTTTTCTTGCACAACCGATTGCATTTCCGCATCCTGAAAAACAGATTTAAGCGAATCGCGAATATCGTTAATTGCCAAACTTCCAAGCACAATAATAACAATGGCAAGCATGGCACAAGTGGCAACTGTCACACACGTCCACTTAACCCAATTTGCTTTCATGGATTGTTTAAAAAGCGCTCCACTAAACATTTTCTCCTCCTTTTTTTGCCAAAACATCCTTAAAGTGTTTTTCCAAATTAAATTTGACTTCTGCAATAAATTTCACATCATATTTAGTCAAACTCTTAAAAAGTTTATTAATATCTTTATCTTCAATCTGCACAGTCACCTGAAAGTATTTTTCTTGGTCACGAATAATTTTATATTTCGTTCTTTTGAAGTTTTGATAGTCTTCCTTATTCTTAAATTCCACCTTATACGCTTTAACATGAGAATTTTTAAGTGCGTTGATGTCGGCAATATCAATAATTCTTCCGTCAAAGATAAGTGCCACACGGTCGCAAGTTGCTTCAAGTTCGTCAAACATCTGGCTGGACATCAAAATTGTTTTACCTTTTTGCTTTTCTTCCTTAACAAGTTCCAAAAAGGTTTCACGCATAAGTGGGTCAAGCCCAGTTGTTGGCTCATCCATGATAAGAATGTCCTTATCCGCCATAAGTGCCGCCACAATCGCCGTTTTTTGCTTCATACCTTTACTCATGCGTTTAAGGTTTGCCGACGGGTCAAGTTGCAACCTTTCGATAAGTGTGTTGGCATAAGTCCAGTCTTTAAGTTTCAATAGTTCCGCCTGTGCTTTCAAGAAGGCTGTGCCAGTGTAAAGGTCTGGAAAGGCAATTTCGCCAGGAATGTAGGAAACATATTTTTTTATCTCGCAAGAGTCCTTCCACGCATCCATGCCAAGCACTTGAACATTTCCTTTTTGTGCTTTAATGAAACCCATAATGTGACGAATGGTTGTTGTTTTTCCGCTTCCATTTGTTCCCACAAAGCCAAAGGTTTCATGTTTTTTCACTGAAAAGGTAATATCAAAAATTCCGTGCCCGTTTCCATAGTCTTTTGTGAGGTCTTCCACTTTGATTACTTCTTCTTTTTCTTCCATTGCATTGCACCTCCAAAATCTTTATCTTCCTTATAGAACTGCATGAAATAGTCTTCCAAAGTGAACTTTATTTCTTTAAACGACTTAACCTTGCACTTTGTGATTAAATCCAAAAACTTATTGACGCTTTCATCGCGGAAAACGATGTTGGCAGTGAGATTTTTCTCGTCCACCTTCATCACACCCATTTTTTTAACCACGCCTTTAACAGTGTGACCTTTAGGGAAAAGTTTAACAAAATCTTGCAAATCTTTTAAAGTGTCGAATTCTAAAACATATTCCTTATTTTCGTTATGCTTAATAAAACTTGTTTCAAATTCCGAAACAATGCGCCCGTCTTTAATAATGGCAATTCTGTCGCAAGTTGCTTCGACTTCGTTAAAAATGTGAGAGGAAAGGAGAATGGTCTTGCCTTTTTTCTTCTCTTCCTTTATGAAATCAATGAAAACTTGTTGCATAACTGGGTCAAGTCCGCTTGTCGGCTCATCCAAAACCAAAACTTCAGGGTCATCCATAAAAGCAGTGATAATGGCAAGTTTACGTTTATCGCCCAAACTCATCCTTTTTGTTTCCATGGAGGGATCTAACTTAAATTTGTCGAGAAGATAGTCTAACCTTTCCTTGTTTTCGCTCTTTCTAAGTTTTCTCATCATATCAATAAATTCCCAGCCAGTAAGCCCCTCTGGAAGTGCGATTTCGCCAGGAAGATAGCCAACATTTGCCAAGATTTTATAGTAGTTATGAAACGACTCCATGCCAAACACGCGCGTTTCACCCTTTTGAGGACGCGAAAAACCCATGATATGCCTGATTGTTGTTGATTTTCCAGCGCCGTTAGGACCTAAAAAGCCAAAAACTTCGCCTTCCTTAACATTAAACGACACATCGAACACACCTCTGCCATGCCCATAGTCTTTTGTTAAGTTGTCAACTTCAATAATGTTCATGCGCCCTCCTTTCCATATAATATATACAAAAACACAAGATAAAATTTCTAATAAATGTTAAAATATTCATACTAAATTTTTAGAAATTTTTATTTTCAAGCAAAAACAGAAATTAAAAGAAACTTATCAAATATATTATAAACCAGAAGGAAAAAAATAGCAAATATTTTATTTATAAATAAAAAAATATTTTTGTGATATTTATTTGACTTATTGAATAAAAAATGTTAGTCTAAGCGTAGTCAAACAAAATTTGTTTGTCGCTTGAATTAAAAGGAGGTAAAAATGACTAATTCAAGAACTTTGAAGAAGGTCTTAGTCGGAATTATGGCAAGCGTTTTCTTAGTTATTTCAGCAATTCTTCTTTCGGCTTGCTGTGGAACGAACGCAACAAATTACGATTATTCAGCCTTCCAAAACGATTACCAAGGAAATGCTAACATTGAAGAGCGTGTAGACGGCGGAGTTATACTTATAAGAAACACAGAAGGAGAAACTTGCGAAGGAAGTGGAGAATACAGAGAGTCTGGTTCAACTTACTTCAATGAAGAAGATAAAAATTTAGATTGGGATGGCACACAAACAACCTTTTCTTTCGACTTAGACTTAAAAAACATTGATGAAGGAGATTTTACCGCTTTCGTTCTTTCCTTCAACAGCGCTAACACAACGGAAGAAACAACAACTTATAACCACACCTACGAAATTAGACTTGGAGTTGCAAAAACTGCCGAGGGATACAAAGTTGCTGAGCTTGGAGGAATTTTCTGGAGCGAACAAGACTATAACAACATAATTGCATCAAACACTTTGGTTCAAGACGAGGACGGAATTTTAGATGTTAGTTTCGTGGTTTCATACGAGAGCGAAACACTTACCTATTCCTTCATTGTTAACGATGCAACCATTGAAAACACAGCAAATGCCGACTTATTCACAACTGGCGCGATTGTTGGATTTAGATCTTTTTGGAACACAGTCACAAACACCGACGATGTCGTGCTTTTAAATCTTCAAAGAGCATAACTTATAGTTAAAACCTGTTTAATCAAAAAAAACTTTATCGGTTTCGATAAAGTTTTTTATTTTGTCATTTTAAAAATAAATCTATTTTAAACTTTTATGCCACACAAACATATTCAGTAAAACGAAGAGTAAATTGCACTCCGCGATATTCCGTTGCAAAGCGTTGTGTTTCTTTGCCTGCTCCATTAAAGCAAACGATGTTGTTATAGTTAGAACCTAAATCTCGTGTGAAGTAAACATTCACTCCACTATAATATTGCATAATATCGTTTGCAAGATCAGAAAACTCAATAGCTGTTGTGCCTGCAACCGCTTTAATCTCACTTTCGCTTGCCACCAAAACTTGTGCAGTTGTGGTTGTTGTGGTTATGAAAGTTGTGCCATCACCAAAGTTTTCCACGGTATATGCGTATGTGCCGTCTAAATACTGAGTTGAAATTCCATTGCTCAAAAATTCAGTGACCGCTTCAGACGAATACCCAGCACCAGCGTTTAATTCAATGGAAGAATATTGGTCAA
The DNA here is from genome assembly GCA_930971385.1 of uncultured Clostridia bacterium. Classification (GTDB taxonomy): domain Bacteria; phylum Bacillota; class Clostridia; order Christensenellales; family UBA1242; genus Caccovivens. The sequence goes on along the minus strand of CAKNGB010000002.1, from coordinate 56,601 downwards.
CATACACAATCTCCGCTAAAACGGCATTGATTGGACTTGTGGAGGTGTAGCCAACCGCTTGATTTGGATCAGAAGTCAAACGCCATTTAATCGGCTCAACTTCATACCAATTTCCATTCCATTGGCAATACTCCGTGCCACTATATACTCGCGATTGTAAAATTTGTCCAGCAATGTTATAAGATGCACCTGTTGTGGAAGTGCTGTTAAGTGCGTTGATGATTGTTGTGTCCGTCACTTTAGTTTGTGGAATTTTGCCATTTTCGACATACCAATATCCACCCACGCTGTCATATTTCGCTTGAACTTTTGCCTCCCATTGTGCATAGAAATACACCGTTCCGCCATTTGAAGAGGTTAAGTTGGAAACCGTCGCCATATCGCCATAACTAACACCTGCCGAGGCTGAACCAACACTCCAACCCAAGAAGTTATATCCACTTCTTGTAAATCTATTTGCAGTAAGCGTGGTGGAAACACCCCAAGTGAAAGTTTGCGTGTAGGCACTTCCGCTCGCTCCGTTTGGTTGGAAAGAAACGTAATATGTGTTAACCGCCCAAACAGCATACAAGGTCACGCTGGAATTTGATGAATAAGAGGCTTGGTCGCCATAAGCAAATGGACCAGTTGGACTTGTTGCCCAGCCAGTGAAATGATATCCAGTTCTTGTGAAAGCATTTGCACTCAGCGTCACAGTATCACCATAATATTTTGTTGTTGGATTCATGCTTCCACCCGTGTGACCATTACCATTATATGTTATGGTGTAAGAAATCCTATTCCAAACAGCATACAAGGTTGGATAATCATTTTTCGTGTAAGAGTTTCCCGGGCGATAATCAACACCTCCACTTGAACTTGTTGACCAACCCGCAAATGTATACCCCGTTCGACTAAAACCATTAGATGCGATTGTCGGCCAAGAGTTATATCTATAATATGTGGGTGAAGTTGAACCAGAAGTCGATCCATTTCCGTCATATGTTATAGTATAACGCTGTTCTGTGTATATATTCACTGTTTTATCAGAATTTCTATCCCATGTGAAAGAATATGAAGTTAAACTTGTTGGGGTTGTTGATGTGCCAACATAGAAGTAATTTGGAGATGGAGAAGTTTCACGAACTGTTACAGTGATTGACGAAGCAGAGCCATCTGTCTCATATGTAAATGTGGCTGTGCCACCCTCGCTGATACTTCTTGTTGTAAGTCCAGTGCCACTCACGCTAAGTGAAACATTATACGTCCCATAATTGCGAACAAATTTAACATTTAAAGTTGCATCATATGTCGATTTCTCCCAAACAGCATACAAAGTCACGCTTGCAGTTTGGTTGTATGCTCTAGAAAATGTATATGACCAACCTGAATCATATTGAACACTACTACCATTTGGGGTCTCTGTCCAGCCAAGAAAGGTATACCCCGACCGCGTTGGTCTTGTTGATGAGATTGTTAAAGTTGGATTAGTGCATCTATTTCCGTATTGATTCCACCATTGAATACCTGTTGTTGAGGAAACAGAGGAACCTCCACCTGTGTTATAGGTTATACTTACAGTTCGATTTGAAACAGCATATAGATTATCACCCGAGGCAGTTGTGACTGTTTCTCCAGCACTATACCCTTGAGTTGTTGTTGAAGAACTTGTTCCCCACATACTTATGCGCCAGCCATTTGAGGTGTATTCATTACTGATGTTTGAAGCAGTTAAAGTTGTGAAAGTACCTGTGTGCGTCTGAGTCGTAGATGTCGTTGTGCCACTTGTCGTTCGATAGTAATAATAATTGGTGTATGTGGTCACATCCCAAACTGCATACAACGATAAATCACTACTTAAATTTATTCTGGTGCCTGGTTGATAACGTACACCTCCAGTGGAAGTAGTCGCCCAGCCCAAAAAATCACCATAACTATTTGTAAACTCACAATCTTTAATTTCGTATGTTGTGCCATATGGTAAATGCTCTGTGTCCATTGAACCTGAACCACCATTGGCATGATAACTTACTGTGATTGCTTGCGAAACAGTAAGCAAAATCAATGTTTCACCTGAATCTTCTTCAAGAGGTAAATCCATGATGCCAGGAGTGGTACCTTGGAAATATGCATTTCCCCAAAGTTCACCATTAACATATGATGTAAATATATATCCAGTTGAACCACCGCCCCAAGGACCTAAAGAAATTTGTGGATATGTTCCAACATTTTCAAAAACATAATAATCGCCAACATTTAATATTTGCATACTTGAGCCGTTATCACAAGCAAACATAATCGAACACTCATAACTAGCATATCCAACATATTCTTCATAGACAACTCTTATAGAATTTGTATATGCTTGCACATTTTCGTTGTTTTCATCATCTTTTTCAGAAGTTTCTCCGTTTTGATTTTCATTTAAATTCTCATCTTGCGAATTCCCCCCCCCATTTGTTTCAGTTTGTGCACTGTCACAGCCAGAAAGGAGAAGTGCTGAACCTGTCACCGCTCCGCCTAAAAACATAAAGGATAAAATTAACAAAAACAACCTTTTCATATTTATATTATAAATAAAATAATTGGTTTTTACAAATAATTTTAAGCTAATTTTTAAAATCTCTTACTTTTTTCCTTTTTTTGATATAAAATCGCCTATTTTTAAATTGATATCAGAATTAAGCGCCAAATTTAAAATCTGTTTATCTGAAATTAACACGCTTTTACCATTTTGTTTCATGAAAACAAAAATTGTGGTTTTGTTTGGCTCAACTTTCTTTAAAATCTCCTTTAAAGTTGCCTCCTCTGTTATCACCAAAAATCTAGGTTTAGAAAAGTTTTTAAAATTCTTGTTAAAAACATTCAGTTTTTCAAACTTACTTAAAAATTTCAAATCTAAAAGCCCCATAACTAAAAAAACTCCAAAAAGAAGATAGGTTGGATTAAAATTGATGAAACAAAACACAATGAACATCAAAAAGAAAAACACGCTTAAAACAACATTCAAAATCATAGTGATTTTAATCGCCTTTTTCCTATCCATAAACCTGCCACAACAAGCCACAAACACTCGACCGCCATCTAACGGATAAGCAGGCAGAAGATTGAAAAGTGCAATAACAAAACTAACAAGAGTAAACTCTTTGGATATGGAGTAGAAACTTGGAAAAAGCCACCAAACAGCCATAACAAGAAAAGCGGAAAGAAAATTCACAAAAGGTCCAGCCAGCGCGATGTTGACCTCATCTTTCTCTTCCAAGGTTTCGCCGTAGTAAGACAAACTGACGCCATACGGAGAAAGCGAAAATCTCGACAATTTGTATCCCAACCTTTTGGCAACAAAATAATGCCCAAGTTCATGCAAAAAGATAACCAAAAAATAGGACAGCGCCACCATAAAGCCAGAACAAAACAAAAGCCAAATCAAAATTATGAAAAAACAAGGATTAACTGTGCACTTTTTCATCTCAAAAACAAGTTAGAGAGAGTTATAATTAAAGCCACAATCGCAAAGAAAATCGGCAAAACAATTTTCAGTTTTATTCTATAACCTCTCCGCACTGGTCGATACTCCTCGCCATAAGATTTTTGCTTCGTTTTGTCCATAAACTAATATATGAAAACAGAAAAAGACTTTAAAACCTTTTCTTTATCCTTAAAGTAAATTCTTATCGCAAAAATCGCTACATGATAACATCAGTGTAGATATAAAACACCCCATTTTTAACAAGTTCGCGTGCGGTATATAAATCATTAATTGTGTGCACGGCAATTTTTTTATTGAACTGAACACCAGAACCCATATATCTTTGCCAGTCATCATAAAACATCACAATTGTTTCAACATCCTCACAATTCCCAAATAAATTCAAAATCTGCTCATGAGAATATCCCGCCTTATAGTTTGTGAACCAAAATGTAGCGATTTTTTAAGTTTGGAGATGACAGGAATTAAACTTGCAACTGCGTCGAAAACTTCTTTCCACTTCAACTTTTGCAACACAAAAGTTTTACCGTTCAATCGTTTTCTCCTCTTTCCAAAAATGCAAATGCATTTTCGAAAGCCTTTTTGTTATGCGAGTTGCGTTTGGTCGCTAAAGAGAAAAAACAAGCGAAAAGTTTTTCAAACTTGTTTTGAAAATGAGCAAAAGCGCAGTTTCAGCACAAAGACATTCTTCAATAGTAAGTTGCGACAAAATCGCCAACAAAGTGCGATTTTCGTTTGGTCGCATAAAAGAAAAAACAAGCATCAAATGAAATTTTGAAACTTGTTTTCAAAATGAATAATAAGCGCAGTTTTTTCTTTGGAGCTGATGACGGGAATCGGACCCGTGACCTCCGCCTTACCAAGGCGACGCTCTACCGACTGAGCCACATCAGCACAAACCAAATGACGACTTTTGTTGCGTGTTTTGTTAAATTATAAAGCCATAACTATCAACTATTGTTTCTTATAATTTCTTAAGCATTCAACAAAATTGCAAGAATATTATAACAGTCTAGAAGTTAAAAGTCAATTATTTTTCGCAAATTCGCAAAAATAATTAGAAGTTGATAAAATTTATTGTAAAATATTAAAAATTATTTAAAATTTCTTTGATTTTACTTCTTTTTGTGCTATAATCATTCTATGAAAAGCGTGTTTGAAACTTTAAAAGGACTAAACAAGGATGAGATAGAGGAATATCTCAAAAAAAATGGTTCCGTTGTTGTGGAAAATAATCACCATTTTTTAACTGTGGAGCATTTTTATCCTAACATTTGCAAAAAAATCAAATTGATAGAGTCCAGCGGAAACGACGGAGCAGATTTTCAACTTATTGATGATAAATTTTTTTATTTAAGATATCTATTACCCAACACAAAAAATATTGGATACTATCTTTCAATTGACTGTGACGACGACGAAAGTTTTTATGAACACGCCACCCACGATAAATTTTGCCGAAACAATTTGAAATTTAAAAGCGGTAAGTTTCAACTTATAACCTCCTACCTTTTTCCTTTCAAAAAAATGTCGCGCACAAGAATGTTCTTTATAAGAAAAAAAATTAAGGCAGACAAAAGGAAATATTATGAATATTTTGTTGCCCTGCCAAAAAACTTCGACCCAAACAAGAAATATGATTGTTTAATTGCCACGGATGGTTTTTTGTGGATGAGATTTCTTCGCCTAGATGACCTAATTCAGCACGAATTAAAACTTGATATGATTGTGGTTGGAATTTTACAAAAAGACCGAACCAAAGAATTGCCCTACAATATGTATTTTGCAGAATTCATTGTGAACACTCTTTCAAACAAACTTAAAGAGGAATATAATATAAACGATATGATATTTTTGGGAAATTCATATGGTGCACTTTGCGGACTGAATGTTGCCTGCTTTTCTAAAAATCCTTTTAAATATCTAATCTGCCAGTCGCCTAGCCTTTATCTTGACGAAAAAGAAAACTATGGAAGAAATTTTCAACAATACATAACTTTACCACTTTACGGAAACATCATAATTTCACATGGCAACTGTGAACCAAATGAAACTATGCAAAAGCCAATTTCAAATTTAAAGAAAAAAGTTAAGTATAAAAAAATATCTTTTCACACCTATTCTGGAGGTCACGACTACCTTTCATGGCGTGATGATTTAAGAGAAACTTTGAAAAAAATTTATGGCAAAAATGAATAATAAATTTTTGATTAAAAAAAGCTACTTTTATCTTTCTCTTACAATTTGATTTTCTTTTATCATATCTAAATCAATAATAATTTCATCGTTAGCATTTCCTTTTGAAACGCCTTGCTCCTTAACTGGATATTCCAAACCGAATATTTTGAACGACGACACCTCAATTTCGCGTTTTTCAAAACCAAGTTGATTGTGCGTAATTTCCACATAGTCATGAAAATTGTTATTGAGTTTTCCGTCTTGCGTTACCATTGGAAGATAATATTTTCTGATCACCGTTCGCGTTTCATTATTTGTGCCAAGTTGTGTGCCAACAACCAATTTTTTATCAATACCATATTTTTGACTCTCTGCTAGATTATTAAACGCAATGGCAACTTCATTCGTTAAAACTATTCTTTTATACTTAATTTTATCATAATTTCTATACAAAAAATCTGCCAAAGTATTCATATCTACCTCCATATGTTTAATTATAACATATATAATTTAAATTGTCAAATTATAGATTTTATGTTAGCATTTTGAAAGTTTTATTGCATACCAACTGTGCAATAACAGAAAAATTATGAGAAGTTGATTGGGCTTCAGAATCGCCATTATTTTCAGGATTATCCTCATTATCGCCGTTTGAACTATCTTCTTCATCGTTATTTTGATTATCGTCTAAAATATCTCCTTGCGAATTTTCTGATTGCTCGTAATTACAGCCAGAAAGAAGAAGGGCAGAGCCTGTCACCGCTCCGCCAAGAAAAACAAATGATAAAATAATCATTAGTAATTTTTTCATGTTTATATTATAAATAAAATCACACTTTTTTACAAACAAATTTACTTATTTTTTTAAAATCTATCTACTTAAAAATTTAATGTAAGTGGAAATAACCTTATCTTGCGCCCCTTTTGTGCGATTTTCGCCGTGACCGCAACACATGGTTTCATATTGAGCGTTTGCCAGAATTTTTAAACTTTTCAGCATTTCGGCTTTGCTTCCGCCATAGAGGTCAACCCTTCCAATTCCACGCCCGATAATCACATCGCCAACGAAAAGAAAGTTGTCAATTTTAAAGAACATATCACTTTTACTGTGTCCGCCAAGTTGCCCATATTCCACTATAAAATCTCCTATTTGAATTTCTCCCGAACCCTTTAAAAAAACAAAATCTTTAAAGTCTTTTAAGTCCATATTTAAACCAGCATCGTTTGAATAATTCTTTTTGTGTTCGGAAAGATATTCCTTAGCAAACTCGCTTGCATACGCCTTTGTTTTGAATTCTTTGATATAGTCAGAAACATAATATGCGTGGTCAAAGTGTCCGTGCGTCAATAAAACGCCAACAACCTTTTTATCTCCCACATATTTCTTAACTTCATCCGCAGTTGCACCCGCATCAATAATGAGGATTTCATTGTTTTTTTCTAAAATAAAAGTGTTGCTTTCATAAAGACTACTAACAATTTGTTGCATGAATTCACCTCTAAGATTAGATTTTAAACTTTTAACATAAAATTGTCAACTAAATTTGCGGAAACATAATTTCTTTATCTTATACATTCAATCACCAACAAAAAATAAATGAAAAACAAGAAAATTTTAATTAAAATGAAAAATATGGTGTAAAAGATTGACAAAAGAGGAAAAAAATAGTAAAATACAATAGATTTCATTTTTTTAGGGGTGTAGTTCATCGGTAGAATGAGAGTCTCCAAAACTCCAGAGGAGGGTTCGATTCCTTCCACCCCTGCCATAAGAAAAAACTGCGCTTTTGCTCATTTTCAAACAAGTTTGAAAAGTATCGCTTTTCGCTTGTTTTTTCTTTTATGCGACCAATCGAAAATCGCACTTCGTTGGCGATTTTGTCGCAACTTTGTGGTAAGATTTTTGATAATAAGCAAAAGTTGAAATAAAGCGCTGCTTGTGACGCCGTCGCAACTTTTTGTGTTTAATTTTAAAACTCCTTATTCATGTGGAAGCAATCGAACCGAGGTTCGACCCTGTCGGGCGGACCGCAAAAAAATTGCAAAAGATTTGCAATTTTTATTTTTCTCTTTCTTTTTCAACAAAATGTTGTTTTATATATCTTTCCGCTTTTGCCTTATTTGCCTCGTCATGAGTGAAAGCAACATGAAGTTCGCATGGGCTTTTTTCATCATATTTGTAATAAAATTGATTTAGATATTTTCTAAGTTGTTTATTTTCATCCCTTGGCACAATGTTGTTTACTATGTATTTCTTATAATAATTCTCATAGAAATCTTTTTCAAGACCGATTGTGAAATACGCCATATCAATTTGTTTCATAAGTGGATATTTTTTATCGGCATTAAGTTCTTTAAAAAATTCCTCATTTTTAACAATTCTTTTTAATAGGTTTTTAACTTTATAGCAATTAAAAAAGTTATTAAAAGCACTGTCAACTGCAGAATAATAAAACTGGTCATAGGCAGGGCAACAGCAAATTGTGCCAAGCAAGATTTTTGTGATAAGAGTTTGACTTACTTCTTTTTCTTCGTTGGTTTGCTTAACCCTAACATCAGATTTTGTGCTATAGTGTTGTCTATATGGTTTCAAGATCTCGTTAAGTTCGTTTCCAACCTGTATTAAGCGCATCAAAACATCATTTTTGTTGTCATCAGTTTCATTATAAAACTCTTTAATAGTTTCCAAATTTAAATTCCAAAGAATTTTAAAGTCATCCTTTAAAACTGTTGAAATAACATCCTTAAAAATTGAATTATCAAATTGAAGAGTGAAAGAGCTTCCACGATACATCCCCCAACTTGCAAGATAGTAGGAAAGATTTAATAATGCAAGTTCTTTTTCCACATCACTTAATTCTTCAAATTTTTTGCCATGGTTTTTCTTATATAACTCGTTAAAAAAGTTATGGCAACTATCCCAAGACCTATATCTCGTTTCAAAACTATTTTCTTTTTCTTCAAAAAGTTTAATGGCTCTTTTTACATAATCTTGTTCATCTTTTGAAATTTCAAAAACGCTTTCATCATAATTTTTTGGCATAATTTCTCCTTTATTTAGTAAAAATTCAACTTTTTTCCATTTTTTTATCAAAATTTGGTATATTTTTTAAACATTTTTGTTTCAACTCGAATTTTAAGTCGACGGCCAAGTTCTGTTTGCTTTAAACCAATCGGTGTCTTTCAAAATGGTGTTATTATTGGAACATTCCACTTTCGGCTCGCCATTTTCCACTTTGAAAACAACATTACCATTCATAGACTGATAAACTCCTGCACTGTAATCAACACAAAGCGTGGTCACATAAATTTTATCCGTCCACTTTGCAACATTATTGACAAACTCTTGAGCAGGCATTTTATTTTCCTCTGAAGCGCCATATTCATCAGTTCCAGCACAACAACAAACAACAACATATTCAGGTGTTATTGTGTCCATAAGGTAACTTGATGAAGATGTGTAAGAACCGTGGTGACCTGCCTTATACAAAATGCAGTGTGGAAGAGGGTCGCCAATTTCATTATAGTAATCAACCAAACGCTCTTCACCTCCTTCCTCTAAGTCGCCAGTGAAGAGGTAGTGATTGTCGCCCTGATTAAACATCACGCAAACTGAATAATCATTTTCGGTTGACGCATCATTTTCGTAATAATAGTTATACAAAATTTCCATTTCCACATTTTCAGAAATTTGATAAACGCGTTTTGCGCCGTCCTCTTCATTATAGCATTGAAGAGCGGTGTAGTGTGTTGCACCTTCTGCAATTTCTTTATCTCTCAATTCAACATATTCACTATAAATTTCAGAAGTAGATTCAGTGCGAGGGAAGTCGATAATAGTTTCCACATTATAGTATGAGAAAATTCCTTGTGTGTTTGCAGTGTCGCAAAAAGCAGCAATATGGTCTTGGTGAGCGTGCGTGACAATCACATATTCCAAAGTGTTATCATCAACGTATTGGTCGATATAACTTGTGATTGTTGGAGCACTGTTTTTACGCGAGCCAGCATCAATCAAAATGTCAACGTCACCGCACCTAACATAAATGCAGTCGCCAGTATACTTATTTCCAAGTTCCAAAAAGTGAAATTCAATTTCGCCACTCACGAATGTGTCAGATTCAAATTGATTAGTGTAAAGATAAACTCCTGCGCCCGCCAAAAGCCCAAGCGCAAGAAAAAGTATGCACAAAATTGTCGTCACAACTTTGACGGTTGTTGAACTAGATTTCTTCGCCATCACTGCCTCCAACTTCATCCAAAATTATTATTGTGCGATAGCGAACAACGCCATTGAACCTCAAATCATCAACAGTGTATCTTATGTAATATCTTCCCGCCGTCATAGTTTCTGGAAGATTAGTTTCCGTGACAATTTTATCGGAAATATCGCGATTAAAAGAAATGGCAACTGCACCTTCATCCTCATAAGTTTCGCCAAGATTTAGTGTTATTGTGCTTTCGCCGATAAGTTCAAATTTATCGTTCTTAGTTAATGCTTGCACGCCAAAATAGCCAACCAGCGCGCCGATAACTAAAAACAAAACAACAAGAAGAAAAGCAACTGGATGTTTCCTTTTTTGTTTTTCCACTTGATTTTCAACTTTATTTCTAATTTTATTTTTACTTGCCATATATTCCTCGACTTAAACATTTTAACATAAATTTGAACTTAAAAATAAAGAAAATTAATAAAAATATCAAAAAATTCGCTTTTTTTCATAAAAAATTTAAAAAAACATATCATTTTCTTGATTTTTTGATATATTTTTAGAAATATTTAATTAAAATTATTTTACTGCAAAATACCATTTATCAAATTAACCCATAAGGAAGCCTTTGATGATAAGTTTCTCTGCTTCTTCTTGTGAAAGCCCAAGTGTCATAAGTTTGATAAGTTCGTCGCCAGCAATTTTGCCAATAGCCGCCTCATGAACAAGAGAAGAATTGCTGTCTTTTGCATCAATCATAGGTGTGGAAACAATGCGAGCGTTATCAAGCAAAATTCCGTCACATTCAACATGACCAAAACACTCGTTTTCGCCAATAACATCCGACTTAAATACTTGATAGGAATTATTCTTCGCCACACTGTGCGAAACCACTTCCACTCTTGAATTTTTGCCTTTTAAATGCACCTTAAAAAGTGTTTTTGCGGTTTGGTCGAACTCGGTCAAAATGTTTTCTTGAATGTTTAGCACAGCACCATCGCCTAAACTTGCAAAAGTTTTTCTAACAGACGAAGTCACTCCACCAAGTTGCAAAGTTTCAATTTTCATATATGAATTTTCTTTTTGATATATTTTTGTGATAGGATTTAAAATTTTTCCGCCCTCGCCCTTGCCTTCTCCAATATGCCTTTCGATGTATCTAACCCTTGAATTTTTGGCAAGGTGGAAAGAGTGGATGCCGTTATGCGTGCTGGTTTCGTTTGTGTCGTTATGAATTCCGCACCCTGCAACAATCGTCACATCAGCGTTTTCGCCGACATAGAAATCGTTATAAACAAGGTCGTTGAGCCCACCAACAGTGATGATAACTGGAATGTGAACAGCCTTATTTTTCACATCCTTTTTAATGAAAATGTCAATTCCGCTTTTGTCTTTCTTTTTAACAATTTCAATTTCTTTTGTGCTTTTTCTGTCTAAAACCTCGCCGTTTTTTCTGATATTGAACGCACCAAGCGAAATTTTGTGAAGGTCAGAAACTTGCTCCAAAAGCGATTTATCAATCTTATTCATCTTGACCTCTCAGTTTTCCGCAAGTGGAAGATTGAATATAAGGTTTAATTTCCTCATATTTTCCGACTTTTTGAATTTGCCCACCTTTTAAAAGCAGAACACAGTCGGCAATTTCCAAAATTTTTGTTTGGTGGCTGACAATGATATTTGTGCTTTTCAAACTTTTGAATATTTTGGTTAAATTGTCGAAACTCCAAAGGTCGATTCCCGCCTCTGGTTCGTCAAAAATATTGATTTTTGCTTTGCGAGCAAGCACAAGTGCAAGTTCAATACGCTTCAATTCTCCGCCAGAAAGTTTATCGTCAAGTGGACGATTAATATAATCTTTTGCACAAAGCCCAACTTTAGATAGATAGTCGCAAAGCGTGTTAAAGTCGTTCGTCTTGCCTGAAGCGATGTCGAGAAGTTCTTTCACTTTAAGTCCTTTAAATGTGACAGGCGTTTGAAAAGCATAGGCAATTCCACGATTAGCGCGCTCATTAATAGGCAAATTGGTTATATCCTCTTCATCTAAAAAAATCTTGCCACCAGTGGGCGAAAGAATACCCATGATGTTTTTCACAAGGGTAGATTTGCCACTTCCGTTTGGTCCAGTTATCACATAGATTTTGTTTTTGTCGAACTTAAATGTGACATTATTCAATATTTCTTTTTCGCTGTTCTCATCCGCGATATTATAACTTAAATTTTCAATTCTTAACATATGAAGATTATAACGCAAAACAAATTTTCTGTCAACAATATTTATAATATCTTAAAATAAAAGTAAAAACAAAAAAGGTTGCTTAAATATCAAAACATTAAAAAAATGCGAAATAAATGTTTTTGCTAATTTTAATATCAAAAATCACACATCAATTCAAAAATAAGTCCAAAAATAAGCATTTTTCATGAAAAAACTATAAATTTTATGATAAATTAGAAATTTTAAAAAAATAGTTGATTTATTTTCAAGCCAATATAAAAAATAGTGGTTAAAATTGTTTCCACTATCTTTTTATTTAAGTTTTAAAAGCTACAAACCTTTTTTAATTCATATATTCATCTGAGAAAAGACCGAACAACCCAACTTTAAAGTTGTAGTTAACATTTTCTCTTCCTTCCTCTTTTTCCACATCAAAATAAACTTCAATATAGTCCGTTTTGCCGTAGAACATATCAGGATTGAATGTGGCATATCTTCCATAAGTTGAAGAATCATTCATTTGATAATATTCTCTCGCCTTTGACGAGCCTGTGATTGTTATCGCCTTAGCATAGCCAGAGCCGTCAATTTCTTCACCCTTTTCGGTGGCGTTTAAAACTCCGCCGTCGATGTTATTATCAAATTTCATTTTCATTTCAAACGGCTCCACTTTTTTCACCTTATCGCTTTCCGCAATCGCATCACTAACTGTGAAGATAGCCCAATTTTCGTCTGGGTCAACGCCAGCGCTGTAATCAGTGTCGGACATCGCAATTTGATTTTTAATTGTCTTTCTTATTGAGCCAACATCATAAAGCACGCCACTTGAAGAATCATAGTAATTAAACCCAACATTGATTGTTAATTCGTCTAAATACTCCAAATCTCTATCGGTGGTTCCAGTGTCGTAGTATTGAAAAATCAAAACCAATTCAGAAAAGTTTGCACCGACATCCTCATCCAAAATTGTAAAGGAAAGGTTTTGATATTCCGCTTCAGCAATGTGTCTGAGTGGGTCTGAATCGTCTGATTCACCATTTTCGTCTGTGAAACTTGCAGCAAAATAATCTCCCTCAAAGTCCACTATCTGCGAAATTGGATAAGCGGTGTCGATTTGCACTGCCGAACCGTCCTCAGCATTACCAATTCTAACTTGGTCGCACGCATAATTTAAGATGTTTTCCACCACTGTTTCATACTCTCTGTCTAAAGTGTAATTAACCCTGCTCAGCTCATTATATGCACCACCCTCGGAAAGTTGCTGACGAGTTGTCACTGTCATAATGGAAGTGGAATTGTAAGTTCCATCGGCATTTTGACTTGCACCGATAAAATAGTCTAGAATAAATCTTTTAATTTGTGCCAAGTTCCCAGTTTCCTCGTCGGTTGTCAAACCAATGTATGTTCCAAACTGCTCATACATCCTTTTTGCTCTTGCAAGCGCCTCAGTAATGGAAATGTAGCCACTTCCCCAGCCACCAACTGTGATTTGTGGAACGCTTACTGTCATATCAACGCCGTTAATGTTTACGCTTTGCGTTTCGTATGTAATTTGAAAATCAAAGAAAGGTGCGCCGTCTGCGTTTACCGAACCGTCTGCATTTTCATAATCATACCCAAGCACAAACAAATATGTGGCATACTCCAAAACCTCTTGATAAGCGTTAACTGCCGTCACAGCACTTTCCGCCACATTTTGTTGATAATATGCCGAGTCGAAATAGTTTGGCAATGTTTCGTCTTTCATAATAAGGTTGCCATAATAGAAACTATCATATTGTCCAGGCGTTCCAAAGGCTTCCATTACATCGTTATAAATAGCAAAATAAGTTTCTGTAAAATTTATTGTTATAGTATTTGTATTTATTGAAATAGAATATAAATCGGAATTAATTGATCTATTACCTATTGCTGAAATAATAAATTGTTCAAAATTTTGAATGGAAAAATTCCATCCATTATCTAAATTTAAAACCACCTCGGCGCTTGTTGGCTCGCCATTTTCATCTTGATTTATGGTTATGCTTTGAATGGAATAACGAATGGAGTCATAGTAGTAATACTGCTTATTTGCATCCTCCACAACACTGCCATCTACTTGAATATTATTTGATAACAAATTTGTGTTATTAAATATTTGTTCTTGAGTAGCCTCTCCGTCAGGGTTTGTTCCGACATATGTTTCCATTAAATCGTAATATGAATTAAACAAAAATGTTGTCGCATTTCCAGCAAAAAGGTTATAAAAATATTCTGAGTTTTCTCCAACAGCCTCAGCAATGGAATAGTCTGCTGGCTTCATCATTGCCTTTACGCCGTCCACCTGCCTTGGTTGAAATCCGCTGGCGTAATCTCCATCGCCACCGTCAAAACCCAAGCCTCCCGTGCAACCTGCAAGGAAAAACATGGTTAAACAAAGAAAAATTGATAAAATCCTAAAACTTTTCTTTTTCATATATTTATTATACCATGAATTAAAATAAAAAAACAAGGAAATCTCCTTGTTTTTAAATTTTATAAAGCCCTTTCTTTATTTCCAGTGTATATATTTTTTAAATTACTTCGTGAATTTGAGATATTTGCTGATAAAACAATTTCGTCATCTGCATCATAAAAGTTATCGTCGATTGTTAAAATTGATTTCGGATCACCATAATTAAGAACACAAACACGTTCGCCATCTGCATTAATACAATCAGTGCCAACAACTTCACTTTCTAATAAATTTTCTTCCCAACCATCATAAAACATTGATGATGAAATTGAGGCAGTTCGCAAAGTTAAACTATCATTTTCAAGAGTAATGCAAGCCATTGGCACAGACATGAAATTGCCAAAATCATGCCCTATTCCACCATCAAATACTTCAGCATACATTTCAAAAATGATTTCATCGTCGCTATAATCTCCAAATAATTTGTCTTTAAGCGCTTCACTTAGAGTTCTGTTTGAACGATATTCTCTATCTAAATTGGAGTAAGAATATGAGTATGTCATTGCAGTTGAAATTTCTCTTGGTTTGGTTTCAGATAATTTTTCAGTTAATTCTTCAATAGAATTATTGCAGTCGTCTAAATCAATAGGCATTTCTAGAACTACAAATGCTTTAGTGTTTCCATAATTATCTGGCGTTTTATAATCACCAAGATAACCCATTTGATATTTTTCATTTTCTTCATAATTAGTAAAAATTTGTTCCAAATTTTCTAATTTTCCCGTTCTACCCTCTAATGGAGTTTGGTTGGTGTTTTCAAAATCTGTGTTCATATACTCATTGAACGCGGCACGCACACCTTCCTTATTAAACACTTCAACAGGATTTCCTCGGCTGTCTAACTCCCAGCCAGAATTGTCGGCTTTCGCCACATATTTATAAATTCGATTTTCGTTTTCTTCAAGTTCCGCCTCGGTCAATTTCTCTTCTTCCTCTGGAGGATTATCTGGCTGATCTGGGTCTTCTATCACTGGATCGTCAGGCTCTTCAATCACAGGCTCGTCTGGTTCGTCAATAACAGGATCATCGGGCTCATCAACAGGGTCGTCTGGTTCTATGATTGGTTCGTCAGGCTCGATAATTGGTTTGTCTGGTTCTGGTGGGTCAACGACAATGATTGGAGGATCAACAATCCCCCCTTGAGTTTTGCTGTTATCACACCCCACAAAAGCACTTGCAGAAAAAGCAAGCGTTGTCGCCAAGCCAATCACTATTAGTGTTTTCAATAATTTTTGGTCTTTCATATTAATATACTTCCTTTTAGTGTGAAAATTATATCACATATTTATAGAAAAAACAAGGGCTTTTAATAAAAAATAGCGTAATTTAATACGCTATTCATAAGATTTAATTTTATAAAGTTCTTTCTTTATTTTCTGTGTATATATTTTTTAAATTACTTCGTGAATTTGAGATACCTGCTGATAAAACAATTTCAATTTCATCCTTTGCATCGTAGAAATTATCGTCGATTGTTAAAATCTCTTGTGGCTCATATAAACCTATAGTGCAAACTCTATCACCATCTGCATTTATACAATCTTTTCCCACAACTTCACTTTCCAATAAATTATCTTCCCAACCATCATAAAACATTGATGAGTTAGCAGAACCTATAACTAGACTTAATTTATCACCTTCACGGATAATACAACTTGCTGGTACAACCATAAAGTTTCCAAAATCATGCCCAACTCCACCATTATATGGCTCAGCATACATTTCAAAAATGATTTCATCATCGCTATAATCGCCAAACAATTTTTCTTTAAGGACTTCGCTTAAAGTTCTGTTTGAACGATATTCTCTATCTAAATTGGAGTAAGAATATGAGTATGAAGCTGCTATGTCTATATTCCCTGGTTTATATGTTGACAAATAATCGGTTAGTTCATCAAGTGTTTCATAATTTGATAAATCTACTGAAATATCAAGCACATTAAATCGCTTAGCGTTTCCATGGTTATCGGCATATTTTAAATCACCCAAATAACCTATTTGATATTTTTCGTTTCTTTCATCATAATTAGTGAAAATTTGTTCTTCATTATCTAAATCACCAATTTTGGCTGAAAAAGGTGTTATATTTGTGCCAGCATAACCTGAATATAAATAATCGTTAACCGTTTCACGCACGCCTTCCTTATTAAACACTTCAACAGGATTTCCTCGGCTGTCTAACTCCCAGCCAGAATTGTCGGCTTTCGCCACATATTTATAAATTCGATTTTCGTTTTCTTCAAGTTCCGCCTCGGTCAATTTCTCTTCTTCCTCTGGAGGATTATCTGGCTGATCTGGGTCTTCTATCACTGGATCGTCAGGCACATCAATCACAGGCTCGTCTGGTTCGTCAATAACAGGATCATCGGGCTCATCAACTGGTTTTTCATCAACAGGGTCATCTGGTTCTGTGATTGGTTCGTCAGGCTCGATAATTGGTTTGTCTGGTTCTGGTGGGTCAACGACAATGATTGGAGGATCAACAATCCCCCCTTGAGTTTTGCTGTTATCACACCCCACAAAAGCACTTGCAGAAAGAGTAAGCGTCGCCCCTAAGCCAAGCACTGCTAACGCTTTTAAAATTCTTTCTCGTTTCATAATAATATCCCCCTTTATTAATTCACGAAAATTAAATGTAGTTTTTCTAATTATATTTTGAAAGTAAAACTAAATTCTAGTTTTCACCTTCGCGCATGGAAAAGAACAAATATTGTTGTGCGTAGCCAGATAGATTTTTAAACTCAGAGAGCAAATTTTCTCTTATCTTCTCGCGGTTGGAAAGAGGTTTATAAAACTTACAATACATCTTCTCAATCCAAGTGTCAACTGGAAAAACATCTTGTTTGCCATAGCCGAAAAGAAGCACACAATCCGCAACTTTTGGACCAACGCCAGAAAGCGCAATAAGTTTGTTTCTAAGCGTTTGTGTTGGCAAACTTCGCCACTCTTCCAGCGTGTTTTCGTCGACCTGCCTCAAAACTTTGTAAAGATAACTTGCCCGATACCCTGCTCCAATTTCCTTAAAGAAGTTTTCATCCACTTCAAGCAACTTTTGCTGGGTTGGAAAAGCAAAATATCCATCTTTTTTCTCGCCAAGTTTTTCACGCAATCTAAACAAAATGAGTTGAATTCTTTTTATGTTGTTGTTCGCCGATATTATGAAACTTATAAGTGTTTCAAACAAGTCTTGCTTCAAAATTCTTATACCCTTACCAAATTCGATAGGCTTTTTCAGAATTTCATAACCGCTTAAAATCTTTTTAATTTTTCCATAATCGGTTTTTAAATCGAAAAAGTTTTCAAAATAGGTTGGATTGTCTGTGAGAATTTTGTAGCCGTTTTTGTTTTCCACAATTTCCGCTTTATAATCTCGCGAAAACACCACATAGGAAGTGCTGGTTTTAATGAAAGCGAAAATCTGACCGCACTCCAAGATGTCTTTTGCAACAAAATCATCCTTTCCTTCAATCTCAATGCTGTTAGATGTGACTTTGTATTTCATTTTTTCCTCTTGTTCTTTTCTAAATTTGGCTGAAAGTTATTTAATTTGTTTGCTTTATTGTTTTTTCGACAAATTTTTCAATTCAAATACAAAAAAAGGGCATGACGCCCTTTAATTAATTTTCAACTGAAACGATTTTTTTGCCGTTAGATGTTCCAAAAACGACCTTGCCGTTTTTGAGAGCAAAAAGTGTGTAGTCCTTACCAATTCCAACATTAGCACCTGGATAAATTGCAGTGCCACGTTGACGAACGATAATTGAGCCAGCGGTCACTTGTTGACCAGCATAAGCCTTTACACCAAGACGCTTTGACTGTGAATCTCTGCCGTTTTTAGTGCTACCGCCACCTTTTTTATGAGCAAAAAGTTGAATATTAATAAACATCTTTTTTGACCTCCATTTTAACATAGTTTTTGTAGTTTTTGGCGATTTCTTGAAGGGTTAATTGCATACTTTTTAAAACTGTTTGCGCGCTTTCGTTTTGATAATTTTTTAATTTTAACTTTAAATATCCTTCTGTTATTTCCACGAATGCACCAAGTTTTAAAACCTCGTTAATTCCAACAACTGCCATTTGGCTTGCCGTGGAAATTGCACTGCACACAATGTCGCTCCCTTCATCCTGATAACCCGAATGACCAGAAATTTCGAACCCTGTGATGAAATTTTTGTTTTTGAAAATTAAAATCTTTGTCATCTTACATCTTTATGGATTCAATCTTAATTTCTGTCCAAGGTTGTCTGTGACCTTGCTTCTTTCTTTCGTTTTTCTTTGGCTTATACTTGAAAACAACAATTTTGTCGCCTTTGCCATGAGAAAGAACTTCGGCTGTCACTTCTGCACCTTTAACGGTTGGTGTTCCAGCAACTAACTTCTTACCATCAGAAACTAAAAGAACTTCAAACTTAACTTTGTCGCCAACAGCGTTTGAAAGTTTTTCCACTTTGATGATGTCGCCTTCTGTCACGTTATATTGCTTTCCACCTGTTTCAATGATAGCAAACATCTTAAATACCTCCTCTAACCAAACTCGCTATTATCATAGGTGTTGCCTAAGGCAATCTTCCAAAACCCGATATATGCGGATATGTCCTTATTTTAGCATGAAAAAAGCATTTTGTCAACAGTTTTTAAAAACTTTTAGCAAAATTTTGCAATATTTTCCTATAAATAGGCTAATTTCATACTTTTTAGCGCTTCAAATTGTTAAAAAAAGCCACTCAATTAAACTTAAATTTCACAATTTCGCAGTTATATGAAAAGTAGTTTGTTAAATCTTTGTCTTTCGGCTCGCCATAAAAATACCACTTAAACATCGCACCAACGCCATTGTGAGCAACCACTAAAACATTTTTATCTCTATATTTTTCGCGAACTTCATTTAAAAAACTTGCACATCTATCATAAAATTCACTTAATGTTTCTTTCACTTTCATTTTTGGCTTTTCGTCAATTTTCCAAAGCAACTCGTCATAACCTTGCGCAAACTCACCATTTAATTTGCCAAGTTTAAGTTCCACAATCCTTTCATCAAAATAAACTTGCACATTTTTATGAAACTTCAAAATCTCTTCGCAAGTTTCTTTTGCACGAATAAGTGGCGAGCAAAAAATCACATCAAATTTCACATTTTTAAGAAGTTTTGCCGTTATTTTCGCTTGCTTTTTGCCTTCTTCGTTTATTGGTATATCTAAATCTCCACCAGATAAGAGATTTTTTTCGTTATAGTCTGTTTTGCCGTGCCTAACGAAATATATCATCTCTCCCTCCTAAGTTTTTCGAGATATTCTTCAAAATATTTTGGCGGTTTGACCTCGAACGAAACCTCTTTATGTGTGGATGGATGCATAAATGTTAGTTTGTAAGCATGAAGAAGTTGCCCATTTAAGCATTTAACTTCCTTTCCATACACTTTGTCGCCAATGATTGGATGGTTTAAAAACTTTGCATGAACTCTAATTTGATGCGTCCTTCCTGTTTTTAAAGAAAATTCCACAAGGCAGGCGTTTTTGAACCTCTCCAAAACCTTATAATTGGTTATGGCAACTCTGCCGTTTTCAATCACCGCCATCTTTTTTCTGTCTTTCTTATCTCTGCCAATCTTGGTTTCAATTTCGCCTTCGTCGTCCTTTAAATTTCCTTCCAAAATGGCAAGATAGTTTCTTTTGCAAGTTTTGTTTTTAATTTGCTCAGCAAGCGAAATGTGTGTTTTATCATTTTTAGCAACCACAAGAAGTCCGCTTGTTTCCTTGTCCAGCCTATGCACAATGCCTGGCCTAAGTTTGCCATTTATGCCACTTAAATTTTTAACGCGATATAGAAGTCCATTCACAAGCGTGCCATGTCTTGTTGACGAACATGGATGCACCACAAGCCCCTGCGGTTTATTGATAACCACAATGTCGTCATCTTCATAGACGATTTCAAAGTCCACATCCTCTGCCTCAGTGGAAATTTTTTCTGGCTCTTTAAAGCGCACTTTAACGCTTTTTCCCATTTTCAATTTTTCGCCACTTTTAACATCTTTCTCATCAACTAAAACGTCGCCACTATCAATCAAATTTTTAAAATAAGAACGAGAAAAAGAGGGAAATTTCTCTTGTAAAAACACATCGAGTCGTTTCCCCACATCTTCCTTTTCCACGTTAAAAATTTCCACTTTTTCCATAAATTTTATTCTTTTTTACTTTTGTTTTTATTTTCTTTAAATTCATTTTTATCGTCTAAATTATCAAAATTTTCACTTTTTTCAGCGTTTTTATCTGTTTTTTCACCATTTTTTTGTGATTTTTCCTCATCTTCATATTTTTCGATGGTCACTTCGCCAGTGCCAGCACTGACAACTTCAGCGTCCTCACTCTTTTCTTTTTTAACCAAGAAAATGATAAGGTAAATAGCAAAAAGAATGACGCCAACAGTTAAAAACACATCCGCAAAATTGAATATTGGAAAACTTTGCCAGAAAGCAAATTGAATGAAATCGCGAACATATCCAAACACAATTCGGTCGAATAAATTTCCAATGCAACCACCATAGATGAACGCCATGCTAACAACAAGAAGCCAACGTTTTTTCTTCTCTTTCACAAAATACCAAATAAGAAAAGCGAACAATAAGACACTTAAAATAATAAGCCCAATTTGGTTGCCAGATAAAATTCCCCACGCCGCACCTTCATTGTGCACCACAATGATGTTAAAAAGATATGGAATGGCGGTTATCCCTTCATTTTCAGCAAACATTCCACATATCACATATTTAGTTATAAGGTCAAGTGCCAGAATTGCCACCGAAAGCACCACAAGCACGATAATTTTGTTTCTTAAACTCTTACTCATAAACCCTCTAATCAATTTCAATCTCAAAATTTTTAGGCAGGAAGATATACATATTTTTTTCAATCTCTTCCTCTTTTGCACCAAGCATATCAATCACGCCGTCGAAGTAATCTAAAATTTTATTTTTCTCAAAAGCCGAACATTTTCTGAAATCTAAAATGAATGGCGTTTCTTTTTTCAGATACTCCGCTTTCTCTTTGCAGTCCGCCAAACTTTCAGGATAGAAAACTTTGATGCCGTCGATTTCGTCAGGAAGTTTTTCGCTGACTTTCAAGTTATAGGTTGCGTTTTTCTTGGCTGGTTTTTTCTTAACCAACTTAACATCTTCAGTTTCAAAACCAAGCGCTTTATAGATGTAATCCATAAATTTCATACTCTTCCCTCTTTTGCAAATTATATCATAAATAAACAAATTCAAGCAAGGAAATTTTGTTTCTAAACGAATAAATTGTAAAAAATCACATTTTAAAGCAAAAAATCACAAAAATTTCATCAATTTTCGGCATTTTTCAACATTTCAAGAATATCATTTTCAGAAATTATTTTAACGCCCAAACTTTTGGCTTTGTCAAGTTTACTGCCTGCCTCGCTTCCTGCAAGCACATAGGTGGTGTTTTTGGAAACCGATGAAGAAACATTTCCGCCATGTTTTTCAATGATTGCACTCATCTCACTTCTCGTGTAATTTTCAAGTGTTCCAGTTAAAACAAAGGTCATGTTTTTAAAAAGTGAATTTTCATTTTCTTGCACCTCTAAAATGGAAACGCCGTTATTAAACAGTCGTTCAATTTCCTTGACATTTTCCTCGTCTTTAAAATATTCCACAATGTTATCTGCAATAACTTCGCCAACATCGTCAACTTCTTGAAGTTCCTCTTTCGACGCTTTCATAATAGCATTTAATTTTTTAAATTTCTTGGCCAAATCTTTTGCTGTTTTAATTCCCACTTCGTTTATGCCAAGCGCAAACAAAAATCTATATAATTCCACTTCCTTACTGCGATTAATCGAATTAATTATGTTGTTTGTTTTTTTGTCTTTAAAGTTGTCAAGTTTTCTTAAATCGTCAGCAGTTAGGTTATATAAATCAGAAAACTCGCAAACACCAACCTTGTGATATAACGCTAAAAGTGTTTTTTCAGAAAGCCCTTCAATGTTGAAAGCCTCTCTCGAAACAAAGTGAGTGAGCCTGCTGATTATCTGCTCCTCGCATCCGTCGCGATTTAAACAATAAAGAAGCGGACCTTTTTTCACCAACTTACTTTCACAGCATGGGCAATATGATGGCTCTTCAATCTCAGTGGAATTTTCTAATTTTTCTGCCAAACCCAAAACCTCTGGAATAACCTCATTAGAACGCCTTATGAAAATTCTTGAATTTTTTAAAACGCCTTTCTTTTTGATGTCGTCCATATTGTTTAATGTGGCGCGCGAAATTGTTGCTCCTGCAAGTTCCACGGGCTCTAAAATGGCGATTGGCGAAACTTTGCCAGTGCGTCCAACCTGCCAAACCACATCCTTTAAAATGGTGGAGGTTTCCATAGCCTCAAACTTAAACGCCCTTGCCCACTTTGGAAATTTGTTGGTAAAGCCGATTTCTTCACGCGGTGCAACCTCGTTTAGTTTTAAAACCATTCCGTCAATCATCACATCCAGCGAATTTTTGACCTCATCCACCTCTTCAATATATTTTTCTGCCTCTTTTAAAGTGGAAATTATCTTAAAATATCCGCCCGTCAAAAAGCCCTGCTCTTCAATAAACTCATGCATTTCTTTTTGCGTTTTAAAACTTTTTCCCTCTGCAAGCAAAACCGCATAGCAAAAATAATCCAAACTCCTTCTTGCAGTTTCCTTTGGGTCTAAATTTCTTATCGCACCAGCCACGCCATTTCGTGGATTTTTAAGCGGAATTTCGGCGGTTTTGTTATATTTTTTAAAGGCTTTCATCGTCATCATGCCTTCGCCTTGAACAATCAAACGACCTTTGAATGGAATGGCAAGAGGAATGCTTTTAATGGTCTTTGCCTGCTCTGTCACATCCTCGCCAATTTCTCCATTACCCCTTGTTGTTGCCGACTTAAACACGCCGTTTTCATACTCCACAACAACAGTAAGCCCGTCGAACTTATATTCCAAACTAAAAGTTGGATTTTTCTCGTATTTTGCCATTTCCGCCATAAAGTCGCCCAAATCTTCAAAACTTCTCACTTTGTTAAGCGAATATAGGCGAATTTCATGTCTTTTTTTCTGAAATTTATCTAAAACCTCGCCTCCCACACGCTGAGTTGGAGAGTTTGGTAAAATTATTCCAAGTTCTTTTTCAAGGTCAACAAGTTCATAGTAAAGCGCGTCATATTCCTTATCCGAAATGGTAGGATTATCTAAAACATAGTAGTTATAATTATGCTTATTAACCTCTTGAACAAGAAATTTCATTCTTTCAAGTTTATTCATCTTTCTCCTCCAATTTTTTAAGTGTGGCGATGTTTAACATAAGTTCTTTTTCGCCAAAATCTTCAAAATCTATTCTACCAACAAGTCCGTCACCAGATATTGCTTTAATTTTGCCCACGCCAAACCTTGTGTGCTCAACTTTGTCGCCCACTTTCAGACCACTAACAAAGGCTTCTTCCTCTTTTTCTGGAAGAAAAAAGTCATCTTTTCGCTTAGGCACCTTTACTTTTGTTTTATCCGCTTTTTCCACAATGTGAAGTTCTTTTAGGAAACGGCTTTCCACCTCATTATTCGTTTTGCCATACATATATCGCCTATTTGCGTGCGTTAAATAGATTTTTTCCTCCGCTCGCGTTATTGCCACATACAAAAGCCTTCTTTCCTCTTCCAACTCGCTTTTGCTGTTGTTGGCTCGAGTTAGCGGAAAAATTCCCTCTTCCAAGCCTATCACAAACACCACTTTAAATTCCAAACCTTTCACGGCATGGATGGTCGCCAAACTCACCGTTCCGCCGTTTTCGATGTCGTCTTGGTCAGAACGAAGCATAACGCTTGCAAGATAGTCGATGAAAGTTGGGTCCTCATTTTGCTCTTCAAATTCTTTAACGGAAGCAAGAAAACTGTCGATATTGGAAAGCCTGTTAACACTGTCTTCATCCTTTCCTTGATAGGCAGAGATAATTCCAAAAACTTCCAACACCTTTTGCGCGAATTTTTCTAAGCTTAGCGCTGGCATATCATGTAATAAACTCTTATATCCTTCCACAAATGCTTTAAGTTTACTGTAATACTTACTAAACTGAAACTTTTCGCTGGTTAGATAGGAAAGTAAGTCATTCTCTCCCGCCTCTTTTTTTAAGTTCAAAATTGCCACATCGCCGATGCCTCGCTTTGGAAAGTTGATAACTTTAAGAAGAGAAATCTCGTCTTTCGGATTGACAAAAATAGAGATATATGCAAGAAGAATTTTCACTTCGCTTCTCTCAAAGAATTTCTGCCCGCCATAAAGCCTGTATGGAATATTATAATTTAATAATCCCTCTTCCACCGAACGAGAAAGTGCATTTATTCTCATCAAAATGGCAAAATCGCTGAACGAATAGCCCTCATCCACCAAGTTCAAAATTTCTCGAGCCACAAATTGTGCTTCATCTCGCTCGTCATATGCAGTGTAAATAACTGGTGGAAGCCCCTCGTCTTTATCTGTCCAAAGATTTTTCTCTAGCCTTTCACTGTTATTGGAAATCACATTATTGGCAATATCCAAGATGTTTTTGCTGGAACGATAATTTCTTTCCAATTTAAAAACTTTAACATCTTTAAAATCTTCTTTCAAATTTAAAATATTTCTGTAGTTTGCTCCTCGCCAAGAATAGATGCACTGGTCCTCATCGCCAACAACAAAAAGATTTCCCCAAACGGAAGAGAGAAGTTTAATAAGCTTATACTGCACAAGATTGGTATCTTGAAACTCGTCCACCAAAATATACCTAAACCTTTCAGCATATTTATTCAAAATCTCTGGATAGTTATTGAAAATTTGAAGCGTAATATTAAGCAAATCGTCAAAATCAAGGCTATTGCTCTTTCTCAGCCTTTCTTCATATAAACAAACCGCTTGATAATAATTCTTCAAATTGTTTTTGTTGCCAAACTGCATCAAATAGTTAAAATATTCCTCTATATCCTGCCCTTTGTTTTTGATGTTGTCAAGGTGCATTTCCACCTTTTCCAAATCTTCCTCGTCGAGATTTAGCGTTTTTATTATCTCTTTTAAAATTTTATCGCGGTCGGTTTCACTGATTATTGTGAAATTTCTTGTGTAATCTCCCAAAACTTCAATTTCTTGCCTTAAAATTCGCACGCACATCGAGTGGAAAGTGGAAATCCAAATGTTGCAATCGCACATAGCTAGAACCCGCTCTCTCATTTCGTTTGTCGCCTTATTTGTGAAAGTTATGGCAAGAATGTTGTATGGAGAAATGTGTTTATCCAAAATTAAATGACAAATTCTGTGAGTTAAAAGGCGCGTTTTTCCACTTCCAGCGCCCGCCGTCACAAGCACAACACCCTCGGTTTCATAGAGGGCTTTCTTCTGTTCGTCGTTAAGAGAATTGATGTCAAATTTTTCCATGATTTCATTTTATCACACCGCCTAAAATTTTTGCAAACGATTAAAGCACAAAGTAAAATTAAACACAAGCAAAAAATTACCTATTGACAACATAAATAGGTTGTGGTAAAATGTTAGCATAAGGAGAGCAAATATGACTGTTGAAGAAAAAAGAAAGGGTGCATTAAATGATCTTAATGAAGCATTAAAAATTTTAGACGTTGCGAATGCAATTGCTAACGAACTTAAAACGCAAACACACAAAAACATAAAGGGTAAAGTTGGAGAAAATTTTCCAATTCTTTCTTCACTTCAAGATGCTGGCAATAAAACAGGAGATATAAATTTCCCTCTTGTAAAAACAAATGTTGATATGTTTCTACGCACTGCTAATTCTATACAAAACGCTTTGCTTGATTGCCAAACAAAACTTATTTCCGCAAGTAAGCAAGAGGAAAAGGAAGAAAAACTTGAAGATAAAATTAAAGAATAATATTAAAATAAAATCCACTAATTTAGCAATTTCAACCGCAAATTTAGTGGATTTTTTGTTTTATCACACTCGATTTGAAATTCTATTTTCAAAGAAAAATTGAAATTTTAATGTCGAAATCATGCTTATTTTTAAAGATTTTGATAAGTATTTGTTAAAATTATGAATTACAATCTTTTTAACACGCTTTCAAGAAGTGGTTGGTCGGAAAGGAGTTTTCCCGCGCCCAAACTTGTGATATAGTCAGTGTCCTCGGAAATTTGCACTGGATATTTAAGATGTTTTTTAAAGAAATGCTCCAAGCCTTGAAGTTTTGCCACGCCTCCGCACACCAAAATCTTATTGTTTATGATGTCAGTCACAACCTCTGGTGGCAAAGTGTTGATTGTGGTGTCGATGGCTCTAACAATTTCCGCAAAAAATGGCTCGATGGCGTTCAATAGGTCATAGGAACTTATAACCACTGTTTTTGGCGATTTCGTTTTAAGGTCAACACCTGTCACTTCCATGTTAAGAGTGTCGTTTTCATACAAACTTCCCACATCATTTTTAAGGATTTCCGCAGTTGAAAGTCCAATCACGAGTTCGTCTTTATATGCAAGATAATTTACAATGGAAGCGTCGATAGATTTTCCGCCTATTGAGAGAGTTGCTCCTTTCATGATGTTAGACATATTTATAACGGCGATGTCGGTGTAAGTTCCGCCGATGTTAACAACCATGTGAACATTTGAACCGTCAATCTTTCTTCCCTCGCCCACACAGGAGCAGATAACCGCTGGAATTAAATCGACATAGCCCATGTTAACAGACTCGCACACTCTTAAAATGTTATCCTTTTCATGTGCAGTGATTCCGCAAGGTGTTAAGAAAAGCACATTATCTTCATTTGGTTTAAATCCAACTTTTGAAAGAAGATGTTTTAAAAGCACCACGCTATATTCATAATTGCTGTGTTCGCCATAAACACAAGGTGTGAAAATTTCAATGTTTTCCTTGGTTTTGCCAACCAAGCGTTTGGCATCCAAACCAAGTGCAATCACCTTATACCCTTCTTCTGTTGGCTCAGCAGCAACAAGCGTTGGCTCTTTAAGTGCCAAACCTTGCCCTTTCACATATATGTTGGTGAAGCCTCCACCCATTTCAATGGCGTATTTATATTTTCTCATACACACCTCTTTTAAACTAAAATTTGTGTCTCTGTCTGCTCTCCTGTTTGCATATTAGTGTAGGTTATTGTTAAAGTTTCGCAAGTGTTTGCTTGATACAACAAATCAACTAAATCAAGCCTTACAGTGATTTGATAGGAAAAATTGTTGTAAGTCACACTTTGAATCATTGAGCCTTTTGGAATCACAGTTTCGTTATATGTTAAATTTTCTGTGAGATAGAAGCCGTCTAAGCCAGAAGCATAATAGGAATGCACATTTTCATCCACAATCTGCCAAGCGCCATCAAAGAAAATTTGGTCAACGCCAGAACTCTCGGATATTGGATAGGAAAGATATTGTTCAAATTCAAACATATCATAGCCGTGCAAACTGTTGACAAGTGCGTTTTGAAGCCTTTCTCCATTTAATGATATAATTTTATTTAATGTGTTGTCAAATAAATCAACAGGAATTGCAAAATATTCCCTTCCTTCTGAGGTGTCGGCATAGGCATAAGTGAGCCCAACTAAATTTCCTCGCTTATCAAAAAGTCCGTAAGAATCATTTTCGCTTTCAAACATAATGGCGTTTGTGTAGATGCTGTCAACAACATCAATGCCGTCGTGCTGAGTGGTTAAACTTATTGCTTGATAGGTGTAGTCAACATTTGTTGCAGTGGAAATTTCTTCATCACTGGTTTTGCCAATTGAGATATATGAAGAATTAAAGAAAGAAACTCCGCTCAGTCTCACATATGGCAAACTGAGCACTTTTTCGCTGTCTTGCAAATCATAAAGTTTTATAACTGCAAGGTTATAGTTATCATCGCAAAACACAAGTTCGCCGTTGAACACTGTGCCATTTTTGCTGAATGCAAGAAATTCCTCGTTTTCATCCACATTATGCGCAACAGTTAAAAGGTAGCCATTTTCGTTCACATTAACACCGTAATATGTGTCATCCTCGCCATTTTTAATTTCATACGAAACATCTTGATACATTTCGCCCACTTGCTCGTCGGAAAAGAGGTTGAAAAGCGAAAGTTTAGAGGAAATATCATTTGTTTTTGTGCAGTAAAAGTAAAGTACAACGGAAAAATAGCATAGTAACACTGCAACTATTACTATGCCAATGATAAGTAAAATTCTCCAAACTCCGCCCTTCTTCTCCATACAATTCCCTAAAAAGTTTTTCTATTATTTACATCAAAAATCAACAAATTGTTAATACTATTTATTATGTTTAATTTTATGATATTTATAAGTTAAATAATTTGCAAACTTTTCTTAAAAATTTTCTTAAAATCATCTTGCAATTTCATGCTTTGCATAATCTCGAAAGAAGGGTCACTTTTAACCACCGTTTTCATGATGATAGAGTCGCCTAAGATGTCGCAAATAATGTCGGAGATAACATTTTTGCGAGAGGCATTTAAAGTGACTGCAAGTTTAACCAAAATGCCTAATTTCCTTATAGCATCGACATCTTCGTCGTTTAAAACATCCTTGAATTTTAAGATTTCTTGCAAATTAAAGTTGTCTATGTTTTGGCAGGAACAAGCAAAACTTGCAATCAAAATATCCTTTTGCGACGCACCCACGATGTTGGAATTTAAAATGGCATAAAAACCATGTTTTTCATAGTTTTTAAAGTCAATAAATTTACCGCTGTCGAACATATATGAGGCGATTTTAAGAGGTTTTGCATAAACTCTTGAAAGTTTGTGAACAACTTTAAGTTGCTTGAAAAGAAGAATTGCCATGTTATAGACATTAGCGTTAATCGACAAGCCTTCTTTTTTAAATTCATAATAACTGTCTAAACTGTTTAAAAGAAGGTCGGAATATCTCTCCACTGGTGCGCCAACAAGGTTTTCAATAATCTTTCCTTCCATTTTATTGGCATCGGTCACAACAATATAGTCGTTTTTAAATAGGTCGAACATAGCCTCGATGATTGCCAGCCCTCCTTGCAAACTGTCGCTTCCTTCAAAACTTAGCCCTTTAATTTTTTTGATTTTTTCAACATCAAGGTCTTTAACAAAAGCAACAACTTTTTCAAAACTATCTTTATTTAGTTCATAGTTATTGTCGATTTCCACTGCGTTTCTTTGAAGTTTCTTGGCAACGCGAGAAATGTCAATATATGGCACGCCAGCACCAACCAAAATTTCCTCGTCGAAAGTTTTGATAATCTGGCAATCTCTAAGTTCCTTTTTAACGGCAGAAATCCTTTCCGCTTTTGAAGAGAAGTTTTCTGTTAAGTTTATATATCCATATGGCACAACACAAAAATCGTTAACACTGCGCCTGTTGAACTTGAAAACATAAGTGCGATAGCCAGCAATATAAACACCCGCACCCTTTGAAACATCGATTTTTGAAATGAGTGCTTGATAGACATCTTTAACTTCTTCTTCATCATTGGTTAAAATGAAATTCATGCCAGTGTGCGTGTAAATTTCATCCAAAAGTCCGCGATAGTTCCTTGCCTTCACAATGATGTTTGAAGCAAATGCCACCATTTTGCTGACATTATATGTTTCAATGGTATATCTATAAATATTCAATATTTTCAAAATATCCTGTCTTGATTTTGGCGTAAACAAACATTCCTTAGTTAAGTCGTCCGTCAAATCGTATTGATTGATAACTTCCTCTAAAATGCGATAGCGTCCCGCCCTTGTTTGAATGATTTTAAGTTCAATTTTTCTTTCAGTTAGTTGAATGAATGCTATATTTTCCATAAATCTCCTCGTGATTACTTGTTTAAATCGATGGCACTTACTGGACAACTTGATTGGCAAGCCCCGCAATGAATACACTTAGCCTTGTCAATTTGTGCTTTGCCGTCGGTGTCGAAAGAAATTGCGCCAACTGGGCAAATAGCCACGCAAGTTCCGCATCCAATACACTTTTGTTTATCAACCATATCTGCCTCCTATGCAAAAACTTATGATAAATATAGCATAAAAAACAAATTTTGTAAACTATTTTTTGGCGATTTTCTCATTCTTCTTGCTTTTATCCTTCTTAAACACCTTGATAAATTCAATAACCGCAAGCACGCAAAGAAACGCCCCAAAAATCATCTTTAAAATTTTGGAAGGAATAAGTGTCATGGCAAAAGCGCCAAGCACGGAAGAAATCACTGCTGGAATAATTATCCAAAAAAGGTGCTTTGTGGCGATGTAGCCGTTTTTGTAGTGAATGATAAGCGAAAAAATTGCCATAACAAGAAAACTTAAAAGATTGATGCCTTGGCTTAACTTTTGGTCAAAGCCTAGAAAAATTGTGAGAATTGGAATTAAAAGAGTTCCACCTCCCATGCCAAGTCCGCCAAATATGCCAGAAATTATGCCAACAAGCACATATATAACATAAATCATTTTTCCTCCTAAAAAAGAAGCCTAATTCCGCCTAAAAGCATGATGATGGCAAAGATTATGCGAACGACATTTGATGGAAGAATTTTAAGGAAATACGAGCCAATTATCCCGCCAAGCACAACGCCAGAGCCAACTGTCACAAAAGGAATTGTTTGCAATGTGCCAGAAAAAATGTAGATTATGGCGCTAACGAAAGAAATTGGAAAAATAACCGCGATTGCTGTCGCATGAGAATATTTGTTGTTTAAATGAAGCACATTTTCAAGTAAAGGAACGCAAATCATTCCTCCGCCACCGCCGAAAAAGCCATTGATAAAGCCGATAATGACGCCACACAAGATTAAAATAAATTGCTCTTTACCCGTCAATTTATCCTCTTTTGCCATTAAAAATTGCTCTCTTTTTTCCAAATTTTTCGACATCATAGTAATATTATTGATAAATTTTAAGAAAATATTTGATTTTTTTGTTTATATGTATTATAATGTTATAGTTAAATTCTAACTACGGGTGGTTTATGAAAAAATTAAGATTACTTAACACAAAAATTTGTCTTATCGTTTTGGCACTTTTGATGCCTATTGTTGTCACTGGTGTTTTAGGTGCCTACATTGAAAGTCTTGCTTCGGCTGAGGCTTCAACAACCTATTATTATAATAAATATATGGAGCCTGTTTCTTTAACTAATAACAACTTTAATAGTAGTAACATCACTTCCATAAGCACAAATCCATCGGGCTGGTCGAAACAGGTTGACGACAACAGTTCAACTGCTGGAATTATCAATGTTGGTTCTAGGTTTGAAAACTATAAGAAAAACTCTTTCTATCTTTCTGTGAACCCAGGCACCAGCCTTCCTAACTCAGAAACTGGCGATAATCAAATTTTAATGATCAACTCTAAAACTGCAAATGTCAGCACAAGAACAACAAGAGAAGGTTTTGCATCGAACTCTGTTACCTTGGAAGCAAATTCCTACTACACATTCCAAGTTTCAGTTAAAAGCGACACGAACTATGAAACAAAAGAGACCTACACACAAAGAGGAAATGTTTCCAGCGATGTTTCCATCACAAGAGCAAACTTCAACAGCACAAGTTTTGGCGACTATTTGCAAATGACTTATAACAGTCGCACACGCTATGCTCACAAGGAACTTACACGCGAAGGCAACTTCGACAGCGAAGTAACAGCAGAAAATGTTTTTTATTTCGACGGCGATTATGTTGGTTTTATGCGTGAAATCAATGCTGTGAACACTCCAATTTATGTTAGCACTCAAAATATTACCTCATTAACTTTAAGATCAGGTTTAAGCGTTATCACCAATCCTGAAACTGAAGACAGTGAAACAATAAGCGAAGATATAACCGTGACCGAATATGAAGAGTATGAAGACTACATTTTAATTAGAGCTGAAAACGGCACCACCTACTATGCTGAGCCAAGTCAAGTTCGCTTCACATTTAGCGCTAATTCAGACTACTTCACCTCAAACATCGAGTATAGACCAAGCGAATCAGGCTCTTCTGGAAGCTATTATCTAAGGTCTGGCGAAGCGTGGTATAACCTTACTGAAGAATACACTGACCTTAATCAATTCGGCACTGCATCTATTTATGTTAAAGGTTTAAAGAATAACGACGGCGAAGAAATGGACCTTTCCTTTGAAAAAGTTTTAACTAAAAACTGGACAACATTCTTCTTCTTTATTGAAACAGGAAACAGCGAACAAACCGTGAACTTGGAACTTTGGCTTGGTGGCGACCACTATGGAATGGACAGCACTGGAGTTGTGTTCTTCGACGATGTTCAAGTGCAAAAATACAGTGAAAACCATTTCTTCTCCACCTATCTTGACTATAAAGACAGTATGTTCTACACACAAAATGAAGAATCTCAAAGTGCTGTGAAATTCATAAGTTTCAACGAAGATAATTCCATCACAATGCCAAGCGAAAATAATTTCGACTTTGAAAACACACTTGATGTCACCGCCCTCAACGGCTGGACGAAATCTGGAAACGGCAATGCAAGAATCATCTCTCTCAACTCCGATGAAGGCTTTGAAAGAGTGACTGGCCACGACTTCACAGGCTCCAACCTTCATGTTGACGCCAAAATAGATGATGACGGCGAACTGACCATTAAAGAAAACAATCAAGCACTTGTGCTTTGGGCTGATAACGACTATGTTGAAGCCACTTCCAAAGATGTTGAAATCAAGATGCATGGCTATTATAAGATTTCAGTTTACTACAAAATTTCCTCCTTAGACGAAGGCAATGTTTACTTAAACATCCGTGAAAACAGCAGAGTTATTGAAGAAAACAACTTGACCTCAAGCGACGAAAATGAAACTTATGGCTATGCCCTTGCAAGCGGAAGTGCAACAGCAACCGAAAATGCAGAAAACAATTTTGAAAACAACTATAACATATTGGAAATATATGTTAAAGGCTCCGACTTCTACAACTCCTATGTCAACATCGCTCTTGGCCTTGGTTCTGAAAGCGAAAGCGCAACTGGCTGTGTGGTGTTCGACGACATTAAAGTGGAAAATGTGACTTATGAAGAGTTCTCAAATGCCGACAATCAAGTGACTCTTCATGAAACTGAGTCCTCTGCCACAATCACTAATGGCTACTTCAACTCAACAGAAAACACAACTAACTCCTATCCACTTGCTCCTTCTGGATGGACAATCGAAAGCGATGGTGGCTTAAACTTTGGCGGAGTTATCAACACAAAGGCAAGCGAATACGATTTCTATAAGCAAGAATATTTAAACAATCTTGAAAAAGGCGAAGAAAATCCATATCTTTGGGCAAGTTTTGCAAATCCTTTAAGTTCTTCAAATTCAAGCGAATATTCCAACAACATCTTGATGCTTGCGAACTATAATTCCAGTGCACAAACACTCACCTCCTCCACTTTCACCATGGAGGCAAATTCCTTCTACAAACTTTCCTTCAATTTCAAAACCATGTCGATTGAACCAACACAATATGCAAAATTCAATGTAAGAATTTACAACGAAGATGATGTTTTATTGTTTGAAGGTAAAGATGTTTCCAGCTCAGTTTGGGAAGAATATGAAATCTATTTTGAAACCTTTGCTGGTGCTGAAAATGTTTACATCGAAATTGAATTTGGAAACGATGAGGACACTCAAGTTGGTTTTGCATACTTCGACAACTTCAGCCTTGTTTCCAGCGACACAGATGAATACTCCAATGTAACCGAAACAAACTTAACACATCGCGTTGACATGACCGACTACTATTTGAACCTTCCAACCAACAACATTTCCAACAATCTTAAAGATTTCTCGTCAAGTGCCTATGAAACAACAGGCTACAGCGAAGATGGTGTTGGCGGAATTGTGAACTCCTCCTTCTTTGAAACTGACTACACCAAATTTAGACTCAGCGAAGAAGAGGAAGAACAAAATGTTTTCCTTTTAAGCAACAGAACACCAAATGCAAACTACACAATTAACAGTTTGTTCACCTTCGACTTAACAAGTGGAAACTACTACACAATAACATTTAAACTTAAAACCAATTTCGACTATGTTTCCACCGACGAAAATAACGAATTCAAAGCAGATGAACATACCTATGGTGCAACAGTTGGGCTTTCTGGTTTCGACTATATGACAGGGCTTGTTTCAAATGAGGAATACACTGAATACACCATGCACATCCATGCAACTGAAGACGCATCCTCAACCTTGCACATCGCACTTGTAAGCGACAGCGCTTCCACCACAGGAACAATGGTTGTTTATGATTTCAACTTCACTGAAATTGCGTCTGACGAAGATAACGCCTCCCGCGACTATGACTCGGCAGTTGAACTTATGGAAGGAAGTGAATATGATGTTAACACCGACCATGTTTTTGCAACTGAAACCCCAGCAGACGAAGAAGGCGACGGCACAACTGACGATTCAACATCAGACGACACTGGCGACACAACAACAAATAACGACGATTTCACTTGGCTTATCTTAATCTCCACCCTCATCACCGCCCTTGCCATTGTGATTGCAGTTGTTGGCTACTTCACAAGAAAGATTAAAATTCAAAAAGTTGAAACTAAGCGTCAAGAAACTTACGACAGAAAAGGCTCCATCCATCACGACACTATCCGCAAGGAAGCAGAGGATGAGAGAGCAAAACAAGCAAGCGAACTTGAAAACAACATCCAAAAATTTGAAAACGAACTCGCCTCCTTAGAGAAAGAGCATAAAGAAAAAGTTGTGGCTTTAAGAAAAGAGGAAAATAAAGAAGTTTCCAAATCAACAGAAAAAGAATTCAAACTTTTCGCACAAAAACGCGCAGTGATCACCGAAAAGATTGACATCTTGAAACATCAACTTGAAAATGTTAACTCGCCTGAATATCTCCTTTCACTTGAAAGAAAGAAATACCTTGAACATGACGCAAAACAAAAACAACTCAGCAAAGCGAAAAAGGAAAAGAAAAAAAACGACGCAAGCGAGGAAACAAAAACTTCTGAAAAGAAGAAAAAATAATGAAAAAAGAAGTGTAAATTAAATTACACTTCTTTTTTTAAATTAATTAGCAATCAATCAAGCGCCAGATTTGACCATTGACAATCATAAGCACAAGGTCAACAAGCTAAATGATATTCCAGCCAAGAATAATTCTCACAATTGCTGCAACAATCTTGCCTTCTGCAATTCTTGTCACAAAGCCCAAAATGAAAGCAGTGACAGGAATGATTGCCAAGATGATGCTGAGAACTCTGTTCCAGCCAAAATAATCTTTTCCATATTTAGCCATAAGTCCGCCCTCCTTATCTATATAATATCATTTTTATGCAAAAAAAACTAATAAATATGAAAAAAAATTAAATTTTTTATTTAAAACAACAAAAATTATTCAATTTCCCATTCAACAACAACTGTGTCATAAAATTTGATGTCGTCCACACTCACATCATTAAACGATGCGCTTTTCATAAGTGCGCCTTCCGGTTGTTCATAAGAAACTGTGGCTTCGTCGTTTACTCCATAGAAAATGTGTCTGATTCCTTTAAGTTTTGTTTTGCTTGCCTTTGCCAAAATTTTTGCCCTATTTTCAGCATCCCCAACCGCCTTTTCAAGAAGAGTGGCTTCATAGTTTTCCCTATCCGCTGTGAAATAGACACTTATGCTTGGAGTGAACCTTAGAGAAATTTGCTCAATAAGGTCGCTAAGTTTTTGAGTGTTAAAATCAAACTTAACCTCCACGCCTTCTGAAACTCTATACCCCTTAAACCTTTTAACATTTTGTGGATATTCATATTCCTGCCTAACATCGTAATGCGAAACAGTGGCGCTTTCTTCCTTGAGCCCAGCTTTTATTAGACTTTCAAACAACAAATGCTTTTGCACCTCCACTTCACTTAGCGCTATTTTAAAATTCTTGTTTGTGCTAATTAGCGTAAGAAAAACACAAATTTTTTCAGGTCGCACTGCCACCTCGCCAAAACCTTTAACTTTCAAAATCTTATCCATACTTTCTCCTTTTAACCAGAAAATCTTACCATAACCACACATTTTTGTCAAAGAAATTTGACAAATTTCGTGAAAAGATTTATACTTCGTTAATATACTTAGTTTAGGAGGAAAAAAATGGATAAGTGGAACAAGAGATTTATGGAACTTACCGAACATATTGCCACATGGTCAAGTTGTTTAAGGCGAAAAGTTGGCGCCGTGATTGTGAAAGATAAGCGCATCATGACAACTGGTTATAATGGCGCGCCCGCAGGAGTGAAAACCTGTGTGGAGCGCGGAGAATGTATGCGAAATGTTAAGCAAATTCCGTCTGGCACTCATGCTGAAATTTGCTACGCCGCCCATGCCGAACAAAATGCCATAATTCAAGCAGCAAAAGAAGGTGTCAGTTTGAATGGAT
Source organism: uncultured Clostridia bacterium (assembly GCA_930971385.1). Lineage (GTDB taxonomy): Bacteria > Bacillota > Clostridia > Christensenellales > UBA1242 > Caccovivens. The sequence goes on along the minus strand of CAKNGB010000002.1, from coordinate 19,659 downwards.
GTGTTCTATATTGCACCCACCAACCTTGCGTTGTTTGTGCAAAAATGATAATCAATGCAGGTATCAAAGAGGTTATCTATAAAGAGGGCTATCCAGACGAATTTTCTCGCCAAATATGCGCTGAGGCAGGAGTTAAACTAACAAAATATGAGGACCTATAAAAAAATCCGCAGTGTCGGATTTTTATTTAAAATTATTATTTATATAATTGTCAATAATCGACATAATTGATTGTTTTTGACTAAGAGTCATCATGTTCCATTTTGATTTAAGTGTTTCAAATTCTAAACTATCACTATCATCTGTCAAAATATCAGTAATTTCCACTCCCAACACATTGCAAACCTTTTTAAGCGAAGTCATTGACGGCATAACATTGTCTTTTATCCAAGAATAATATGTTTGTTGAGAAATTTCGGCAAGTTGCGTCACTTTATAGACTGACAAACCACGATTTGCTCTTATATTTTCCAATTTTCTCACTATGTCTACCATATATCTCAACCTCTATTGAATTTTACTCAATTTTCATAGAATTATTATAATTTATTAAAAAATTAAAATTATTCTATTTAGATTGAAATATACTCTATTTTACTTGACTTTATATTATTTATTATTTATAATATTACTATACAAAATATAAAGGAGAGAAAAAATGGTATTTAGAGTTGATATGGAAGAAGTTATTTATAACGAATTTAAAAAAGAGCTTGAAGCCGAAAAAAAGATAGTGTCTTTTAATGATTTCAAACTTGCAAAACAATTGCGAGAATCTTTAACACCTGAGCAAAATTTAATTTTCACAAATTTGCTTTTGGAAATTGATTCTCAAAAATTTTGGGATGAAAAACTACTGGTGTCTTTCGTTCTAAAATTTGTTAGGTCGTTTCTTCGGTGAAGATAGGCGTTTTATCAAATTTGATTAAAAAAATCGGACTTGTTTGTCCGATTTTTTATCCTCTTTTTCTTGCTCTCTTTCTTGCTGCTTCGCTTTTTTTCTTTCTTTTAACGCTTGGCTTTTCATATGCTTCTTTCTTTCTTATATCGCCAATAATGCCGTCTTTTTGGCATTTTCTTTTAAATCTTTTAAGCGCGCTTTCAAGAGACTCGTTCTCGCCAACCTTGACTGTTGTCAACTTTCTCACCACCTTTCATTTTCAGTATACTTATGATATTATAAGCATTTTTAACACGTTTGTCAAGTGTTTTTCTTAAATTTCACACAAAGCGCCGTTTTTAAATGGTTGTTTAAGTTTTCCTTTCACAATGTCGCCAGCGCGGAGATTGCCTTTGAAATAGCACCTTATGTAGTTTTTGCTGTATCCAACAAAATAGCCGTCCTCTTCTTCCTCAATCAAAACTTCAAAAGTTGTGTTTTTTTGAATGAAATCGGCTTTCAACTTTTCTGCCACCTCTTCTAACCTCTTCCACCTTGCCATTTTAACTTGTTTTGGAAGGTCCTTATAAAGTTTCGACGCCACCGTGCCGTCACGCTTAGAGTAAGGGAAGATGTGAAGATTGGAAAACTCAACTTTCTTCACAAACTCCACCGTTTCCAAAAAATTCTCCTCTGTTTCAGTTGGAAAGCCCACAATAACATCGGTTGTGATGCCAGCAAGTGGAAAGTATTTTCTAATTAGGTTCACGGAATTTAAAAACTGCGCTGTGGTGTATTTTCTGTTCATCTTTTTCAAAACTTCATCGCTTCCACTTTGAAGTGATAAATGAAAATGCGGGCAAAAGTTTTTGAGTTTGCTTAAGCGTAAAACAAAATCTTCATCCACCAAATTATCTTCCATGGAAGAAAGCCTCAAACGCAAATTAAACTTATCTAACTTTTCAAGTAGGTCTATAAGCGCCTTTTTGCCATTCTGCTCATAACTTGAAACATCAATGCCAACAAGCACAACCTCTTTCACGCTGTTTGGAAGTTTCCCCACTTCCTCCACCACGCTTTGCATATCTCTTGAACGGCTTCTTCCGCGAAGATATGGAATTATGCAATATGTGCAAAAATTGTTGCATCCGTCTTGCACCTTTATGAACGCTCGTGACAAGGTTTGTGCAGAAAACATATTGTTTTCATAATTTTCTGGAAGTGGATAAAGTTCATTTCCAGTTTCGTTTAAGTGGTTTAAGATTTCCATTTTGTTTGCCACGCCTTGAAGATATGTGACGCCCTTATCTTGAAACTGAGCGGGTCTGTTTTGACTTGCACAACCAATCACAAAAATTTTGGCATTTTTATTAAATTTTCTGCAACGCTCAATCATCTGTCTGCTCTTTTTTTCCGCCTCGTTTGTGACAGCGCAGGTGTTGATTATGTAAGCGTCTGCAAACTCCAACTTATCCGTCGCCTCGTTGCCAGAATTACGCAGAGTAAAAATGAGAGCATCGCTCTCATATTTATTAACTTTGCAACCAAGTGTTATAACCGCAATTTTCATCTTAGTTTCCACTCATAATCGACACCATGCTCATCATGGCAACAGATGCCGTTTCGCAACGCAAAATTCTTCTGCCAAGTGACACGGAAACTGTGCCAGCATCAATAAATCTCTCTTTTTCTCTCTGCGAAAAACCGCCCTCAGAGCCAACGATGATGCCAATCTTTTTGTATTTCGTAAGTTTAGTGATTTCCTTACCAACATCAGTGCGTTCATTGGCGAAAAGCACAATGTCGTAGTCCTTAAATTTTTCGATTATGCTGTCAACCGTTTCCACATCTTCCACAATGGTTTTAATTGTTCTTTCGCATTGCTTGCAAGCGTTTTCAATGATGCCATCCAGCCTATCCTTTTTATGCTCGCTAACTTTTGCAATCACAAAGTCGCTGACAAAAGGAATAACCCTTGTAATTCCAATTTCGGTTGCTTTCTGCACGATGAACTCAAATTTTGGCCCTTTTGTGATAGCCTGAAAAAGAGTGATGTCCTTATTCGGATTTCCCACACATTCATGCTCGCCATTTATCTTGCAAGTTGCGCCGTTTTTGCCAAGCGAAACAATTTCGCAAACATATTCCACAGGGGTGTTGACGCTAACCAAAACCTCTGCGCCCACTTTAAGACGCAAAACATTTTTCAAATGGTTATACTCATCCCCTTTAATCACAATTTTATCGCCATTTTTTTCACCAAAAAATCTTCTCATATTTTCTCCTCGATGTTATTTTACAACAATATTATCTTTTTTTCAAGCAATTTTTAAGAAAAAAGAAAAAAGAGCGTTATAAATTGCTCTTTTTGAAATCTTTGTATTTTGGAAAATCGCTTTCCGAAAAGGAGTTGGAAAGTTTTTGCAACATTTCCTTCTGCGACGCCGTAAGCGATTTTGGTGGTTCGCTTTTCAGTGTGATGAGAAGGTCGCCGTAACTTTCCTTATTAAGTGCCTTAACACCCTTTCCTTTGATGCGCATAATTGTGCCACTTGGCGTTCTTTCCTTAATGTCAAGCGCGAATTTGCCTTTTGGAAGAGCAACATCCACTTTTCCACCAAGAAGAAGGGTTGTGAATGGCACATAGAGGTCATAAGACAGGTTCATGCCGTCACGCTTAAACAGTTTGTGCGGTGCAACGCTGATTCTTATGTTCAAATCGCCGTTAATGCCTTTGCCAAGTGGAGCATTACCCTCGCCACGCATACGAACAGTTTGACCGTCGTCAATACCCGCTGGAATTTTAACTGTGATTTGACTCTGCACACGCTTGTATCCCTTGCCACCACAAGTTGCACATTTATCCTTAATAATCTTTCCAGTTCCACCGCACTTAGGGCAATTTGCCTCCCTAATCGTTGTGCCGAACATGGTGTTTTGTTGAATTCTAACACGCCCAACACCTCGGCAATCAGGGCAAGTGGAAAATGCTGTTCCGTTTTTTGCCCCTGTTCCAGAGCAATCGGAACAAGTTTGAATTTTGGAAACAGTGATTGTTTTATTCACGCCAAATATGGCTTCTTCAAAACTAAGTTTCATAGCAAGATTAATATCCTCTCCTCTCTCCGACACGCGCGAACGCCTTTCTCCTCCAAAAGCGGAAAAAATGTCAGAGAAAATATCGGAAAATCCTCCGCCGAAACCGCCTCCAAAGCCACCGCCGAAGAAATCAGAGAAACCTCCGCCACCAGCATTTGAGAATTGTGGTCCGTCAGCAGAGCCAAATTGGTCGTAGTTAGCGCGCTTTTTATCGTCGCCTAAAACTTCATACGCCTCATTGATTTCCTTGAACTTCTCAGCGGCTTCTGGGGCTTTATTAAGGTCAGGGTGATATTTTTTGGCGAGCCTACGATATGCTGACTTAATTTCATCCGCACTCGCATTCTTATCCACTCCTAAAACTTGATAATAATCCTTATTCGCCATAATTTTTCCCTTTATTCATTTCATTATAAGATTTTGCAATCGTGTTTGCAATATCCACATATTCATCTTCAAACTTTAGGTTTGAATTTTTAAATTTGTTTAATCTTTTTGCTAAGTCCATTAAAACTTTTTTATTAAAACCAAGTCTTTCGTTTAATGCAAGAAAATCTTGAACATCCTCTTTACAATCTTGAATATAGCAAAGTTGAATTCCTCTTATGATATACTCATTCACGATGCTATAAAAACTTGGATAAGCACTTGCACACAGTCTTTCGTATTCTTCTTTTGGCATATCAGGCTTTTCAACTTTATCTAAATTTTTATCAGACTCAGGATTGACAATGGGATGACAAAATTCATGTAAGTAATGCGAACGCCCTGTAGCAGTGTTAATTCCCCACTTTTTGTTTGCCTCACCACCATTTTTTTGCCTTTTGCTTTCTACGCAATAAAAATTTTTTAAAGTAAAATCATTGCGACCATACCCTCCACCTGTTGAAAGAAGTGCCAAAACCACATGAAATTCGTTTTCATCAAAATCTTTATGGAAAAATTTTCTCATATATGGAAGAATATCATCAAGTGGCATACTTTCATTAAAGTTCTTGATTTCTTCTTCGTAATAATTTTTATGCTTTGCAAAAAATTCCTCAAACTTGGTTTCTTTAACAAAATCTTTTAATTCTTCCATAAATTTTAAAACTAATGGAGATTTTTTCAATCTGTCAACAAAAGGATAATAATTTTGTCCGTGAAAATTCCAATCATCATCCACATAAAGAATAATTGCGTAAGGGGCATCATAGGAAAAGCCTAATTTAATAATTTCATTTAATGTTTGAATTGCCTTATGAGAAGAAAACTTTATGAAGTATTCATTAACCTCGTCAAGATAAGGATAATTCTTTAAATCTTTAGCTAAAAATGGATACCTATTTTTGTAGTCAGAAAGCCTTAAACAAACGCCCATAAGTTCCGTTTGCTTCTTAACTTCCACAAAAATTTTGCCACTCATAAAAACTCCTCACATTAGTTTTAATTATTTTACTTTTTCACAACCATGAGAATTTTGTCTTATAATTTCACTTTTAAAAAATCGTTCTTGAAATTCCGTAAGAGCCTTAATTTGCTCATCAGTGTAGTTTTTATCTTCACGCATAACAACAAGTTTATCGTCGTTGTCATTTGTTCTGTGGATTATTGCTTTCACAATTCCAGTAAAACTTTCAAGTGGAGTGAACTCGCCAAGAACATACGCATCCAATTCCTCTCCATCACCTGAAATTGTGTTTGGAATATATCCATAATTAATTGGATACACAAAACCGTGTTTTGGATGTTTTGAACCCATTTTCCTGTCAATAACCACTTTAATAGTTTTTCCTAAATATTCTTCCGAGTTCATATTGCTCCTTTAATGAAAGTTTGTTGAAATATTAAATTCTTAACAAAAAACATTGCAATTAGAAAAGCATTTTGATTAGTCAACATCAACAACTGGGTCTTCGCCGTTATTATTGTTGTTATTGTTGTTTGTGTCGTTTCCAGCATTGCCAGCGTCAGTTGCGCCGTTTGGATTTGCCGATTGATACATCTTTGAAACTATGCCATTTGATGCAGTTGTGAGTTCGTCAATCGCTTTCTTAACAACCTCAATATCCTCGCTTTCAAACTCTTTCTTAGCCTTGTCGATTGCCTCTTGAAGTTTTGTTTTATCTTCTTCGTTAAGTTTGTCGCCATTGTCTTTAATGAGTTTTTCAAGCCCGTAAACAAGGTTGTCGGCTTGGTTCTTGGTTTCCACAAGTTCCTTGTGTTTTCTGTCTTCCTCAGCGTGTTCCTCAGCCTCTTTGATAGCCTTTTGAATATCCTCTTCTTTGAGGTTTGTGGAAGCAGTGATTGTGATGTTTTGTTCCTTGTTTGTTCCAAGGTCCTTAGCCGAAACTTTAACAATTCCGTTGGCATCAATATCGAATGTCACTTCAATTTGTGGAACGCCTCTTGGTGCTGGTGGAATGTCGGTTAATTGAAATCTTCCAAGAGTTTTGTTTTGTGCTGCAAATTCTCTTTCGCCTTGAAGAACATGGATGTCAACGCCTGGTTGATTGTCCACAGCGGTTGAGAAGATTTGGCTCTTTCTTGTTGGGATTGTGGTGTTTCTTTCAATAAGTTTTGTGAACACTCCGCCCAAGGTTTCAATGCCAAGTGAAAGTGGTGTGACATCAAGAAGAAGAACATCTTTCACATCTCCAGCAAGCACGCCCGCTTGAATGGCAGCACCGATAGCCACACATTCATCTGGGTTAATGCCCTTGTATGGTTCTTTTCCAGTGAAGTTTTTAACTGCATCTTGAACAGCTGGAATTCTTGTTGAACCACCAACCAAGATAACCTTGTCGATTTGGTCTTTTGTGAGATTTGCGTCTTTAAGTGCTTTTTCCACGCAGTCTGTGGTTTCTTTAACAAGGTCCTCTGTTAGCATATCAAACTTAGCCCTTGTAAGTTCCACTTCCAAGTGTTTAGGGCCATTTGCGTCAGCTGTAATAAATGGCAAAGAAATGGTTGTTTTTGGAGTTGCAGAAAGGTCAATTTTTGCTTTTTCTGCAGCTTCTTTCAATCTTTGAAGAGCAAGTTTATCTTTCGATAAATCCATGCCAGCATTTTGAGATTTAAATTCTTCCACTAAGAAATCAATAATTCTGTTATCAAAGTCATCGCCACCAAGACGAGTGTTGCCGTTTGTGGATAAAACTTCAAACACATTGTCGCCAATTTCCAAAATGGAAACATCGAACGTTCCGCCACCAAGGTCATAAACCAAAATCTTTTGATTCTTGTTTTCTCCTTTGTCAAGGCCATAAGCAAGTGCAGCGGCAGTTGGTTCGTTGATAATTCTTAAAACATCAAGCCCTGCAATTCTGCCAGCATCCTTTGTTGCTTGGCGTTGGCTGTCGTTGAAGTATGCAGGAACTGTGATAACCGCTTGTGTCACTTTTTCTCCTAAATAACTTTCAGCATCCTGTTTAAGTTTCGACAAAATCATGGCAGAAATCTCTTGTGGAGAATATTCCTTTCCGTTTAATTTTGCCTTATAGTTTGTGCCCATCTCTCTTTTAATGGAGATAACTGTGTTTTCGTGGTTAACAATTGCTTGACGTTTTGCCACCTTACCAACAAGTCTTTCTCCGTCCTTTGTGTAGGCAACAACAGATGGTGTTGTTCTGTCGCCCTCAGCGTTTGGGATAACGGTTGGTTTTCCGCCTTCCATAACCGCAACGCAAGAATTTGTTGTTCCTAAGTCAATACCGATAATTTTACTCATAATTATTTAACCTCCCTTTTATTCACAATAACTTTTGAGTATCTTATAACTTTACCGTTATACGTATATCCTGCTTGGTATTCGTCCAAGATGATATCTTCGTCTTGTTTGTCGTCATGCATAACTGCAATAACATCATGCAAGTTTGGGTCAAATTTCTTCCCTATGGTTTCAATTTTTTCCACTTTCAAAGTGTCTAAAGCAGAGTAGATTTTTTGTTCAATCATGTTCACGCCCTCTAAAACCTTTTCATCGGTTATGCTTTTTTTTGCCTCTTTAAAGGTGTCAAGACATGGCAAAAACACATTGATAACACTGACAATTCCCTCTTGCTTTTTAAGCACAAGTTCGTCCGCCATGCGCCTACGATAGTTTTCAAACTCTGCTTGAATTCGCTGTGCAAGTTGCAAGTATTCCTGTGCTTTAACCTCGTCTTCTTTACAATTGCACTCTTTTTCGCAATAACTTTCCTCGCAGTTACAATTTTCACATTCGCAGTGTTCGTCGCAGTTGCAAGGTTCTTTGTTTTCACATTCGCAACTTGTTTCTTCTTGCACTTTTTCTTCTTTTTTCTTCTTTTCCAACATTGTCCTCCTTATTCATTTCGCTTATTAAGTTCATCAATAACAACTTTCAAAGCGGATGCAATTCCAGAATAATCCATTTTCTGCGGACCAATAACTCCAATCGAAGCAAGTTTGTTTCCTCCCACCAAGATTGGTGCTTTCACAACCGAAACGCCTTTTTCTCCAACATCGGCAGAAATCTTGTCGTCAGTCTTATCCAAAACTTCAATAAGCTCATCTTCATCGCGAAGTAGTTTCATGATTTTTTTGGTTTCAATGAAATCTTCCTCACGTTCCACAAGGTCCATAGCACCCTCAGCATTCAAAAGTTTTTGCCTATTCATTTTGGTTAAGCCCTTGATGATGTTGTTGACCACTTCTTGAAAAGCCTCAATCTCGCCACTCATGCCTTTCATGTATTCGTCAATATTAGCAAGCAAAAAGCCCATTGTTTCGCCCTTAAAATATTTGGTGAGATAGTTTGACGCGTCTTGACAATTTTCCATGGTTGCAGAAAAGTCCATCGTGTTTGAGATGTAGCCATAGTTTGTGCCGATTAAAACCATACATTTTTCATCTAAAAGCGGAATGATTTTGAATTCAGAAAGCACCAAATTTTCAATACCATTCATCATAACAACAGTTGGATAGTTTGTGGCCTTAGAAATTAGCTTTGCAATCTTTCCAATCATCTCCGACAAACTTTGAGTTCTGTTTTCAATCACACTTTTAATTTCTTCCAGTTCCTTGTTTGTGGCTTTAACATCTTTCAAAAGATTTTCCACATAAAAGCGATAGCCTTGCGCTGTTGGAACACGCCCGCCAGAAGTGTGAAGTTGCTTCAAAAACCCCATCGCCTCAAGTGCATTAAGTTCGTTTCTTAAAGTGGCAGTGGAAACATTCAGTGCCGTTTTATCTTTAACCGAACCACTTGTGATTGGCGCGGAATCTTTGATAAACTCCTCCACAGCAATATTTAAAATCTTGATTTTTCTTTCAGAAAGTTCCATAAAAACTCCCAGATTTTATCTAGTTGCTAGCACTCTCGACTTTTTAGTGCTAACACTATTATATGCAAGTTTGGTAAAATTGTCAACTAATATTGCCAAAAATTTTAAAATTTTTTTAGATTTTTTTGTCGCAAGCAAAATATTACCAAATTTTTGTTGAAGTTTTAGTTTTATATTTAACTAATGTTAAAATATAAAATGTTTATCCTATTTCATAAAAAAATAATAATTTTAAAATAAAATTTAAAAAACTATTGACAACCTAAATAGAATTATAATATACTGAAAAAGTCGAAAGGTTGTTTTTGTTCCAACCTACAAAAAAATTTAACAAAAGGAGAACCAAAAAAATGCTTAATCAAACAGTTTACAGAACAAATTTAAATCATACGAATGGTTTTTCTTTTGCGTATATAAGATAAAATTTGTGTTGAAGTTTGTCTAACACAATTAAATAACTAAGGCAAAACTTAATCCTTCGTATAAAAAAACAATTACGGAGGTTTTTTATGCAAAATAAGAAAGAAAAGAAATCGCTTTCTTTATATCTAGGAAAGTATAAATTTGGAATATCGATGTATATTCTTATTTATCTCGTGTCTGGCGCTTGCACGATTTTGCAAACAATTTTATTTGCTAGGGCAATTGAATACATCACTCTTTCACTATATCGCGAGGCGATCTACACCCTGATTTTCATTGCAGGCATTGTGATTTTGAAAAGGCTGAGTTGGTATTTAACTCACATTATCTATCAAAAATACGCCAACAAAATCATGGCAGATTTGAATTTGGACTTAGCAAAACAGGCATTCAAACTTAATTCTGCCACCTATGCAAATCACGAGTCTGGCGAATTTGTTAGAAGAATTGTTAACGACCCTGAAACTGTGGTTTTAAACTTATCTGGCCTTGTCGATATTATCACCGACATCATCACCTCGCTTGTTATGATTGTTTACATTTCCACTCTCAACATTTTTGTTGGGCTTGGTGTTGTTTTGGTGATAGCAGTTTCCATGATTATTGAAGCATTCAGAAGAAAGAGAAATCGAAAAAACAAATTCATCATGCGCCGAAAAAGTGATAAGATATATTCGCTAACCAATGAAATTGTGAGAAGCGAAAAAGATGTTAAGTCGCTTGGCTTAGAAGATAAATTAAGTGAAATTTCCAAAGAATACTACGCTGACTACAAAAAAGCAACCTATAACTTTGAAATTAAAGATACAAACCTATTTTCTCTTAGAAATGTGATAATTGAAATTTGTGGAATTTTAATCTTAATTCTTGGCGTTTACATGATTGATATTTCCCTCTTAACCGTCGCCTCATTTATGATAATCTACTCAAATAATAATAGCCTATACTCATTTGTGTGGTCAATTGGAAGAATTATGGATATCTTTTTGGAAGTTAAAATTAGTTCAGACAGAATGTTTGCACTGTTCAACAGTTCCGACTATGTTTGCGAAAAATTCGGCAATGTGCACTTAGATGAAGTTAAAGGCAAAATCGAATTTAGAAATGTGGAATATTCATATATCGAATACGAACAAATCGACAACGAAAAATATCTCAGTCCAAAAGATTGGAAAAAGAAGAAAAATGAAAAGCGTAAAGTGGAAAACGAAAACAAAATTTTTGACAATCTTTCCTTTAAAATTGAACCTAACACCACCGTGGCATTTGTGGGAAAATCTGGCTCTGGAAAATCGACAATCTTGAATTTGATGTCGAAAATGTATGAAGTGAACGGCGGAGAAGTTTTGATTGATGGCGTAAACATAAACGACCTTGACAAAGAAACTTTAAGAGACTCCATTTCTCTTGTCAACCAATTTCCATACATCTTCGACATGACCATTAAAGAAAACTTACTTCTTGCAAAGAAAGATGCAACCGACGAAGAAATTGAAAGCGCAATTGAAAAAGCATCACTTAAAGACTTCATTTCCTCACTAAAAAAAGGCATCGACAGCAAAGTTGGCGAAAGCGGAATTAAACTTTCAGGTGGTCAAAAACAACGCCTCGCAATCGCAAGAGCGCTTCTTAGAAATTCGCCGATAATCATCTTCGACGAAAGCACAAGTTCGCTTGACAATTTTGCGCAAGAGGACATCAAACATTCCATAGACAATTTGAAAGGACAAAGCACAATCGTCATTGTGGCGCATCGCCTTTCAACAATAAGAAATGTTGACAAAATCTTTTTCTTGGATAATGGAAAGATTGAAGATATTGGTTCCTTTGACGAACTTTTTGAAAATAATGTTAAATTCAAAAATATGTTCTATGCGGAAAATTTAGAGTAACGCATTGCATACCACCTCAAGATGTTGTGTAGTATGCAAACTTAAAAACAAAATATGGAATATAAAGAAAGCAGAAAAAAGAGGAGTCTCCTCTTTTTTCTTTAACAAAAATTTAAAAAGTTTGACGATTAAACTGCATGTTTTGCTTGGAAACTCACATTGTTTTTTCAAAATTCTTTAAACTTTTTTCAATCACTTTTTGCGCACTTTCAAAGTTTTCCAATCTCTCCACATGAACTTCTTTATTTTCCAACTGTTTATAAACTGAAAGGAAATGTTTAAGTTCATCAAAGATATGCCTTGGAAGTTCGCTTATGTCATGATAGGTGTTATATTGTGGATCGTCGAAAGGTATGGCGATAATTTTTTCATCACGCTCCTTTCTGTCAATCATCGTCACCACGCCAATAGGATAACACCTAACAAGGCAGAGCCTTGCAAGTGGCTGACTGCACAAAACAAAAACATCGAGTGGGTCGCCGTCCTCGCTGAGCGTCAAGGGAATAAAGCCGTAGTTCATTGGATAGTTTGTGCTGGTGTAAAGCACCCTGTCCATTCTAAGCAGGCCTGTTTCCTTGTCGAGTTCATACTTGGTTTTATCACCCTGCTGAATTTCAATGCAAGCCATAAAATCTTTTGGTGTTATTCTTTTTTTATCAATTTCCTTCCAAATGTTCATATAAACCTCAAATAGAGTATATCACAAAAAGAGGAAAAAGATAAATAAAAAAGAGCATATCTTTAAAAATTTTGATACACTCTTTTCTATCATTAAATGGTTTGATTTAATTGTGTGATTCTTGTTGGAATAGGTCCTGCCGCAGTTGGATAGGTCGGCAAATCTTGAATACCTGGGCATTGAGCGCCACACGCTTGTTGACAAGGTGGAAGGCAAGGGTAGCCATAACTAGGCACAAGCACATCAACAATGGCAGACACTCGAATTATAACTTGAATGCACGCAGTCACTGTGAAGATGTTTGGCGAAGTGAAAGTGCCAATTTGGCTGGAGAACAGCACGCTTGCAGTGATGTCGATTGGTGTTGCTGATGGTTGAGGAACAAAAAGAACAACCGCTTTGCTTATTGTGATTGTTGAAGTTGCCGTCCCAATAACTCCATTTGCATCACGGTATGTAATCGTGATTGGAACGCTTATGTTCATCGTCACATTTGCGTAGTTTGGTGCATTATCCAGCCTTTCAACAACAAGGTCGGTGACCGTTGCTGTGGCATTTGGTGTCACTTCTGCGGAAAGATATGTGAGTGGAAGTGTTGGGTCTGCAGGAGTAAAATTTGTGGCTTGAAGCACAATTCCCGTTTCAGTTGCGGTGGAAACACAAGCATCAAAGATTTTTCTTGTTTGAATTAAAATCTTTTCACAGATGCCGTTGGTAGGATTTCCACTGATGGGCCCGGGTCTATTCCCATTCGTGTTATTGATATAAAAAGACATCTTTTAACCTCCTTAAAGTCTCATTAAAAAGATATGCAAGAAGATATTAAAAGTTGACTTAAATGTTGTTTAATAATAAATTTAACTTAAATAAAAAACATATTGACTTTAATTCAATATGTTCTTTTAAATTTTCTTTAATTAATAATTATTCTAAGGAAACAATGTAATAGTAAACTGGTTGACCGCCGTTTGCCACTGTCACTTCACAATCAGGATATTTTTCAGCCAACTTTTCTTGAAGTTTAACCGCCTCATCCTCGCGAATATCCTCGCCATAGAACAAAGTGATGTTCATAACAGAGTCGTCAAACATCTTTTCAATTAAACTTTCGGTTGTGTCGCCAACTAAATTTCCTTTTGCAAGAATTGCCTTATCGTCAAGCCCAATTATTTCTCCTTTTTGAAGGTCAAAACCGTCAACATGGGTGTCACGCACTGCATATGTCACTTGACCAGAACGAACAGCCTTAATTGCTTCAAGCATAGCCGTTTTGTTCTCTTCCACGCTAGCCTCAGGATTGAACGCAATCGAAGCCGAAATTCCTTCTGGCACGCTCTTAGTTGGAATGATAACCAAATTCTTATTAGTCACATCATTCGCCTGTTCTGCTGCCAAAACGATGTTTTTATTATTAGGGAAAACAAAAACTGTTCTTGCAGGCACTTTATCAGCAGCGTTTGCAATGTCCTCAGCGCTAGGGTTCATGGTTTGACCGCCAACGATGATTTCATCCACCGTTAGTTCCTTAAAGATTGTGGCAAGCCCATCGCCAGGAGCAACCGCAATCATGCCCATTCCCTTACTTTCTTCCACTGCTTGCGCTTTCTTTTTAAGTTCACGGTTTTGCTCGCGCATATTTTCAATTTTCAAGTTAAATAGTTCGCCAAGTTCCAACGCATATTGGAGTGCCTTATTAGGTTCGTTTGTGTGAACATGAACCTTAACAAGCGACAAATCGCCAATACAGATAACCGAGTCGCCAATCTCCATAAGTTTTTCGCGAAGTTTGTCGATGTCTGCCTCGGTCGTCTTTTTATGCATATGGATAATCATATACTCAGTGCAATAGCCAAATTCAATGTCGCCAAGATTGTTGATGTCTGCAATCACATCGTCAAGCGTTTGTGGTTGTTTATCATCCTCAAACGAAATCTCGAGATCCTCATCGCCCATAATGAAACGATAAAAACCTGTGAAGATAACCAAAATTCCGCGACCACCCGAGTCCACCACGCCCGCTTTTTTCAAAACTGGAAGCATTTCTGGCGTCTGTTTTAAGATTTCTTCACCAGTGTCGATAACTTTTTTGAGGAAAACTTCAAAATCATCGTGCTTTTTGGCAAGCGAAACAGCATTTTCCGCCATAACACGAATGACAGTTAAAATTGTGCCTTCTTTTGGCTTTGTCACAGCCTTATATGCGATTGTTGCACCCTCTTGCATAGCCTTGGCAAAATCTTTTGTGGAAATTTCCTTGCAACCACCCGTCACAGAGCAAAAGCCTTTGAAAATTTGAGAAGTGATAACACCACTGTTTCCTCTTGCTCCACGAAGCGCTCCTTTTGAGAAGGCTTCTGAAAGTGAGGCAAGGTCGCTGTTCATGCACTTGTTAATTTCATTAACAGCGCTTTTCATGGTTAAAAACATATTAGTTCCAGTGTCGCCATCAGGAACAGGGAAAACGTTAAGTGAATCAATATATTCTTTATTTTGTTCTAAAAGACTGACTCCCGCAAGCACCATCTTGCGAAAAGTCGCTCCATTAATCGATTTTTGCATAGTAAAAAACTCCTAAACTCTAACACCCACAACATGAACATTCACAGTGTCAACAATCATACCTGTGAAATTTTCGATTGTGTATTTTACTGATTTTTTAAGTGACTCAGCAACCGCAGAGATAGAAACACCGTATTTTAAAATACAGTAAATGTCGATGAATATGCGGTTGTCAATATGATGAACAGAGACCCCTTTTGAGTAGGACTCTTTCTTAAAAATTTCGCGTGCACTATCCTTTATGCTTTTGGAAACCAAGTCAACAACGCCATAACAATCCATAGCAACAAAACCAGCGACAGTGCGAATGGCATCGTCGCTTATCGAAATGTTTCCATAGTAATTATTGGTATCTACTGTCAAAAGTTCCTCCAAAACACTTAAAGTATATTGCACTATAATAATACAACAATATGAAATTTTAAGCAAGCATTTTAAGGCAAAAATTGAAAAATTTTTAAAAATAAGCCGAAATTTCGCCCTATTATATATTTAAAAATATTTAAAAAAGATAAAATATATGATAAGTTGTGAAAAAACAGTTGATTTTTTCTTTCAGTTGTGGTATGATATACATCGAATGTAAAAAATTACTAAAAGGAGAAAGTTATGAGCAGAGTTTGTGATGTTTGTGGAAAAGGCAAAATGAGCGGATACACTGTCAGCCATGCAAATAACAGAGCACCTAGAAAATATAATGCCAATCTTCAGGATGTTGTTATTGATGGAAAAAAGGTTAAAGCCTGCACAAAATGTATTAGAACAGCCAAGAAAAATAATAATGGCTAATTTAAGCACTTCTTTATGGGAGTGTTTTTTTATTATAGGAGGATGTATGAATAAATTAAAAGAGGAAGAATATTTCAATAAACTTAAACTTTACATTGTGTCATATTCTAATGATGTTGCACTTGGAATTGACCACACGCCAAAAGAAAAGGAATACACAGAAAATAGATGCACTCAAGTTTTGAAGGAATGCCCTTCCTGCATATTTATAAATCCAAAAACAACAGGCATAATTTTTCACGAGGCAATGGACTTAGGCTTTGATAAAGTGGTGTATAAAATTGGCACAATCATAACATCTGCACATGAATCTATCAAAAAGCAAGAAATAAATGTGACAAAAGAAAAGATGTTTTCATAATAATTAATATGGAAAAAGAAAAAAAGAGCAACATAAGAATCATTTGCATAAAAGCACCAAGATGGACTGTTCCCTTCCTCAAATGGTTCTATAAAAAGCAGGAAAACGGCAAAGAAAAAGAATAGTGTTTTTTTCACTATTCTTTTTGTGTTAAACTTAACCTGAAATTGCAGAAGGCAAAATGTAAAGTAAAATGTCAGCAATAACCACAAGAATGGAAAAAATCATGAAAGTGATTTTAACCACCCTAAGCCTTGTGCTTAATGCAACTGAAATGATGTTCAAAATAACAGAAACTAAGCCAATTATCAAAGCAGGAAAACCAAAATAAGCAAAATAGATGATATATCCCAACGCCTCACCAAGTTGTTCTTCACCAGTCGCAGTAAAAAATGAGATTGACATAACACCAAACATTATCACCATAATCAAAGCTATTCCAAACAAAACCGCGCCAATGATAAACAAAATTAAACTTGCCTTATCTTTTTTTTCGTCATTTTTTAAATTTTGATTTTCTATTTTTTGATTTTCTTTAATTTTTTCTTCCACAAAACCACCTTTATAAAATGATAAATTCATTTTTAATATAGCACATTTTTATGGTTTTGCAAAACAAAATAAAGAAAAATCTCAAAATTTTTAAGCATATTGACCAGCTATTGCACCATCAGAGCAAGCACAAACAAGTTGTTTTAAAACTCCCGCGCGAATATCTCCACAAGCAAACACCTTAGAAATTGAAGTTTCCATAATCTCGTTAGTTTTAATATAGCCATTTTTATCCAAATCTAAAACACCTTCAAACATCTTCGTGTTAGGCATTTTGCCAAGTTCCACAAAGCAAGCAGAAATTTCGAGTGCTTTTTTCTTTTTACCCTCTTTGTAAATAACCTTTTCCAGCACATCTTTGCCTTCAAATTTTTGAATGTCGGCAAAAGAGATGATTTCAATGTTTTTCTTAGGGCAAACAGACGCATATTTAGTTAAATCTTCGCTGTCAAGAAGATAAACTTTCTTTGCAACATCTGCCAAAATCAGCGCGCCATGCACTCCGCTTCCTGCCTTTGAAGCCACACAAACTTCTTTGCCTTTATAAAAATTTGCATCACAAACAGCACAGAAACTTACTCCGCGACCTAAAAATTCCTCCTCGCCCTTGCCAAGTTTTTTATAACTAAGCCCAGTTGCGATGATGACACTTTTTGCAAAATATTCCGCTTTACTTCCTTGAAGAGATTTAACTTCGCCTTCAAAATTAACCTTTTTAATGGTGTCGGAGATAACCTCTATATTCAAACTTTTTGCTTGTTTTTGGAAATTTTCCATAAGTTCAAAGCCAGAAACGCGCGAATATGACGGAAAATTTTCAATTTCACTTATCGAAGCAAGTTGCCCGCCAAGAAGCATCTCTTCAATTATTGCCACCTTTTTGTTGCGCCTTTTGGCATAGACGCTAGCGGTTATTCCAGCAACGCCACCTCCAAGAATTAAAATATCATAAACATTTCTTTCCATAGTAATATTATACCACAAAACACAAGTGTTCGCAACAAAAATCTATGCCACCATGGCAAAATTGTTCACATTGAAATCTTCTTTAAAAATGTCGATTTTGTTTTGAACAGATTTTTCCGCTTCTTCAAGTTGACTTACAATGTTGTTATAACCGCTTTGGAAATGGTTATAGAAGTTTTCAATCTTATCTTGTTGCAAATATTCGTTCATTTGACCAGTGCTTATATCTCCAAAATATGTGGAAAATTGGTTAACAAAAATGGTCAGTTGCTCCACAAGCGCATCGTATTGAAGTTCGGCAAGGTCACTGCCCTGTTTATAACTGTCAATAAGGTCATCAACTCTTCCTAAGAAAGTTGTTGTTGCGTCTGCAATATCGTTATAAAGGCTTGTTATTGTGCTTGTTTGCTCTTCCACAAATCCAATATATTTTTCAATATGCTCTTCAATTCGAGAGAGTGCTTCTTCATCATAATTAAACAACAGTCGCAATAACTCGTCGATGTTTTTGCCTATGTAATCTGCTATTTCACCACCGTTCCGTTCTTGAGCGTATTCTGCCAAGATATAGTGGTTTGCGTTGATGTTATCCACCTTGTTTTCATTGAAACGAACGCTATATTCACAAGCAATGTCGTTGCTGTCAACAATATGTTGAAGTGTGGTGGAAATTCTTTCTTGAAGCGCCATGTTGCCGTCAAACCCAACAACTGTGATGTTGTTTAAATAGTTGATGTCGTTTGCTTCAAGCACCAAATTTGTGATGGTGCCGTCTAAGTTTTCATCAATATTTTGCCCTGCAAGCACAACAGCACCTCTTTCATTCAAGCACTTAACACTTTCCACCTTTTCGCCGTCAGAAAGCACAATCTCAAAGGCTGGGCTTTCCTGTTCGCCTGACATCTCAGCCGACGCCAGCGTTGCCCCACCAAACGCCATTAAAAGATAGCTTTTAAGCGAAACATTGTCGCGATTTGTCAGTGTTAAGCAAAGCGTTAAAACCACTGCAACTGCACTTAAAGCGGGAACAAGAATTTTGCATAAACGAAAGGCTTTGTTCTTCGGTTTTGGCATATTGCAAGTGTTTTTGATGTCGTCTAAAATGCTTTCATCAACATTTATCTCTCGTATCTCTTTTTTGAGTTCTTTCTCAATTTTTTTCATATCCCCCTCCTTCTAATTTAGATTTAAGTTTTTTAAGTGCGTTGTTATATTGCCATGTGACTGTCGCCACCGATTTATCCAACATTTTTGCCACCTCTTTTCGCTTATACCCTTCAATTAAACACAGCGACAAAACCTCAAATTCATTTTGCTTAAGCGTGGATAAGGCAAGGTTTAAAATGTTGTCATAAGATGCTTTGTGGAAAGTTTCATTCTTCTCCTCCGTCACATTTTCGGCAAATTCCAGTGTGACCGACCTTTTGTTTGTTTTAAGTTTGTTGAGTGATAAGTTTTTGGCAATCGTGTAAAGAAGATTATAAACATTGCGCGAGGTGTCAATTTTAGGAAGATTTTTATAGAATTTTATGTAAACTTCTTGCACGATTTCTTCGCTGTCTTCCTTATTTTTCAAAATTGAGTAGGCGACAAAATAAATTGACTTGTTCGTCAACTTATATATCTTATCAAACGCTTCCGTTTCGCCCTTCTGCAACCTGCTGACAAGCGCGTTTATATCTTTCATTTTTCTCCTTTGTAAGTTATCATATTATACACCATGAAAATGAAAATTGATAGATTTTTTTGAAAAAATTTCGGCTAAACGCGGGCGAAAGTGTCTTTTTGCAGTGTGAAAAAGCAAATAAAACTTAACATCACGCACTTTTTCAACAAAAAAACATTGCCCTAACTGCAAAAAGACAGCGCGCTTGCGCGCGCCCATGCCCTGCATGGACTTTCGCCCGCCCCACAGCACAAACTAAACAACATCAAATTCAAAAACTTTACACTTATTTTAAAGTTAACACTAAACCTTATAACCTCTACCCGTCATAAATTTTGCACAGTCAACTTTGCCATTCTCACAAATTATTTATACCATGCTTATGCCAATAAAAAAGAGGACAAAAACATCCTCTTACAAAAATAATTTGCAACAACAAAAAAAACAGGCAAATTGAAGTGAACCCCGAAGGGGTCACTCAAAATAAAAACCACTAGGAAGGAATTTT
>CAKNGB010000001.1 GCA_930971385.1 uncultured Clostridia bacterium | reverse complement strand
ACTTTTATTAAAGTGGTTTTTATTTTTGCAGAGCAAAAATTGGGTTCACTTCAAAACTGCGAGTTTTTATTAAAAGAATAAAAAATTGTTAGCGTTAATTTAATTTTAGAAAGATTGTTTTAGGATAAGTCAGTAAGAAACAAACTTTTTTCAAAAAAAATTTTGTGAATTTGGTAAAAATTGTTGACAAGAGTTTTTGTGTGTGATATAATCTAAGCGTAAAAAATCTTCCAAAGACCGCAAGTGCATTATGCGTAAACGAGTTTTCGTGCTTGCCGAGGAAAAGAACATATGAGTTTAAATTTATCTCTGTGCCTTTTCCGTGGTTCAGAGATTTTTTATTTGAAACACAAAATTTTTAAAAGGAGGTTATAGACATGAGTGCTAATTTTGAGGCAAAAAAACAACTTGTTGAGGAAATTAAAGAAAAATTTTCCAAAGCAAAAACATTGGCTTTTGTTGACTACCGCGGAATTACTGTTGATGAAGACACTGCTATGCGTCGTAAGTTCCGTGAAGCTGGTTGTGAATATAAAGTCTATAAAAACCGCTTGATGTTGAAAGCACTTTCTGACCTTGGTATCGAGTGCTCTGCAAATTACTTTGAAGGCACTACTGCTGTTGCGATTGGTTATGAAGATGAAGTTGCACCTGCAAAAATCTTGTGCGACACAATCGACAAAACTAAGAAAATAGCTATCAAATTTGGAATTTTGAATGGTGTAAGCGTTTCCGCTGAAAACATCGAAGCACTTGCAAAACTTCCATCGAAGGAAGAACTTATTGCAAAACTGCTTGGAACTTTGAACAATCCAATCACAAGTTTGTGCAGAGTTTTAAACGCTCCAACAAGGGGCATGGTTATTGCTTTAAATGCAATTGCCACAAAATAATTTGTTAAATTAAAAGGAGATAATTAAAATGGCTGATATCAAAAATTTAGTTGAAGAAATCAAAAAATTAACTATCGTTGAAGTTTCTGATCTTGTTAAAGCATTAGAAGAAGAATTCGGAGTTTCCGCTGCTGCTCCAGTTGCAGTTGCTGCTGCTCCAACCGCTGCTGCTCCAGCTGCTGCTGAAGAGAAGAGCGAATTCAACATTTTCTTGAAAGAAGTTGGCGCTAACAAAATTGCAGTTATCAAGGTTGTTAGAGAAGTGACAGGTCTTGGTCTTAGTGAAGCTAAGGCTGTTGTTGACGGCGCTCCAAAAATGGTTAAAGAAAATGTTGCAACAAGCGAAGCAAAAGAAATTGAAGCAAAATTCAAAGAAGCTGGCGCTGTTGTTGAATTAAAATAATTAGTAATTTGTATGACAATTTTGTGTTTCAAAAAAATACGCTTAACGGCGTATTTTTTTAATTATCTTTTTGTTAAAAATCGCTTTCTATTTGTTTTTTTTAATTAATAATTAATTAAAATTCATAATTTTTGTCATGAGCGATTTTAAAATCTCTCTCGCAGTTTTCAAAAGAAAATTCATTTTGCATATATGAAAAAGCTGGTATTTTTTCAAGATTTTTGTGGGCGATTAGGTAATATTTATCGGCTTTATGCGAGTGAGAATTTGCTTTTTGAACTTTATAAATTGTCATATCTTCTGGGAGAAGATAGTTGATGCTTTTATAATACGCTTCATCCTGCGCGCTGTCGATTTTTATGCGAATTGGATAATCGGTTGTGACAACGATGTTTTCACCGCGTTTAAAGCAATTTTCGTCAATCACAGCACAGCCTTTGAGATATCTTGCAAGAGCGCTGGTAACTTCAAAATGTGAAAAATTGTCTGTTAGTTTTTCGTCACAAATTGAAATTCTGCCAAGTTCTTCATTGTTGAAATATAGATCCACACCTTTTTCTTCAATTTTTGGAAGCATAACATCTTCAAGAGGGCGATTGGACATATTGAGGCATTGCAAAATCCTTTTTCCATTCACAACAAAAGCGTAAACTGGAACGCCGTATTGATTGAATTTGATATATAATTCCCCGAATTTTTTAAAACTATTTTTTGTCATTTTATCTCTCCTTTTAGTGTGAATATATTTTAGCATAACATATTTTTAAACGCAAGGCTTTTTGGTTAAATTATTTATAAAATTTGAAACATTTTTAGACTTTTTGTTCCTTTATGTCGAAACTAAGAAATTTATAAAATTTTTAAGTTTTTATTCTATATTTATTTGTGACAGAGCAAAAAATAAAATGATTGTTTAGGCAATCATTTTGTTTTAATTTAAAAAAGTGGTTCGTCGTAAGTGGAAGGTGGGGTGATGTTTAAAAGTTTTAAAACAGTTGGAGCAATCGCTGTCAACGATTTTCCTTTCTTTAATTTTACCTTTTTGTTTTTCTTACTAACCAAAATGAAAGGCACAGGATTTGTGGTGTGAGTAGTCACTTTGTTACCTTTTTCGTCAATCATTTCTTCTGCATTGCCGTGGTCAGCGGTAATCAAACATTCTCCACCAACCATAAGTGTGGCTAAGGCAACGGTGTATGCGCATTTGTCAACACATTTAATTGCCTCTTTCGTGCTTTCAAAGTTGCCTGTGTGCCCAATCATGTCAGGATTTGAGAAGTTGACAAGAATATAATCATATTTCATGGAGTGAATGGCCTCCACAACAGCCTCTGTGATTTCCATTGCGCGCATTTTTGGATATTTGGAAAAATCTTTCACATTGATGCTGTCGATAAGTTTTCTGTCCTCTTTTGGATAAGGTTTTTCAATTCCTCCATTTATGAAGAATGTGACATGGGCGTATTTGGTGGTTTCGGAGGTGTGAAATTGACTAAGTCCATTTTGAGATATTATTGAGGCAAGATTATCTTCCACTATGATTGGAGGGTAAAGGATGTTGAGGTCTTTTAAATCTGCAGAATATTCGGTCATGGTTGTGAAAAGAAGATTTTTAAATTTTTTAGTTTTAAACTCTTTAAAATCGTCTTTCGTGAAGGCAGTTGTAAGTTCAATTGCGCGGTCAGTTCGGTAGTTGAAGAAAATCACGCTGTCGTTATCAGAAATTTTACCATTTTCATCAATGACGCAAGGTTCCATAAATTCGTCGGTGATTCCCTCGTCATACATCGTTTCAATCGCCTCATGAGAAGAGTTAAACTTTCTTCCTTCACCTTCGGTTAAAAGGCGATAGGCTTTTTCCAGACGGTCGAAGCGTTTTTCTCTGTCCATGGCATAAACTCTTCCAATCAAGGTAGCAATTTTTGCGTTAGTGCCTTTTATCTTTTCTTCTGCTTCTTGCAAAAATTTTCTGCCATCTTTAACACCTGTGTCTCTGCCGTCAAGGAAGGCATGGATAAAAATGTTTTTGATGTTGTAAGTTTTTGCAAATTCTAATATGGCATACATATGCGATAGTTCCGAGTGAACTCCGCCGTTGGAAAATAAGCCCATTATATGCAATGAGGAATTGTTTTTTTCTGCATGAGAAAGCACTTTGATAAGGGCTGGATTTTCATAAAATTTGCCACTTTCAATGTCGGTGTTGATATGCTGAAGGTCTTGCAAGATAACTCTGCCTGCACCGATTGTGAGATGCCCCACTTCTGAGTTTCCCATTTGACCTTCTGGAAGCCCAACAGCCAATCCACTTGCTTTCAAAAGAGTGTGAGGATATTCCTTTTTAAGTTTATCAAGATATGGTGTTCCTTGGCTTTTAATGGCGTTTCCAAATTTTTCTTTTCTTTCGCCAAAGCCATCCAAAATAACTAATGTAATCATGTTTTTCTCCCAGTTATTAGGATAAACTTTTTATAAAATTATGTCAAACGAAATGCAAATCTAACTAAATTTTTTTTGGTTTCCAACTATAAAAATTAGTGTTTAAAATTAATTTTAATAAAAATTTGTGATTTAAATAAAAAAATCATAAAAAAGCACTTAAAAATACGATTTTTTCTTAAAAAAATGTGCATTTTTGATTTTTTTATTCAAAATGCTTTTTCAATAGCTTTATTAAATTACAACTAAAATAATTTAGGTTAATCTAACTTTCATTATGATTTTTCTCTTCTTCATGATTAACGCTTTTAACATTTTCTCGGCTTGCTTCGATGTTGTTTGTCGCTAAATTTTCGTTCACTTCTTCTTTTTTCTTTTTCTGCTTTTCCCAAACCTTGACTGAACCTTTATTGACGATTATTCTTATGATGAGATATAAACAACCAACGCCAATTATGATGTAGCAAATGCGTGAAAACATACTGGCTTGATAGCCAAAAAGCCCAGCGATAAAATCGTATTGAAGAAGTCCAATAAGAAGCCAATTTATGCATCCAGCAACCGTCAACAAAAAGGCGATAAAGGTCAGCATTTTTACCTCACTTTTCAAAAATTTTCATTTATTATCTTGATTTTTTCACTTTTTTATACTTTTTTTCATATTTTTATAAGAAAATGAAGGCATTTTAATAAATTTTTAGAAAGAGGAATATTTTAAAATATTTTTGAATATCTTATTTGAAATGTGCTAAATTTGCTTGACATTTTTTTTAATTTTAATTATAATATCAAAGTTAAATTTAGAAATCGACCTATAAAGGAGGCTATATTAATGGAAGTTCATTACTTAACACCAGAAGGTAAAAAAGAATTAGAGAAGAAACTCAATCACTATAAAACAGTGGAAAGGCCAAACGTTGTTAAACGCATTGGCATTGCTCGTGAATTTGGCGACTTATCTGAAAATTCAGAGTATGACGCTGCAAAAGACGAGCAGGCACAAATTGAAGCAGAAATCGCTGAAATGGAAAATATCCTTTTGAATGCTGTTATCATCGACAAGAAGAGCATCGACTCTAATGTTGTCAGTGTTGGCACAAAAGTTAAACTTTATGATGAAGATTTTGATGAAGAGGTGGAATATCGCATTTCTGGCTCTTCTGAAAGCGATCCTAAAAATGGAATTATAAGCAATCTTTCTCCTGTTGGCAAGGCGCTTATCGGGCATAAAAAAGGTGAGGTTGTTTCTGTTCACACGCCAGGCGGAGTTGTGAAATATAAAATCATCGACATTAAAATTTAATCTATTTTATTAAGTTAAGTTTGAAGAAAATGTTTTAATTAAGTGGGCGCTCAAATCTTCTAAGTGCGAGTGAGAGTATTTTACTTTAAAAATAATTTGCCTATTTAATTTAATCGTTCCTTACTTTCTGTTAAGATTTTCTTTTAATTTGTTGATTTTTTAATTAAAGTTTGCTATAATATCTCTATCTTTGATGTTTGAAACTTGTTTGTGCAATTTGGCATGTGGGTTTTGTTTTGTCGAACTTATTATAAAGGAAGATTTATGGCATTTGTGAATTCTGTTAAATTGTTTTGCTCGAATTGGGAGAAGGTTTTGAAACTTTTCCTATACTATATTGTTATTTTTGGCATCACAATTTGCCTATTACTTCCAGCATTTTTCGAGTTCGGCACAATAATTTCTAATAATGTGAATTCCTATGATTTTTCTAACTATTTAACAATTTTTCACTCCTCTTTCGGCGTTTATTTGCACAACTGTTTTGCTGTGACATTTAATATTTTCCTTGAATGCGCAAACGCAAACCTTGGGCTTTTAATCTATGCTTTAATTGTGATTTACTTCCTTATGCCATTTCTATTCAACATTGGAAAATATGTTTTTTGTGAAATGCTCTATGGCTACATGGCAAGTCAAAGCAAAGTGGACTTTTTTAGCGCACTCTTTAAAACGCTAAATAAATCGCTTCTATATGCGCTTATCAAAACTTTGTATAACTTGTTATTTATGGCGCTAACAACTTATCTTGTTTTTCTTGTTGGTTTAAGCGAGGGAGCGTATTTCCAAACTTACTTCTTGCCTTTGAGCGAGATTTTGCTTCTCACCATTCTTTTCACACTAAACAAACTCTTCACAACAGGTTGGGCGCCAGCAATCATCGTTTTCGATTGCTCTGTTTTTGCAGGCTTTGTGCGCGGAGCAAGAGTTGTTGCTCGCAGATTTTTAAAGACTTTCTTTGTTGGGCTTATAATTTTCCTAATTTTCTTCCTCTTTACCTACATCATGGGAATTTACAGTTTATTTGTGACCATTCCGCTTATCACGGCAGAGTTATGTATGTTTGATATGATAACATTCTTCACAAGCCAAGGTATGCGTTATTACATCAACAAGAAAATCATAATGACGCCAAAGATGCTGGAAGAAGTGGATAAAATCAGCAAAACTAAATACATTATTTAAGATAAAATTACGTGTAAAAAGTTTAATGTAAAGCGTTTTTCACGCCATAAATTCGTTAGACCAAAGTCTTGACTCTATTAGACAAAATGAATTTAAGCACGATTTGATTTCAAAACTTTTTATTATTTATTAAGAAAGATAAATTAATAGAGATGATTTAATAAATTTTTTTAAATAACTTTGTTATTAAACTCTTTTATCAATGTAACTTTGTTTTAAAAGAGGTTTATATATAAAAAATATTATTATAAAAGGAGATAAAATGAATAACAAACTTAAAATTACATTCTTGGGAGGAGTAGGCGAAATCGGTAAAAATATGACCGCCTTTGAATATGGTAACGACATTATTGTTGTGGATGCAGGGCTCACTTTCCCAGACGACGATTTGCCTGGAATTGATGTTGTTGTTCCAGACATAACCTATCTTGTTGCTAACAAAGATAAAATCCGTGCCATCATTCTAACACACGGCCACGAGGACCATATTGGTGGCTTGCCATTTGTTTTAGACCAAATCAAAGCGCCAATCTATGGCAGTAGGTTAACACTTGCTCTTGTTGAAAATAAGATGAAAGAATATCCAAAAGTGCAGTATAAAGCCATCACTGTTAAACCTAAAAACATTTTGAAAATTGGACCTTTTGCAGTGGAATTTATTAAGGTTTCCCACTCAATTGCAGGCTCGCTTGCACTTTGCATTTCCACTCCATGCGGAAATGTCATTCACACAGGCGACTTCAAAATCGACTTTGAACCAATCGACGGCGTTATGACTGACCTTCAAAGGCTCGGCGAACTTGGCAAAAAAGGTGTAAATCTTCTTCTTTGCGAAAGCACAAATGTTTGCAGAAAAGGCTATTCGATGAGCGAAAAATCAGTTGGAAGAGCGTTAGAGGAAATCTTTGAAAAGCATCCAACTAACAGAATTTTTGTGGCAACTTTTGCTTCCAACATCCACAGACTTCAACAAATTTTGAATTTGGCAGAAAAGTTTAAACGAAAGGTCGCTTTCACTGGAAGAAGTATGATTAATATTTCTGAGGTTGGGCTTAAAATTGGCGAAATTTCATTTGATAAGAAGAACATCATCGACATTGACAAAATCGACAAATATGCCGACAACGAACTTTTGATTGTCACAACTGGAAGCCAAGGCGAACCTATGAGCGCACTAACTCGTATGGCAGGCGACGACTTTAAAGGCATTAAAATTGGCGAAAACGATTTGATTATCATGTCCTCTTCTCCAATTCCTGGAAACGAAAAAGGCGTGTATAATGTTATCAACGCGCTTTACCAAAAAGGTGCTGATGTTATCTATGACGAACTTTCCGATGTTCACGCATCAGGCCATGCTTGCCAAGAGGAAATTAAAATTATCCACTCGCTTTGCAAACCAAAGTTTTTCATGCCAATTCATGGAGAATATCGCCATTTAAGGATGCATAAACAACTTGCCATGGCGCTTGGAATGGAAGAGAGAAACATCATTCTTCCAACACTTGGTATGCAAGTGGAATTAACGCCAAACAGCATTAAAAAAGTTGGTTTTGTCACTGCTGGTCAAAGGCTTATCGACGGCTACGGCATTGGAGATATGGACAGTAATGTGCTTCGTGAAAGAAAACAACTTTCTGAGGACGGTTTCTGCGTGGTTGTTGTGAATATCAACAATGTTTCTGGTAATGTTTCTGGCGACCCATTCATCATCACACGCGGGGTTGTTTATCAAGACGAGGCGGAGTCATTTGTGCAAGATGCAAAGAATATGATTATCGCTTCGCTTAAAGAGCAAGATTTGCGTGGCGCTGAGCCTACTGTTATCAAAAACACAGTTAGACGCAATGTTTCCAACTTTATCTATAAGCGCACAAAGCGTCGTCCTATGGTTATCGCTATTGTTTTACTAAATTAATATGGAAAAATCGGAATTTTTTGGAATTGAAAAGGATAAATATGTTCCCATTTTGAAAGATGAGGGCATAGCATTTCTTTTTGACTTGGTTAAAAAAGAAAAGCCAAAGAAGATTTTAGAAATTGGCGCATACATCGGCTATTCGGCGTCGGTCATACTGTCTGCGTGCGAGGGGAGTGTTGTCACAGTGGAAAAACTTCCAGAAAATGCCGTTCTTGCCAAACAAAATTTGAAAGAGTTTGGAAACCGAGCCCAAGTTTTGAATGAGGACGCATATTCTGCAATTTTAAAACTCGAAGAAAAGGGCGAGAAATTTGATTTCGTTTTTCTTGACGGGCCAAAAGGGCAGTATTTTAAATATCTTCCACATTTGAAAAATTTGTTAAATAGTGGAGGCATTCTTATGGCTGACAACATCTATTTTCATGGCTTAGTGAAAAAAGAAGGACCAATTATTCATAAACATCGCACTATTGTTGTGAACCTAAGAAAATTTATTTCATCTATTTTAAATGATAAAGATTTTACAACCACTCTCTATAATCTCGGCGACGGCATAAGCGTAAGCAAATTAAAATAAAACGATGACCTATGGTCATCATTTTTTATCTATTTATTTTTTACAAATCGTTTCCTAATTTTTATATTTGAATTTATATTTCTGGTATGAAGTTTTCGAAGATTATGTTGTCGCAGTATTTAATAACTTTGAGATATTCTTCTTTACTGCGAACCGTCCAAGCGAGAAGAGGTAGTTTTTTGAACTTTCTAACAAATCTGTTTGGCAAGGTGGAGGCGTCATAAGAAATGAAGTTTGGCTCACTTGTGCTTTTGTTGAAAGACATTCTTTTAAGCAAAAATTTCTTTATCCAAGCAAGTTTTTCGCCCTTGAAATAACCAGATAGTTGACCTCTAAGAAAATTTGGAGCGTGGTTTTTAAAGTATTGCAAAGAAAATGGGTTAAAAGATTGAATGGCAAATTCGCCCTTATAATTTTTCAACATATCAATCACTTTTTGTTCCAATTTTCCAACTTTAAATTGGTTTTTGATTTCAATTAAAAGTGGTGTTTTTCCGTCAACAAGTTTCAAAACCTCTTCAAAGGTTGGAATATGCTCCTTACTGCCAGCGAGTTTTAAAACTTTTAAGTCCTCTTTATTCAAGAATTTAATGTAGCCGTCATTGCCAGTCATGCGGGAGAGTGACTCATCATGAAACACAACCACAGTGTCGTCAGATAATAGTTGCACATCAAGTTCAATGGCGTATCCTTTTTCAATCGCTTTACTAAATGCCGAAAGAGAATTTTCTGGACTTACCTTATCATGAAGCCCACGATGTGCAATCGGCGTTTCAACAAGCCAAGACTTAAAAATATCTTCCATTTCAAATACCTCAAATTTATCTTATTTTAATATTTTTATTTAATTTTGTCAAATATAATTCTAAAAAATCGAAATTTGTCTAATTTTCGTCTTTTTTAGAGAAAGATTTTAAAGTTTCTAGGCGATTTATAGCGTCATTCTTACTTTCTTCCAATATTTTTTCCGCTTCTTCCTTTTTTAATTCCTTTATGGCAGAAAATCTTGTTTCGCCGTCAAGGTATTCTTCATATTTAGAAAAATCGCTAACGCTGTCGATATGCACAACATCTTCAAGAGGGTTGTAGCGAACAAGTGACCAGTAGCCACACTCTACTGCCTTTTTCATTTCTTCCATGGTGGTTGACATATCAAAACCGTGGTTGACGCAAGGGGAATATGCCACAATTATGCTTGGACCATTGAAACTTTCTGCCTCTTTAAACGCTTTGATGCACTGGTTCATGTTTGCACCAAGCGAAACTTCAGCAACATAGCAATTTTTAGAGGCGATGGCAAGTGCGACTAAATCTTTCTTTTTCGTTTTTTTACCAGCACTGGCAAATTTAACCATAGCGCCACGCGGGGTGGACTTACTTGCTTGTCCGCCAGTGTTGGAGTAAACTTCCGTGTCAAGCACCAAGATGTTGACATTTTCATTAGAGTTTAAAACATGGTCAAGCCCGCCATAGCCGATGTCATATGCCCAGCCGTCGCCACCGATAATCCAAACACTTTGGTTTTGATTTGTGAAGCGTGTGCCAAGTTTCATGCCAAGTCCAAATTCGGCGTTATCTTCAAAAAGGCTGTTAGCCCACGCTGGACCTTTGCCACTTTCGTCTTTAAAATATGGGTTGGAAGGATATGAACCGCCATATATGCTGGAACAGCCTGTGGCGTTGGCAATCAACATTCTTTCGCCAAAAAGCATGGTGGCAAGTTTGATGTATGGTGTTTCTCCACAACCACCACAAGCACCAGAAAAACCAAAATAGCAATCTCTAAATTGCAAACCTTTTGGCATATCGGTGGAAAATGGGGTGTTTTTTTCTGTTTTAAGCGTTTTGCAGAAAGCATAGTTAGCCTTTTCTTTTTCCATGAGTTTATCTGCCATTTCCATAACAAGAGCCTTGTTTTTGCTTGGGCAGACATTCGCGCAAACTCCACAGCCAGTGCAGTCCTCAGGCGACACTTGAACACGGAAAAGGTAGCCGTTCATTCCAAAGGCTTTGGCAAATTCCACCTCTTCCATGGTTTCCGCTTTCACAAGAATAGTTTTTATGGCGTTGTGAGGGCAGGCGATTATGCACTGACCACATTGGATACAGTTGGCAGGAATATATTTTGGCAAGTGCGAGGCAAAACCGCGTTTTTCAAAGTCCGCTGTGCCTTGTGGAATTTTTCCAGATTTATCAAAACAAGAAACTGGAATATCATCACCTTGAAGCCTTTCCACTTTTTTCATTATGGTTTGATAGAATCTATCGTCAAAGTTTTTGGCGTTTTTCTTTTCTTCTTTGAAAGTGAATTTGTTGATGTTAACTTCCTCAATTTTGTTTACGCACATTTCCATGGCTTTCAAGTTTTTATCAACCACTTTTTTACCTTTTTTGCCATAGGTTATGGAAACATACTTTTGAATTTCCTTATATGCCACATCAAATGGAATGATGTTTGCCACTTTAAAGAGTGCAGTTTGCATGATGATGTTGATTTTGTTGCCAAGTCCTGCCTCTTCTGAAATTTTTTGAGCATTAATGACATATGCTTTTGCCTTTTTTTCTTGCAAAATTTTCTTATATTCATTTGGCAAAACTTTGTCAACTTCGTCAGCGCTAAAGATGGTGTTGAAAAGCACGATGCCTTTATCTTTCAGCCCTTCAAGGCAGTTATACCTATGCACAAAGGAAAAGTTGTTGATAGTTATTATGTCGGCATCTTTAACAAGATAGGTGCTTTTAATTTTGTTGTCAGAAACGCGAATGTGTGACTTTGTTAAACTTCCACTTTTTTTGCTGTCGTATTCAAAATATCCTTGAACATATTTGTCAAGTTCTTCGCCAAGAATTTTTATGGTGCTTTTGCTTGCTGAAACCGTGCCGTCGCTTCCAAGCCCAAAGAATTTCATTTGGAAGTTTTTGGTTTTAGGATGATACACTTTTTCGGCGAGTGAAGTGTGAGAAACATCGTCACAAATTCCAACCGAGAAATTATCCTTAAGTTCGTTAAAGTTCGCAATAACTGAAACAACCATGCTCGGCGTGAAATCTTTTCCACCTAAGCCATATCTTCCACCAATCACTTTAATGTTGGTGTTTTTAAGCGCGTTCACAACATCTAGGTATAGAGGTTCTCTTGCGCCATACTCTTCTGTTCGGTCTAAAACTATCACTTTTTTCGTGGTCTTTGGCAAAGCGTTTAAAAGAGAGGTGGAAGAAAATGGGCGATATAGATGCACTTTAACTAAGCCGACATTTTTGAAATTTTTATCTTCCAAAACCTCTTCAATACATTCGCAAGACGAGCCCATGGAGATTATCACGTTTTCGGCATTTTTTCCGCCAACATATTCAAAAGGAGCATACTTTCTTCCAACAACTCTGTTAAAGCCAGAAAGCACTTCCTTTAAAATTTTTTCCACCTTTTCATAACTTGGAAGGGAGGCTTCGCGATTTTGGAAGAATACATCAGGATTTTGCGAAGTGCCTTTTTGATATGGCGAAAGTGAGTTCATACAATTTTTTCTGAACTCTTCAATTTCCTTTTTTGGAAGTAGAGATAGAATTTGCTCGTCGGAAATTGTTTCGATTTTTTGAATTTCATGGCTGGTTCTGAAACCGTCGAAAAAATGAACCACTGGAAGAGAGGTCTTTAAGGCAAGGAGATGGGCGATTAATGCAAAGTCATGTGCTTCTTGAACCGAGTTGGAGCAAAGAAGAATGGCTCCAGTTTGCCTTACTGCCATAACATCGCTGTGGTCGCCAAAAATGGAAAGCGCATGAGTGGCAACAGTCCTTGCGGCGATATGAAAAACACCTGGCAAATGTTCGCCAGCAATTTTATATAGGTTAGGTATCATTAAAAGTAAACCTTGACTTGATGTGAAAGTGGTGGAAAGTGCGCCAGTTGACAAACTTCCGTGAATAGCGCCAGATGCTCCACCTTCAGATTGCATTTCAACAAGAGTTGGAATTTCGCCGAAAATGTTTTTCTTACCCTTAGATAGTTCTGTGTCGCAAAACTCTGCCATAGGCGAAGAGGGTGTGATTGGATAAATTGGAATAACCTCCGACAATTTATATGCAATCATGGCAACGGCGGTGTTGCCGTCAATAGTTTTTTTCATACTCACTCCTTTTAAATAATTTTAATGTTTTAACATATTTTTGTCAAACAAATAAGGAAGATTAAAAGAAAAGTTTACAAAGCTTTCAAAATGTTGTATAATTAAATTATGAAAAAAATTTTGATGACTGTGGAATATAACGGCGCAAATTTTCACGGCTGGCAAAAACAGAAAAATAAGCGCACTGTGCAAGGAGAACTTGAAGAAAAAATAAAAATTTTAACTGGCGATGAAGTTAAGGTGGAGGGAAGTGGAAGAACGGATAAAGGTGTTCATGCACTTGGTCAGGTGGCAACAGTGGACATTGAAAAAAACATTCCTCTTTCAAATTTTAAAACGGCACTTAACAAACTTTTAAGCGACGATGTTTGCGTGAAGAGCGTGAAGTTTGCCTCTTCCGATTTTCATCCACGCTTTAATGCAAAAAGAAAGACATATAGATATGTTGTTTCAAACAAGCGCTCGGCTCTAGAACATGACCTTGTGACATACTATCCACATAAGGTGGATGTGGAAAGAATGAAAAAGGCAAGCGAATTATTTTTAGGGAAACACAACTTTAAGGCATTTTGTGCGTCAGGCGCAACAGTAAAAGATTTTGAAAGGGAAATTTATGGCCTGAAAATCACAGAAAGAGAATGCAAGATTATTTTTGAAATAACAGGAAACGGCTTTTTGTATAACATGGTTCGCATCATTGTTGGCACACTTCTTGAAATTGAAAAAATAGGCGAAGAAAACATTTTAAAGGCGTTTAAGGAAGGCGACAGAAGTTTGGTTGGCAAGACCATGGCGCCAAATGGGCTATATTTAAAAAAAGTGGAATATATTTAATTTTATTCAAAATTTTTTGGAAAATTCAAAACAAAAAAATGCATAATACGCTTTATATGGTGTATTATGCATTTTTTATTTCAATATGTTGTGTGTTATGCAAAATTTTAATTAAAGAGGAATGTAGCCACCATCCACATTTATTGATTGACCTGTGATGAAATCTCCACTTTCGCTTGCAAGGAAAAACACGGCGTTTGCCACATCTTCCACAGTGCCTAGTCTTTGAAGAGGTGTCATGCTTTCAATATCTTCCTTTTCAGCGGTGGAAAGGTTGTTGTTCATTTTGGTGTCGATAAAGCCAGGGCAAACCGTGTTTACAGTGATTTCAAAATTTCCAAGTTCATTTGCAAGTGATTTAGCAAAACCGATGAGCCCACTTTTGCTTGCAGAATAGACGCTTTCACAGGCGCAACCATAGTTTGCCACAAACGAACTCATGAGAACTATCTTTCCAGGCTTGCCCATGATATGCTTAACAAACTCTCGAGAGCAAACAATCGAGCCTTTTAAATTAACATCCACAATTTCGTCGATTTCGGCGTTTAACACATCCATAATAAGTTTGCGTTTTTCACTTATGCCAGCATTGCAAACAAGCACATCCACGCTTTTGAAATCGGAAAAAATTTTGTTGAAAACATTTTCCACTTGAGCAAAATCTGAAACATCAAACTTATAGTTTTTAATTTCAACATCAAATTTCTCTTTTAACTCATCGTCATATTCCACATTGTTTTTGTTAGAGATAAGGGCGAGGTTAAAATTGTTTTCAGCAAATTTATGTGCAATCGCTTTGCCAATATCTCCAGAAGCACCAGTGATGATAACCGTTTTTTTAATCATATCTTCTCCTTTGTTTTTAAGTTTTAATTTGGTTTAAAAGTTTTATCTATTACTCAAGCGCCGTCCAACTAAGCCCAACAGCAGGTCCAACATGGGAGGCAACAACAGGACCAACTTCGCTGACAATCACTTCAATTTTTTCTTTGGTTTTGGCTAAAAATTCATCCACTTTCTTTTTCAGCATTTCAAAGAACTTTGTGTTGGCAATATGCAAAACAAAAAGGCGCTTAATTCTTTTTGGAATAAGAGAGATAAGGTCGCCTATTGCTTTTTGCATTCCAAGGCATTTTTTCTCGCACACCAAAGTTCCCTCTTTAAAAGTTAAAATTGGTTTTAACTGCAAAATTGTGCCAAGGGTGGCAGTCACTTTGCCAATTCTTCCACCTTTTTTAAGGTATTCCAAACTGTCTGGAGCAAACGACACTTGACTGTTATGTTTAATTTTTTCAATGTGCTCTAAAATTTCTTTCACGTTTTTTCCTTGGTCGCGCATTTCCACGGCGTCCATAGCGTATCCAGCATAGGTTTGGCAGTTGCCGTCGCTGTCATAGACGGTCACCATATCTTTGTTTTTGCAATTTTCACGGGCAAGGCAAGCGGAATTGTATGTTCCAGAAAGAGCGGAACTTATTGTGAAAAGCAAAACCTCATTGCCATTGTCGATTGCTTTATTAAATTCTTCTGTGAACCTTTCGACTGATGGTTGGCTTGTTTTTGGAAATATCTTTGTTTTTGTGAAATCCTCAAAAAACTCGTCAAATTCTCCCGGCGAGCCCTCTTCAAATTCTGTGCCTTTATATAACACTTTAAGAGGCACGATTGTGATGTCGTGTTTTAATGCATAATCTTTTTCGATGTATGACGCACTATCTACCATAATTTTAATCATAATTTTCTCCTTAAAAAATCAGCAAATATTTGAAACTTACTATTAATATATATTTATTTGCCGACCTTGATTATATTAACACTTTTTCATAATTTAAGCAAATGAATTTGATAATATGAAAACACTTTATTTGACAAAATTTGACGAATATGTTATTCTTATCGTGATTTTTTAAAGATTTTGGTGAGTATGTATGAAAAATAGCGAAATTATTTTAAATGAACTTGATAAAATGTTTCCAAATCCTAATTGCGAACTTAAATTTAATTCGCCATTTGAACTTTTGGTGGCGGTGATTTTATCTGCACAATGCACAGATAAACGCGTCAACATGGTGACAGAGGAACTTTTCAGAAAATATAACACACCAAAAGATTTTGCCGAAATGCCTTTGGAAATGCTGGAAAAACTTATCCACTCATGTGGGTTTTATCACAACAAGGCGCTTTCCATTAAAAAAGCAAGCAAGGACATTTTGGAACGCTTCAATGGCGAGGTGCCATCCAATTTCGACGACCTATGCTCACTTGCAGGCGTGGGCAGAAAAACGGCAAATGTCATGATTTCAGAGGCTTTTGGCGGAGACGCGATTGCTGTTGACACTCATGTGTTAAGGCTGTCTAATCGTTTAGGAATTGTGAAAACTGACGATCCACACAAGTGCGAGGAAGCTTTAAAGAAAAAATTTCCAAAAGATAGGTGGTCGAAGCTTCACTTTCAACTTGTGCTTTTTGGGCGATATAAATGTAAAGCAATTAAGCCAGATTGCAAAGATTGCCCGTTTTTCTCTTTCTGCAAGGAAAAGAAAAAGTCGCAATAAATGACAAAAAAGTTTTGTTAATTTATGCTATTAAAAGAGTAGTAAAAGATGTTTATAAAAATAAGAACAAGATAACTAAAAAACGAAAGAAAACACATAATAAAAGCGAGGGAATATGTTTCTTGATAGAGTGAAAATTTTTGTTAAAGCAGGGAATGGTGGCAAAGGTGCCGTCTCTTTTTTGCGCAATGCTCAAACTGCTAATGGTGGCCCAGACGGTGGCGACGGCGGAAGAGGTGGTAGCATAATTTTTAAGGCGACCGACGAGATGAACACGCTTTATTCTTTCCGCTTTAAAAAGAAGTTTGTGGCAGAAAATGGTGCAGACGGAGCAAAGAAAAATCAAACAGGAAAAAGCGGTAAAGACGAAATCATCTTGGTGCCAACGGGAACGGTTTTAATAAACCCTAAAACAGACAAAATCATTGCCGATTTAAGCGAAAACGGAGCCGAGTTTGTGGCTCTTCGCGGTGGAGGAGGCGGGCATGGAAATAACTATTATAAATCCTCTATTAAGCAAGCGCCAGCCTACTCACAACTTGGCGAAGTGGTGCAAGGCAAAGAGGTTATTTTGGAACTTAAAACAATTGCAGATGTTGGGCTTGTTGGTTTTCCAAATGTTGGCAAAAGCACCTTACTTTCGGTCATTTCAAATGCCAATCCAAAAATCGCCAACTATCCTTTCACAACCATATATCCAAATCTTGGCGTTTGCGAAGTTTTGGGCGAAAGTTTTGTGGTTGCAGACATTCCTGGGCTTATTGAAGGCGCAAGCGAAGGGCTTGGGCTTGGGCATTACTTTTTGAAGCATATCGAGCGTGTTCGCCTCATCGTTCATCTTATCGACATTTCAGAAAGTGAAGGCAGAAACATTGAAAGCGACTATGAAATTATCAATAAGGAACTTGAAAAATACAGTAAAAAACTGACCACTTTAAAACAAATTATCGTCTTTTCAAAATGCGACTTAATTAGTGAAGAAGAGAGAAATAAGAAGATTGAAAAGTTTGTGAAAAAGTTTAAAATTAAAGACTATATCTGCCTTTCTTCCTTCACTTTCCAAGGGGTAGAGGAACTTAAAAAGAAGATACTTGAAAACTTGAAAAAAATTCCAAAAACAGCGCCTCTTCAAGTGGAAGAATTTGACTTCGACAAAAAGGATGTTTCCTCCATTGAAATTAAACGAAATGATGACGGTTCTTTCGAAGTTTATGGCGGAAGAATTGAAAGTTTTGTTCGAGGTGTTGTTATTTCCGACCCAAAATCTTTTGCATATTTCCAAACAAGATTGAAAGAAATGGGTGTTATTGATATGTTAAAAGAAAGAGGCATGAAAAATGGCGACACTGTGATAATCAAAGATTTGTCGTTTATTTATGAAGAATAAAACACAAAATATGGTGTGATATGCAATGCATACTACACCGCATATGGAGGAGTATATGATAACAACAAAACAAAGAGCATATTTAAGAGGGCTTGGCAATGCGCTTGACCCAGTGGTTCAAGTTGGAAAAGAGGGGTTGTCGGAGAACTTGATAACTTCGGTCAATCTTCTTTTGGAAGCGCGCGAAATTGTGAAAATTAAAGTGCTTAAAAATTGCGATTTAACGGCAAAAGAAGTGGCAAACAGTTTGTCGAGCGCCACAAATTCTGATGTGGTTCAAGTTATTGGTGCAATAATTATTTTATATAAAAAATCAACTCGCAAAAACTTTAAACATATTGAATTACCATAATTTGAAATTTTTGGTCTATTTTTATTTAAAATTAAATTACAAAACCTCGCCATTGTCTTTAAAATTAAAGATGTTGTTGTATCTTGAAATTATGGCAAAGATGATGAGAATGGTGGCAGAAATGCAGTAGTAAATTGTGGTGCGCACGAAAAGCGCGGAAAGCACTAATAAAAAAGCGGAGAGGAGATAGCCTTTCGCTCTTTTTTTATTAAACGAATACGCCACAAAATCTTTAAATGAAAGCATTTTGTCTTTTTTATATCTCTCTTTTACCTCTGGAAAAAAGTTATAGAATTTATATAGATTTTGATAGGTGTCAAAGCGGTCGAGAATGAGAAAGTAGATGTCAAAATTATTGGCAAACGCTTTCACATCTTTGTCGAAAGAATGGCAAAGTATGACAACTTTCTCTGCCTTTCCTTTCACAGCGTTATATATTTCCAAAAACTTTTGAATGGTTAAACTTTCAAAGTCCATTTTCGGATATAGGAGGGTTTTTGTTTTGTTTTCGTGCGTGATTAGAATGTATTTACTATATCTTCTCACATCCTTATGCTTTTTTAAGGCTAGTTCTGCAAAAAAATTCATTCTTTTTTCGTTGCACGCAAGCGATAAAAACATATTTTCGGCATCCTCTTTTTCCCTGATTTTCAAGCCTTCTTTATTCTTTTTTTTGCGGAAAATGAAGTATAAAACTGCGTAAACAACAGCGGAAACAAGAGTCGAAACCAAAATCGCCAACCACAGACTTCTTAAAAAATACCTAATCCAAACAAACATCAAAAGGAAGATTAAAAGAAACTTCAAAACCTCTTGAAAGATAAAATTAATTTTTCTCATGTGAAAATTTTTGACAAATTAGCGGTTGTTTAACCATTTTTCCTTGACAATTTAGAAAAAAGTTGGTAAAATTTTCTTATGATAGATTTAAACGAATTTGTTAAAACATTGGAAGATAATAAATTGAAAAACATTTCAGTTTATAATTTATCTAACGAGGATAGATATGTTGTGATTGCCTCTTCCATGAGTGCGCAAACAAGCAAGGCGGTTTCTGACCTCCTTAAAGAAAAGTATGACTACTCTGAAAAGATTGAAGGCTACAACAAAGGCGAGTGGATTGTGTTTGATTTTGAAAAACTCACTCTTCACATATTTTTGCCAAAAGTGCGTGAAAAATATAACCTCGACAAACTTTATAAGCCAATGAAATTGAAACTTATAAATTCAAATAAATAAGAAAAAATGGTAAACTTAATGTCACCATTTTTTTTGTTATTATTAATAATTTTTAAATCTCACTTCGCACAAAATATTTTGCATCGTGCCAGCACAATGGGCAAATAAAATCATCAGGAAGTGGGTCACCCTCATAAACATAACCGCAAACAGAGCAAATGTAGACCACCTTTTTTTGTGTGGATGTTGGCGTTTTTGGCTTTATGTTAGATTGATAATAAGAATAGGTGATTGACGGAATGTTGTTTAAAGAAACCTCAGCCACAACTTCAGCCAAAAATTCATAATGCGTGCCTAAATCGCGAACTTCAACCACTTCTGCTGATATATATGAATTTGTTCCTTGCGTTATAAAAGGTATGCCGTTTTCAGCGATTTCATAGTTTGCAAAATCGTCAAACTTATTTATGTTTTTACCACTTGAAAAACCAAATCTTTTAATTAAATCAAAGTTTGCCTCTTCATTTAAAATGGAAACATTGAATTTTTTTGTTTTCAAGATTTGCTCGCAAGTAAAGTTGTTTTTGTTAACCGCAATCATAATTCTGTTTGGGGTTGAGGTCACTTGCGACAGAGCATTAATAACACAGCCGTTAAGTTTTTCTGTTTTTGCTGTTAATATGTATAGACCATATGAAATATTAAACATCACATTCATAAATTTCTCCTTTTAAGTATTTTAGCATTTATAGATTTTTCGGTCAAATGTTTTGCAAACTAAATTGAATTTTTTAAATCACAAATGATGAGCAAGTTTTGGCAAAAAATAGGATAGAGTTTTCTATCCTGTGTTTAATTTATATGTACTATTGAAGGTCGCTTCTTAGCCTTAAAAGGTATTGCTTGTTTTTTTCTTTAACAATGAAATTTTTCTTTAATAGGCGAGATAAATCTTCTTTATTTATGTCGCACTCTAAATCTTCAAAATAATCTTCGCCACGCCTTTGATAGTTTATCAGTCCATCATTTATTGTTATTCCTTCAAAGTCACTGAATTTAATGAGTTTTGTTAGACGCATAACAAGGTCGCGCTCTTTCCACTCCTTTTCAATTTTAGGATATTTATGTTTGCATTTTTCCCACACTTCATCAATCTCAATCTCAAAAAGGCTGTGTAAGTATAGGAGGATATCATCAGTTAAAAGATATTGTATGTTGCCATGTGGCGCTTTCATTTTTTCGTATTTTTTAAGCCAAGCGAGGCACACTCTTCTTAGTTCTGGAACATCCATTAAACTTGTCATATTTTCTCCTTAATTATATTTTAATTAAAATATATATTAATTGTCAAATATTTTTTGGAAGAAAGTTTAAATAATTTTTGTAAACAGCGTGAAAATAGTTTGTTTTTTTTCGTTTTTCGGTTATAATTACACTAAGGTTGAAAATAATGGAAATTTGTTTCGTTTGCACAGGCAACACTTGCCGTTCAATTATGGCAGAGCGTATTGCCAAGAAAAAAGCAAAACTAAGGAAGATGAAAAACATCAAATTTTCGTCTTGCGGGCTGGAGGCAAAGAAAGAAAATATAACCGACAACGCTAAAAGTGTTTTAAAAGAACTTGGCTACGACGGGCGAGATAGGAAAAGTGTGAAATTTAAAAGTGTGAAGCCAAATGTTTTGTATGTTGTCATGACGGATTACCACAAACAAAAACTTGGTGCAAAAAAATGTTTGTCGTTTTCTGAACTTTACCAAGAGGCGTTAGATCCATTTGGGCAAAATATTGATGCTTACAGGCTTTCAGCAAAGATAATTGAAAAAAATGTGGATGTGTTGTTAGATAAAATTGAAAATTTGAGAGGTGGATTATGATTATTATGGCAAGCGACCATAGAGGATACGAACTTAAAGAACAACTTAAAACCTTTTTTAATGAAGAAAACATCATAACCATTGATGTTGGGTCATACTCAAAAGAACCAGTCGATTATCCTGATTTTGCCAAACTTGGGGTTGACAGAGTTTTGGAAAACAAGAATAATGTGGGAATTTTCATCTGTGGCTCAGGAATTGGCATGAGTATGGCAGCAAACAGAAATCCAAAGATAAGGGCGGCACTTTGCTTAAACACAGAAATGGCGATGCTTGCAAGAAAAGATAACGACGCAAATGTTTTGTGCTTGCCTGCAAGATTTTTAAAAAGAAGAAAAGCTATTAATATTGTGAAAGTGTTTTTAACAACTCCATTTGAGGGCGGACGCCATGCAAGAAGATTAAAGAAAATTTCAGGAGAAAAATGATGATTAATGTTCTTGTTCCCATTGTGGATAGGTTAACGGAATACGAGAAGATGATTGAGAAGATTGCCTTGGATAATGATGCTACCATTTTTGTTGGCGCACTTGAAGAATTTAAGGATAAGTTAAATTTTAAAGAAAAAAATGTCATCATCAAATTCTTTAAAAATGGAAGCGGAAAAGAGGAAATCATAAACTCTCTTCATTCAATAGATAAAGAGCGCGGAAAGATTATCCTTTTAAGGCGACCAGTGAGCGAAACAGAGTTTGATAAACTTAAAACAAGCAAGAAAGACATTGCGTATTTAAAGAAAAAAAGAAATAAGTTTTCGGCTTGGTGGCATAATCTTTGGAAAAATTTGATTAAGAAGATTTTTGCTTTTTACTATTTTGAAGATATTTCAGCCATAAGTTTTAACACCACTTGTTTTGATCTAATATCAAGTTTAACAAACCTTTCATATGTCACAAGAATTGACCGATTTGTTGGATTTGAAATGGAGGAAATTGACACAGAAAATAAAGCACCGAAACGAGAATACGACAAGTTCTATGCCAGTGCAAAAATTGTTGGAAGCGGATTGTTTTTGATTTTTTGCATTTTGATTTCCATCATCATTTCTGCAAGTTTTCAACCAATGTTTTTAATGATTTTAATTTCCATACTTCTATGTTTAATTGGTGCTGTTTCGTTTTTTGTTAGTGTTTTAAACTTGGCTCGAACGATTGCCGTTGGCACTCTGAGGCATGGTCGAGCGGAGGAAATATTAAATTAAAAGGAGTTTTTTATGAAAAAAATTAGAGTTGCAATTAATGGTTTTGGGAGAATTGGAAGGCTTTCGCTTCGCGTTATCTCTGGGCGTGAGGATGTTGAGGTGGTGGCAATTAACGACCCATTCTTAACTGTCGATTACGCAAAATATTTGTTGGAGCATGACTCCATTCACGGCAAGTTTGACAAAGAGGTTAAGGTCAAAGGCGATAAACTTGTGGTTGGAAGCATGAAAATTTCTTTCTACGCTGAAAAAGAGCCTGCACTTATTCCTTGGGCTAACGACAAAGTGGATGTTGTCATTGAATCCACTGGAAAATTCACATCCTATGAGGGCGCAAAAGCACACCTAACTGCAGGCGCGAAAAAAGTGGTGGTTTCCGCTCCGGGAAAAGAGATGCCAATGTTTGTTATGGGTGTGAATGAAAACACATACACTGATGATATGAAAATTGTTTCCAACGCGTCTTGCACCACAAACTGCCTTGCACCACTTGTTAAGGTAATTGACAAGGCGTTTGGAATTGAAAATGGACTTATGACCACCGTTCACTCCACAACAGCAACACAACTCACGGTTGACGGCCCAAGCAAGAAAGATTGGCGAGGCGGTCGTGCGGCTTCCTACAACATCATTCCATCATCTACTGGCGCTGCCAAGGCGGTTGGAGAGGTTTATCCAACACTTAAAGGAAAACTTACTGGCATGAGTATGCGCGTGCCAACGCTTAATGTTTCAATTGTGGACTTAACTTGCAATCTTAAAAAGCCAACCACTTATGAAGAGATTGTGAAGGCAATTAAAAAGGCAAGTGAAGGCGAAATGAAAGGAATTTTGGGCTGGACGGACGAAGATGTGGTTTCTTCTGACTTTATTGGCGACCCAAGAACTTGCATTTTTGATGTTAAGGGCGGAATTATGATAAGCCCAACTTTTGTTAAACTTCTTGCTTGGTATGACAACGAATGGGGATATTCCAACAAACTTGTTGACCTTTGCGTTCACATTATGAAAAAAAGTAAGTAGGTAAGTATGAAAAGAGATTTAAATAAAGATTTAATTGAGGGACTTCAAGAAAGCACAAATGTTGAAAATATCGAGAACCTTAACGCCATGGTTAAGGAACTTGTTTCCGAGGCGATGCAGACGCTTTCTGATAAATCCTCTTTTATTCAAATGAGTAAGTGGATTTTTGTGCCTGTTAATGAACTTTATTTATCTGCTCTTTGTTCCAAAAGTGAATATACCTATTTTTTAGGAGTTTCCAACACTGAAATTGAACTTAATTCTTTAAATAAAAAGCATTATTTCCAAAATTTTTGGAAAAGAATTGTGCGCGCTTGGAAGGCAACAAGAAAAAAGAAGAAAAAAAAGAAGAAAGAGGTAAGCGAAGAGGAGCTAGTGGCAAAAAGGCTTAGCGCTAAATATACCATCGACGACCTTAAAAGTGATATAATTTTCCACCTTTCTAATTTTGTGACGCCAACCACAATCATCTATGATTTTGATAACCACATCTCCATAATCGGCAAGGAAGATTTTGGTAGCAATGTGAAAATCAACATCTATGTTTGTATGTTCGACGAGAAAAATCGTGTTTTCAAACTCTATAACGGCAGAAAGAATAAGTTTTATGACATAGATTTCACTCAGCGTTTTAGTAATTTAGCAAACAAAATGGAAAGTTGCGGAAAATCCTTTCAAAATCTGGTGAAAATATATAACAGCCTGTATTCTCGAGTGTATAACAAAGTGCCAAATCAAATTTTGATTGAAAGTTTGCTTTTCAACTGCCCAGATAATCTTTTTGTTAATGATATTTATCAAACTTTTTTGAATGTTTCAAATTATATCCGACTTGTTGATGTGACAAGTTTGCGCTCTATTTGCGATAACACAAAAACGATTTTTAAAGAGAAACTTGTTCTTGACTCCAACGCTCAAGTGGATTTTTCAAGGCTTTTAAGAATTTTGGATAACTATAAAGTTTAAAATAAAGATTTTAGCCATATTCGATTAGTTTAAAAGATGTGGAATAAAAAAGATGTTAAAAAATGAATAACATCTTTTTTTTGCATATTATGTCGAA
This sequence comes from uncultured Clostridia bacterium, assembly GCA_930971385.1. Lineage (GTDB taxonomy): Bacteria > Bacillota > Clostridia > Christensenellales > UBA1242 > Caccovivens. The sequence goes on along the minus strand of CAKNGB010000001.1, from coordinate 425,094 downwards.
TTTTGGGCAACCTAACAACAGGAGGTTGTTATGAAAGAACTTATGCTTGTTGTTGGCTTTGGTGCAGGTCTTATTACTGGTGCGCTTTTATATAAACATTCACAAGATGTTAAATCGGTTGTTAACAAAGCAGAGAAGTCTGTGAGCAAAGAGATGAATGAAATGAAAGATAAAATGGCACCAAAAGTTGAAAAACTTAAAAAAGACATGAAAGACATCATGCCAAAAAGCAAAAATTAGAAAAACACAACTTCTTAAACAAAAAAGCAAGGTTAACCCTTGCTTTTTTCATGTCTGGGAGAATGCTTCGAAATAGAAAGACTGACTGTTTCCCTGTGGATGAACTCCACCAAAGCTACCTCATGGCACATCGATAGGTCTCCTTAATGATGCTTCCGTCAGGACCTGACATGGTTCGAAGTTATCAATTGCATAAGACCTTGATTTCAACGCCCACACACAAAGCACATCTTCAACCTAACTACTCCTAGGCAAGCGTTCGATCCTGCTATAGCGGATTGCAGGTCACAGGGCACCGCTAACTCCCCATCTATCCCAGTGCTTATATCTTACTTTAATTGAAAGAAAAAGTCAAGCAAATTACGAAAATTTTTATTCGACAAAATTTGAGGAAGAAACTTTTGCTAAATTGGTTTTTTCCTCTTTTTTCAACATATAGTGCTTTAAGAGGTGGATATGCTAAGTAAAATTCTTCCTGAAAAGATATTCAAAATTTTGGATGAAAAGGTCAATCTTAAAGCGGTTAATGAACTAAGATTTCGCGCGGACAAGCCAATAGTTGTTTGTGTGAGCGGAAAAAACTATTTTTTAACCGAAAACGGCGTTTCTTCCAATTTAACCAATGCACTTTTTGCCAGCAAAATTGCCATTGAGGACATTATTTTTCGCGCCAGCGAATGTTCGATATATTCAGTTAACGAGCAAATTAAGCGCGGTTTTATTGTGACAGACGGCGGAATTAGAATTGGTATTGGCGGAAATGTGGTGGAAGAAAATGGGCAGATTAAAACTATGACCAACTTTTCTTCTTGCAATATGCGTTTTCCGCATAATGTGAAAAACTGCTCGCTTTGCGCATACCCTTTCATTGTGCACGACGATAAAATTGAAAACACATTGGTTATTTCTCCGCCAAATGCTGGCAAAACCACTTTTTTAAAAGACTTTGTGTCGCAACTGTCTGAAAGGAAACTTTCATATAACGTGCTACTTCTAGATGAACGCGGAGAGCTTGACAACAATATCGACTCGAACTTTTTTGATAAAATTGCCTTTTCCACGAAAAAGGTGGGGTTTGAAAACGGCATACGCTCACTTTCGCCAGACCTTATTGTGACAGATGAGATTGGGCAGGAAGAGGATATTGACGCCATTATTTATGCCATAACCTCAGGAATTAGCGTGCTTGCCACAACTCATGCCGACAGCATGGAAACCTTTCTTAAAAAGCCACTTTTTCAGCGTGTGATTAAGGACAAGGTTTTTAAAAGATATGTGCTTTTATCAAAACGTAATGGTCCGGGAACTTTTGAGGGTGTTTATAACGAAAATTTTGCCCGCGTTTCTAAGATGAGTTAGGAGGAAAAATGAAATATATTTTGATTGTGGTTTTATTCATTATTTCGCTTTCGGTGGGAGCATATTTCTATTTAAAATTCGACAAGCGAAAAAAATTTTTTTCCGCGCTTATCATGCTTGCCGAAAAACTTTCGGTGGAAATCAACTTTTCAAGAGAACGACTTAAAGTTTTGATTGAAAATTTTGATGCCTCATCGCGAAAAAACCTCTTGAATGTGGATGAAGGATATCTTGCATACTTAAACAAAAGTGCGGAACTTGACAGCAAGGAAATCTTCAAAAATGCACAAGTTTTAAAGCAAGAAGAAAAAGATTTTATTCTCCTCTTTTTAAAAACGCTTGGGCGAAGTGATGTGGAAAATCAAACCAAGGAAATTCAAAACTTTTTAAAGCGTTTTCAAGAAATGAAAGAGGTCTGCGACGGCGAGTTTAAAAAATATGGTTCGCTTTCCTTAAAGCTATCGGTTGTGGCAGGGCTGTTTTTTGCCATTATCTTGATTTAAGGAGGTGGCATGGAAATTGAAGTCATTTTCAAAATTGCCGCCATAGGAATTTTAACAGCGGTCATTGGGCAAATCCTTAAAAACAGCGGAAAGGACGACATCGCCACACTTGCCACGCTTGCTGGCGTGATTGTTGTGCTTGTTATGGTGCTTAACATGATTTCCGAACTTTTCGACACGATTAGAACTATTTTTAATTTTTAAAAGGAGGGCGGAATGGATTCAATTTATAAAATCATCGGCATTGCGCTTATAACTTGCATTGCCACACTTATTGTGAAGCCAATTCGCCCAGATTTTGCCATTTTTCTTTCCGTTGTGGGTGGAATTATCATTCTTTTTCTTCTCATCGATTATATGGCTAATGTATTTGATGTTTTCAACGAAATTTTCCATATCACAAACATCAACTCGTCCATTTATGGAATTATTTTCAAAATTATCGGTGTTGGCTATCTTGTGGAATTTACCGCAAGCATATGTTCGGACACTGGCAACCACAGTTTAAGCGATAAGGTGCTTTTAGGAGGAAAAATCATCATTCTTGTTATGGCACTGCCAATCATAACAAGCATACTTGAAATTGTTATGGACTTATTGCCGTCGTGATGAATGTGAAGAAAGATAAGGAAAAGCGAAGAACAAAACGACTTGCTTTTCTTGCCGTTATCATCATTTTCATTTCCTCCTTTTTTGGCAGTTTCACATTGGATGGTTTTGTGCCCAACACCACTTACGCAGTGTCCGAAAGTGAAGAAGTGGAGGAGCTTGAACAGCAGATTGAAGAAGAAATCGGCTCACAATTAGGCGACTTGGACTTTTCAGCCATTGAAACTTATCTTGAAAATTTAACCGACGATGTTCAAAACGCTTTTTCTGGCGGGTTTGTGACAAAAGTGGAAAGTTTAATTAATGGAGAATACACATCAAGCGAAAACTTTTTTACTTCGCTTATGTCACTTTTGTGGGACGGGCTTCTTTCCTTTCTTCCAATCATTGCCAGCATAATTGCCATTTCAATATTAGGCGGAATGGTTGGAAATTTGAAGCCTTCAACAAATGGCAAATCGATTGGCAACATCGTTCATTTTGTCACATATGGAGTTGTCATTGTTTTTCTTGGCACAACACTCGTTGAAATGATTGCATTAACCACCAAAACGCTAACAAATCTTAAAAGCACTATGGATGCGATATTTCCAATTCTTCTCACACTTTTAACGGCTGTGGGCGGAACGGTGTCGGTAAGCCTATATCAACCAGCGATTGCCATGCTTGGAAATGTGTTTATCTCGCTTATAACCTATTTCCTTCTTCCTCTTTTCATTTTTTCGATTATCTTTTCCATTGTTGGCAACCTTTCAAACAATGTTAAACTAGACAAGTTTGTGGCATTTTTGCAAGGCACTTTCAAGTGGTCGGTTGGGCTTATATTCACACTGTTTTTAGGCTTTATGACCATTCAAGGCATTTCAGCAGGTGCGGTGGACGGGCTTTCCATTAGAACGGCAAAATACACCATTAAAAGTTATGTGCCAATTGTTGGTGGATATGTTTCAGACGGGCTTTCAATTATTATGGCATCCAGTATGCTTATTAAAAACGCAGTTGGCACAGCAGGGCTTTTACTTGTGCTTTTCATGGCGATTTCGCCTGTTATTAATCTTATTCTTTTCATGCTTTCGTTAAAGTTTATGGCAGGCATAATTGAGCCGATTGGAGATAAGAAAGTGGCAAATTTCGTTTCGGATATTTCAAAAAGCATGAGTATGCTTGTGGCACTTATTGTTGCCGTTTCGTTTATGTATATGGTGATGACTGGGCTTATCATGTGCAGTGCCAATTTGATTTAGGAGGAAGTATGAGTGGAATCTCGGCTTGGCTACTTTCAATTGCTGGCGTGGTCATTCTTTCAGTTTTATGTGAGTTCATTTTGCCAGAAGGTCAAATAAATAGATATACGCGTGTGATATTTTCCTTTGTCACGCTGTTTGTGATAATCTCTCCGCTTCCCACACTTTTTGGAAAAGAAATTGACTTTTCAAAATGGTTTACAACCTCCGACACCACTCTTCAAGAAAACTATCTATATAACATCAATAAAAACAAATTAAATGCCATTCAAGAAGATTTGCAAAGCGAACTTACAAGGCTTGGAATAAACAATGTGGAAGTTTCGATAACTGCAAATTTATATGGCGAAGAACTGGAGATTTTGAAGATTTATGTCGATTTACGCGATATTGAATTTTCGGACAACTTTGAAAATAAGAATACAATAGGAGCGAAAAATGCGATTGAGGAAATTATTTCACTTTTCCCTTCGCTTCAAGATGTGGAAATTGAGTATAAAGACGGATAGGAGGTTGTATGGGAAAATTAAAAGATATTTGGTCTAAACTTAAATCTATTAAGCATATAGAAATATATCTAGCACTCATTGTTGGACTTGTTGTGTGTGTCATATACTTTTCCACGTTCACAAACAAAAATGACACACAAGAAGAAGTTTCGACAGGAAATTACACTAACGGCGTGGAATATGTGGATTATCTAGAGAATAAACTATGTAATGTCTTATCCAATATTGAAGGCGTGGGTAATGTGAGTGCAATCATAACCATTGAAAACGATTTTTCCTATGAGTATGCAACCGACAAAGAAACAAGCCAAGAGGGGGAAACAAGTGTCACAACAGAAACAACGATTTTGGTGAATGGTGAGCCAGTTATCGTAAATAAAATTTATCCAACAATAAAGGGGGTGGTGATTGTTGCCAGTGGAAGTGAAGATTTTGCTGTGAAGATGGATATTTTAAATGCCGTTCAAACCTTACTTGAAATTAGCGCAGAAGATATCACAATTTTAAATTAAAAGGAGTTTTTATGAAGAAGAGAACAAAAATTATCATTTTGTCGGTTATGGTGGTTTTGCTTGGAGTGACAGGCTATTTGAACATTGTTTTAAACAACAGCATAAGTCCAACCACAACCACCACAACAACATCCTATTTTGTTTCATATAGGAATGAAAGAGAAACAAGTCGCGACCAACAAATGCTTTACCTTGACGCAATTATAAGCGACACAAACTCAACAGAGGAAGAAATTGCAAATGCTAAACAAGAAAAGAATGACATCTTAGCGTTAATGGAAGAGGAACTTGCAGTGGAAGGACTTATTAAAGCAGAGGGCTATAACGATTGCGTTGTGTTTATTAATGATAATGGAGTTGTTAATGTTGTTGTGGACAGCGCAGAACTAACTTACACCGAGGCGCAAAACATCAAAGATATTGTTTGTGTGCAATTAACCGTTGAACCAAGAGATGTTGTTATCAATCCTTACGAATAATTAAAATATTTGTGCTTAATAGTTTGCAAAATAAATTTGTTTGTGCTAGAATAGTGCTGTAAAAGGAAGTTTTTATGGCAGTTAAAAATGAAGATATGAAAAATAAGGGTAAAATTACCTTAGACAGAAACATTTTGGTTTCCATCATCAATCTTGCAGCGAAAGAAATTAATGGTGTGGAAAGTGTTTGCAATAAACATCGCTCATTCTTTAAAAAGATGTTAAAGCGCTATGACGACGGCGTGGAAATTAAGTTCGAGAAAAATGGCGCTTTAACAATCGATGTTTACATCAACATCTATATCGGCTTTAATGTGCCCGATATTGCTTATCGCGTGCAGGAGAATGTTAGAAATTCGCTGGCAACCATGGTGGCATTGAAACCGATGAAAATCAATGTTCATATTGTTGATGTTGAGTGCGATAAAGAGGTGGCAGATGCGTAGAGAGGCAAGAGAGTGCGCATTTAAACTTATCTTTGAAACTCTCTTTAAGGGCACAGAAGAAGAAACGCAACTGGAAGTTATTAAACCTCTTAAAAAGGACGCGGATAAAGAATTTTGTAAACTCATTTTCGACACCTATCAAATTCATCGCGAAAAGCTTGAATATGATGTTTCCACTCACTTAAAAAACTTCGACATCACAAGGGTTTATAAAATCGACTTGGCTTTGGTGTTTATGGCACTCACTGAAATCGAGTTTCTTGACACGCCAAAACCAGTTGCCATCAATGAGGCGCTGGAAATATCCAAAAAATATTCCACTAACGATAGTAGTAAATTCATCAATGGCTTGCTGTCTGCAATACTGAGTTAAATCATATGTTAACAACGATAAGTGTGACAAAATTTAATAACATTGTTAAAGACATTTTTAACAACGAAGAATTTCTCCACAGCGTGAATGTTGTTGGAGAAGTTTTTGGCATTTCCAGGGCAAAAAATGCCGTATATTTTTCGCTTAAAGACGAGGAGAGCACACTTCCATGCGTTTGTTTTAATAGTGCAGTTTTTGGCGATGTGAAAGAAGGCGACATGGTTGTGCTTTCTGGCGGGCCAAATTTTTACACTAAAAGTGGGCGCTTTAATTACATAACATGCCGAATTGAAAAAGCAGGACAAGGTATTCTTTATCAAAAATTTGTGGAACTTAAAAATAAATTGGAAAAAGAAAGACTTTTCGACATAGCGCATAAAAAACCACTTCCAAAATCTATTAAAAGAATCGGAGTTGTCACATCAAAAGAGGGCGCAGTTTTGCAAGATATTAAAAATGTGGCATGGCGAAGAAATCCCGCAGTTGAAATTGTGCTTTATCCCACCAAAGTTCAAGGAAATGACGCTGAGAAGGAAATTGTTGAGGGAATTAAATTCTTTTCCGCATATGACAAGGTTGATGTTGTGGTTGTTGCACGCGGTGGTGGTTCGATGGAAGATCTGTCGGCATATAACACTGAAGTTGTGGCAAGGGCAACATATAACTGCCTTAAACCAATCGTTTCGGCAGTTGGTCATGAAACCGATTTCACCATAATCGACTTTGTTTCAGATTTGCGTGCGCCAACGCCAAGTGCGGCGGCGGAACTTCTGACGCAAGACACAGAAAAGGAACGCTCTTCATTTATCTTTCTTGTGAAGAAGTTAAATCGCGAGATGATGAGTTTATATTCCGACCGTGTGGAAGATTTTTTAGATAATATGAGATATTTGACAAATAAGATTGAGGACTATGTTTTTGAGAGATATGATGTTTTGAAAGAAATTTGTGAAAAAATTTCCTATCAACTTGAAAAACAAACCGATTTTGAGAAACATCGCTTAGAGCTATTGTCGCTAACGCTTCAAAAACTTGACCCGCTTGCAATTTTAAGGCGAGGCTATGCCAAAGTGGAGCAGAACGGGAAAAGCGTTGAAAGTGTTTTAGAGATATCAGAAAAGGAAAGTTTAAGCGTAAATTTCTTTGATGGAGAAGTTGAAGCCAAAGTTTTAAAGAAAAATTTTAAGGAGAATTTATGAACTACGAAGATGCAATTAAGGAATTAGAAGAAATCACAAACAAACTTGACAATGAAAAACTTCCACTTGCCGAAAGCACAAAACTTTTTGAAAGAGCTTCTGTTCTTGCTAAGTTTTGCCAGGAAGAATTAAGTAAGACCAGCAAAAAACTTTTTGAAATAAAAAAAGATTTCGACAAAATAACCGAGGAGGAAATTCAATGAAACTAAGTCATCTTGTTGGCGAAAGACTGAAAGAAACGCCAAGCGGTGCCACGCTTAAAAGCCATATTCTTATGCTTCGTGCAGGCTACATCAAACAGGTCAGCGCAGGGATTTTTTCCATGCTTCCACCAGCACAACGCGTCAGCGAGAAAGTGCAAAAAATTATTCGCGAAGAGATGGATGCATTGGGCGGGCAAGAAGTTTTATTCCCTGTTGTTATGCCACGAGAACTTTGGGAACTTTCAGGAAGATATAACTCCATTCAAGAGGAATTGTTGCGCTTTAAAGACAGAACTGGGCATGATATGCTTCTTGGCATGACGCATGAAGAGGCTGCCGTTCACATGGTTATGAACACCGTGAAAAGCCACGAGCAGTTACCATGCATGATTTATCAAATTCAAACCAAATATCGCGATGAGGCAAGACCAAGAGGCGGACTTATCCGTGTGAAAGAGTTTTTGATGAAAGATGCCTATTCTTTTCATACCTCACAAGAAGATTTGGATGTTTATTATAATAAAGTTTTCGACGCATACAACCGAATTTACAAACGCATCGGGCTTAAAAATTTCATATCTGTTAAAAGTGATAATGGCATTATGGGTGGAAAGGTCGCCGACGAGTTTATGCTTGTGACAGATAATGGAGAAGATAGGCTTGTGCTGTGCGACAAGTGTGGCTATAAGGCGAATATGGAAGTTGCAAGTGGCGTTAAGACAGCATCTAGCACTGAAATTGGTGGCGAAATTGAAGAGGTTTTCACTGGAAACGCCAAGACTATTGACGAAGTTTGCCATTTCCTTGAAATTAGCCCTGAAAACACCGTTAAAGCGGTTTGCTATGTGACAGATGAAGATAAACTTGTGGTGGCTTTTCTCCGTGGCACTTATGATGTTAACGAGAAAAAACTTATGAAAATTTGTCGAAGCAACATAAAGCCTGCTGACACCGACAAATTCGGCTTGGTGGCAGGGAACATCGGCTGTGTGAATTTGACTGTGCCAGAGGATGCCATTGTGGTTTACGATACCTCAATAGTCAATATGGAAAACTTTGTGACAGGCGCAAATAAAGAAGATTACCATCTAAAAAATGTCAGCGCTTCTCGAGATTTAAAAGATGTGGTCTTTAATGATATTGCACTTGTTCAAGAGGGCGATTGTTGTGTTAATTGTGGCGAAAGATTGACACTTACGCGTGGTATTGAAATTGGAAACATCTTCCAACTTGGCACAAAATACACAAAAACCATGGGTATGAAAGTCAGTATGCCAGACGGCTCGATGATGGAGCCAATCATGGGTTGTTATGGCATTGGCGTTGGCAGGGCGATTGCCAGCATTGTGGAAGAAAAAGGCGATGAAAAGGGCATTGTTTGGCCAATGACAGTTGCACCTTGGCACGTCCATTTCTGTCCACTTAGGCTGGACGACGAAAATGTTTCGGCAGTTTCTGACGAACTTTATAAGCGTATGCTTGACGCTGGAATTGAAGTTCTATATGATGACAGGCAGGTTTCTGCAGGCGTGAAGTTAACCGACAGCGAACTTATGGGTATGCCAATCAGGGTTGTTATAAGCCCAAAAACCATGGCGCAAGGCGTGGCAGAAGTGACCATGCGAGAGAGCGGAGAAACAAACTTCATTCCACTTTCCGACTTACTCAGTGAACTTAAAGCGATAATCGACGACGAAATCAGCGAGATAGAAAAGTAGATTTGTCCTAAACTAAAACGATGGCGAATATAATATGATATGAATAAAAAGTCGCTTAGGTGGGCGCTTAAAGTTTTTGTTTTGTCAATTTCGCTTTCCATAGTTTTCAGTTTGTTGTCGCAAAGTTTACTTCCTTCGCTTTCCTCTTTCATGTCTATTTTTGTGATTGTGTTTTTCATTTTTGTCAGCGTGGTGTTTGATATGATTGCCGTGGCTTTCACAACAATAAGCGAAGAAAAATTGGAAAAATATAAAGAAGAAAAGGGCTATGAAATGGCAATGGCACTGTGTCGAAATGCCGACAAGGTTTCTTCGTTTGGTGGAGATGTGGTGGGCGACATTTGTGGAATATTAAGTGGCGCTGGCGGTGTGAGTTTGGTGGTTAACATGAACTTAGAGGGCGATGTTAATCTTCTTGTCACTTGCTTGGTTTCCGCTTTAATTGCTGGAATTACCATTTTCTGCAAGGCGATTATGAAAAGTTATGCCATCACAAATTGCGATAAAATTGCTCTTCTAACTGGTGCATACTTAGAAACTACGCCATTTAAACATAGAAAAAAACAGAAGAAAGAAGAAAAAATTAAGAAAAATTAAAAAAAATTATGTAAAACAGTTGACAACGAAATTTTTGTGTGCTAAAATTATGGGCGTATGAAAGCAGAAGTTCCCTTCTCACCAGTCGAATTTTGTTTCTACTTGGTCAAAAAATTTAAACAATTAAATTGGTTCGTTTATTTTTTTGGTGGGGGCAGTATGCTTCTACCAAATTTTTTTAAAGGAGATTACGACAATTTTTAAGGAACAGTTAATCAATGAACAAATCACCGCAAAAGAAGTTCGCTTAATTGGAACGGATGGTGAACAACTTGGCGTTATGCCAATCGAAAAAGCAAGGCAAATTGCCGATAATGAAGGGCTTGACCTTGTTCTTATGAGCGGAAATTCCAATCCTGCTGTCTGCAAAATCATGGACTATGGAAAGTATAAGTTCGACACGATTAAGAAAGAAAAAGAAATCAAGAAAAATCAAAAAATTGTGGAACTTAAAGAAATTCAACTCAGTATGCGCATAGACCAATATCACATCAATTTCAAACTTAAAAATGCACAAAAAATTTTGCAGGAAGGCGATAAGGTTAAGGTTTCTTTAAGAATGAAAGGCAGAGAGCAAGCCTATGCAAAAAATGCTGTCGAAGTGGTTGAAAACTTTGTGGAAGCACTCTCTGAGTTTGGTTCAATCGATAAAAAACCAGAAATTATGGGTCGAAATGTGGTTGTTGTAATCAATCCAAAAAAGTCTAAATAAAAGGAGAACTAGTATGCCTAAACAAAAAACACACAGTGGAGTTAAAAAGCGTTTCTCTCTCACTGCAACAGGAAAGGTTAAGTATGCAAGACCAAACAAAGGTCACTTCTTAACAACAAAAAGCAAAAGTCGTAAAAGAAAACTTAGAAAAGGTTCTTATATTGCTGGAAAAAATCAAAGCAACATCAAGAAGCTTCTCGTAAAGTAAGGGGGAAACATGAGAATTAAAAGAGGCGTGAACGCTGTTAAAAAGCGTAGAAAAATTTTAAAATCTGCTAAGGGATACTTTGGCGCTAAGAGCAAACTCTACAGAACCGCTCGCGAACAGGTTATGAAATCTGGTCAATATTCTTACATCGGCAGAAAACAAAAGAAGAGAGATTTCAGAGCATTGTGGATCACAAGAATTAACGCTGGTTGCCACGCAAACGGAATTTCTTACAGCAGATTTATCGCTGGTCTTAAAAAAGCAAACATCGCGCTCAACCGTAAAGTGCTTGCAGATTTGGCAGTTAGAGAGCCAGAGGCTTTTGCTAACCTTGTTGAAACTGCAAAGAAGGCTTAATGGAAAGGGCGACAAAGAATTTTATACTAAACCTTAAAAAGCAAAAACGAGAAAAGTCTTTGCTTTTTTTAGATAATGTCAAAATCATCAAGGATGCAGTGAAAAACAATTCCATTAAAGTGGAATGTTTTTTGACGAGCGAAAGCACTCTACCTTTTGATGATTTAGGTTATAAAACCTATCATGTTGACGCAAAAACAATCGAGATGTTATCCGACACCAAAACACCACAGAATGTGTTATGCATTGCATACCACAATCAAGATGTTGTGAAAAAGCCAACAAAAAATTTTTTGGTTGTCGACTCTCTTCAAGACCCTGGAAATGTTGGAACGCTGATTAGAACCGCTAAGGCTTGCGGGTTTGAAAGCGTGTTTTTGGTGGACAGTGTTTCTGTCACAAATTCCAAACTTATCCGAAGTTCTGTTGGCGCAGTTTTTAATATTAAGGTGTTTTCCATGAAAAAAGAAGAGTTTTTGAAGTTTGCTAAAGTTAACAACCTTAAACTTCTTTGCTGTGACATGGACGGCGAAAATATCTTCTCATTTAAAGTAAACTCTAAAGTTGGTGTTGTTGTTGGAAACGAAGGGCAGGGCGTTTGTGAGGATATCGAAAAAATTTGCTATCAAAAAGTTAAAATTCCCATGAGTGAGGGGATTGAAAGTTTAAATGCTGGCGTCAGCGGTTCAATCATCATGTATCAACTTTCAAAAGATAATTTAAAATAGGAGGTAATTATGTCAGGACATTCAAAATGGCACAACATTCAAGCGCGTAAGGGTAAAACAGATGCTGCGCGTGGTAAAATTTTCACAAAAATTGGGCGTGAAATTGCTGTTTGTGTGAAAGCGGGCGGTGCTGACCCTAACACCAACAGCAAACTTCGCGATGTTATTGCAAAAGCAAAACAAAACAATATGCCAAGTGATAACATTGAACGTTCAATTAAAAAAGCGTCAGGTGAACTTAGCGGGGTGAACTATGAGGCGATAACTTATGAAGGCTATGGCGTTGGTGGCTCAGCTGTTATTGTGGAGTGCTTGACTGATAATAAGAATAGAACGGCAGGCGATGTTCGTCACGCGTTCGACAAGCACGGCGGAAGTTTAGGTTCAACAAACTGCGTTTCTTACCTCTTCAAGAGAAAGGGCGTGGTGGTTGTTAGCGATGTTAAGGATGTTGACACGCTTATGATGGATGCTCTTGAAGAAGGTGCAGTGGATGTTTTTGAAGATGAGGACCTTGTGCAAGTTATCACTGAGCCAAACGAGCATAACAAAATGAGCGAGGCGCTTGCAAAAAAAGGATACAACATAATTTCCGCTGACACCGAACTTGTTCCAGACACCTATGTTGATTTGAGCGCTGACCAAGCACCAAAATTCCAAAGAATGATTGATGCACTCGAAGATTTAGACGATGTTCAAGAAGTTTATCACAATGTTAACCTTCCAGATGAGGAATAATCAAAAACTTTTATATTTAATTTGAAAGAAGAAGAAAAATCTTCTTTTTTTATTTTTTTAGTTTGGCGAGGCGGGCGAAAGTCCATGCGGAGCATGGGCGCGCGAAAGCGCGCTGTCTTTTTGCGTGGGTAAAAAAGTTATTTGAAAGAAAGGGGTGTGTTTTAAGATGCTAAAAAATCGCTTCAAACCGCAAAAAGACACTTTCGCCCGCAGTTTACAAAAAAGTATAATATCTTGAAAAGTTAAATCATAAAATGATTGTGGGAGGCAAATATGTTAGATTTTTTTGCTGACAATTTTTCAAGTTGTGTGTTTCTTGCAGTTATTCTTGTTTCATTAATTCCCACAATCGAAAGCAAAATTGCCATACCTTTTGGTATGTCAGAAGCAATTTGGGGTGATGCCACACTTTCGCCCATCGTCACATTTATTTGTGCCTTTGTTGGAAGCATGATACCATGCCTAATTGTGATGTGGTGTGTTAGAAAATTAAAAAACAAAGCAAGTGGTTTTGTTCATGATAAATTTCTTGTGAAACTGGAAGAGAAATATAAAAAGAGGATAGACAAATTATCCTCCAAAAACAAAACTTTCTATAAACTTTCCCTTCTTGCCATGTTTGTTGCTGTGCCTTTGCCGTTAACTGGAGTGTATGCTGGAAGTTTGATTGCGGGGCTAACAAATCTTAAAATGTGGCAAGCGTTTTTAGCAATCACGGTGGGTGCGTTTTTCTCTTGCCTTGTTGTGACGCTTTTATGTGTGTTGTTTGAAAACTCCACTCTATACATTTTAATTGCCTCGCTTATCATTATTGCCCTTTTTCTCCTTTTTGACTTTTTTGTTATGCTCATCAAAAAACATAAGAGCAAAAAAGAGATTGAACTATGTAATTAAAAAAAGAAAAGAGAATGGATAATTCAAAACGAACTAAAATCTCTTTTCTTCATCAAGTTAGAAATCATGAAAGATAACTAACTTACTAATATCATGCGCTGAAATTTTTTAAATATGCAAAGATTTTAAAAATTTTTTTACTTTGCCCATTTTTTATAGATAAACTTTGTGATGTAGTAATTTACTGGGCAAATTAATAAGAGGGCATAGATTGGAGTTAAAATTGAGGTTAAATATTCAATCATAGTTTCGGCTTGCATACCAAAACAGATGTTGATAACAAACGCCACAATCGCGGAAAGCACAAACACAGCCCAATTAATTATGGCGTTATATCGTTGAGAGGCTTTTTTGCTGACAACCGTTTTATATCTAATAAATTCATATAAAACATAAACTGCAAAGAGAATTGGGAAAGTGTAGAACATAAAGTTTGTGGTTGGCATTAAGAGGTTATTAGCGCTTATTATCCAATACAAAATTCCACTTCCAATGCCACTTAGAAGGAAAAGCACAATGGAGGAAATGAATTTCAAGAAATTTGTGTTATGAATACGCTCCACCGTCGATTTTTTATATTCCTTAAAAGTTAAGCCATGATTATTATAGTAGCCTTTCAAACTTTCATAATCGGCAAAAGTAGTGTTGGTGTCGACAACAATTCTTGGTTCGCGCTTAACCACTTGTTTTTCTTTTTTCTTTTCCATAACCTTGGAAACCATATCATTATAGGTCGGCTCTAACTGCGAGTCGCGCATAGGTGCAGGCAAGTTTTCGTCGGAAACGTTGATTTCGATATTAGGCGGGGTGATGCGCTTTTGAACGGGAATAGTTCCAATTTGTTCAGTGATAAAGGTGGCATCATCTTTTCTTTCTTCCACCACATTTTCCAAAACTTCTTCAGTTTCCTCTTGCTCATCATAAGTTTTAGGTTTTTTATAGAAATATGGGTCATAGTATTCATTGACATAAACGCCATCGTCTTGTTTTTCTTCTTCCACTTTTTCTTCTTGAGAAGAGGAGTAGGAATTTGGATAGTAAGTTTCTTTATCGAAAGTGTTTTGCTTAGTTTGCAAAATAGACTCTTTAAGTGCTTTAATTTTTTCTTGAAATTCCTCTTCCGACTGCTTTTTCTCGTATTCAACTGGCATTTGCATTTGATTATCAGAAAAACTCTTACGGTTGCGATATTTTTTAAGTTCGCTGGAAGTGTTAAAAATCTTTTTGTTTTGTTCAAGTTGAAAAGGTGTTAAAGTTTCGCTTTCAGATAAAAATTTTCCATCATCTTGTTTCTCTTCTTCTTTATCTTCAAAACTGAAAACATCGGCGTTTACGCTTTCAACCTCTTCTTTTTCAGGTTCTGCAGGATAGGAAAATAAGTCCATTTGATTTTCGGCAATTTCTGGCTCAACTTTCACTTCCTCTTTCTTTTCTTCTTCCTTAGAGTCTTTCTTTGCAAGGTCAAACAAATTTTCTTGTGAAAGGAACATAGGCTTCACATTTTCTTCAATCATATCTTTGTCGATATCGTCGATTTCATTATCAGAAGAGGTGAAGGAAATATGTTCAAATTCTTTAGATAAAATCTTCAAATTTTCTCTTCCCTCATTTGTTAAAGCATAGTAGTGACGCTTTCCACCAAACTCGCTTTCTCCCCAAAACGACGAAGAAACATAGCCTTTCTTTTCAAGACGGGTAAGGCAAGAGTAAAGGGTGGGCTTTTTTAAAATGTAGCCACCATTAGTTTTTTTGGAGATAAACTCAATGATTTCCAAGCCGTATTTTGAACCATCGGCAAGTGAGTCAAGAATGAGATATTGAACCTGACCATTTGAATTGAAAGCCATAATTCCTCCTATTTAATTAAATTATATATCTAATAATTTTAAAAGTCAAACAATTTTTCATAGTATTATGCAAAAATTTTTTATTGCATAATACCACAATATATAGTGTGTTATGCAATTAGATAAAACTAAATCTTGTGTTATGCAAGAAAATTTGATAAAGCTTATATTTAATTTGCTTTTTAGAAATTTGTGTGATAAAATATAGGGCATGAAAATTAAATTAATAAGAGAAAGAAGAAAAACCTTAGTGCTTAAGATAATAAACGAAAACGAAATTGAAGTTAAAGCACCAACAAAACTTGCAGAAACAAAAATCTATGAATTTATAAATTCGAAGCAAGACTGGATAAACAAGAAAATTAAGAAGATGAAAGAGTTTGAAGAGTTTTCAAAGAAGTTTGACTTTGAAAAATATATCTACCAATTTTCTTCCATTGCCATGGAAACAAAGGCGCTTAGTTTAGATTTTTCTAATTCAACGAAAAAGTGGAAACTTATTAAAAATCAATATCTTTCCTTGTTTGAAATTTTACACGATAGGGCAAGAGAACTTGCAGACAGTTTAGGCTTTGAAGTTAAAAAAATTTCACCCTTGTCATCAAAATGCAAATGGGGTTCATTTAACACTCAAAAGGAAATGAAACTTAACTATAAACTCATCATCTTGCCAAAGCATTTAATTGATTATGTTATCTATCACGAACTTTGCCACTCCAAACACATGAACCACAAACCACAATTTTGGAAAGAAGTGGAAAAATATTGCCCGAAATATAAAACATATAGGCGGGAAATGCGAGAATTTTCCTTTGTTTTGAAAACTTTATTCTAGACAAAAACTATATAAATTTGAATTTAAAAATAATTTAATTGTATGTTGATATAAACATATAGCCAGAATATTTTGCGAAAAACGAAAGATACTAGAAAAATGAAAAGAAATAAGTTTTGGTCAACATATATTTTTTTGTGGCTCACTTGCCTTCTTCTTGTGGCACTGCCAATCGTGGACATCTATAAAATTGAAAGTGACTTTTTGGTTTCTTATGAGGATGTGGCATCAGCAAATGAAAATCATCTTTTTGGCTCGTTTATAAATGGTGAATTGAAGCAAAAAGAAAGCGAGGCTAGCACTGGTAAGACGAAAAATGGAGAGATTGTTTTTAAACTTTTTGGTTTTATCCCCATTCGCAAAGTTTCCGTTGTTATGACAAACGATGACGACTATTACATCGGCGGTGTGCCTATCGGGCTTTCCATTCAAACCGACGGCGGAATTGTGCTTTCCTCTGAAAATTCGCTTAAAGAGGGAGATATTGTCACAAAAATAAACGGCGTGGATTTTGAAGATATAGATGATTTTCAATCTGTGCTTTCAAATAGCGACGAAGCCGAGGTCACATATTTAAGAAACAATAAGGAAATGCGAACGCTGGTTCCAATTTTGAAAGATAAGGAGAATAAGTATAAACTTGGGCTTGTTGTGAAAGATAATGTGACAGGCGTTGGCACGCTCACTTTTGTTAACAAGAAAACAGGAGAGTATGGTGCGCTTGGGCACGCGGTTGTGGAGGGAAATAGTTCTAACATTGTGCCAGTTAAAGAGGGAAAAATTTACTTATGCAATTTGATTGGAATTAATAAAGGCGAGAAAAATAACCCAGGTCAACTTAGGTGTTTGTTCCTTCAAAACAGCAAAAATAAAGGCAACATCGTTTCAAATTCCAAATTTGGCATAAATGGCACGATGAGCAATCTTGACGGACTTGTGGATGAAAATTTAACGGCAAAACTCGGTGGGCGTCTTTCGGTCACTCCAGGGAAGGCAACTATTGTTTCGGACATAAGCGGAATTAAAGAGGAGTATGAAATTGAAATTATTAAGGCAAACTATCAGAAAAAAGCCAACGACAAAAGTTTGGTTTTCCGTGTGAAAGACAAACGCCTTCTTGACCTCACAGGCGGAATTGTGCAAGGAATGAGCGGTTCGCCAATTATGCAAAATGGCAAGATTGTGGGCGCGGTCACACACGTTTTCTTATCCGACCCAACAAAAGGATATGGCGTGTATTGCGATTGGATGCTTAATAATTAAATGAATTCAAATTGAGATAAATTCAAATTTAAGACCTAAATTTTTAAATTATTAGGTCTTTTTTGTAGCTCAAAACTAAGTTTTTTGTGGCGAAGTTTATTTTAAATAGATAATTTCAAACACACCTTTAAACAAAATTTGAGCAAGAAGTTAAATTTGTTGGAGATTTTTTTTGAGTTTGATATAATATAAGCATGAAAAACTTATCATATTTTGAAAAAAGAGATTTACTTAATATGCAAAGAGTGGGCAAATATTTGGAAGGTTTGCCAGAATATTGTTTCGATTTCTTCACAGGAATTGAACTTAACACTTCCTCTTTAACGCGTGTGAACTACGCCATGGACCTTGCCATTTTCTATGACTATATTTCAAAATATATCTTTAAAAAAGACAAAAGCAAGGTGATGCTCAAAGATCTTGACACCCTGGAGGCAAAACATATTGAGTCCTTTTTATCATATCTATCTTTTTATGAACTTAACGATAAAACTTTCAAAAACACGGAAAATGGCAAAGCCAGAAAACTTGCCAGCGTTAGAAGTTTTTTTAAATATCTTTTTAATCATGACCTCATCTCCAAAAATGTTGTCAGCAAAGTGCCAACGCCAAAACTTCACACAAAAGAAATTGTAAGGCTCGAGTCAGACGAAATTGAAAAGATGCTTGATGCTGTGAATGATCCAACTTCGTTCACAGAAAGGCAAAAGAACTATAACAAAAACACCAAAGTGCGTGACAATGCCATGGTGACACTTTTCCTTGGCACTGGCATAAGAGTGAGCGAACTTGTTGGACTTAATGTGGAAGATTTTGATTTTTCTCAAAACGCTTTTAAGGTGACAAGAAAGGGTGGAAATCAAACGATTTTATACTATCCAAATGAAGTTAAATATGCAGTTGAAGAGTGGCTTTCAATAAGGAAAACGCTTCCAATTAAAGAAGATGAGCACGCGCTTTTTCTTTCTCTTCAAAACAGGCGTATTTGCACCAGGTCGGTGGAAAATGTTGTAAAAAAGTTTGCCAAAGAAAGCACTCCTCTTAAAAAGATTTCTCCTCACAAACTTCGTTCCACTTTCGGCACAAATCTCTATCGCGAAACAAATGATATTTATATTGTTGCTGATGTTTTAGGGCATAAGGATGTGAACACCACCAAAAAGCACTATGCTGCAATTAGTGAGGACATGAGAAAGAATGTGGCAAAAAAGGTGAAGATAAGTTCATTTTAAGTTTAATTTTTCGACTTTATCTGATATCTTTCTCAAAATTTCCTTTTCAAATTATCCAATTTTTAAGGTTTTCGACAAATTCCTACATAATCTCTAAAAATAAAACAAAATATTTTGGTCATAATGTTTGATTTTTATAAAAAAATGTGGTAGAATAGCGTGTAATGCTTTGAGGGCAAATGCCTCTCGTGCTTTCAAAGTAAATTTTCACTAAAGGGATGGTTCGATATGTATACCATTAAACAAGATAAAACAAATGTAACAGTCACAGTTTCCATTGACGGTAAAGAATGGAAAGACGCAGAACAAAAAGTTTATGAAACCACAAAAGGCAAATTTAATGTCATCGGTTTCAGAAAAGGTCATGCACCTAAAAAAGTTATTGAAAAACAATACGGCGAAAATGTGTTTTTTGACGACACACTTGATTATTTTCTCCGCACAACTATGAACGAGGTTTTGGCAAAAGATCCAAATCTTGAGCCTCTTTCATATCCAAAAACCGCCATTCAAAGTTTAAATGCAGATGGTGGCGTTGAGTTCACTTTGGAATTTGAAATTATGCCAGATTTCAAACTTTGCAAATACACAGGGCTTGATTTCACAAAACGCTCCATAAAGGTGACAGATGAGGATATCGAGCATGAACTTGACCATCTTCGTCAAGACTCTGCAAAATTTAATGAAGTTGACCGTGCCAGCAAATTGGGCGACAGCGTGGTTATCGACTTTGTTGGCTCCGTGGACGGCGAAGAATTTGAAGGTGGGCGCGCAGAAGATTATCCACTCACTCTTGGTTCACATTCTTTCATCGACAATTTTGAAGACCAACTTGTTGGCAAGAAAAAAGGTGAAACAGTGAAAGTTGAAGTGACTTTCCCAAATGAATATCCAGCAGAAAACCTTGCAGGCAAGAAAGCAGACTTCTTTGTGACAATTAAAAATGTTCGTGAAAAGACTCTTCCTAAAATAGACGACAAATTTATTTCAGATGCGACAGAATATGAAACGCTTGAAGAGTATAAAAATCATGTTTCTAAGCATATTCAATATATGAAGGAGCAAGAGGCGGACACCGCTCTTAAATCTGACATCTTAAAGTATGTTATTGAAAACACGGAAATGCTTGTTCCTCAAAGTTTGATTGACTATGAAGTTGAGCGTGACATCCACGAAATTCAAGAGGCTTGCAAGCAATATAATATGCCTCTCGACACATATCTTTCCGCTGTTGGCACAACCATGGAAGAGATTAAAGATGAAAGCGCTAAGCGTGCAGTTAGAGGAATTAAGGGCAGATACATCATCAGAAAAATTATTGAAGAAAACAAAATAACAGCATCTGACGAGGAAATTGAAGAAAAATTAAAAGAACTTCCTCCAATGCGTCATAGTCACGCTCACGAAGGCGCTGATGAGGACAGAATTTATGCCGAAAACAGCGTGGTGCTTGATAAGGTTTATCAGCTTTTGATTGATAAAAACAACATCAAGGAAGAGGAAGAGAAAAAGGCAACTGAAAAAACTTCTGTAAAAACAGCCAAAGCATCTGCTGAAAAGAAAACCACGGCAAAAGCTGGAGCAAAATCTGCCACTTCAAAAAGTTCAGAAAAGAAAAGCTCAACATCTTCAAGTAAAAGCGCAGAGAAAACAACAACAAAGAAAACAACTAAGAAATAAGGTTTGATAACGCTTTTGCAAGGCTAAAACAATCTAAAACTAAATTTAACAAATGACGATTAGGAGGTAAAATTATGTTAATTCCAATGGTCGTTGACCAAACAGGCGCAAATGAAAGGTCTTATGATATCTACTCTCGCCTTCTTGAAGACAGAATTATCTTCTTGTCGGGCGAAGTGACAGACGATAGCGCAAATATTGTTATTGCACAGCTTATCTATCTTGAAGGAAAAAATCCTGATAAAGACATTTTCCTTTACATCAACAGCCCTGGCGGTTCGGTTTCCGCTGGCATGGCAATATACGACACCATGAACTATATCAAATGCGATGTTTCCACCATTTGTGTGGGGCTTGCAGCATCTATGGGGGCTTTCCTATTGTCATCGGGCGCTAAGGGAAAGAGGTTTGCTCTTCCAAACAGTGAAATCATGATTCATCAACCACTTGGCGGAGCGCAAGGTCAAGCAAGCGACATCGAAATTCAAGCACGCCATATTCAAAAAATTAAGGCAAAACTCAATCAAATTTTAAGCGAGAACACAGGAAAACCACTTGAAGTGATTGAGAAAGACACCGACAGAGATAACTATATGTCTGCTGAGGAAGCAAAAGAATATGGGCTTATTGACAACATTTTCTATACAAGAAAAGCAAAGTAAGGAGTTTTATGAAAGATATTGATTTATGCACTTGCTCGTTCTGCGGAAAATCACAAAAAAATGTGAAAAAACTTATCGCCAGTCCTAATGGCGATGCATATATTTGTGACGATTGCGTGAGAGTTTGCGCTGACATCATTCAAGAAGAAGTGGAAAAGGTGAAAGTTTTTAAGGACCTTGAAATCCCTTCACCAAAAGATATCAAAAAGAAACTTGATAACTATGTGATTGGTCAGGAACAGGCGAAAAAAGTTTTGTCGGTTGCTGTTTTCAATCACTATAAAAGAATCAACTATAACTATCACAACAAAATTGACGGCAAAAAGAAAAAAGAGGATAACAACAAAATTGAACTTGAAAAAAGCAATGTGCTTATGATTGGACCAACAGGTTCAGGCAAAACTTTGCTTGTTAAAACTTTGGCAAAAATTTTGGATGTTCCTTTTGCTTGTGCTGATGCCACAACTTTAACGGAAGCTGGCTATGTTGGCGAAGATGTTGAAAATGTGCTTTTGAAACTTATTCAAAATGCTGATTACGACATTCAAAGGGCAGAGCGCGGAATTATCTACATTGACGAAATCGACAAGGTTTCCAGAAAAAGCGAAAACCGCTCTATAACTCGTGATGTTGGTGGCGAAGGCGTGCAACAAGCACTTTTAAAAATCATTGAAAGCACTATCGCTTCTGTGCCTCCACAAGGTGGAAGAAAACATCCTCATCAAGAGATGCTTCAAATCGACACCACGAACATTTTGTTTATTTGTGGTGGTGCGTTTGTTGGGCTTGACGACATTATCTATAAACGTATGGCATCATCTTCACTTGGCTTTAACGCTGAAATTAAAAATTCTAATGAGAGAGCCAAAATAAATTATTCACAAGATGTTCAGCCAGATGACTTAATTAAGTATGGCTTAATTCCAGAATTTGTTGGCAGGCTTCCAATCATCACTGGGCTTGATAATCTTGACGAAAACGCGTTGGAAAGAATTTTGGTTGAACCAAAAAATTCACTAATAAAACAATACACCGAACTTTTCAAAATGGATGGGTTTGAACTTGAATTTGATAAGGAAGCCATAAACTATGTTGCGAAAAAAGCGTTTGACCTTAAAACAGGGGCAAGAGGCATTCGCACAATCATGGAAACAAGAATGACCGAACTTATGTTCGACCTTCCAGACCCTAATGTGTTTGAAAAAGTGATAATAACGAAAGACTTTATGGAAAACGGCAAAGAGCCAATTCTCATTAGGCGCGAACAAAAAAGCGTGGCAAATAGTTAAGGAGGAAAAATCCTCCTTTTTTATTTTTAAGTTAAAAATTTTTTAATTATAAATATATTTTCCAAAAGTATCAAAATTTTAGTAAATCTAACATTTTGGCTGAAAAATGTTGAAAAAACAATAAAATTTCAAGTTTTTTTAAATTTGAGGCATTTTTTTTGGAATTTTTGATTAAAGTGAGATTTTTCCTTTATCAATAATTCCTATTTTAATCATTAAGTTTACTTGCAAAATTTACAGCATTTTGATATAATAAAAAAGATTGAATTTGTAGTATAGGAGTTAATATGATTACAGATGTTGAACTTAAAAATCTATGGTTTAAATTTTTTGAAAGCAAAAGCTTTAAACGAATTGAGGGATATTCCATAATTCCTGAAAACGACCCAACAGTTTTGTTCACAACGGCTGGTATGCATCCGCTTGTGCCATATCTTCTTGGTGAACCACATCCTGCTGGAAACAAAATTTGCGACATTCAAAGGTGCATAAGAACAACTGATATCGATGAAGTTGGCGACGACACGCACCTCACATTTTTTGAAATGCTTGGGAACTGGTTTTTGGGCGAATGTGATAAGGAAAAAATGATTGAATATTCTTTTGAATTTTTAACAAAGTATCTTAAAATTCCAAAAGAGAAACTTGCGACCACTGTTTTTGCTGGTGACGAAACTGCTCCAAAGGACGAAGTGGCTTATAACGCTTGGAAAAAGTGCGGAATTAAAGAGGTGTTTTATCTCAACAAAAAACACAACTGGTGGGCACTTGGTGGCGGAGTTGGACCTTGCGGACCAGACACTGAAATGTTTTTCGACACTGGCAAACCAAAGTGCAGTGAAAATTGTTCTCCGGCTTGTGATTGTGGAAAATATATTGAAATTTGGAACGATGTTTTCATGCAATATGTTGTGGAGAAAGAAGGTGAAAAGGTTAAACAACTTAAAAAGCCAAACATCGACACTGGCATGGGTCTAGAGCGAACAGTTGTGATTTTAAACGGCCTCAAAAGCGTTTATGATTGCGGAATTTTGAAGGAGGTTATCGACTTCATTTCAAGTAAAGCCAAAGTGAAATATCTTGAAAACGAAAACTCCAAACGCTCTTATCGCATTATTGCCGACCACTTGCGTTCCGCTCTTTTCATACTTGGCGATGCTCATGGCGTTTTACCTTCTAATGTTGGTCAGGGGTATATTTTAAGAAGATTTATTAGGCGTGCTGTAAATTGCGCAAGAAACATCGGTTTTGAAACGAAGTATTTTGAAAACATTTTGAATATGTATGTTGACAGGCACGGTGAGGACTATTCCGACATCAAGCGAAACCGAGAGTTTGCAATTAGTGAACTTAACAAAGAAGTGGAAAAATTTTCCAAAGCACTTGAAGAAGGTCATAAGGAATTTGACAAAGTTATTAACGGCATTGAAAAACATAAAGAATTTGCTAAATCAAAAGGCGAAGTTGTGCCAAATATAATTTCTGGTAAGGCTTGCTTTCGCTTATACGACACTTTTGGATTTCCATTTGAACTTACCAAAGAACTTGCCAGCGAAAGGGGATATGAAGTGGACGAAGAGGGGTATAAAAAGGCGTTTGAAGAACATCAAGAAAAAAGTCGAACTGCCTCGGCTGGAACTTTCAAAGGCGGACTTGCAGACACTTCCATGGCAAGCGCTCATCTTCACACCGCAACTCACTTACTTATGGCAGGGCTTAGGAAAATGTTTGGCAATGGCGTTATGCAAAAAGGTTCAAACATCACGCCTGAACGCATGAGGTTAGATTTTAATGTTGACCACAAGTTGACACCAGAAGAAATTAAAAATTTGGAAGATTTTGTTAACGACGCCATTAAAAAGGCAATTCCTGTCACATATGAAGAAATGTCTATTGATGACGCTAAGAAAAGCGGAGCGGTTGGCGTGTTTGAAAGTAAGTATGGCGATGTTGTTAAGGTTTACACAATTGGCGATGTTTCCAAGGAAATTTGCGGTGGACCGCACGCAAAGAACACGGCTGACCTGCACCATTTTAAAATTGTGAAAGAGGAAAGTTCGTCAGCTGGAATAAGAAGAATTAAGGCAATTTTAGACTAATTAAAATGTTTGACATATCCTTATGTTAATGATATAATACATCATATATTAACACGAAAACAAATTCTCACACACCATATTAAAAGCGAATGTGACGTTTTAAAACATAAATTTGAGTTAAAGGAGAGACTATGGCGCAAGAAGGTATTAAAAAAGGATTTTTCTTCTACTTTGGGTTGTTTGTGCTGTTTTTAATTGCAGTTTTCTTAATCATTTGCGTTATCATGATTTTTAACCCGGGAACGAATATCCTTTGGATGCAATATTTCACTTCAACAAACCCACAAAACATCACAGAGACCACTGACACTGGCGAAGCCATCAATTTTGACAACATCACAAGAATTGAAGTTGACTGTTCGTATGCCGATGTTCAAGTGAAAGTGGATGGCGATATCGGCGAAAGTTGCGTTAGAATTGAAAACAACTCCAAAGGCTTTGCCACAGCCGAGCAAGCAAGACCTTTTTCTTACTCTGTGATTATTGAAAATGGAACTTTAAAAATTGCCGTGACCGAGCCTGTTGGTTTCATATACTTTTCCAATGATGTTTCCATAACAATCAACATCGACAGCGGTTATTACAACGGCGACTTCTTCCCGGATTCTTCTTTCGACAACACTGCTTTTAACATCGAAACAACCGACGGCAACATAACTTTTGGTTCCATCGGTTTTGAAAGCCAGCCTTTTGCTCCAGCCTCTATCACTGCAAAAACAACTGGAGGAAGCATCTATTTAAGTGAGAATTTGGAACTTGACCAATTAACTCAAATTTCGCTTGAAACTGGAAGTGGAGATATAAGAGGGCAGGGCAACAACTTAAGCGCTGACGGCGAAGAAAACACTGGTATTGATGTGGCGAGAGCTGATGTGAATTTAACCACAAACACTGGTGATATAAGTTTTGATGTGGTCAGAATTGGAACAAGCGGAACGCTTAGAATTGCAAATGAAAATGGTAATGTGACAATTTCAAAACTTGATGTTCCAAACAGAAACATCACTTCTTCCAATCAAGGCGATAAGGAAAGTTATGGCATTCAAATGGATAGTTTTGAGGGGAATTATTATATCGACACAATTATCGGCGATTTAAGCTTTTCGCCTTCAGAAGACAATCTTGGCTCACCTAACATTAGAATTGGAACGATAACTGGAGATATGCTTGTTAGTTCCTCTCTTGATGCTAATCCTGATGTGACAATAGAAACCATGAACGGAAATATTTATTCTTTTGGAACAAACGGAAATTATATCATCAACAACATGAATGGCAATGCTGTGATTGACATTGAAAGTGGAAGTGTTGACATAAAGTTTGTCGAGCAAACAAATAATGGAACAGACATCATAACTTCCACAAATGGTGCAATCACAATTGGTTTTAAAGGTGCAATTAATCACGACATGACAATCACTTCCGACAGCGCCAACATCAACTTTAACTTTTTAAATAATGTCAACTTTGTGGCAAACGCTTATGTTAATGACGGCACAAATAACCAATCAAACGAAGTTGTGAACGATGATAGAATCACTGTGAACATCGGTAATTATCACGGCGACAAAAACCCAGTTTCAGTTAGTAACAGTGGAGTTTCGCAAACCGCTGACCTAATTATCTACACGAACGCCAATATTACCTACACTTTAGTTGACAGTTTGTAAGCAAAGCTTTCTTATTTAACTTTAAAATATAAGCTATAAAAAGGGCGATATTCGTCCTTTTTATTTTGTTTTTGAAGAAATTTTTGTTATAATATCACTATGAAAATAATACATTGTGCAGATATCCATATTGATATCAAGGAAATGAGCGGTTTAAACGCGGAAAAAAAGAAGATAAAACGCAGTCAACTTCTTCAAAATCTTATCAATTTATTTAATTATGCTGAGGCAAACAAAGTTTCAGCCATTCTTTTTTGTGGCGATATTTTTGATGTTCACGAGCCAACAAAAAACTCGGTTAATATTTTCAAAAAATTGGTGCTAAGTTATAAAAACATTAAATGCTTCTATATCTGGGGAAATCACGATGAAAGATTCTCTCCTTTTCAAGAAGATGAAATGCCAGAAAATTTTTTCTTGTTTAAAGAAAATTTCAAGAAAATAGATTTAGAGGAGGGGATAACGATTGGTGGTGCATCGCTTGGGCGATACGTGCTTGATTCATTCTATAGCACTATCAACTTTGATAAAACAAGGTTTAACATCATGCTTGCACATCAGCCAATCAATGCTTCTGATGAATATTTTAACGGAATTTTCGCGTCGAAACTTGCAGGGCACAACATAGATTATCTTGCGCTTGGGCACATCCATGCGGGAGGTAGTGGCAGAATTGATGAGCGTGGAATTTGGCAATATAGTGGTTGTTTGGAGGGAAGAAGTTTCAATGATGCCAGCAAAATTGGTGAAAAGAAAGGGGTTTATTTATTGGACATCGAAAATAAAACGCTTAAGTCCAGCTTTATTCCGTTCAGCCGATTTGACTATCGTTCCATAGAACTTACAATCAATCCAAACATCGACCACTTGCAAATTATGCAAAAATTGAAGGAAATTGCGTCAAAACTTAGCAAGGATGATATTGTTCGCTTAACAATTAAGGGAAAACATAAAGAGGAAAATCCAATTCAAAAAGATTTAATCATGCAAAATTTTTATGATAAGTTTTTCAATTTTGAAATTATAGATGAAACTCAAACAGATTTTGATTTTGAAAAATATTCTAAGGATGTTCTATCTTTAAAAGGTGAATTTTTAAGAAGTGTTTTTGAAAGCAAGGAACTGTCTGGAGCAGAAAAAGAAAAAATTGCCACTCTCGGACTTGAGGCTCTAAAAGGAGAAGATTTGTCAATATGAAATTGATTTCGTGCCATATTGATGCATTTGGGAAACTTAACAATGTCAACATCACATTTGGTGATGGCATAAATTCTATTTGTGAAAAAAATGGTTATGGAAAAACCACGCTTGCCATGTTTTTAAAGGCAATGTTCTATGGGCTTGGTGCAAATGCTCGCAAAAATTCAAAACTAACAGATCGCACTCAATATCTTCCTTTCTCATCACAGGGTAAGTATGGTGGCAGTCTAACCTTTGTTTGCGATAAGGGAAAATTTTTGGTTAGACGCGTTTTCAATCGAACGCCAACTCTTGATGAGTTTTATTTATATGATGCTGAAAACAATTTGCCATCAAAAGTTTTTTCTCAAAATTTAGGTGAAGAACTTTTTGGGATTGGAAAGGAAACCTTCGATGCAACAGTTTTCTTTGGGCAAAATCATTTGGAAAGCGAAGTGAATGACGATATTAAAGCAAGTTTGTCAACAGGGCAACTATATGGCGATGATTTAGACGCTTTATCTCATGCCGTGGACAAAATTAAAATGAAAAAGCGAGATATAAAATCCACATTAAAAAACATCAATTTGAATGAAGAGCAACGCGCTTTAAATGAATTATATTTAAAAGAAAAAGACTATTTAAATAAAATTGAAAAAAGTAAAGCCGACGCTGATGAATGGAAAAACAAAAAGGAATATTACCAAAATCTGAAAGATAATATGGATGCAAAAAAAGAAGATTTTGAGTCTTTAAATAACAAAAAGGGCGCACTGGAAATTTACATTAACGAGAGAAAAAAAGAAATTTCAAAGGTTGAAGATGAACCTGTGAAAGAAGTTGCAAAGAAAAATAATCCAATCTTTATCATCATTTCCATAGTTTTATTATGTCTATCAATTGGCGTGCTTGCGTTGTATTTCGTTTATAATCACATCTTACTTATTTTTGGTTTTGCCGTGCTTTTAATAAGTGGAATCATATTGCTAATATTTCACTTCATTAGAAAAAATCGAAAAAAACAGCCTCAAATAACGAAAAAAACTGAAAAAAATGTGATTTTTGATGAAATATTACTTCAAAAGCAAAATGAATTAAAAAATCTTGAAGATGAAATAGTTAAACTTTTAGGTGGAAGCGAAAGTGATTTTGTTAACGATTACGAGAATATTTTAAAGAATATTTCAACCTACGAGCATGGTGTGATAACATCGCAAAACGACATAAAGCACTATCAAGAGGAGTATAGCCTGTTGCAATCAAAAATCCAGGAGCAAACAGATAAATTCCAAGAAAATAAAGAGTTATTTGAAAAACTTTCAAACGATTTCACAATACTTGAAAAAACAGAAGAGTTTTTGCTTACTTCATCAAACAAATTATCTAAACGCTATGTTGAACCAGTTCAAAAAGCTTTTGATAATTATTATAAAAATTTCCTCACAAACGACAATTTAATCATCGACAGCAATTTGAATTTACTAATGAAAGATAATCTATTTAATGAGGAATATTTAAGTGCAGGCGTAAAAGATTTAGTTCAAATATCCAAAAGATTTGCCCTTATAGATTTAATATTTAAAAATGAAAGACCTTTCATTGTGCTTGATGACCCATTTGTTAATTTGGACGACAAAAACTTGGAAGTGGCAACAAATATAATTAAAGAAATTTCAAAAAAATATCAAATTCTATTTTTAACTTGCCACTCGTCAAGAAAAATTTGATTTTGTGAAAATCAAAAAAATACATTTTTTATTAAAAAATTGTTAAAAAAACAGCATAATTTTTGAATTTTTAATATCTTAAAATTTTTCTATCGAATTTCAATAAATTTTAAAACAAATTCGCTTAGTTTTGGAGGTAAAATTGAAAAAGATAATTAATGTTGCAAAAAGATTAGGATTAATTAATAAAAATTTAGAATTATATGGTGATTTTAAGGCTAAAGTTAAAAATGTTGAAATCACAGAACATGGGAAATTGATTTTGGTGACGGCAATAACACCAACCAAAAGTGGTGAGGGAAAAACCACAATTTCAATTGGTCTTGCAGATGCTTTTTCAAGATTAAAAAAGAAGGCTTGCCTTGCTTTGCGTGAGCCATCGCTTGGGCCAGTTTTTGGTATGAAAGGTGGCGCAACGGGAGGAGGGAAGGCAACAATTGAACCTAGTGATGATATTAACCTCCACTTCACAGGCGATATGCACGCCATAACTTCTGCAAACAATTTGCTTTGCGCTATGATTGACAATCATATCTATTTTGGTAATGAGCTTGATATTCAAAAGGTGGCTTTTAATAGATGTATTGACATGAATGATAGGGCGCTTCGTGAAATAACAATCAATCAAGAAAAACTTAATAACAACAAAGAGCGTAAAGAATGTTTTGTGATAACTCCTGCAAGCGAAATTATGGCAATTCTTTGCCTAGCTGAAAATATGGAAGATTTGAAAGCAAGACTTGGTAACATTATTATAGGGTTCAACACCAGAAATAGACCAATTTTTGCCAAAGATTTAAAAGCGGAAAATGCCATGGCAAAACTTCTTGAAAAAGCTTTTATTCCAAATTTAGTTCAAACCGCTTGTGGCACTCCAGCGTTTGTTCATGGCGGGCCGTTTGCTAATATCGCACATGGATGCAACAGTATTGTTGCCACAAAAACCGCTCTCACTCTTTCCAATTTTGTGATAACAGAGGCAGGGTTTGGAGCCGATTTGGGCGCTGAAAAGTTTTTCGATTTAAAATGCAGGAGAATGGGCGTTGAGCCAAGGTGTGTGGTTTTGGTGGTGACAGCGAAGGCTGTTTTTGAGCATGGGCAATTTATTGGGTTTGAAAATTTAAAGAAGCACGTTGAAAATATCACCAAAGTTTTTAAGCAAAATTGCGTTGTTGCCATTAATCATTTTACAGACGATAAGGAAGAAGATATTTTAAAAATCAAAGAGATGTGCAAAAATATTCATGTTGACTGTGCAGTTTGCTATCCATTTGAAAAAGGAGGCGAGGGGTGTGTTGAACTTGCGAAGAAAGTGTTTGAAAAATGCACTCGAAAAGTTTCTCAACTTGAATTTGCATATGAACTTGAGGATAGCATTGAAAACAAAATAACTAATGTTGCCAAAAAAGTTTATGGCGCAACAGGTGTGGAGTTTTCTGATATAGCAAAAAACAAAATAAAAATGTTTGAACCATATGCAAAAAACTTTGAGGTCATCATTGCAAAAACACAATACTCTTTGTCAGATGACGAAAAACTAATTGGTTGTGAACCTTTTGTTTTACATGTGGGAGATATAGAACTTCGGGCGGGAGCAGGCTTTGTGGTGGCAATATGTGGCAAAATTAATCTTATGCCAGGACTTCCAAAATTTCCTAATGCAATCAAATTTTGATTATAGAAAAATAACTTTCTAATCATTTTAAAGTTAATTCAAGGTGTTAAAATAATTTTTAATAGCAAAAATATTAATTTGCTTGTCAAAGAACTATTTAAAACTATATTATCGTAAGTTGAGCCAAGCGTGGCGAAGCCACATTTGAGCGAAACTGATGTTCATAAAAACTGTGATGACACAATTTATAGTGTATTTTGCGTTTAGCAAAATTTTAACATCATATATGTTTATTTCATCTTGTTATGAAACTAGACAGAAAAATTTTTTAGGGGGCAATAATAAAAAAAGCCTTCTTTTTTAAAAGAGGGGATAAATATATAAAAATTTAATATAAGAGTCTCTTTTTAATAAGATTTTTACCAAAATTTTATAAATTTTATTTTGAAATAGCAACATAATTTGATATAATCTTAATAAGTTATTTAGCCTATTTTTCTTAAAAAATAATAGTGAAATTTGAAGATGTTTTATAGAGATTTCGAGGCGATTTTTAAGGAAAATTTTAAGAAAAATCGGGTGATTATTTATAAAAAGTGAGTAATTATCTATTCGCAAAAGACAGGTTTTACGAATAGATAAGCAATATTTTGTGTATTATTCATGAAAAATACCACAATATGTTGTGTATTATGTGCATACCACTATGAAATTCATTTATTCTGACATTTTGGCACTATGATGTTTTATTCTTATATTCTTTATTTTTTTATTTTATAGAACACTTTAAATTTATTTGAATTTTTCTTTTTGCCACATATCATGGTGTTTTTTATTTTTTTTCATGGGGAATTGTTCATAAAAATTTATTTCATCTATCTCAGCACATTTTAGAAAAATTGTGTTTTTGTTATACAATGTATCACAAGATTTAAAACTTATGTTTTTAAATTATATGACATTAGTCACAAGTTTTGAATATTTACCGTTTAACACTACTCGCCAACTACAGCCAAAATAAAATATCTTTTCGCAAAATCCGCATATTTTATATGGTGAATTTTACTTTTGACTGCTAAAATTATTATATTGCAGTAAATTTTAAACTAGCAGAATACCACATTTTTTATAATTAGGTTTTTATTTTTTAATAATTTCACTATCATAGTTTGCTTTTTTAGTCTCTGCTATGGCTCTGCGTGCCTTTAATTCTTCTAACTCTTTAGATTTATTGTGTGGAGGAGTGATTAAATGCGCAAGTGCAGTTTCTAATTCCTCTTTTGGAACAACTTTACTTGTTGCAACTTGACATGCAATTTCACCTGCCCAACCTCTTTTAATAAATTCCTCATATACACTGCTACCGCGAAGTGCTTTTATGTCTTTAAGAGAGTAGAAATATCCTACATAATATAATTCCTTATTAATTTTGTCTGTTTTTACTGGATATGTTTTCCCTTCGTAATCTAATTCACCAACAATTCTATCAAATATTTCTAATGCATAAACATTATCACCTATTGACATGTCACCTAACGGCAATTTAGAAACATCTCTAGATGCAATTTCTTCGACTTTTGAATAAGTATTAGCACAAAAACTCCAATAATATTTCACATAATGTTTAAGTTCCATCTTTTCCCTCACAAGTTCATTATACCAAACATAAACCTAAATGTCAATACCAAGTAAATATTTATTTATTATTTCTTTAAAAGATAATAAAAAACGCCTTAACTTTTAAAGTTAAAGCGTTGATTATTTTGCTAGTTTAAAAATTGTCTGACTAGAATATATGCTATTATTTAAATATTTGATTAATCTTGTTGCTGGTTTTTAAGCGCTTTTTTCATTTCTTTTTCTTTACGCTTATAAAAATCTTCAATTGCAAGCCTTATGCTTTCTTCTGCCATTATTGAGCAAGGAATTTTATTTAATGGCACCTCGCCCATAACATCTAAGACATCAGAATTTTTAATTTTTAAAGCTTCATCAATGGTTTTACCTTTCACCAAATCGCAAGTGATATCTGCTGACACAATTGATGCACAACATCCAAAGGTTTTAAAGCGAGCGTTCTCAATCACATTATTGTCGTCTATTTTGAGATATAATCTTGTCATATCCTGACAACCTTCGTTTTTCGCTTCACCTATGGCATTTGCCCCATGCATACCACCAGCATTAACAGGATTTTGAAATCTTTCCATAATATATCTTGAATAATACATAATTAAATCCTCCCTGCTTGAATTGGCGAAATTGCTCTGAGTTTTGCCACCGCTTTGGTAAGTTCACTGACAACATAATCTACATCTGCCTTACTGATGTTTGTTCCAAAGGAAAATCTAATTGAACCCTGCGCGATGTCTGCTGGCACTTTCATTGCCTCTAACACATGAGATGGTAAGAGCGATTTTGAAGTGCAAGCGGAACCAGTTGAAACGCAGATTCCTGCTAAATCTAAGAGCATCAATAATGACTCGCCTTCAATTCCATAGAAAGAAATGTTGACGATAGCATTTGATTTTTGATGAGGATGACCATTTATTTGGAAATATTCCACATTCTCAGACAATTTTTCTAAGAAATAGTCGCGAATGTTTCTAAGTTTTCTGTTTGTTTCAATATGATTTTTTGTGGCAAGTTCCACTGCTTTGCCAAGCCCAGCAATTCCTGCAACATTTTCTGTTCCACTGCGTTTTCCGCGCTCTTGATTTCCGCCGAATGTGATTGGCTCAAAATTAATGCCAGATTTCACATAGAGCGCCCCAACACCCTTTGGTCCATGAATTTTGTGTGCAGAAATGGAAAGCAAATCCACTTCCATATCCTGAACATCGATGTTTATTTGCCCAATCGCTTGCACTGCGTCAGTGTGGAAGATAATGTCGTAATCATGTGCAATTTTAGCGAGAGTTTTCACATTTTGAATTGTGCCAACTTCGTTATTAACTGCCATAATGGAAATTAAAATGGTGTCTTTTCTAATGGCGTGCAATAAATCTGGCAAACTGACAAGACCAGTTTTATCAACAGGTAGATATGTCACCTCAAACCCCTCTTTTTCCAGTTGTTTGCAAGCGTTTAAAACTGCGTGATGTTCAATTTGACTTGTTATTATGTGTTTACCCTTGTTTGCATAGGCATGAGCAACACCTAAAATTGCCATGTTATCAGCCTCAGTTCCGCCACTTGTGAAATAAATCTCAGTGGATTTTTTAGCGTTAATCCCCTCTTTGATTCTGTCGCGAGCCTTATCCACAATTGCCATTGCACTTCTTCCAAAACTATGTAGTGAGCCAGCATTGCCGTAAATTGCGTTAAAACAAGGCATCATTTCGTTCAATACCTCAGACGATACATAGGTTGTGGAAGCGTTATCTAAATAAATTTTTCTTTCCATTTTATCCTCTTTGAATTAATTCTAGTTTAATTTTAACACTAAGACACAAAAAAGTCAATACAAAATTTAAAATTAGATGTGTTTTTTGACTTCATCTACCATCGCATCTTTCATCCAAAGCCCAATATGTTTGTTGACAAGTTCGCCGTTTTTGAAGATAAAAATGGAAGGAATGCTCATAATTCCATATTTTCTTGCCAAATTTTCTTCCTCATCAACATCGACTTTATAAATTTGAACCTTGTCGCCCAATTCTTTTTGAATATCCTCTAAAATTGGAGCCATCATTCTGCAAGGTCCGCACCAATTTGCAAAAAAATCGACCACAACAACACCATTTTTTATCTTTTCATTGAAGTTTTTTTCGTTTAAAATTTCCATATAACCTCCAATTTAATGAAAACATTTTTTACTTAATTAAATTTTTTACCACTTCTCCGCAAATTACACAAGCACACGCGCATGGATGATAGGAAATGCTTCCAACCACCCCGTCACTTTTTATCGCCATACTTTTTGTTGCCACAACTTTAAGTTTTTTTACGCCTCTTGCTTTTAAATTTTTGCGCATAGCCTTTGCCAAACCATCGTTTTCGGTTTTATATATGTCCATAACTTGATATTCTGGCACCGAAAAACGATTTCCTGTGCCCATAGAAGATATGATTTTTATGCTATTTTTATAGCAATAGTCGCAAAGGTCAGTTTTATCTTTCACGCTGTCTATGGCATCTATAACATAATCGGCATTTTTGTTGATTAACTTTTCCAAATTATTCGTGGTTAATCTTTCGTTAATAAGCGTTAGTTTAACGGAAGGATTAATTGATTTTAGAAGATTGGATAGAGCCTCAGTTTTTGGCATTCCAAGCGTGCTTTGTGTGGCAATAATCTGCCTGTTGAGATTTGTTTCTTCCACTTTATCAAAATCAATTAGTGTGAAATTTTCTATTCCAGCCCGAGCCAAAAGCACAGCAACATATCCACCCACACCGCCAAGCCCAACCACTGTGATGTGTGAGTTTTTAAGTTTATCCAAATTTTCCTTTCCAATTAAAACTTCCGTTCTTTTTTGCCACATATCTTTCTCATTAAAGCACATATTTTTTAAGGTCAAATTTTCTGTTCTTTTCCTTAAAGGCATTTTGAACATATTTTCTGTCGATTTCCACAGTGGTCATTGGATGTTCGCCTGTTGCGTTAAATGAAACATCCTCTAAGAGTGCTTCCATAATTGTGTGAAGCCTTCTTGCGCCTAAATCTTCGCTTGTTTCGTTTTCAGTTGCTGCAAGTTTAGCAATTTCGTCAAGCGCATCATCTTTAAATTCAAGATTGATATTATCCACTTTTAATAGATTTGCATATTGCAATGTGACGGCATTTTTTGGAGTGGATAAGATTTTTTTGAAGTCTTTTTCAGTTAAACTTTCAAGTTCCACACGGATTGGGAAACGCCCTTGAAGTTCTGGAATCATATCCTCCATTTTAGCCACATGGAAAGCACCTGCTGCAATAAAGAGGATGAAGTCGGTTTTCACATTGCCATATTTTGTTGGCACTGTGCTTCCTTCCACAATTGGAAGAATATCTCTTTGCACGCCTTCGCGCGAAACATCTGCACTATTTGTGGCTTGGCTTTTGCCGATGATTTTGTCAATTTCATCGATGAAGATTATCCCCTGCTCCTCAGCAAGAGAAATTGCCTCTTCATTCACATTATCCATATCGATAACCTTTTCGGTTTCCTCTTGAAGAAGTAAATCTCTTGCGTGACGCACGCTCATCTTCTTTTTCTTATGTTTTGGTGGTTGAAGGCTGTCGAACATTGAACCTAAATTTATCTCATTTCCGCCAAATGCCATGATAGGTTTTGGAGTGTCAAGCACATTAACTTCCACAATTTCATCTTCGCATTTTCCGCTTTTAAGTTCTTGTTCTAGGTCCTCACGCTTAACTTCAACAGTTGTCACGCGCCTATTTTGAAAGAGAGCATCAATAAGTTTTTGATTGACAGTTGGCATAACCTTATCTTCCACTTCTTTCTTCTTTTTGTCTTTAACCATTCTAACGGCAACTTCCACAAGGTCACGAACCATGCTTTCAACATCGCGACCAACATAGCCAACTTCAGTGTATTTGGTGGCTTCAACTTTAACAAAAGGTGCGCCCACAAGTTTTGCAAGACGCCTTGCAATTTCCGTTTTACCAACGCCTGTTGGTCCACTCATAACGATGTTTTTTGGAGTGATTTCATCGCGGATTTCTTCTGGCAAATGTGCACGACGATATCTGTTTCTAAGTGCAACAGCCACCGCCCTTTTGGCTTTGGTTTGCCCAACGATGTATTTATCAAGTTCATTGACAATTTGTTTTGGTGTGTAGTTCATATTATCTCCTTTTAAACTTCCTCAACAATGATATTTTCATTTGTGAACACGCAAATTTCGCTGGCAATTTTAAGCGATTTTTGTGCCACTTCC
The DNA here is from genome assembly GCA_930971385.1 of uncultured Clostridia bacterium. GTDB lineage: Bacteria > Bacillota > Clostridia > Christensenellales > UBA1242 > Caccovivens. Next base: position 388,482 of record CAKNGB010000001.1, on the reverse strand, counting down.
TTAGCCGAAAAATTGGTGTTTTGAAGTAATGCTTTTCCTGCAGCAAGAGCAAAATTTCCGCCAGAACCAATGGCGCAAATGTTGTCCTGTGGTTCGATGACATTACCCGTTCCATCAATGATTAAAATTTGGCTTTTATCTGCCACAATCATCATAGCCTCAAGTTGACGCATAACCTTGTCGGTTCTCCAAAGTTGTGCAAGTTCCACCGCACTTCTCATCAAATTTCCAGCAAACTTATTAAGCATTTGTTCAAAGCGTTCGCTGAGCGAAAAAGCGTCAGCAACAGAGCCTGCAAAACCGATAACAACTTGATTGTTATAGATTCTTCTAACTTTTTTTGCGTTGTTTTTGAAAATTATGCTGTTTTGCATGGTCACTTGACCGTCGCCTGCAACAGCAATTTTTCCGTCCTTTTTAACCGCACAGATTGTTGTGCCTCTAAAAACAGTTTCCATAAAATTTCTCCTTAAATTTCAAAACAGCGTTTGGATTTAGGTTTACGCTGTCCTTTCGGTTTATTATATCATAATTTAAACTTAAAAGCCTATGATTTAACACACTTTTTTGCAATAAATTTTGAATAATCTTTGAAGTGCAAGTGAAATTACTTAAATTTTGAAGATTTTTGCCACTTGCTGTGTTCATAAGATTGTATGCAATATAGTTTGCAACCAAAAGGTTTTCAAGCACTCCGCCAAGCCCCAAAAAGCCACCACAAACAAAAATGTTTTCATAGTTTTTAATTTGCAAATGTTCATTTAAGCAACTTGACGAGGTCAGGAATATTCTTTTGTAAATCTTTCCATACTCCGAAATCTTCGCGCCATTAAGTGCGGAAATGTTTGAAATGATTTCGTCTTGTTCTTCATTCGACAGGGCTGTGAAAAAGTCGGTGAAATAGAAATTATCTCCCTCTTTTTTAAGTTTAATGGATGCATAAGCCTTTTCATTTGGCGAGTAAAGAGGTCTTAGCACCGCCGTTCTTAATGCATCATTTTTAGATAAGCTTTCTGCACTTATCTCTTTAACCAAAGTTGAGTTATCGTAGTTTTGCGAAAAGGTGGAAAGAAGCTTTTTAAGTTTTTCATATTCCTCTTGCGATAGATTTATGTGGAAATTTTCCGCGCCGTCACGCACAAGGCTAGCTTTATTTATGCCCTGCACGCAAACTTCCTTAGGATGAAAATATTGCACGCGGTTCTCTCCAATAAGTTTTTCCAAATTTTTGATGAAGCTAACACTTGGATTGTTTCCAATCGAAATTAATGTCACCTCTTTAGGATTTAGTTCGTCAATCTCGGCATCAATAAATTCAACATTTGGCAAACTTTCCACTTTACTGCGCATAAGGTCAAGGAAACTTTCGTCGGCGTTTTCAGTGTTTACGCCCACACGATGAGAGAGAAGATAGGATGGGCTTGCCCAAACATTAAGTTCTTCTTCCATAATTTTTTCGTATGGACTTTTGACATAGTTATATGTTGGCGGGTTTTGATGCTTATTGAAAATATGCACGCGAAAACCACAATTTGCGCAAATATATGCAACTTCCAGCCCCGTCAGCCCTCCGCCGATGATTTTTATTAAGTTTCCTTTTCCCAAATAACTCATCCGTCACCTCACGCTTTTACGTATTTGCAAGATGAGCATTTTTCTCTTTTGCCCTTTCTTATCATATATTTACCACACTCTGGGCATTTTTCGCCAGTTGGAATGTCCCAACTCATAAAGTTGCACCCCTCTCTATCCTCACAGGCATAGAAAGTTTTGCCTTTTTTGGTTTTAACAGCATAAACATTTTTGCCACATTCTGGGCATTTTGAAACAGGTTTTTTGGCGTCTGTTGTTTGATACGGCATGATGTTTCGACATTTTGGAAAGTTGGAACAGCCTAAGAATTTGCCAAATCTTCCCTCACGCAAAAGCATTTTATGCCCACATTTGTCGCAGATAATGTCAGTTTCAATAGGTTCACTTTTCATTGAGATAGAAGAAGAGTCTGCCTTTTCCAAAAGTCCTTTAAAACCGCTCCAAAAACTGTTCACAACATCGTGCCAGTCGTCTTTGTTCTCTGCAATGTCGTCAAGCCTGTTTTCCATGTGAGCGGTGAATTTAACATTGATAACCCCACTGAAAAACTTTTCCAAATATTCAGTTATCTTTCTGCCAAGTTCTGTTGGCACAAGATATTTTCCGTCCTTTTCAGCATAGTTTCGCGCGGTTAAAATGGTAACAGTTGCAGCGTATGTTGCAGGTCTGCCAATTCCTTTTTCTTCCATTGCCTTAACCAAGCTTGCCTCAGTGTAGCGAACAGGAGGTTTTGTGAATTTTTGTTCTTCCTTAACATCTTTAACCTCAAGAATTTCCTTTTCTTCAATTTTAGGAAGTTTAGAAATTTCTTGTTTCTTATCGTCGTCAACAAATTCCTTATAAACTGCGGTGTAGCCTGGAAACTCCAGAGTTCTTCCAGTTGCCTTAAAGCCATAGCCACCTGCGTCGATGGAAACCGTGACATTGGAATATTCCGCTTCGTTCATTTGGCTGGCTAAGAAACGCTCGTAAATAAGTTTATATAAACGATAGTTATCTTTCGTTAAACTGTCTTGCACCATTTCTGGTGTGATTTGCATGGAAATTGGTCTTATTGCCTCGTGCGCGTCTTGCGCATTCTTTTTTGTGGCATAGATGTTTGGCTTTGATGGAAGATAATTTTTTCCAAACTTGTTTTCAATAAAATTTAAGCACGCCTTTTGAGCATCTTCAGAAACGCGAGTTGAGTCGGTTCTGATGTAAGTTATAAGCGCGATTTTTCCCTCACCTTTAACCTCAACACCCTCATATAATTCTTGCGCGGAGGCTGTTGTTTTTTTCAAACTCATGCCAAGTTTATTTAAAGCGTCTTGTTGCATGGTGCTTGTTGTGAATGGCGCTGGAGCGTGAGATTTGGTATTACTTTTCTTAACATTTTCCACAACAAATTGAGAAGATTTAATTGTGGAAAGCGCCTTTTCCACTTCCTCTTTGTTTGCAAGCTTAATCTTTTTCGATTTATATGTTTGCAAAGTGGATTTAAAAGGAATTTTATTTTTTTCGTGAAACGCAGTCACCGTCCAATATTCTTCTGGCTTAAAGTTTTCAATTTCCTTTTCCCTGTCAACCACAAGTTTAAGTGCCACAGACTGCACCCTTCCAGCAGAAAGTTTTGGTGCCACTTTTTTTGAGATGATTGGCGAAAGTTTGTATCCCACGATTCTGTCCATAACGCGCCTTGCTTGCTGAGCGTTAACAAGGTTTAAATCAATCGCACGCGGATTATCAAGCGCCTTCAAAACGGCATTTTTAGAAATTTCGTTGAATTGAATTCGGCATTTTGTGTTTGGGTCTAAGCCCAAAACGTGCGCAATATGCCAAGAAATTGCCTCCCCTTCTCTATCAGGGTCGGTTGCGATTAAAACGTCGTCGGCTTTTTCTGCTTTGCGTTTAAGTTCGGAAATTAATTCCTTTTTATCTGGTTTATTTTCATAATGAGGTTCAAAATTATTGTTTATGTCGATTGCAAAAGATTTAACAGGTAAATCTCTTATATGTCCTTTGGTGGCAAAAACTTCATAGCCGTTGCCTAAATATTTTTTCAATGTTTCCCTTTTTGCTGGGGCTTCAATAACAACAAGTTTCAAATTTTTCTCCTTTAATTTAGCATGAATGTCTTAGACGGCATCCTCTTTATTAAACCACGAATTTCCAAAGTTGTCAAATAACTGTTTAAAATATTTACAGGAAGATTGGAATTTTTTGCAAGATAATCGAAATCTTGCTCGCCTTTTTTAAGAAGATCAATGATAATTTGCTCGTCCATATTAAGTGAAGCCATCTTCTTTTCTTCCGTCTTATTAATATTTATACCATAAAATTCCAAAATATCCTCTCCCGAAAGCACACATTCTGCTTGCGCAGATTTAATTAGAAGATTTGGAAGTTCGCTTTTAGACGAATTGACATTTCCTGGAACAGCAAATAAATCTCTGCCATAGTCAAGTGCAAACTCTTTGGTGTGGATTGTTCCGCTTTTTCTGCCCGCTTCTGTGATTAAAACACCTTTTGAAAGTCCTGCAATAATTCGATTTCGCCTTGGAAAAGTGAATTTAGTAGGCTTTGCAAATGGTGGATATTCACTTATCAGCAAGCCTTTTTCTGCAATTGTGTTTGCAAGATTTGTGTTTGCCTCTGGATAAATATGATTAAACCCGCCACCTAGAACTGCGATTGTTTTGCCGTCAACTTCCAGCGCCTTGCGATGAGAAAGCGAGTCAACACCATATGCAAGCCCTGAAACGATAATAAAACCAGCTTTTGCCAAAACCTCGGCGAACTTTTCGGTTATGAATTTGCCATAGTTTGTTGGCATACGCGTGCCGACAATGGAAATTGAGTTTTTGTTTAAAAGCGAAACATCGCCCTTGCAAAAAAGAAGCATAGGTGCATCTGGCAAGTCAACAAGTGCTTGCGGATAGTTCTCGTTTTCCTTATCCAGAATGATGATACCGTCTTTTTCCAAATTTTCAAAAAGCGAATTAACAAGCCTTGCATCGCATTTTCTTAAAAGTTCATGATATTCTTCTGCCGATAAAATATCGCATATATCGCGATTGTCAGCAAGTTTAAGTGGATTTTCAATTTCTTCATCTTCCACAATTTCCATGATTTTTTCAAGTTTCTTATTTGATAGTTCCAACATGGAAAGGAAGGTTAAAATTTTTGTGTTATTATTCATTAAACGCTCCAATATTTTCTGTCAAGTCCGCGATAAGAAATCGCCTCGGCAATGTGGTTTGGTTCGATTTCTTCCTTGCCGTCAAGGTCAGCAATCGTTCTTGCCACTTTCAAAATTCTGTCATGTGCACGCGCACTCAGTTTTAAATTTGTGAAGGCTTTTTCCATAAGTTCTTGGCACTCTTTTGAAAGTTTGCAATATTTTTTGGTCTGTGGCACAGTCATTTTGGCATTATTGAAAACTTTGCTACCTTTAAATCGTTCAAGTTGAATTTCTCTTGCCTTATCCACACGCTCTTTAATTTTTGCGGTTGGCTCTTCTTTGTTTTCCTCGTTAAGTTCCTTATATGTGATGTTATCAACTTCCACATGAATGTCAATTCTGTCCATGATTGGACCTGAGAGTTTGGAAAGATATTTATGAATCTGCGTTGGCGAGCAAGTGCACTCTCTGTCCTTTGAGCCATAATTTCCGCATGGGCATGGGTTCATGCTGGCAATAAGTGTGAATGAGGCAGGATATGTGATTGTTTGTTGAGCGCGTGCCACTGTTATGTAGCCATCCTCCAACGGCTGACGCAGTGTTTCAATTAAGTGCCTTGAATATTCTGGAAATTCATCAAGAAACAAAACGCCATGATGAGCAAGGCTGATTTCGCCAGGTTTGCTGTGTGCGCCACCGCCTGTTAAACTTATGGCAGTTGCTGTGTGATGAGGAGTTCTGAATGGTCTTTCTGTGATAATGCCTTTTTTAAGGTCAAGTTCGCCTGCAATTGAGTGAATTTTTGTCACTTCAAGCGCCTCTTCAAAAGTGAGGTTTGGCAAAATTCCAGAAAAACATTTTGCCAGCATACTCTTACCACTTCCAGGAGGTCCAATCATAAGCACATTATGCCCGCCCGCTGCAGCAATTTCCAGTGCGCGTTTTGCCATTTTTTGCCCTTTAACATTTTCAAAATCAAGTTTATTGGTGCTTTTTAAAGCAACCTCTTCAAACGACTTTGTTGGCACACGAAAATTCTCTTCAGTTAAGCCGTCTAGGAAAGCAACAACCTCGGTAAGTTTACTGAATGCGTAAATTTCCATGTTGTCGATGAAACTTGCTTCCTCCATATTCTCTTTTGGAATTATCACTTTTCGATATCCCTGCGAGCGTGCACTGATAAGCATTGGCAAAACGCCTCGCACCTTTTTGATTGTGCCATCAAGCGACAGCTCGCCAAGAAAGATATAGTCCTTATAGTTTTTCTTCTTTATCTGCTCCGACGCCGACAAAATGCCAACTGCAATGCCAAGGTCGTAAACAGGTCCTTCCTTTTTAACATCGGCAGGCGCAAGATTGATGGTGAAATGTTTTGTGGGATATTCATAACCGCTGTTGCGTATTGCAGATTTCACTCTGTCTTTTGCCTCTTTCACGCTTTTATCGCCAAGTCCGACAATTTCAAAATGAGGAACACCACCAACGATATCCGTTTCAATTTCCACTAAAAAGCCGTCAATTCCTTCCAGCCCAAAACTCTTTAACTTAGATAACATATTTCCTCCGTGGTAGTGCATATTTCAAATAACAAATCAAATTTGATAGATTACCTTTCTTATTTTAGCATTTTTTTCATAATCTCACAAAATGATTTTAAATAAATACAAAAAATTTGTGATTTTTATGAGTATTTTTTAGAAAATATATAAAAAAGGCTCTGTAAAGAACCTTTAAGCGAACACCATTCCCAAAATAAACAAAATGGCAAGTCCAAAACAAAGTATGATTTTTGAGATATGGATAATTCTATATTTAACAAGTTTTTTGTTGTATTCCTTTCTAAACGCCTGCTCGTTTTTGTCAAACTCTTCAGATGTGATGTTTTTTGCGTTCACCGTTTCTGCTTTGAAAAGTTTAAATTCCTCTTCCGCCTGCTCTTTAAAATCCATTAAATAGTATCTAATTAAATGTCCAGCCCAAGCAAGCGAAAGAAGAGTTAAAAGCGACAGAACGAAATAGGTAAAACCATCCCACACATTGATGAGAAGAGCAAAAACAATTGATAAAACAATGATAACTGCACTTATAATATAAATTATGTTATTCCTATTCATATCCTTTCCTTATGGCACAATGGCAAAAACATAAAAGACCACCAAAATGATTGTGCCCACAATCCAACCAACAAGCCACCAAATGTTTCCGCGTTTAAGAGTGAAGTAAAAACCAAGCCAAACGCAAACGATATATGCAAGGCACTCGCCAATCCCCTGCATATACACCACAATGTCTGGTTGATTTTTGAAGATGAGGCGGAAAATCATGGAAATGGCAATCAGCATGATGGAAAAGTATGCAAAGCACTGCAAAATGCGGTTTGGACCCCATTTCACAATCTTTTGAACCTTCTCTTTTTTCTTGCCCTTTGTGTTTTCCTCGCTTGACGCACTTACTGATTTATTGTTAACATTTTCAAGTTTAACATTCTCAATCTTTTCTTCTTTTTCTTCAACTGTGTTCTTTTCGGTTGTTGGCGCGTCATTAATTATAATTTCTTCGTTGTCGTTTTTCTTTTTAATTTTAAACATATTCACCTCAAAAATCAAATTTTACCTTTTCATATATATGATTTTTCTTGAAAAATATACATTTTAAAAGTAAACGCGAAAGGCATTTTTTAAGTTATTTCGCAGTTTCAACAAAACGACTTTCTCTAATCACATTGACCTTAATTTGACCAGGATATTGCATTTCATTTTCAATTTTTTCTGCAATTTCCTTTGCCATAAACATTGCCTGACTGTCTGAAATTTGGTCAGGTTTCACAATAATTCTAACTTCTCTGCCTGCTTGCACTGCAAAAGATTTTTCCACGCCGTCGAAACTGTTAGCAATTTCCTCAAGTTGTTGCAAACGCTTAATATAGTTTTCAAACGAGTCGCGTCTAGCGCCTGGTCTTGAACTTGAAATGGCGTCTGCCACCTGCACAATAACAGCCTCAATCGTTTTAAATTCCACATTAAAGTGATGCGCTTCAATGCAATGAACAACCTCTTCGCTTTCGCCATACTTCCTTGCAAGTTCCACGCCGATTTGAACGTGAGTTCCTTCAAGTTCGTGGTCAAGTGCTTTGCCGATGTCGTGAAGAAGCCCTCCGCGCTTAGCAATTTTCACATTTGCACCCATTTCAGAGGCAAGAAGCCCTGCAAGAATGGAGGTTTCAATTGAGTGTTTCAAAACATTTTGCCCATAACTTGTTCGATATTTCAATCTTCCAAGCACCTTAACAAGTTCAGGGTTCAAATTGTAAATTCCTGTTTCGTTGCAAGCCTCATCACCTGCTTGTTTAATGGTTTTGTCAACTTCGCGTTGCATTTTTTCCACAATTTCTTCAATTCTGGTTGGATGAATTCTTCCGTCGGAAATAAGTTTTTCAAGGCTCAACCTTGCCACTTCACGCCTAATTGGGTCAAAACCAGAAATTGTTATGCTTTCTGGCGTGTCGTCAACAATAAGTTCAACGCCAGTTGCTGCTTCAATCGCGCGGATGTTTCTGCCCTCACGACCGATAATTCTTCCCTTCATCTCGTCGTTTGGAAGGCTGACAACAGAAACCGTCATTTCAGAGGTTGTTTCAGTTGCACATTTTTGAAGGGCTTGACCGATGATTTCTCTTGCCTTTGCCTCGCCGTTTTCTTTTGCTTCCATTTCAATTTGTTTAACAATAACAGAAGCCTCTTTTTGTGCCTTGGTTTTCATGTTAGCAACAAGCATATCCACAGCCTCTTGCTTAGACATTTTTGCCACTTTTTCCACTTCTGAAATGGCAACCTCTTTCAGTTTTTCCACTTCAAGTTTTTTGTTTTCAAGGTCCTCTTTTATGCTTGTGATTTCTTTTTTCTCGTCTTCCAGTTGCTCTGTGCGCTTATCAAGTGAAAGTTCCTTTTTCTCAATGAACTCTTCACGCTGATTAAGCCTTTCTTCAAGTTTTGAAACTTCAAGACGCCTGTCCTTAACCTCTTTTTCCACTTCGTCTTTAAGTTTTTGCGCGTTTTCTTTACTTTCAATTAACGCTTCTTTTTTAATTGTCTTTGCTTCTGCATAAGCATCTTCAATAATTTTAATTGCATTTGATTTATTTTTCTTCATTTTGTTTTTGATGTAAAGGCTAAGAAGAAAACCTCCAAGCCCAACGCCAACAACAAAACAAGCGATGGCAATTACCGATGCGACTGCAGGAGAGACATCCAATAAGATACTTCCCATTTTCGCTTTTCCCCTTTTAAATTCGAGATATGTTAAATTTTAGAAAACTAAAATAACTAAAAATTAATATCCTCTCACAATGCTATTTTAAACTTTTGCCAAAACTTTGTCAAATGATTTTTGATAGATAATAAAAATATGGAAAAAACTCCCATATTTTCCATAAAATTTCCTCTTTTTCGACAAAAGTGTTATTCTTATGATTTCTCATAATTTTAAAAGTCGACAAAAACATTAATTTATTAAATCTTGTAATTTCTTAAAAATTCTTCTTTAAATTCTGGCAAATAGTCGCCTAAAATTGCCTTACGCGTGTCTTCAGCAAGCCTTATTAAAAAACGCAGATTGTGAATGGATAATAGTTCTCCTCCAAGCATTTCGTCAGCGTTCACTAAATGGCGGATGTATGCACGCGAAAAGTGACGGCAAGTGTAGCAATCGCAGTCGTCGTCGATAGGTCTGAAATCTTCCTTATATGAGGAATTTTTAATCACCATTTTGCCATGTTTAGAAAAAGCAGTGCCATTCCTTGCAATACGCGTTGGAAGCACGCAGTCCATCATGTCAATCCCGCGCGAGAAGCCCTCAATCAAGCAATCTGGGCTTCCAACACCCATCAAATATCTTGGCATATCCTTTGGAAGAAGTGGCTGCATAAAGTCGAGAATATCATACATCACGCTTTTTTCTTCGCCAACGGAAAGCCCACCAATCGCCACGCCACAGCGCGCGTAAGGCATAACATCTTCAATGCATTTTGCACGCAAATCTTTAAACATATTACCTTGAATGATTGGAAAAAGGATGTGCTCTTTTTTATTGTGTGCGTTAAAGCATTTTTCCAGCCAAATTTTTGTTAAATCTCTTGCATCCTCAGCCTCTTTTCTTGTCGCTCCTGCCTCGGTGCATTGGTCAAGTGCCATGTTAATGTCGCTGTCAAGCGCCTCTTGAATTTCCATGCAAAGTTCTGGCGTCATTAAAAACTTTTCGCCACTTAAATGGCTTTTAAACTCCACACCTTTTTCGGAAACTTTGCGTAAATCTGAAAGCGAAAAAACTTGAAAGCCTCCGCTATCTGTTAAAATTGGCTTAGAGTAATTCATGAATTTATGAAGTCCACCTGCTTTTTTAATGATTTCATGCCCAGGACGCAAAAACAAGTGGTAGGTGTTAGATAAAATGATTTGAGCGCCCATTTCGTCTAGGTCCTCAGGTCTTAACCCTTTCACAGTTGCTTGTGTGCCAACAGGCATGAAAACTGGCGTTTTAATATCTCCATGTGGCGTGTGAAAAATTCCAGCGCGAGCGCCAGTTCTTGGGCAAACCTTTTCAATTTCATAACTAAAATATTTATCCAATTTTTCTTTCCTTTTTTCTAATTTTGATGTGTTTTTTTTAGACGATTTTTCTTAAAATAATCATAAATTCAATTTTTGATTAAAAAATAATAAAATTTTAAAACACAAGATATGGTGTAGTATGCAACGCATAACACAATATATTTTGTGTTATTCAATAAACATCGCATCGCCAAAACTAAAGAAACGATATTTTTCACTCACTGCGTGCTTATATAAATTAAGCGTTTCATCAATGTCGCCAACAAAGGCAGAAACAAGCATAATCAATGTGCTTTCTGGTAAGTGGAAATTTGTGATAAGTGCATCCACAACTTTGAATTTATATGGCGGATAAATGAAAATTTTGGTTTCCTTTTTTGTTGGAATAATTTTGCCATTTTCATCCACCGCGCTTTCCAAAACTCGCACTGAAGTTGTGCCAACTGCAATCACTCGTCTCCCCTCACTTTTGGCACAATTGATTTTATCTGCAACCTCTTTTGTTAGTTCGATGTATTCCGAGTGCATCTCGTGGTCTTTGATGTTATCTTCTTTAACAGGTCTAAATGTGCCTAAACCAACGTGCAACAAAACTTCCAAAACTTCCACGCCTTTCGCTTTAATTTTTTCAAGCAATTCTTTTGTGAAATGAAGCCCAGCAGTTGGCGCTGCGCTTGAACCTGAAACTTTGGCATACACAGTTTGATATCTCTCTGGATTTTTCAATTTTTCCTTAATATATGGAGGAAGTGGAACAGTGCCGATTTCCATCAAATGCTCTTCAAAACTTTTCTTATCGCTATAACTAAACTTAACAGTGCATAGGCCGTATGTTGCCTTACTTGTCACCGTGCAGAAGATGTTTTCATTAAACACAATTTTTGTGCCAACCTCTAGGCGTTTAAAAGGTCTTGCAATGACCTCCCAAGTTTTGAGGTCAACTCTCTTTTGCAAAAGAATTTCAATCTTTGCACCTGTTTCTTTGAAACCAAAAATTCTGGCAGGCAAAACCTTGGTGTTGTTGATAACCAAAATGTCGCCTGCATTCAAGAAGTCAATTATATCATAAAAATGCTTATCAAAACTTTTTTTTGTTTTTCTGTTATAGCAAAGAAGTCTTGAAGAATCTCTCGGCTCAACTGGCGATTGAGCAATGAGTTCTTCTGGCAAATCGTAGTAATATGTTGATCTTAATAATTCTCTTTTTTCTTGCATAAATTCCTCTATTTTGCTTGGTAGTCTATCCCTAAATGCCTATACGCGTTTTCCATGGCAATTCTTCCGCGTGGAGTGCGTGCAATGAAGCCAAGTTGAAGAAGATATGGCTCATAAACATCTTCAATTGTGCCAGCATCCTCGCCGATTGTGGCAGAAAGCGTGTCAAGCCCAACTGGCCCGCCACCAAACTTATATATAATGCTTTCCAAAATTTTCCTATCAATAAAATCTAACCCAAGTTCGTCAATTTCCATTTTGGCAAGCGCCTGGTCTGTTATCTCTTTTGTGATTTCGCCACTGCCTAAAACCTCGGCGTAGTCACGCACACGCTTCAAAAGTCGGTTGGCAATTCTTGGCGTTCCGCGAGAGCGTTTTGCAATGTCTAAACTTGCGTTTTCGGCAATTTTGATGTTTAAGATTTTTGCCGAACGCTCGATGATGATTTTAAGGTCTTGGTCGGTGTAAAGTTCCAGCCTGCAAATAACACCAAACCTGTCGCGAAGTGGGCTTGTTAACATTCCCGCTTTTGTGGTTGCACCGATGAGTGTGAAAGGCTGAATTTTTAAGCGCATATTCTTTGCCGATGGACCTTTTCCCACAATGAAATCAAGCGCAAAATCTTCCATGGCAGGATAGAGAATTTCCTCCACAGTTTTGTTGAGCCTGTGAATTTCGTCAATAAACAAAACATCATTTTTTTGAAGATTTGTGAGAATGGCAGCAAGGTCGGCAGCGTGCTCAATGGCAGGACCCGATGTGATTTTAATCTGCGAGCCGAGTTCCTTGGCAATAATATGCGAAAGAGTGGTTTTTCCAAGACCTGGAGGACCATATAAAAGAACATGGTCAAGCGCGTCTTTTCGTGACTTTGCCGCCTGAATGTAAACCTTCAAACTTTCCTTAATTTTATCTTGCCCAACATATTGGTCAAGCGATGTTGGACGAAGAGATGTTTCAATTTCAGCATCCGTCCAATTTTTTGTGCTTGTGATAAACCTGTCATCCATATTTCACCTCAATTATCTTCCAAGTTGCCTTAAAACTTTCCAAATGATTTCCTCAGCAGTTGCGCCGTCGCCAGCATTAGCGCGCGCAAGCCCATATGCCTCATTTTTGTTGACGCCGAGTGCAATAAGTGTGTCAACTGCGTCTTTAAGTGCGTTTTCGTTAATGAAATTGCCAATGTTATCCTTATAGTTAAATAGGTCAGTTTCAAAACCTGTGGCGTTAATCTTATCCTTAAGTTCCAAACACACCCTCTCCGCCGTTTTTTTACCTAAACCTTTAATTTTGGAAAGAAGAGAAACATCCTCGCGCGTTATAGCCACAATTAAATCGGAAATTTTCATGCCCGACAAAATTGTTATTGCCATTTTTGGACCAACACCAGAAACAGTGATAAGTTTCATAAAAATGCTTTTTTCTTCAGGTGTTGCAAAGCCATATAAAGCCACCCCATCATCTTTCACATGAAGATAGGTTAAAACTTTTGTTGTTTCGTTAACATTTGGAAGTGCCACAAGCGTGTTATTGGAAATTAGTAGTTCATAACCCACGCCGTTAACATCCATAATAAGCACATTTTCATATTTTTCTTCAATAGTTCCCACTAAAAATGCAATCATATTTTCCTCACATCATATTAAAATTCAATCTTGGGTTAATTTGGCTATGACAAATTGCCACTGCAAGCGCATCTGCTGCGTCGTCTGGCTTTGGAATTGAAGATAGCCCTAAAACATTTTTCACCATATATTGCATCTGCTTTTTCTCGGCGTGTCCGTTTCCAGTTAAAGCCTGCTTAATTTGAATTGGAGTGTATTCAAAAATTCTTCCGCAATATTTTTGACTTGCAAGCACAATAACACCCCTAGCCTGTGCCACTTGAATAACGGTTTTTTGGTTTTTAAAATAGAAAAGTTCCTCAATTGCCACTTCGTCAGGTCTGTATGTTTCAAAAATCACACGAAGCGCCTCTTCAATGTGTTGCAAACGAATTGGTAACGGGTCCTCTTTCGGCGTTTCAATCACGCCGAAGTCGATGACCTCGTTATTTTTTTCCGTATCAATAATTCCAAACCCCACAATCGCATAGCCAGGGTCAATTCCCAAAATTCTCATACACTAAGTTTAGAATATTTTAAGAATTTTGTCAAATGAAATGATGTGAATATCTATGCTATTTGTTTTATTTCATGCTGTCAATTAGTCGATTAAACCTTCTTCTTTCATCTTGTTTTCTTCTTCAAAAATAATTTCATCAACCGATTTAACATCGTTTAAAATTGCTTGTCCGTTTTCTATATCTCTTTTAGATAATGGCATTTTCTCACATTCCATTGTGTGACTTACTCTTTTTATGATTTGTTTCTTTTCTTTCTCATCCAATTTTTTCTTTACCATACATATCCCTTAATTTTTATTTAAAAGCACTTTTGCGTGTTCAAGCGCGGTTTGTGAAACATCTTTTTCGCCATCGATTAAACTTGCAATCTCCCTCACAACAAAATCACCTTCAATGATTTCCGCATGAGATATGGTTTCGCCATTATCCGTTTTCTTTGTCACCAAAATAAACTCATCGCCCTTACTTGCCACAACTGGAGTGTGAGTGATGCAGATGACCTGAACGAATTTTGAAATGTTTTGAAGTTTTTCTGACACCTTACCTGCCGTTTGTCCGCTTATGCCAGAGTCGATTTCATCAAACACCACCGTGGAAGAATTTTCTTTGCCAAGCATGATGTTTTTAAACGCCAAAAGAAGCCTAGAAAGTTCTCCACCTGACGCAGTTTTTGATAAATCTTTCATCTCTTGCCCTGCATTTGCTGAAAACACAAACTTCACAACATCTTTGCCTTTTCTTCCAGCGGTTGTGCCCATAAAGTTAACCTTAAAACTTGTGCCTTTCATTTGAAGGTCACTTAGTTCTTTCATCACTTTATCTTCCAAAGTTAAAGCATATTCTTTTCTTAAAGAGGAAAGTTTTTCACACTCGTAATCTAGTTCTTTTAAAACTTTATCCTTTTTAATTGTCAAATTCGCAAGCGCTTCTTCACTATTTTCCAGGTCGTTTAAACGCTTTTTGGCATCCTCCAAAAATTCCAAAACCTTGCCCACGCTGTTGCCATATTTTCGTTTTAAATCTTTAATTAAATCTAAGCGCAAATCAATTCGTTCAAGTTCTGTTTGGTCGAAGTCGGTGTTTCGTGCAACTTCTTCCAAATTTTCCACAATATCTTTAATTTCATAATAGGAATTTTCTAAACGCTCATAGCAGTCGGAAATATTTTGAAAATCGGATAGTTCTCTTAAAAGCGACTTAGCCTCAAAAATCAAACTTGTAGCACTTTCTTGTTGCTGATCAAGTTTTGTTAATGCCGAGCCGACCTTTTCTGCAATGTTTTCTGCCGAAGATATGTAAGAAAATCGCTCTTTAAGTTCCTCTTCCTCGCCTTCTGTTAATTTTGCACGCTCAATTTCATCAATTTGAAATTTTAAAATCTCTTTAAGTCGATTTCTTTCTAGGTCGTTTCCACCTAGGTTTTTAATATCCTTGTCGATAGCGCCAATTTCACTGCAAAGCGCGTCAATTTTAGATAGATGTTCTTGTGCCTTTACGCCAATAAACCTATCCAAAATGGAAAGATGATTGTTGGTGTTAATAAGCGAAACACTGTCATGCTGACCACAAAAATCAATCAAATTTTCGGTTATTTCCTTCAAAGTTTTAAGCACAACCACTGCGCCGTTAACCCTTATCACACTTTTGCCGTCAGAATTTAATGTTCTTGAAAGCAACAATTCGCCATCGAACTCGATGTCGAGAGAGGATAAGATTTGCTTAATGTTTTCTGGCACTTCGTCAAAAACTGCCTCCACTCGCATAACTTTTTCGCCAGTGCGAAGAAGTGTTTTATCTGCCTTTGCACCCAAAACAAAACTAAGCGCGTCAATCAAAATACTTTTACCTGCGCCCGATTGCCCTAAGATGACATTGAAGCCTTTGTTAAAATTTATCTCAGAATTTTTGATGAGTGCAAGGTTTGAAATAAAAAGAGAAGAAAGCATAACTCCCTCCTAAACCAAAATGTTGTTAAGCGTGGCAACAGCCTCACTTGATAAGGCTGTGGTTGGAAAAACAAGAAGCACGGTGTCGTCGCCAAAAGTTGTTCCCATAAGGTCGATAAGATTAAGTTTGTCGATAAAAGACGCCACACTTCCGCCCATACCTTTAATGGTTTTGATAACAGCAAGATTAAGAGCGTTTTTAACAGAGATAACCGACTCCTTAAAAATTGTGATGTATTTATTAGAAACCGCCTGTTGCTCAGTGCCAAGAATGGCATATTTATATTTACCATTTGCCGATTGAATTTTGGTTAAACCAAGTTCTTTAATATCGCGCGAAATGGTGGCTTGTGTAATGTCGAAGTTGGCATTTTTAAGTTCTTTTGCAAGTTCATCTTGTGTTTCAATCTCCTTAACAGAGATTAATTCCAGAATTTTTGACTGTCTTAAACTCCTTGCCATAATGTTGCTCCTTAACTCTACATCCCTTTATTTTAGGGATGTGTGGCGATTTTTGCATAATTATAAATTTATAACTATTCACGCTCTTTTCATTATTATACATTAAAATTAATAAATATGCAAGCGAATTTATGAATATTTATACATTAATTTTTTATTAAAATTTTGAAT
The DNA here is from genome assembly GCA_930971385.1 of uncultured Clostridia bacterium. Taxonomy (GTDB): domain Bacteria; phylum Bacillota; class Clostridia; order Christensenellales; family UBA1242; genus Caccovivens. The sequence goes on along the minus strand of CAKNGB010000001.1, from coordinate 372,198 downwards.
AATGAAAATTTATGAAAATGTGATTGCATAAAAATAAACAGCTATGCATTTTGCATAACCATTTCAAATTGTTATATTAAGGCTTTGAATTATGTTTAATTAAAGATTTATTAACAGAAATTAATCTCTTTTAGAATAATCTCCTCTTTTGTGGCTATCGCCTCGTCAACAAGCGCGTCAACATTCAAAAATTTTTCATTATATTCAGCGCGTCTAATCGTTGGTTTAATAACTGGATATTTTGGCAAAAAAACCGTGCAACAATCTTCATATGGCAAAATAGATGTGTCGTAGGTGTCAATCTCTTTGGCAATTTCAATTATATCTTCCTTATCAAATGCGATAAGTGGACGAAAAACAGGAAGGGAAACCACACTGTTTGTGACATTTATGCTTGGCATGGTTTGGCTTGCCACCTGCCCTAAACTTTCGCCTGTGATGATTGCACCAAGGTCATTTTCCTTGCAAATCTTCTCGGCCACACGCATCATAATTCTGCGCATGATTGTTATCATATATTCCGAGTCGCAATTCATGTGAATTTGCTCTTGCACTTTTGTGAAAGAAACGATGTGAAGTTTTATTTCATCGCAATATTTTGTCAACTTTCTTCCAAGTTCAATCACCTTTTCTTTTGCCTGCTCACTGGTGTAAGGATAAGAATGAAAATGCACAGCTTCAAGTTTAAGCCCTCGCTTTGCCATAAGGTAGCCAGCAACTGGACTGTCTATGCCTCCCGACAGAAGTAAAAGCGCCTTGCCTGCTGAACCTAGTGGAAGCCCGCCCGCACACTTAATGGTTTCATAATATATGTAAGTTTTGTTGTTAAATCGAATTTCCACATAAACGATATGCTCTGGATTATGCAAGTCAACTTTCAGGTTTTCGTTGTGAGTTAAAATCACTTCGCCAAGTTTTCGTTCAAGTTCCATGGAAGAAAGTGGAAATTTTTTATCCGCTCTTTTGGCGTTGACGCGAAAGGTGCCAGAAAGCGAAATGCTGGATGCATAGGCAAAGATGTTTTCTTCCGAGGTGTCAACCTCCACCGCTTTGGAAACGCCAATAAGCCCAAACACAGTTTTAAGTTCTTCCACAATCGCCCACTCGTCATCTAGTTCATAATCAGAAATCACAATTCGCCCAAGCGTGTATGAGATTTTATATTTAAATGAAGAAAGTTTTGCTTTAATGTTTTCCATAAGCAAATTTTCAAAATCCTTTTTATTCTTACCTTTAAGGAAAAGTTCCCCAAATTTTAATAATAAAACCTTTTTCATTAACTAACCCTTTTCTTCATCTCTTGAAATGTTTCCACAATAATTCTTCCAGCCGTTTCAATTTCCTCGCCTGTCATATACGCGTTGAAACTAATTCGGCAACTGGAAATTATCTCTTCATCAGCAAAACCAATCTCTTTCAAAACTCTGTTACCAGCCTTCTTTGCCGAGCAAGCACTTCCAAGCCCAACAATCACTCCCTTTTCTTCCAAAGCGTGAAGCATGGTTTCCCCCTTCACACCTTTAAAGGTCACACTTTCAATGTATGGCGAACCGTTATAGTTATGTATTATAATTCCTTCTTCCTTGCTTAAAATGTTGTTTAATTTTTCGCACAATTCTTTAACACGCGTAAAATTTTTCTTAATATCAATTTTTTCAATCGCAGTTGCCATTGCCATGATGCCTGGAACATTTTCTGTTCCCGAACGGATGCCATATTCCTGACCGCCACCTTCCACGATGTTTTTAATGGATGAAAGATTTTTAACATACAGCCCGCCCACGCCTTTTGGGCCATGAAATTTATGTGCTGAAAAAGAGAGAAGGTCAATTCCAAGTTCGGTCACGTTGAAAGGTATTTTCATAAAGCCTTGCACTGCGTCTACATGCAAAAGGGCGTTTGGTGCAAGTTTATCTCTTAAAGCGGAAATTTTTTTAATATCGTTCATAGCTCCCGTTTCGTTGCTGACAAGCATACAAGAAATTAACCTCACTTTTGGCGACAGTTTTTCTTCAAGGTCCTTTAAATCGGCTTGCCCATTTGCGTCTAATTTAATAAGTTCCACTTTGCGACCGTCATTCATTAGACTTTTGGCAACATTATAAACAGACGGATGTTCGCCGTTAGTGAAAATGTAAGTGTAGTCGCCGTTTCTGACACTACCTTTAATTGCCAAGTTGTTACTTTCAGTTGCACCACCTGTGAATATGATTGTGCCTTTGTATGCGCCAAGTTTTTTTAAAATCAACTTTTTAACTTTTTCAAGTTCGCCATGCACAAAAGCGCTTTCACGAGAAATGGCAGAAGGATTGTAAAATTTTTCGCAAGCATAGTAGCCATAGGTTTTCAAACATTCTTCAAACATCTTCGTCGTGCCAGCGTTATCAAGAAAAATCATACTCTCCTCCTTTTACTCTCAAATTTTTGCATACCATAACAAGATATTGTGTAGTATGCCACAAAACTCTAATTTTTTCGCTAAAACTAAAAGTTTTTTGTGTTTAATATATTTAATCACACTCTTAATTTTGCGCGGTATCTAAATTCCAAACTGCGCAAAACTTTATTAATAATTGCGTTAATTTCCTCAGTTGTCAAAGTTTTTTCTTCGCTTATCAAGCGAATTTTGTATGCCAAACTTTTCTTGTTTTCGCCAAGTTGTTCGCTTCTGTAAACATCGAAAAGTTCCACGCCGTCAAAATGTTTTCCGCAAGCAGACTTAATGGCAGATATCAGTTCCTTATTTGTGACCTCTTCGTCCACAACCACTGCAATATCTCTTTCAACTGCTGGAAATTTGGAAAGTTCTTTAACAGCAAACTTCTTTTCTGGCAAACTTGCAAGATAGTCGGTGTCAAGTTCGGCATAGTAAACATCATGGTTTATGTCATAGTTTTTCAAAATCTTTTTATGAATTTTTCCAAACCAGCCAACTTTTTTGCCGTCTTTGGCAAAGATGTCTGCGCTCACTCCGCTGTGAAGATATGGCTCAGTGCTTCTTTCAATTTTATATTCACAAGATGTGGAAAGCAAAAGATTTTCCATAACATTTTTAAGCATAAAGAAATCATATCCGTCTTCACAAACCGCAATTGAAAGTCTGTTATTCTCCACTGGAAGTTCGGTTAATGGAAGAGCTTTTGGAAGATAAATTCTTCCTGTTTCAAAAAATCTCAAATTCTTATTACCAACTGAAAGGTTATATTTAATATCCAACAAAAGCGCGTGTGCCATAACCGTTCTAACCGTGGATAAGTCTTCGCTGATTGGATTTGCAAGTTTTATAACAATCTTTCTTTCATCTTCAATTAAAAGTTTTTCGCAAGCAGTGGAGGAATACAAGGAATAGTTCAAAGTTTCATAGAAACCATTGTCAACAAGTTCCTTTTTCATTTCGTTTTCCATAACAAGCCTTGGCTCGTAAGCGCCGATTGTGACAGAGGAATTTTCAAATGCTCCACCTTCGATGTTATTGTAAACATCATAGCCATAAATACGGATGAGTTCTTCTGCCAAATCATTTTCACATTCAATATCTTCGCGAGTGTATGGAAGAGAGCAAATGATTGTGTCACCATTTATCGTCGATTTAATTCCAAGGCTATTTAAAATTTGGAAAATTCGCTTTCTGTCAATTTCAATTCCCAAAATCTTATCAATCTTTTTAAGTGATGCCTTAACAGTTCTTGGAGTGTATTTTTCCTTGCAAGTGTCAATAAGCCCGCCAACAATAGTTCCGCATTTAAGTGTGCAAACAAGGTTCAGCGCACGCTTTATGGCATTAATTGGTGTGCTTAGGTAAACACCCTTTGAATATCTAAGCGATGAGTCTGTGGCAAGCCCAAACTTTCTTGAAGTTAAGCGAACAGATTTAAGGTCAAAAACCGCACATTCAAACACGGTTTCTTTTGTGCCTTCTTCCACACAAGAATTAACACCGCCAATAACGCCTGCAATAACCACAGGTTTTTCGCTATCGGCAATCACCATATCGTCATGAGACAATGAGTAAGAGTTTCCGTTCAAAACTTTAATTTGCTCGCCGTCTTTTGCCTGGCGAACGATAATTTTCTTGCCAGCCAAGTGTTTATATTCGAATGCGTGCATAGGTTGACCTTGCTCGATTAGCACATAGTTTGTGATATCAACAATCGTGTTGATAGGTTTAATGCCAACAGAAAAAAGTCTTGACCTAAGCCAAAGTGGAGAGCGTTCAATTTTTAAATCTTTAACAAACGACGCCATATATCTTGGACACTTATCCGTCTTAACTTCCACATTGATATATTTTTTAACATCGTCGCCTGTTGCTTTATATGAATAGTCAACATCGGTAAATTCTAAGTCATAAATTGCACAAACTTCGCGTGCAATGCCAATCACACTGTTGCAGTCAGGGCGATTTGGTGTGACGTTGATGTCGAAAACAACATCGTTAAGCATAAGCGCGTCCTCAATCTTTTCGCCAGCACGCATAGAACTTGGCAAAATCAAAATGCCATTAATTCCAGCGCCCTCAATATAGTTTTCATCAATGCCAAGTTCTTCGCCAGAACAAAACATTCCCTCACTTTTCACGCCACGAAAAGCAGTTGGTTTAATTTTAACACCATTTGCTAAATCTGCGCCCTCCAAGGAAACAGGAACAACAGCGCCCTCAAAAACATTAGTTGCAGAAGTGATGATTTGCACCTGTTTATTTCCCACATCAACTTGGCAAATTTGAAGTTTATCTGCCTCTGGATGCTTTTCAATTTTTGTGATTTTCCCCACGTAAACATCATGCAAATGTTCGTTCATATGAATAACTTCTTCCACTTCAAAACCAGAAACGGAAAGTTTGTTTGCAAGTTCCTCAGCAGGAATATTAATCTTAACAAAATCTTTTAACCAATTATAAGAAATCTTCATTTTTTCTTCTCCTAAAAATATATAACCACAATATATAGTGTGTTATGCTTGCATATTACCACAACCTATCGCATTTGCTTTAAAAATCTAATATCGTTTCTAAATAGGTATTTAATGTTTGGTATGCGGTTTGTTATCATCACACTTCTGTCAATTCCAGGTCCAAACGCAAACCCGCTATATTTCTTGCTGTCAATTCCAGACATCTCCAAAACCTTAGGGTTCACAACGCCCGCACCAAACACTTCTGAAAAGCCTGAACCTTTGCAAAGCGAGCAACCCTTACCTTTACAAATTTGGCAAGTCGCGTCAATCTCAATGGAAGGCTCTGTGAATGGGAAATAGGAAGGACGCACACGCATCTTAACATCTTCACCAAAAAGTCTTTTCAAAATTGTGTCAATCATTTTCATTAGGTCTTTAAGCCCGATATTTTCATCCACAACAAGCGCTTCAAATTGATTGAAAATTGGAGAGTGAGAACTGTCGTCATCATTTCTATAAACTCTTCCTGGGCAAACAATTTTAAAAGGTGGTTTAATAGTTTCCATGGCATGCACTTGCATATTGGAAGTTTGCGTTCTCATCAAAATGTTGTCGGTGATGTAGAGCGAGTCTTGCATATCTCTTGCTGGATGGTTCTTTGGCACATTTAAAGCCTCAAAGTTATAGTAATCTGTGTCGATTTCAGGGCCTTGAATAACCGTGAAGCCCATTTCCACACAAATATCCATAAACTTATTGTTGAACCTTGTGAGAGGATGAAGAGCGCCTTTTTTCACGCCTTTACTTGGCATGGTGATGTCAATTTTTTCTTTTGCCATGTCTGCAAGAAGTTTTTCCTCTTCCATTTTATTTGTCTTTTCGCTAAGCGCATTTTCCAATTTTTCACGGATAGTGTTCGCCTTCATTCCAACATTCTTTCTTTCCTCAGGAGGAATTTCTTTCATGTTTCTAAGAATAGCAGTAAGTTCGCCCTGCTTACCAAGAAATCTCACTCTAACTTCGTCCAAAGCTTTTAAGTCGGTGCATTTTTCAATTTCCTCTAAGCCGTTTTTTAAAATTGCGTCTAATTTTTCGTTCATAACTTTCTCCTTTAAAAAAAGTCGCCCCAATTATTAGGACGACAAAAATCGTGATACCACCTAACTTCGCGTTAAAACGCCTCATTAAAGCAATTACGCCTGCCACGCGACAACCCCTACACAGAAACATCCTTCAAGGTGCAACTAGAAAGTGAATTCACTGCAAAATTTCTGCCTTTTTCCAGCAAACAAGGCTCTCTGTAAGAAATCTTAATGCAGATACTGGTCTTTCATCATCGTTTTTCATGGTTAGTATAAACTTTTTAAGAAAAATTGTCAAGCAAAATAAAAAATTTCTTCACTTTTTGTGCGAATTATGGCATAATATAGAGATGAAATATTTGAAAATTGAAATTGACGGCATAACGCAAAAGAAAAACATCTATAAATTTTTAAAAGAAAACAAATTTTCTGAACACTATATTTCGGCACTACGAAATAACCTTAACAACATCCTCATAAACGGAAAAGCCACGAATGTGAAAACAGTTTTAAAAAATGGCGATGTTTTAGAGATTGCGAAAAATCCATATAAAGCCACCGAAATCGAGTTAATTGAAAAGCCCTTAAACATCGTTTATGAGGATGAAGACTATCTTGTGATAAATAAACCTTCACTTCTTGCCACAACCCCCACCCGCTCACATTACAGCGACAATTTGTCAGGCATGATTTGTGCATATATTAAAAAGAAGGATGATAATTTCACTCTGCGCATTATGAACAGACTCGACAAAGACGCCTCTGGTTTAATTCTTGTTGCAAAAGACGCCATTGCATATCAAAAAACTGTGAACATTAAAAAGGAATACTACGCAATCTGTCATGGCATTTTAGAGAAAGAGGAAATCATTGAAAAACCGATATTAACTTTGCAGGAAAATGGTATAAACATCATGAAACGCGTATGTGATGAAAAAGGTCAAAGTGCCAAAACCACATTAACACCAATCAAAACACTAAAAGACAAAACGCTTGTCAAGGCGGAAATTGAAAAAGGAAGAACACATCAAATTCGCCTGCACTCGTCACACATTGGTTATCCTCTTATTGGCGACAAAATCTATGGAAACGAGGACGAATTTTCACACACTTTCCTACATTTAAAAAGGCTAAGTTTTGAAAATGAATTAACCAGAAAACAATATTGTTTTGACATAGACTTCCCACAAGAATTTTTGGATCTAATCGAAATATAGACTTAATAAAAAGAGGACAAATTTATCCTCTTTATAAAAAATCATTCATTTGAATTTTAAATTGATAATTAATTTTACTCTTAATTCACACAGCCATATTCTGTGAAGCGAACGGTGAATTGCACACCGCGGTAATCTGTGGCAAAGCGTTGCACTTCGCGTCCAACCTCGTTAAAGCAAACGATATTGTTATAGTTTGAACCAAGGTCGCGTGTAAAGTAAACATTTGTTCCGCCGTAGGACTTTATGATATCCTTTGCCAAATCGGAAAATTCTATTGCTGTTGTAGTGGAAACTGAATTTATCTCACTTTCGTTTGCCACAAACATATTTGTGTAATCTTTATATAGGTTATACATCGTTGTGCCATTGCCAAAGTTATATGCCTCGTTTTGATAGTCCACAAGATAGGTTTCATCAATTCCGTTCTTCTTAAATTCCTCCACCGCTGTGGTTGAATATCCTGCTCCTGAGCCTAGATAAGTGCTTGAATATTGCCCAACAAACACAATCTCAGCCAAAACCGCATTAATATCAGTTGTTGTTCCATAACCATTTGTTTGATTGCTATCCTTTGTTAATCTCCACCTAATCGGCTCAACTTCATACCAACTTCCATTCCACTGGCAATACTCCGTGCCGTTATACACTCTCGCTTGCAAGGTTAAACCTGCAATATAATAATTTGAACCAGTGGTTGTCGCTGAATTTAAAGCGTTAATAAGTGTGCTGTCGGTCACTTTTGTTTGTGGTATTTTTCCATTTTCCACATACCAATATCCGCCCACGCTATCATAATTCGCCTCGTTGTTCACTTGCCACTGTGCATACCATATATCATCTGCAACAATAGTGTTTAAATTCAAATATTCGTAATCTTGATACATCACTGTGCCAGAGCCGTCTGCATTTGTTGTGAAACTAACAAAGGAAAAACCTGCACGTTCGGCATTATTCAAAAGCGCACTTCCCATAAGCCCTGTGGAACAACTCTCATCAGTATATGCATAGCTTCCGCCAAACTGAAAATATATCACACTTCTTCCGCCACTTCCACCTTGCCAATCAAGTGTGATTGTGTAAACCTGCACACGCCAAACAGCATAAAGCGTCATGCTTACAGTTGGAGTGATAGTCTGTCCGTCAGAATACACCACTGCACCAGTTGAACTAAGCGCCCAGCCAGCAAACTCATAGCCAGTTCTTATGAAAGCATTTGCCGTCAACACAACACTTGCATTAGGCTCCACTTCCAAACTTGCCATATTTCCCTGCCCGCCATTTGCATTAAAAGAGATTGTTAAATTTTCAACCCACTGAGCATAAAGTGTCAAATCAGAATCGCTACTATATCTATCTCCTGGATAATAATTTCTCCCACTGCCATTAGAAGATGTATTCCAGCATATGAAATTTTCGCTACTAAAGCCAATAGAACTTGGACTGTAAATACTTACAGTTAAGCCATATTCTTTAGTTTGAGTATAAACATCATTATTGCCGTCATTTGAATAATAATTTATAAAAACACCATTGAAGTGTGTTTTTGTGCAAATTTGCATACCATCTTCAATTATTTGAAATGTATAAGTGTAATCATCAGTAATAAATGTTGGATTATCATCATAATAACCATCATACCATCCATCAAAAATATAACCCTCATCGAGTGATACTACCCGAACTGTGACCATCCTTCCAATATTTGTATTAAACCCACCTGCCTCATCTTCAAATTCAGAAGTTATATCTTTATCTAAATAAGCATTATGATAACTTATCTCAATAGTCAATCCAGGAGCATATTCATCATAAGTATAAAGGTAAAAATATACACGATCAGCATTTGCATGTGTTTCATTATTATCTATTTGATTTTTCTCACTTGTTTGTTCGTCATTTTCTAAAATGTCGCTTTGCGAATCCCCCCCCCGCTTGGTTTGGGTATCGGCTATATTTAAACTGCTGTTAATATAAAAGGCAGAGGATGAAACCGCCCCACCTAAAAACATAAAGGATAAAATTAATAAAAATAATCTTTTCATATTGTTATTATAAATATTTTCACATAATTTAGCAAATAAAATCGACATATTTTTTGAAATAATCACTTTTTATTTGCTATTTACTAAATTTTAGAATAATTACAAAAAAGATGTATGTTTCCATACACCCTTTTTATCAAATAAACTTGCCTATTTTTACCATATAAATCTATCCGCACAGGTTGAGCAAACATCGTCGATATCTCTTCCGTTTGTGGTGTGATAATGCGAGGTTGTTGTGCCTGATAACATTCCCGAAGGCGTCGAATAAGTTGTGTAGCAATAAGTTATTGAGCTGTAGTTCGCCCTGCCAACAAAACCACCTCTTTCCGTTGCGCTACCGTTCACATTACCTCGGCTAAAGCAAGTGTTTAAAGTTGAAAGGCTCACAAACCCAGCAAAGCCACCCATACTTGTTTGAGAAGAGGTTGGATAAGTTGTGAAATCAATGGAGCCACTATTGTTTCTCATCAATAGTTCTTCCGAAAGACCTTTATTAACATAGGTGTCAAGGTTTGCGTAAGAGAGTGGTGTGAACTGCCCAGTGGTTGTGATAACGAAAATGTTGTTGTTAATGCTGTATGAGCCACCGCCACTAACATTCACGCTGTAGTTACCAAGCCTTGTTAAAGTTGAGTTGTTTGCATAGCCAACCACTCCGCCAACATTATCAAAACCTTCAACAGTGCCGTCTAACAAAGTTAAATTCTTGATTTCAGCGCCATCCACATATCCAAAGAAACCAACATTTGACGCAGAACCGAAATTAATTTCAAAATTTTGGATGGTGTAATATTGCCCGTCATAAACCCCTCTAAATGGAGTGGAAGAAGTGCCAAGAGGCATAATCAAATCACCACCAAAATCTATGTTTGCCGTTTGAATAAGTCTTATTCCCTCAAAATCTTCTCCAGCAAAGGCGTTTAGATAATATAGATAATAGAAATCTCGTGCCTCGTCGATATACCACATATTCCCCACTCGTTGAATGCTGGAAGAGGAGAAATCTGAGCTAGTCATTGAGAAAACCTCGTCAAGATTCACAGTGAACACCAAATTCTGCGAATTGATTTCTGGAATAACCTGGAAATGCCAACTATCCTGATTTGTCATTTGCACGCCACCCGAAGTGATGTTGTTATAGGCATAAACCGCGTATCTTCCAAGGCGACTGTCATATATAACACTATCCTCAATTTCAAGTTCAATTTTGCTGTATGCCTTAATATTTCCAATTGCATATTGTTCTGCGCTCGATTGTGGATATTTCATATCGTTAACATAGAAAGAAAGGACAGAATCAATATCAAAAGAATACTCATCATCAAGCATAACAACAATTCTAAACCTGTTCACTTCAAAATAGTTATAAAGCAAAATGTTGCCGTTTTCCATGTTTTGATATGTCGCGTTTTCTTCGTCATCCTCAAGCATTTTCAAGGCAAGGTCATAAATCGTGAAATCGCTTAAATCAATTGAGCTATAAGTTGGCAAGTCCCAAATCAAAGTGTTTCTGTCGCCAAAATAGTCATAATATAGATAGTTTGGCGACTTTGTGAACCTAAATAGCTCAGTTATTGGCGTTTCCATAATAAGTTGTTTGTCTTCCTCGTTGAGAATGACATCATCGCCTTCGGTGTCATAATAACTTTCAAAAGGATCACTATTTCGGAAAACAAATTGATAAGTGAACCTTAAGCCGATGTTCAAAACAGAATACCCCTCAACTTCTTCTCCATTCTCAGCGTCCACAGGATAGACCACCCCATCCTCAACCTTAAATGATGTTTTTTGCACATCAAATCCGCCAAGTGATGAAACTTCAAACTTTCCACCATTATCTCCGAATAAAAGGTCATTGGAACCCGTATCCTCATAAGTATTCAAGAAATAAAGGTTGAAATTTTGTTGCTGGGACGGATCCGAATATTCCTTAAAACTAACACTTCCCGCCTTGAATGCCAAGTTGCCGTTAAACACGCGGAAGTCGATATAGTTAAAACCTGGTCCGCTTAAATATGCACTTGTTGGATTCATATTTCCTTGATTGTCAACAGCATTTCCAATTATAAAATAGTTATATAAATTAATGGTAAAAAATGGAGGATAATTATTAGCCTTATTTGCAGGCACAGCAGTAAGCCCACGCCCTTCAATTATCGTTCTGTTATTACTAAACTGAGTGTCGCCAGTGTAGCGCCTAAAATAAAACGTATTTTCATCTTGCGTGTCATTTGCACCCCAAAGCCAATAGAAACCAAGTTCGCTTGCACTGGTAGGATTGGTTATCCCATAAGTCGGCGTTAACAGTTCCCCAACATAATGCGAGCCGTCACCATCGAAAAAGTTAAAGTTTAAATCCCGATCGCGAAAATCTAGTTGATAATCTATTGCTGCTATTTGGCTGATAACTCTACCATCTTCATCAACAACATAAAACCTTGGCTCTAAATTATCACGATCACCAAACACATTAAGTCCATCAAGATTTAATGTTCTTTTTAAATAACCATAAATAAAATTGGTAGTCACTTCATACTCATATGGTTCATCAAACCTATCCGTTTCAAAGGTTTGAGTGAAAGAAATTCCAGAATATTGATATTTTGAAAAAACAATACTAAACTCTGTGACTAGATAACCTTCATCATCATATATTTCATTATTAAAAGAATATTTAACTTGACTGAAACTTAAATCTGCAGGAAAATTTATGTTAATCTTGTAGGTTTCGTTAAGCATAAATTCTGCAAGGTTAATGCATTCATAAGGATTTTCTCCCACATCACCAGCGTAAATTCCACAAAGTTCAAATTCTGCTTCAGGAATAGCAGTTATAGCAACTGATGCTTGATATTTAACTTTGCTATACCCAATATATCCGCTATTACTTGTTTGCTTAACACCACCAATTTCTGTTACCACACTTCCGCCAGTTCTATAGCGATCTAAATGCAAATCGCTTGGCAAATTTCCATTAAAACCAATTCGCTCTGTGTAGTAAACCCTAAAATAAATAGGTAATTCCGGCTCTGGCTCAGGCTCTGGGTCAGGCTCTGGGTCAGGCACTGGAATTGGCTCTTCCTCTCCTGCTATGTCAAATAAAACATAAATATCGTAAGGCAAATCATATGTGTTTGAACTATACCTAGTTTCATCAGTAAAAATATCTTCTTCATTTAAACTTGTGGAAAGCCCAATATATTCATATTTGCCATTACTATTGTTATAAATTGAACTTATAATTTCGTATTCGCTTGTGCTTTTAAACATATTTTGGATATTGGATAAATATTCAGTCTCAGTGGATATCTTTCTTTTGTATATTTTCATATCTGTGTTATATCCAATATCATAACCTAACTTCTTATTAGGAATCCTAGTGAACCTGCCGTCTTCATTTCGAACAGCAACATTTATATCAACCTCCCTAATAAAATCACCTACAGTTATGTAATCATTTGTAATTGAATTATTAGACGCAAATTCCATACCTGTAAATGTGAGCCAACAATTATCATCGCTATAAGCACTATCACGATAATCATTCATAAAATCTTTTACATCATCTAAATCAGAATACGCCATTGAAATCCACATGCCTGTGCTGTCGTTTCTTTCTCCAAACATTCTAGCTGGATATTTACAAGCAACAGCATAAAATTCGGAATCTAAATAACCTGCAATTTGACCAGAATATTTACAATATAAAGAAGTTGTGACATTACCATAATTTATACAATATTCAATACTGCCGGTTGGATTGTTAAGCCAAAATGATTTTTCACCCATTTGACCAACTATTCCTCCAACCCTAAAATCATCTGACTTATTATTTACCGTTATTGGGCCATAGTTTATACAACTATAAACACTAACATTATCTTCATCCTTTGTGCTTGGCACTTCAGCATAACCTAAAATACCACCTGTGTAGTAAGCACTATATTGATTCGAGTATCTAATAGAACCATAATTAATACAGGAATTTATATATGTCTCAGTTATAGCCCGACCCAAAATTCCACCACAATATATACGATTACTATCCACCAATGATGCCATATGCTGATTTATACATATATCCCCTTCAAAAACACATTCATCAATAATGACTTTGCCATCACTATCTGTTGCTCCAGCTATACCACCAATATAAAAATATGGTAAACCATCAATACTGCTAGCTATTGCATTACAAGAAAAACTTATATCAACAAAACTGGCCACAGATGAAATTGTTGTTGCATATGGATACGGTGTTCCTTCTACAAGACCTACAACACCTCCAATAAAATACTTATTATAAGATGAGACAGTGCCACTTAATGAAAAATTAATAGAGCCAGTTAAAATAAAATTGTCTATATCACCATCATTATCTAAGCTACCAAATAACCCTATTCGCAAATTTGTAGTGTTAATGGTCATATTACTGATTGTATATCCGTTTCCATCGAAATAACCTTGAAAATCCTGAATTGGCATCCAATCATAGCCCGACAAATCTATGTTGTTGGTTAATTCATAATATGCAGATTTATCCGCATCATCTCTTGCTAAATAAGCTAAATCGGCTGCATTTTCAATTTTATATGGATCGCTTGATTTTCCACTTCCACTTAAGCTGGTTGAAGCATGGTTATCCCAAGTGTCCCTTGCACCTACAACATCGTCAAAGTCATCTTCACTCGTGTCGGTTGCGGTGTCGGTATTTTGTGGAGGAGTTATGTCACTGCCACTTTTATTTGTTTCGTTATTATCGTTTTGTGAATTATTTTCTTCATTACTATTCATGTTGTTGTCATTTTCATTTGAGGTATAAACTTCCTCTTGAGAAGATGTTGTGAGAAGGTCATGATAATTCATGATGTTAATTGAGCAAAGAGATAATATTGCCGTGAATAACACACAAACAAAAGACATCATTCTTTTTGTTTGAAAAAATTTTCTCATAACTAACTCCTTGATTATTAAATTTTGAAGTTGCAAGTCACATATATTCATAGTTTAACTAATTTTGTCAAAATTTGTCAAATTATTTTAATAAATTTATTATTTTTTTTAAAAATTACATTTTGCTCATTTTAGTGGAATATGTGCAAGGAAACTTGAGCAAAGCGAAGAGGCACGAAGTGCCAAAAAAATTTACGAAGTCAAATTTTTTGTTTCCTTGCACGGAGCGAGAAAAAAGGATGTTTATTAAACACCCTCTTTTCGTTATTTGCTGTTTTTTGCACATTTGCTTGACTTACTGCTTGACTTGCTTGATTTTGCTTCTTTGGAAGCCTCACAGTTTTTTGCGTTTTCTCTGCTTGCTTCAGAATTTGAAGAACAGTTTTTCGCTTTCTTTTTCCCAAACATAGTTTTACCTCCCATTTTTCAAGGAAATATCCTTGTTGCTATTATTTTGGCACCGCAAAAAGAAAATATACATACGAAAACAAAAAAAAGAAAGAGCTTAATCTTTCTTTTCTTCAACAACTTCTGTTTGGACTTCCACTTCTTTAACATCGCTAATTGCAGGTTCTTCTTTCTTCTTCTTTTTATTTTTCTTTTCCAGTTTTTCCTGCTCTTCTTTTGCCTTAGCCTCTTGTTCCAGCCTAAGTTTTTCTTCCGCCTCGCGTTTAAGTTCTTCTTCGCTTTTAAAAACAGTGTAGATTGCATACGCATCAATGGTCATATAACTTTTGGTTTTTCCGCCAGTTTCAATCACAACAAGTTTTTGAGCATCATCAAATTTAAGTTCTGTGATAGTTCCATAAACCCCGCTGGTCGTTAAAACCTTGTCGCCAACTTTAAGCGAATTTGTTTGTTCTTGAATTTTTTGTGTTTCTCTTTTGTTTTTCTGATTCATCATAATTGGAAGTGCGATAAGCATTAAAACAACAATTCCGATTAAGATATAATTTACAACGTCTCCCATTTTAACTCCTTTTACTTTTTAAAGTAAAACCCCATAAGAAGAATCAAGAAAATGACACAAAGTGGTATTGCAAGTTCATTAATTCCCATGTTGATTTACTCCCTTAATAATATCATATATTTATGCCGAACTCCAAGCAAAAATCTAAGAAAATTAAATAAATTTCCGCTATTTTGATAAATTCAGCAATTTTCGACAAATTTTTATATCTTTTTTGTTTTGATTTCTTCTTTAAGCCTTAAGATAAAGTCATCCAAATTAAGTCCGCTCTTATTTTCATTACCGCGTCCACGAATGGAAATGGTTTTATTTTTCTCTTCCTCATCGCCAACAATGATAAGATATGGGGTTTTCTCGTTTAACGCCTCACGAATTTTATACCCCACCTTTTCGTTTCGGTTATCCGCTTCCGCTCTGATTTTCTCCTTTCTTAGCCTCTCAACAATTTCATTGACATATTTTTCGTTTCTATCAGTTAGTGAAAGCACCTTGACTTGCACTGGTGATAACCAAAGTGGAAACGCTCCTGCAAAGTTTTCGATAAGAAGCCCAATAAAGCGGTCGATTGAACCGTAAATCACGCGGTGTATCATGATTGGTCTATGTTTTTCGCCGTCCTCACCCACATATTCAAGTTCAAAGCGTTGTGGAAGTTGGAAATCAAGTTGAATTGTTCCACATTGCCATGTTCTTCCAATGGTATCTTTCAAATGGAAGTCAATCTTAGGTCCATAAAATGCGCCGTCCCCTTCATTTATAATATAGTCAAGGTGAAGTTCATCAAGCGCTCCTTTTAAGGCATTTGTGGCAAGTTCCCAATCTTCGTCACTTCCCATGCTGTTTTCAGGACGAGTGGAAAGTTCGACATGATATGTGAAATTAAACACTTTATATACCTTATCAATTAAAGAAACCACATTTTTGATTTCGTCTTTAATCTGGCTTGGCGTCATAAAGATGTGTGCGTCGTCTTGCGTAAACGACCTAACTCTTAAAAGCCCACCAAGTTCGCCCGACTTTTCATATCTATGCACAATTCCAAGTTCGCCAAGCCTCAATGGAAGTTCCTTATATGAATGTGGCTCGCTTTTATACACTAAAACTCCGCCTGGGCAATTCATTGGTTTAATGGCATAAGTATCTTCATCAATGGTTGATGTGAACATATTTTGCTTATAGTGGTCCCAATGCCCTGAGGTTTCCCATAAATGACGATTGAGCATGATTGGCGTCATAATTTCCTTATAACCCGCTTCGGTGTGAAGTTCACGCCAATAGTCAATCAAAAGGTTTCTGACAATCATCCCCTTTGGAAGATAGAACGGAAATCCTGGTCCCTCTGGCGACATCATGAAAAGTTTAAGTTCCTTGCCAAGTTTTCTGTGGTCACGCTTTTTTGCCTCTTCAATCATATTTATATGTTCTTGCAGTTGTTTCTTATCTGGATAAGCATAGGCGTAGACGCGTTGAAGCATCTTATTCTTTTCGCTTCCTCTCCAATACGCGCCGTTAACTGCGTGAATTTTAAAAGCGTAGTTTTGCAGGTTCCTACTACTTTCAACATGAGGACCTCGGCACAAATCAAAAAAGTCGTCGCCTGTGTAGTATAAGGAAACTTCTTCGTTTTCTGGAAGTTCTCTTATTATTTCCTCTTTATACTCATTTCCTTTAAATAGTTTAAGTGCCTCCTCTTTTGAAACCACCTTGCGCTTAAAGTCCTCTCCCTTATTGATTATTTCTTTCATCTTCTTTTCAATCACAGGGAAATCTTCTGGAGTCAGGTTTTTATCAAGGTCAATGTCGTAATAAAAACCGTCGTCAATCGCAGGTCCAATAGTCAGTTTTGTGTTTGGATACAGCGACATAAGCGCCTTTGCCAAAATGTGTGCAAGCGAGTGCCTTGCCTTAAAAATTTTTTCATCTTTAACATTTTTTTCCATATTAACTCCTTTTATGTTTAAAGAATATAAAAAAATCCTTTAAACAAGCAAATTGTTTAAGGACGATTAATAACCGCGGTTCCACCTTAATTGCACAAATTGTGCCACTCTTTAATGCATCTTCAAGCATGAAAGTGGTTTCCTTTCAAAATTTGTTTAAGTTTTTCACCAACCAACTTTTCTCTAAGCACAAATTTTTGAACATACTTGTCTTTCACTAAACGCATTCATATTATATTATAGGAAAAAACCTTTGTCAAGTTTAATGAGGAAAATTTTCAATTTTTTCCATAGTTTTATTATAGTTCACATTAATTCTATCATCAAATATCTTGGATAAGAAACTGACAAGTGGCGTTTCTTCTTCACAATACAGGTTGATTTTCTTTGGGCTAAGTTCAATTAAAGTGGAAATTAGCCCTTCTTTCGACAAACTGTCTGAATTTACTTCCACATTCTCTTTGGCTAGAACCTTGAAGCCGTTTTCCTTTTCAAATATGGTTATCTCGCTTTCGCTAACTTCCAAATTGTCAATCAAGAATTTTAATAGGTCAAAAAAAGCGTCGTCACCGATGAGATAGTCGCTGTTGTCGTTTGCAAGTGTGACAAGTTCCTTCCACTTTTCACGAAGGGCAGAAAGTTTGAAATTATAAAACGACTCTATATGCAAATTCTTTTTAAGTTCCAAATTTTTGCTGATAATATAGAAATCGGTTTCCTTGTCGAAATTGATAAGTGCCTTTTTGAACGCCGTTTGGCTAATTTTTTCGTGCGTTGGAAGGTGTAAGTTTTGATCGAGGAAGTTTTCTTTAAAAAATGAGCACACAATTTTAATGATATATCGCTCTAAAATTATGCACAATCTTCCCTTATCTTCCTCTGGGCAGGCAACCACAATGTTAAATGTGTCAAACTGTTCAAAGCACGTTAAAACAAGATTTAACTCTTCCGCCTCCCCTTTCAAACTTTGGTATATAAATCTTGCAACTTCCATTTTGGTGGAGGACAGACAAAACTCCCACATATAAACTCCTTCCAAGATATTTTATGCAAGGGAATTAAAAATACTCAAAATTTTATAAAAAATAAATTTTCTTCAAATGTTTGACTTTAAGTCGAATTTTAAGATATATTAAAAATAAAGGAGAGAAAATGAAGGCAAAGAAGTTGAATTTGTTTCTATTGGCACTTTTGCTTATAGTTCCTGTTTTCTTGCTTTTTGGTTGCGATGAACCAGCAAGATATTATATAGAACTTACAAGTTCAAACGATAACGGCATTGCAAGTGGACGTGGTAACTACACCGAGGGCGACACTGTCACATTAACTGCTAGTGGTAAAGTGAATAACAACCGCTCCTATCACTTTGTGGCTTGGGTATATCAAAATGAAATCATCTTGTCGAATGATGGCGTTTACACAATAAACACTTCCGACGACAACATGACAAGCACCTTATCCTTCACCGCAACAAGCGCCACAAGCAACAACTACACTGCCATTTTTGAGGCTGACACTCAGCTTTACTACACTCTCTCCTCTCTTTCCGTCACGGCACAAAGCGAAGATGTGGAAGAAAATGCCAATTTATTTAATGGCAATCTCACACTTTCATTTGGCGAAAGTGCAATAAATTACCGCGAAGTGTTCAGTTTCAACGGGCAAATTCAAAATGGAACGCTGATAACTCCAGAAAGCGTCAATCAAACAATGAGGCTTTCCACCACTTCGCCATATCAAGTTCGCCTAACATTAAGTGCTGATGGAATAAGCCCGATAAATAAAGCAATTCCAATCACCTATCCAACAAGGTCAAACGAAATCACCACCGACACATCTGTTGAAGCCACAATAAATGCTGGAGTAATAAGTTTATCTTTCGATTTTGAACGAGTAAACGAAGGCGAAGATGCTGAAAATGATGTGTTTACAGTCATAATTAATCTTGCTCCGCTGGCAATAAATTCACAGTAAAACACAAGATATTGTGGTAGTATGCAACAATTTTCACTGCTAATAGTCGATTAAAATGGCAATTTTAAAAATTTTTGTAAAAGTTAGCGAAATTTGTTGATAAAATAATTTTTATGTGGTATAATATAGACATATGCTGAAGATTTTCAACATAAATTTAATTTAAAAGGAAGCACGTATGACAAAAGTTCAAGTTGTTTACGATAATTTAACAAAACCTCAGGAAAGTTGCTATAACCTGATTCAAACATTGGGAATTTATGAATTAAGAGCGCTCGCTCGCGTTTTTGGTGATAATTCTCCAACCACTTCAAAGAGAAATGACCATATCAAAGTGATTATGGATAAAATTATTTCTGGCGAGGATATTAGACCTATCCCTCTCCGCCAAGGAAGACCATATAAGGAACTTTCCAACATTCAAGGAATTTTGGAAGAGCTTTCTGTTATCACTGGAAAGGACTACACCTTAAAGTCGGCTCAGGCAGGCTCTGCCAACAACTCCTTCAAAAAAGTTGTCAATTTTAAACAAGACGAAGAGGAAGTTTTAGAAAAGCACCTTGACCCTATCTATGTCAGCGGAATTGTTTTGAACCGCAGTGATAAGGAATTCTATCTAATCAATCAAGAGAATAATGTTCCTGTTTTAATTAAAAAGGAAGGTTTTGACAGACGCGTTAAGGAATTTGACCGCATCACAGGAACCGCTGTTATCATGAATAACAACCACGACTATCTTCTTGTTGAACTTAAAACAATCAACTATATGCCAGTTGATAAATATGAAGTTAAGATGGTAAATTTTGATTTGAGCGTGCCAAACAAGGAAATTAACCTTGGTTCAACCAACATCAAGATTGGCGGAAGATATTTGGTTGACTGTGGCAAATTTTTAGATTTAGCCTCCCTTAAAACAACCATTGCAAATCTCAAAAAGAATGGAACAAAATGTGTTGCTTTAATTCCAAATGTTTTGTTTGAAGATATTGTGGCTTTAAACTCCGTTGGCTTTGACGATTTATTCCTTTTGAAATATAACGACTCGCCTTCTGATTATAACGAAAAGGTCAATGTTTTCATTGAACATATCAAGAGATTGCAAGAAGTTGGCTACAGCGTTGCTGTTTTTGCTCAAGACCTTGTCACAATCGCTCACACTTTGGATGCAGACTTCAAACTTTCCGATAAATCATATTTTGGTCACACAGAAGAAACGGCAACCATCATCAAAAACATCATGCTGTTGGCAAAGTCAACAAGAGGAGGTTCCACAACCTTGTTTGTCACCCATGAAGACAGCGATAACTTTGACCCTCTTTACATAACATCAATCAGTAAAATTTCCACAAAAATTTCTCTTTAATTAAAAATACCGATTAAATTGCGTCAGTTTTGGCGCAATTTTTTTATATATATTATTCTATTTTTAAAAATATCCACTAAAAAACAACATAATATTTACTTGTGAATTTTTTTATCTTTAAAATTAATTTGACTTTTAAGTTCTCTTTTCATATACTTAACATAGGTGTTTTATGAATTCATTATTTTTAATTAACAACAGTTTTCAACTTTTTGGCTTAACCATTAATTATTATGGCATTATAAGCGCCCTTGGTTATCTCATTGGCGTTATTGTTGTTTGCCTTTTTGCCAAAAAAAGAGGTTTCACAACTGACGACATCATCCTCCTCGCCTGCTATGTCATTCCACTTGCAATCATCGGTGCAAGAATTTATTATGTCATCTTTTCGCTGGATGAATTTGACTCATTTTGGGAAGTTTTTGAAATTTGGAAGGGCGGTTTAGGCTTTTATGGCGGACTTATCGGCGGTGCACTTGGCGTTGTTTTATATTGCCTCATCCACAAAAAGAATTTTCTTAAACTTGCCGATATTGTTGTTTTAGGCTTGGTTTTAGGGCAAGGAATTGGTCGCTGGGGAAACTTTGTTAATCAGGAAGCGTATGGTTTTTACATCGACAACCCATCACTTCAATGGTTTCCTTTTGGTGTGTATATTGAACATTGCCACCAAGCAGGCTGTGCGTGCAGTGGAAGCGGTTGGCACTTGGCAACATTTTTCTATGAGTTTTTAAGCAACCTCATAATTTTTACTATTTTAACAATTTTAATTTGCAAAGTGAATTTCAAAAACAACGGCATAATCGCCTCCCTCTACCTCATTCTTTACGGTATCGGCAGGTTTTGGGTGGAAGGGCTTAGAATGGACAGTCTGTATCTTGGGCCGTTCCGCGTTTCGCAACTTGTTTCTGTGATTTTCATCCTTTGCGGGCTTGCTTACATCATATACTGTATAATTCAAAATAGACGCAAAAGAACCTCCTTTGAAATCATTATGGATGTTTTAAAAAAAGATTTGAAATGATTATGTTATATTTAAATTTTACTAGCAAAAAATTTTAAAAAATAGTAGCGAATTCGAGTGCTTTGTCCGCCATAACAATTTGAATAACGCAAGTCTCACTCAAATATTTCTTGGTTCGAAAAAACACACATATTTTTAGCGAAATTTGACAAACTAAAATTATGAGAGGAAGAATTGTTGGTGTTAAGAAAACAAAGATATTAAAATTTGTGCTTATCACGCATCTTCTTCTTTTTTTAACGGCAATTCTTATCAATATCCTAATTATCCCCAACTACCCAGCCTTTTGGTTTTTCGCGTTTTCCTTTTTGGTGGGAACCTATGAGGTTTTGAAAAGTCGCCTATTTAAACTTGACAGTGGTTTTTATCTTGGAAGTTTACTGACGCTTATCGGCATAAGCGGATTTATCTTTCTTTTCACAAACACCACGGAATATGTTTGCGAATATCTCTTAACTGATTTCATCTTGGCATCCTTTCTAACCTATCTTGTTTGTGGGCAAAAATTCCACCTTGTCATCATGTATTCGCTCTTTTTCGCCCTTGTTTTTACCCTATTATTCACATTTTCTTACATTTCTTTGCCGATTTTTATTGCAATTTTGGTGTCATATTTGCTATTATTAATAGTGATAATAATAGTTAATGTTTTTGGGAGGAAATAATGAATTTTTCTCAGGCCTATAATGGCTACAATAAGCAAGAAGTTGACGCCTACATCGAACGCTTAAAAGCAGGCTATGAAAGCAAAATTATGGATGAAAAATTAAAGACGCTGGAGTCAGAACGCCGTCTTTTAAATTTGAAAAACAACGAGCATAAGGAAAAAAGTATTCTCGACGCCCTTGATGTTTTGGAAAAAGCCAAACAATTTCAAGAAGATGGCGCCAAGAATTTCTATTCCCTTGTGATAGACAAATTGCAACTTCTGGTTAAGGAATTAAACATCCGTTTTCCAGATTTAAAACACGACGCCGAGTTTGCAAAAATACTTAAAGAGTTTAATGAGGTAATCAAAGAGTATAACGAAAGAATTGCTGACCTTAACACCCTCACAAGCCCAGTCAACTCGCCTAACGACAGTATGCGTAGGCTTTTAAGCAAGATGCAGGAATACAAAAAAACTCCAACAAAAGAAGTTAAAATAACCACCAATAAAGTGGAAAATCCAACAACATATAATAACTACTATAAACGCAACAGTTTCGTGTTTAAGCCAAAAGAAAAAGTGGAGCAAAAGCCAGCAGCGCCAGCAAAAACTGAGATTATTGCCCCTAACATTCCAAAAAGCGAAAGCGGATTTGATTTGCAAGAAGCATTAAATCCAAAAATGGGCTTGGACGAAATTATGAAAGCCTTTGATTTTTATAATAACGACAGCAACAAAAAATAACAACATACATTGTGTTATGCTTGCATACCACCACAAAATGTTGATTTAAACTTTTAAGTTGACATAAAATTAAAAGAGCATTTTATTTGTAATGCTCTTTTTTAGGCTTACACTGCAAGCATATAGAACAGGTTGACAACAATGCCTGATATTACTCCGATTGCAAACTGCAAGGCAACAATTCCCAAACTTTTAAGTGGATGTTTCCTATTTCGGCTAATTAGTATGAAAAGTCCTACCCCCGCTCCCGTGGATAAGCCCGCAACAAGTGCTGGGAACGAAAGCACACCTTCCAGCATATATAGTTCCACCAAAAACACAGACGAAGCACAATTTGGAATAAGTCCGACCACGCAGGCTATTAAAATTTGAATGTAAACATTGTCGGTTAATATTGTGCGGAAAATATCAATCGAGTAGGTCTGCAAAATTAGTTCCATGATAAATGTGAAGATGAATAGGTATAACATGATTTCAAAGGTATGCTTAAATGCATCCAAGAAAATGTTATCCACACAGCAACCATTCTTATGATGGCAGTCCTCTTCACATTCGTCGCTGTGAACGTGTCCGCACTCGTGAATATGGTGCATAATCTTGTGGTGTTCGTGATGCTCATGAACTTCATGATTTTCGGCTTGCGGTTCCTCTTTTTTCTTTTTTCTCGCTTTTTTAATTAGATCTACCACAAAGTCGATTGAGTATCCCCAAACAAGCGCCAAAACAAGTTTAACACCAATCAAAAGAAGCATACTTAAAATGCTGTCAGGATTGGCAATCATAAGAGGAATTGCCTCGTCACTTGTTGCCACAAAAACTGCAACAAGCGTTCCAAGTGTCACCTTTTGGCGAGAATATAAATCGGCAATCACGCTGGAAAAACCACACTGTGGAATACACCCCAAAAACGAGGCATAAAGCACGCTTGTTTTCTTGTGTTTACTTAAAAAGCCAGAAAATTTGTGGTTATGGTCGTGCGAGAGGTATGAAACAAGAAGGTATGCCAAAAAGAGTATTGGCACCACCCTCAAAGTATCTTCAACTGCGTGCATTAAAGCGTGATAAAAGGTCTCCATGACCTGCTTATTATATCACTATCCAATAAAATTGTAAAGAATTTTACTTTTATTTTTTTAGTTAAAATTTTAACTAAAATTTTATTTGACTTGTATATTTAATTATGGTATCATTTTTAAACAAAGCATTGGAGAGTAAATCATGGAAAATGAAGAAACACTCATTATTCGCAATGTGAATAAAAGTTATAAATTGGATAACAAGGAAACCTTTCAAGCACTTCACAACATAAGCGTTAGTTTCAAAAAAGGCGAACTTGTTTCTATCGTCGGCGAAAGCGGAAGCGGAAAATCCACACTCATGAACCTTATTGGCGGTTTGGACTCTGACTTCACTGGGCAAATTATTGCTGACGGCATGGATCTTGGAAAATTATCCGACAAAGAACTCGACAAATATCGTAAGGATAAAGTGGGGTTTGTTTTTCAATCGTTCAACCTCATCTCCCACCTCTCCATTTTGGATAACGTGACGCTCGCCTTAACCCTATCCAATGTTGGCGAAAAAGAAAAAATTGCCCGCGCCACAAAAATGCTTCAACTTGTGGGCTTGGAAAGTCAGTTAAAGAAAAAACCAACACAACTTTCTGGCGGACAGAAACAAAGAGTGGCAATCGCGCGCGCTTTAATCAATAACCCAGACATCATCATTGCCGATGAACCAACTGGCGCGCTGGACACCACAACAAGTATGCAAATACTTAAGATTTTAAAGGAAATTGCCGACAGCGGAAAACTTGTTATCATGGTGACACACTCGGAAAAAGTTGCTTCCATTTCCTCTCGCGTTGTGGAGATTTCCGACGGAAGAATAACAAACGACACGCCAAACAAAAACTATAAAAAAGGCGAAAGTTTTAATTTAAATGTTGAAGAAGAGAAAAAAGAAGAAAATAAAAAGGAATTAAAACAAAACCTTTCACTTTGGTCTGCAGTTCGCCTATCTTTTCACAATATGTGGGCAAGCAAAGTGAAAAATTTTCTCATGGCGTTTGGCGTGGCAATTGGAATTGGCTCACTGATTGTTATGCTGTGCTTTAGTTCTGGAATTGTTGATTTCATCAACTCCACCATGACTTCTTACTCCGACCCAACAATTGTTACCCTTTCAAAGTCGGCAACAATGGAAGAGATTGCGTCTTTCACAGAAGATGACATCTCACAAATTGTGGAAACGATTAATAATGAGGCAAATTTAACTGACTACACCCTATCGCAAGAGGATATATCCTATGGCTTTCAAGTTGCAACAATAACACCTATGTTTTCAGCCTCCATAAATTATGATTTTGACAACTCTGGAATTGCTGAATATGATGAAAACGAAACTTTAAGCCTGATTTATCTATACACCACTCCGCCTTATTACAGCGACTCCACAATAGTTGAAGGTAACCTATGTTCGTCAGATATTCCAGAAGACGCTGACTATGACGCGGAAATTATGCTCACCCCAGCAATTTACAATTTTTTTGGTGAGGAAAACCCTGTTGGCAAAATTGTGGAATTAAAGATAACTTATAATGGTTCTATCATTTCTCGCTTTGCAAAAATTTCTGGTATTGTTGACACTTCTGTTATGTCAGGCTTCCCAGTTCTGTATATTAATTATGACGCTTTTGAAGAGATTTACAACAGTCAAACCGAAGTCGCTTCATTGTCGCCACTTCAACCTAACACGCTTTACATTCAAACGCCAAGCAAAGAAATTGCCGATGCCATAAATGCGTTTGTCAGAGCAACCGACGACCCTATTTTTGAAGGTATTTCAGGCTCGATTGAAGAGTCGCTTGCAAATATGTTCACCAATTTAACCAACACCATCGGCTCGGCACTTATCGTTATTTCTGCTATCTCCCTCCTCGTTTCTGCCATTATGATTTTGGTTGTTATGTATATGAGTGTGACCGAGCGCACAAAGGAAATTGGTGTTTTGAAATCTATTGGTGCAAGGAAAAAGGATATTAGAAGAATTTTCTCTTCCGAAAGTTTCTTGGTGGGCTTGTTAAGCGGAATTTGTGGACTTGTGTTTGCAGGAATACTTCTTATTGTTGTGTATATTCTTTTAACCTCACTTGTCGGCTTTGCTCCGTTGTCGTTTAGGTGGTATTATCCATTCATCGCCCTTGGTGTGTCGATTGTGATAAGCGTTCTAAGCGGTCTTTATCCAGCAAGCAAAGCAGCCCGTCTTGATCCTGTGGAATCACTTAGGAGAGAATAGATGGAAGAAAAAATCAAACAATTTTTGGAAGAAAATTCCAACAAAAACCTTATTGAGTTTCACAAAAAGTTAGTCACAACCTCCCACAAAATTTATGGCATTGAAACGCCAAAACTAAGAAAATTTGCTAAAACTTTAGCAAAAGAAAATTTTCCGTTAAACAAATTTGGCTCGTCGCATGAGGAAATTTTGCTTCGAGGATTTTGCCTTGCAAACATGAAACTAAGCGACGAAGAAACTATTAAAGAATTTGAAAAGTTTTCAAAAAAAATAGACAACTGGGCAACCTGCGACATGATTGTGTCGTCACTAAAAAATCTTAAAACTGAAAATGGATATAAATATTTTGTGAATAAACTTAAATCACCTGACCCATTTCAAAAACGCATTGCAATTGTTGGACTTATGGACTATTTTATCGACCGCGACAACACCACCCTATTAACAAAAATTAAAGACGAAAATTACTATGTTAAAATAGCTCTTGCTTGGTATCTTTGCACCCTAATTTGCAAAGATTTTGAAAGAGGAGTTTCTTCTCTTATCCAATTTACCGACAAATTCACTCGCAATAAAGCAATTTCAAAATGCCACGATAGTTTCCGCCTAAATAAAGACCAAAAGGAATTTTTAAAAACTCTAAAAATTAAATAATTTTTAACTATTTGACACTTAGGTTAATTAAATTTTCACACAAAAATTATGGAGAAAGAATTATGCAACAGACAAAATTAAATTATGTTGCTAAAAGTTTATCAAAAAGCAACAAAATCTATGAAAACTTTGTTATAAATTCTATATACTCTAAACTAAATGATCCTAATATTGAAATAGCCACCCAGCAATATATCTGCACCAAAGAAAGTAGAAGATATATTGATTTATATTTTCCTCAATTTAAAATTGCGATTGAAGTAAACGAACCCTATCATGAAAATCCTATTCAGAAGGATAAAGATAAAAAAAGAATGGAAGCAATCAATCTGTCAATTTTGGAATCGACAATTTTAGATGATGAAGGCATAAAATTTAGAACTATTGATATAGAACAAAACGGAAAAATGCTTACACTTGAAGACCTTAATAAAAGAATAGATGAAATTGTGTTTGAAATTAAAAAAATTGCTTCTGCGAAAAAAGATTTATCTTGGGATTTCGATAGAGAAATCGTTCTTAATAAAATTATTCAAAGAGGTTATTTGCAAAGAGGCGATAGTTTTTCGTCTATGGTAGAAATTTTATCTCTATTTGGAAAAAAGGTAAAGGGCTTTCAAAGATGTTATTATAAAAATATATGGTCGCCCACCCTGTCTATTGAAGGCTCTAATAAAAATGGTTGGATAAACATTATTAGCATAGATTTAAATGAAATATATGAAGTTGGCTTAGGAAAAAATCAAAAGAAGCCAAGTGATGTTGATAAAGACATTCAAGATAAAACAAAAAGATGTACCTTCCTAAGATATAAAGACGCGCTTGGAAATCAAAGTAGAAGGTTTTTAGGAGTGTATATGGCAGATAGATATGATTATGAGAAAAAAGCAGAAGTATGGAAATTTACTGAAGATACTGTAAAATTACACAAATTATAGTGCAATAAAAAAGACAAATAATTTTAAAATTAACTTAATTAAAAATAAAAAATGAGGAAATCACCTCATTTTTTTAAAAAAACGCCATTTTAAATTGGAAATTTTTAATAAAACATAAAAAAATTTTACTTTTTAACCTAAATATGTTAAAATACACACGATGTTTAATTGGACAAAAGATGAAGCTTTAATAGTTCCTATCGGTTTGGTGATTATAATTTTTTTAAGCGTAATCATCAATTTTTGTTTGCGCAATAAAAGTGAAAAAGTAAAAAGAATACCTCTTTTAATTATCACAATTATTATACTTATTCTGGAAGTTATTAAACAAATTTATAACCTTGTTATTGGTTATAATCTATGGAAACTTCCTCTGCATTTTTGCAGTATTTTCTTGTTTGTTTTCTCTTTTGCCTCCTTTGGAAAAGGCACATTAAGAAAAATTGGCGATGTAATTTCACTTTCTGGAGGATTTGCTGTTCTTATCGCTTTTCTTATTTCACCTCGAAATATCATTGGCAACGCATGTGAAAATGTGTTTGCAAATTTTGATCAATTTCACACTTTTACATATCATTTTCTAGTTTTCTTCTATTTCTTCATATTGATTAGTTCAAATCTTGTTAAAGCCAAATTTTCAGATATTAAATATATCATCACAACCGTTTTGGGATATGCAATAATTGCCATTGTGGCAGGATATTCATTGAATATAAATTACTGTTCTGTGCTACAAAACAACTACTCCTTCTTAGAGTCAATACGATTAAGTTGTGGCCCTAGAATTTACTTATTATGCCTTATTGTTTTTGGAATTGTCGCATTATCATTAACATATCTTCCTAACATAATTATAACGATGATAAGAAAAAAGAAGAAAAAATAAATCTCTTCTTTTTTTATTTTATATTAAATCAGTTCTTATAAAATTTAGTATCTAATATTATTTTTTTCGACATAGCAACTACGGCATTTTCATCTAAATTTTTTCTTTTAATTTTTGAAACAATTTTTTTATAAGATTTAACAACCACGCTTTCTTTCTTATTAGCAATAATGTCGAAAACAGATAAGAAAATCATATAAACTGCAAAAAATATTAAACCTAAGAAAAAGAAATTGAACGGAGTGTTTGGTAAAATTGGGGAGTTAATATTTATCGCATCTGGTTGATTTAAAATCTTAATATTGAACAATCCATAAAATACCAATGCAAAATAGCCTAATGGCCAAGCATACCATTTTCTGATATTTGGCGTTATATATTTAAATTCAAAAACCATGATTGCCATCATAAAGCAAACAGAATGATGTAATAAACTTGTAATTGTTGCTGGAAAAAATATTGTTGGACCTTGTCCTATATAGTCAGGATAAATTGTTGGCAAAAGACCTGTAAATAATGCACTATATGATAAGAAGTGCAAAATTGAAGAATCTTTTTTACATAATATTAATGCAATACCGAAAAACATGCTCACAGCACCACAAATTGAAGTTGGAAGATAAGTCACATCCCAGTGCTGAATACAAAAAACTCTATTCAATAAAATCAAAAATAGAAGAATTCCCCCACCCGCTTTTATCAAAATCATTTTTACTCTTTCAGATTTGCAAAATATTCCTGTCACTATTAAAATAGCCACTGTGACAATAAAGCTTAATATAAGATAAACAATATGTTCTATTCCAAAAATTTTAGGTGCCATAAAAATCTCCTTTCTTATTTATATCATCGAAAGTTGCACAGTGTGTCGAAATCACCGTTATATCATCTATTCTCTTTTAAAAGTTTTTCTAAAAATTCTTTATTTTTTGCAAGTTTTTCCTGCTCACTTGCCACCAATTTTTGTGGTGCTTTAGCAACAAAGTTCGGATTCGACAACATCTTCTCGCTTCTTGCAATTTCAAACTTCAAATTTTCAATGCTCTTTTGCAGTTTTTCTTGCTCCTGTTTTTCATCCACAAGGTCACCCATTGGCAAGAATATGGTGCAAAGTTTGGTTATGATTTTTGCAGATTTTTCCATTTCCTTTTTAACAATTTTTACCTCGCTTCCGCCTGCAAGTTTATTTATTATCTCGCGGTTTTCACGAATTAATGAAATTTTCTCATTTGGTAAAATATTAATAGTGATTTTTTTGTTATCTGGAATTTGATAGTTTGCACGCGTTGTTCTAATCGCCTTAATAACTTCAATAATTTGACCAAAACTATTTTTCTTAGCAAGTTTTTTGTCGTAAACAGGAAAACTTGAACGCATAATCGTCTCTTCATGCACGCTTAAATTTTGATAAAGTTCTTCCGTCACAAATGGAATGAATGGATGAAAAAGTTTTAATAAGTTTGTGAAAACATAAAGAAGAATGTTTTGCGTCTTTTCTTTCTTCACTTCATCATTACCATAGAGGTCAAGTTTGGAAGCCTCAATATACCAATCGCAAAAATCAGCCACAGTGAAATCAATAAGATTTGCCGAAGCCACGCCAATGGAATATTTATCAAGATTTTTGCAAGTCGATTTTATGAGGTTTTGAAGTTTATTTAAAATCCACTTATCTTTGCTGTCAAGTTTAAACTCGTCAAGCGAACGAGGCTTGATGTCGGCAGTGTTGGAAATAACAAATTTTCCAGCGTTATAGAGTTTGTTAATGAAAACTTTGCTGTCACGCGCCTTGTCAACGCTGTAAGCGCAGTCCACACCAAGACTCATTCCATTCACAAGTGAAAGCCTCAAACTGTCTGCGCCACATTCGGAAATAACTTCC
Organism: uncultured Clostridia bacterium; assembly: GCA_930971385.1. Taxonomy (GTDB): domain Bacteria; phylum Bacillota; class Clostridia; order Christensenellales; family UBA1242; genus Caccovivens. Next base: position 341,681 of record CAKNGB010000001.1, on the reverse strand, counting down.
ATAGGGTCAATGCCATTACCGAGATTTTTCGACATTTTTCTCCCTTGAGCGTCACGCACCATGCCATTTATGATAACATCTTTAAATGGAAGTTTGTGTGTGAAGTGAAGCGCACTAAACACCATTCTAACAACCCAAAAAGTTATAATATCATAAGCAGTCACAAGCACATCAGTTGGATAGAAATAGTCAAAATCTTTCGACTTTTCTGGATAGCCAAGCGTGGAGAATGGCCAAAGTGCCGAACTAAACCATGTGTCTAAAACATCCTTGTCTTGCTCAATATGCTTGCTGTGGCATCTGTCACACTCTTTAACATCATCCACACTCGCCTTAACATATCCACAATCTTGACACGTGAAAATTGGAATTCGATGCCCAAGCCACAACTGCCTTGATATGCACCAGTCTTGAATGTTGTTAAGCCAATTTAAATATTGTTTTTCATATCTCTTTGGCACAAACCTAAGTTCACCAGTTTTCACCTTTTCAATCGCAGGCTTTGCAAGGTCTTTCATCTTAACAAACCACTGCTCAGAAATTTTTGGTTCTGTCATTTCGCCACAACGCTGACAGCACCCAACCTTGTTTTTATATTTCTCCACTTTAACCAAAACGCCAAGCCTGTCAAGTTCTTTTTCAATCTCGTCGCGTGCCTTAATTCTGTCTAGCCCTGCAAATTTACCCGCATAGGAGTTAAGTTTCCCAGCATCATCAATAACAGTTATAATTGGAAGTTTGTGTCTAAGTCCAACCTCATAGTCGTTCACATCGTGCGCTGGCGTAATTTTAACCGCTCCCGTTCCAAACTCCATTTCGCAATAGTCATCAGCGATGATTGGAATAGGACGATTAACGATTGGTAAGATAACATTTTTGCCAACAAGTTTCTTATATCTATTATCCTTAGAGTTAACAGCCACAGCCGTGTCGCCAAACATAGTTTCAGGTCTAGTTGTGGCAACAATAATTCCGCCCGAACCATCTTCAAGAGGATATTTTATATGCCAAAGTTTTGTGGTTTGTTCCTTATATTCATTTTCAATATCAGAAATTGAGGAACGGCAGTTAGGGCAATAATTAACCACCCTCTTTCCTTTATAAATATAGCCTTCATTATAGTAATCCACAAAAACCTTTCTAACGGCGCGATTAAGTTTCTCGTCCATAGTGAAACTTAACCTATCCCAGTCGCAAGAAATGCCAAGTTCCTTGAATTGTTCACAAATGATGTTGCCGTATTTTTTATACCACTCCCAACCGCGAGCAATAAAATCTTCACGAGAAATATCATCTTTTGTGATGCCTTCTTTTTTAAGCATATCAACAACCTTAGCTTCGGTTGCGATGGCAGCGTGGTCAGTTCCAGGTATCCAGCAAGCCTCATACCCCTGCATACGCTTATATCTAACCAAAATATCTTGAATGGTGTTGTTAAGAGCGTGTCCAACGTGCGCCTTACCTGTCACATTTGGTGGTGGCATAACAATAGAAAATTTCTTCTTATTTTTATTTACCCTTGCTGAAAAATATTTTTTATCCAACCAATTTTTATAAATTCTCTTTTCAAAATTCTGCGGATTATAAGTCTTATCCATTTTCTTCTCCTATTAAGTGTTAAATTTTAGCTTATATAATTATAATACATTTTAAATATTAAAACAAGTTTTTTCCTTTATTTTCAAATATAATTCTTTATTAGATTTTGTATCACTTATGTTTATAACTTAAAGTCAAATATAAAAATAGCGGAATAAATTTCCACTATTTTTGCATTTTCAGGAAAAAACATATAAAATTCGCTAATTTTTTTAAAAAAATGCTTAAAAAATTGATTTTTTAATATTTGCTTGCTCTATATTTGCTTGCTCTATCACTTATTTTGTTTATCCTTTCTTGTGAAAAATATGCACCATATTCTCTTTGCATAGAATTCCAAATTTCATTGAAATTACTCGCCATATTGTTGCTTTCATCTATTGTAATTGCACCTCTTCGTTCATAATCTGCCATTCTTTTATTGCAAAAATCTGGAATATATTCCATAATCAATGCAACATTTTCAGGCAACAACTCGCCTGTTTTTTGATAATGCATAAAAAATGTGTCTAGTGATTGAGAAAAAGTGCGCCAAGAATCATCATCCATATATTTATCAAACTCTTTTTCAATGTGCAGAGGGTCAAAAACAATGCCATAAAGGAAGTCGTTTGCTTTCACAACCGAACCATCACGAAGTTTATAGTTTTGATTAAAAATACTTTCTCCAGCATCCACTTTATCTTGATATTTAAAATTTTTATCTCCAACATTTGAAAACGCTGCAATCATTAATCTGGTGAGAGATGTAAAAAATGTGTAGCCTGTTTGCTGATTTCCTGTTTTTGTGTAATTTTCGCTTAAAACATCATCAACAGTTTTATATGTGATTTCTGGTGCAAAATTGTTGATAGCCATAGCAGAAATGATATCCATCATTGTTTCATTGAACATCTTACCATAATAATGATGATCGACAAACTCACCTGTTTTTTGATCAGTTTCTTTAATTAGTCCCGCGTGGTTTTCTCTAACTATCCCCTTTTTAACAATTTTATCAGAATTTGTTAAAGATAATATATCAACAAAGGCATGGCAAAATTCATGCACACCTTGGTGTTCTATCCATTTATATTTATCAGTTGGAGCGTTTGTATACCCCCACATTTCAATTTCTATTGCATCATTATCATCATATTTACAAATACCCGTTGCTGTTGAACTAAGGTCATCAGTGTCAGTTCCCCAAGGATAAATCGCCACCTTTTTAACAGCCTTACTAAACATATCTCTAAATATTGAAGTTTTCTCTTGGTTGTCTTTCGAACCAAAAATCATTTTTTCTATATATAAATAGGAATTACCAATCAGATTTTCATCTGTTTTAGAACGATAGATAAATTTTGTCATATTTCCTCCTAATTATTTAAATCATAACATGCGGAGGGGGGAAATCAAGGTATTTTATAAAATTTTTTTATTATTTTTTAAGTTTAAAACATTATTTTCCTTTTCAACATAAGATTTATTTGTAAGGAGGAAAAATGAAACTTTGGAAAAAACTTTCTGTGTTGGGACTATCTTGTTTAATGGCACTTTCCACTGGACTTTTAGTTGGTTGCGACCAAAAAGATTACAACACAATTGAACTTAACGAAGTGACCCACAGCATCTTCTACGCCCCACTTTATGTTGCCATAAATAACGGCTACTTTGAAGATGAAGGCTTAACAGTCAATTTGACAAATGGCGGTGGATCCGACACTTCAATGAGCGCACTCTTAACAGACTCTGCTGATATGATTTTGGCAGGACCAGAAACCGCAATCTACACCGACCAACAAGGCGTGGAAAACAAACCTGTTGTGTTTGGTCAACTCACACAGTGCGATGGTTCGTTTATCGTTTCTAAAGAAGAGGACGCCGATTTCACTCTTGCCGATATGGTTGGAGAAACAATCATTGGAGGTAGAGCCGGCGGACTTCCTGCAATGACACTGCAATATATCATCGAGTCGAACGGCTACACAATTGGCGAAGGTGCAGATGAAATCAATTTAAGAACTGATGTCGCTTTCAACCTAACTGCAAGCGTTTGGGAAAATGATGCAAGCGTTAAATATTGCACACTTTTTGAGCCAACCGCAACAAATGTTGTGAACTCCATATCAGGTTCTCAAATTGTGGCAAGTTTAGGTGAACTTTCTGGTTCCATTCCATACACCTGCTTTATTGCACGCGAAAACTATGTCAGCGAACACAGCGATGTTGTTGAGAAATTTTTAACAGCAGTTAAAAGAGCGTATAACTACATTGTGACAAACAACTCCTATGCTGTTGCACAAGCACTTCTTCCATCTTTCGACGGAAACACCGTTGAGGAACTTCAAGTTGCTGTTGAGCAATATATTGCCATCAACGCATGGAGTGAAACCATGATTATGTCAAGCGAGTCTTTCGACAATCTCATGAATGTTATGTTGAACGCTGGCGTTATCACAGAAAAGAGCGTTTTCCGTAATGTTGTTGACAACACTTATGTTGAAAACTTAAATCAAGAAGTTGCATAATTTGAAGAAAATTTAATTAAAAAATCGCTAAATTTAACTTTAATTTGGCGGTTTTTTATTATAACTTTTAGTTATAGTGAAAAATACATAATTTATTTTAAATTTAAATGGTTTTTATTAAATTACATTTTTTATTAAAATATTTTTAAATTATAAAACAAAATTTTTAAATTTTTATTAGTAATGAAATTTCAGTTATACCTAAAAGTCATAGTAATTTTTGTATAAAATAACGCCTAATTTTTGTTAGGCGTTTATTTATTTTAAAAACATTTTAATAATCTTTTCTTTAAATTTTGAATATGGTTGATACCTAATAGGCAAGTCAACATAATTATATTTTTTAACAATGCTCTTTTCATGAGAAAACAATAAGAAACTTCTTTTGCCATGATACGCACCATAACCGCTTTGTCCAACTCCGCCAAATCCCATTTGAGTTGTGGCAAGATGAATGATTGTGTCGTTTACACACCCTCCTCCAAAAGGCACTTTTTCTAAGAAATAATTTTGTACATTTTTATCATTAGAAAATAGGTAGAGCGCAAGAGGTTTTTCAAACTTAGAAATTATGGAAACCGCATCTTCAATTTTATCAAATTCAATTATTGGCAAAATCGGCCCAAAAATTTCTTCTTTCATCACAGCGTCATCAAGTGAAACATTGTCTAATATGGTTGGAGCAATTTTTAACTTGTTTTCATCCAAGGCACCTCCAAACACACATTTATTTTTATCTATCAATCTGCAAATTCTATTGAAATGTTTTTCATTAATAATCTTACCATAGTTTTCATTTTCAATAGGATTTTCGCCGAACATTTTAACAATCTCTTCTTTTAAAAGCGACACAAATTTTTCCTTAACCTTACTGTTTATAAGTAGATAATCTGGCGCCACGCACGTTTGCCCAACATTTAAAAATTTTCCGAATGCAAGTCGCCTTGCCGTCACTTTTAAGTTTGCGGTTTCATCAATAATGCAAGGACTTTTTCCTCCAAGTTCAAGAGTGACTGGTGTTAAAAATTTTGAAGCCTTCTCCGCAACAGTTTTTCCAACATTAACACTTCCCGTGAAGAAGATGTAATCAAAACGCTGTTCAAGTAATTCTGTTTTCTGCTCCCTACCGCCAAGCACAACTGCAACATATCTTTCCTCAAAACATTCTTCAATTATTTTTTTAATGATATTAGAGGTGTTCTTTGCATAACTCGCGGGTTTAATCACTGCACAGTTTCCCGCACCAAGTGCGCCAATAAGTGGATCCATAGCAAGCATAAATGGATAGTTCCATGGCGACATAATAAGCACCACCCCAAGAGGCTCTTTCACAATAAAACTTTTGGAATGAAATTGCTCAAGTGGAGTTTTCACACGCTCACGCTTCATCCACTTTTTTAAATTTTTAATCGCATAACTTAATTCATTAAGCACCATGCCAATTTCACTCATATAACTTTCAGTTGACGATTTTCCTAAATCTTGCTTTAAACTTTCCTTTATCTCATCCTCATATTTTAAAATGCAATTTTTCAATTTAATCAATGCAATTTTGCGAAAATTTAAAGAAAAAGTTTCTTTTGTGTTAAAAAATTCGCGCTGTTTTTGCACAACTTCTTCAATCATAACCTACCTCTTTATTTTTAAATTTGTTTTATTTGCTTTATATACATAAAAATAAATGAAAATAATTAATGTTTTTTCGTATAATTTCTTAGCATTTCATCTTGCATCTATAAATTATTCCACCAAAAGTTCTTTATAGATTTCTTCCAACTCTTTCTTATTAAAAAGTTTAGGAACAGGATAAAGTGGATTAGCCTCCTTATCGGCTTTCAACGCAAGACCAGGAATATCCTCCGCTTTAAGTTCTTTAATCTTAGTTGGAATTTCAAAATAGGAATTTAAACTTTCAATAAATTTTATCATTTTTTCGCTTGCAGTTTTGTCATCATCTTTTTCGTCGGCAATCATAGAGGTTTTTGCAAGTTTACTCAGTTTCTTTTGTGCACTTTTACCATATCTCTTCAAAGCATGAGGCAAAATTACCGCATTTGCAAAACCGTGCGCAACACCATACTGACCACCTAAAGAATGTGCAATCGCATGAACATAGCCCACATAAGAAATTGTGAAAGCAACACCTGCATAAAACGATGCCCTAAGCATATTTTTGCGCGCCTCCTCGTTATGGGGTTCGTCATACGCCAATTTTAAATTTTTGACGATAAGTTTAACTGCATCCTCTGCCATACGCCTTGTTTTCTTAGTTGTTGATTTTCCAATATACGCCTCAACTGCATGCGTCAACGCATCCATCCCAGTTGTTGCCGTGATAAATTTTGGAAGATTTAAAGTTGTTCGATAGTCAAGCACGGCATATTTTGGAATAAGCGAAAAATCGTTGATGGCATATTTATAATGCGACTTTCCATCAGTGATAACCGCAGCCAGTGTGGTTTCGCTCCCCGTTCCAGCCGTTGTTGGAACAGCAAAAAGTGGATGGAGTTTCTTTCTTATTTTCAAAAGCCCTTTCATCTTTTGAACGCTCTTCTTTGGTTTTGCAACTCTTGCCAAAATTACCTTAGCGCAATCCATAACCGAACCACCGCCAAAAGCAATCATCGCCTTGCAATTATTTTTAAGATAAATCTTTAACCCTTCTTCCACCATATCAATAGTAGGATTTGGTAAAATATCGTCATAAACAACATATGATAAATTTGCTCTTGTTAAAGCATCTTCAAGCTCTTTTGTGAGTCCTAGCCCTCGAATAGATTTATCTGTTGCCAGCATAACTTTATCAATCTTTTCTTCCTTTAAGGTTTTAACAACCTCATCCATATTCTCCAAAATTTTCGGCTCACGATACGGCATAAATGGAATGGCTATATGAAAAATTTGTTGATAGGTTCGGCAGTAAAATTTTCTAAAAATATTCATATTTCACCTCTTTTTAGTAAAAATTTATGTTTTTTCTAATTTTTTTCGCTTTTTTCAACGATTTTTTTAAGATTTTCATTTTCTGTTAATTTTTCATCTTTGTAATATATTGAGCACGCAAGCAAAATTTCAGCAGGATAGTATAACGCTAAGCATAAAATGCTAAACACATTTGTGTCGAAATTTGTAAACACATTAAATAAAAGCATAAGGTCTGATAAGAAAAACAATAAACTTCCAATAAGTATAATTAGATTTCCAATTTTATATTCTTTACTAAACGCGTTGGAAATTGCCTTGCCAAGCATAAAGGAAATTATGAAAGCATAAACAATCACGATTGCAAGCATATTTTGAAATTCAAAAACAGGCACAGCAAGAATAACAACAAGCGCAATTGCAAAAATGATTAAACCGATAATCAAATCTCGCCAACAAAGTTTTTGAAGTAATGAGTAGCCCACAAAGAAGAAGACATGACCAATTGCAAAGAAAATCGCCCCTTCAATAAAGTAGGCACCGTCAATTAAAAGTATGTCACCAATGCACGCAAACACCAATCCTATGACCATGAAATATTTAAACAATCTACTTCTTTCCTCTTTTGCCATAATTGCAAAAACAAGATTTGCAATTCCGCTGGCAACAAAAAGTGCGCTGTCAATCGACTTAAACACATAAGCATTTCCAAGCACAATCAAACAAACATCCATAACAAGAATAGAAGCTGCAAGTATGATGTTTGTTAAAAGCACATAATCAAATTTTAATTTTTTCGTTTCCATACTTACTCCTTCCCATTAGATTATCTTATCACATATTAAAAATATTACCAAATATTTTTCTAAATTTACAAAAAAAATATTAATATACTTAAATATTTTTAAATATTTATTTCATAAATTTTAAATATTTTTTGCTTACTTTTAACCTATTTTTAATTACATAATCATTAAAATCATAAAGAAAATATAATTAATATTTCTGTAAAAATTAAAGAAAAAATTGTAATTTACACAAAAATCCAATAAAATTGCCTATTTTTTTAAGAAAAAAATAAAAAAATGCGTGTTTTTACGCATTTTTATAAACTTCTTTCGTTTTCATTTGTTTTTGTTTTGTCGTTCAAGTTTAATTTATCAAACAATTCTTTTTCTTCTTTATTCAATTTGTTTTTCGAATCTTCTCGTCTAACATTGTAAACATTTCTTAAAAATTTTCGGTATTCAATTTTCTTGTTTTCTGGTAAATGAGAATATATGTAATTGACATAATCTTCTTTAAGTTCGCCATAATCCCCGCACCTATTCTTAGTTTTAACAATATCTAAAACTGCCTTTAAATATTTTTCTTTATCAACTGGTAAAAACACACTTGGTTTAATGTCTTTATAAATATCTTCAATAGTAAAATTTGTGTTTCCAAAATTAAAAACAACAGCGTGCAAGTCAGTGGAAACGAAGTCTGTCACAAAAATTCTTCCCATGCTGGTGTAGAAGCGAACATAAATACCTTTATTTTCAAACGCCTTTATTTCTTCAAGAATTGGTAAAATATTTCGCTCGGCTTCAATTTGAAATTCCTTACGCTTATTCACAAACTGATATTTTTGATAATATGAGCGCAATAAGTTATTAGAGGAATCAATAAGTTTTTCAATATTTCCCTCTCCAATATACTTTATGAATAAGTCTACCTTCTCCTTTTTAAAGATATTTAAAATTTCCATTTTTCCTCGCTATTTTTTCAAAATTTCATCTAATTTGTTCTTATGAATTTTTCTGCTCTGGTCGCCTGTTGTCAGCAAAATTAAGTTAGGTCTCCCCTTTAAAGCCTTTCTTAAAAATTCGTTATACTCTTCAAAAGGAATTTCTTTGTAAAATTTAAGAGAAATTTTTTTGCTCTCCTTTTTTGGTTTCACTTCATTAAAAACTGAAAGTTGATTATATAATCCATCCTTACGCCTTGTTAATGTTTGCCTGTCAATGTTGATGCACGCGCAATTTCTTTCCTTAATCTTTTCAAAAACTTCCCTATCAAGCCCTTTTTCTTTTAATTCTTTCAAAAACTCCAACAAAATTTTGAAGTTTAATAAAACATTTTCATGTCCACATTCCACCACAAATTCCACTCTTTTTTCTTTTAAAAATTTTGTCAAAAAAAAGTTAACAGAATAGCATGAACTATTGTCGGTCCTAAACTTTTTAAACACCATACTCGCCAAAACATTGTTGATCACGCCTCGCATAAAAGATTCTTTTCTTGATATAAACTGCAAGGAATTGTCGTAAGGCCAAAGAACTTCGATTAACGCTTTTTGTTTTTCCCATGGTCTTTCCCTTAAATCTAAACCTTGCTTGATTTTTTGTGCGTCGTTATAATTAAAGCCAATTTTACTCACTGCTTTGATGCGAGTGAAAACATACTTTTCAACACATTTTTTAACTTCTTTTAAAGAAATATTTCCAACAATAGAAATCACTAAGTTATTTAATCCAAAATAGTCATCAACAAATTTGCACACATCTTGAAAAGTTAATTTTTTCACACTTTCTTTTGAGCCTATTGTGTTTTCCTGCAATAAATTTCTATACTCGGGTTCCACCCTAATATTTGAAACTGAAAGCCAACATGATTGATTGGCATTTTTATTTCTTAATCTTGTTGCCACCTCTTGCAAAACAATTTTCTTTTCCTCTTCAAACTCCTCTGTTTTAACAAAGCCAGTAAAGCTAGCGGTCATTTCTTCCACGCATTCTTCAAATTGCGACTTATTGCAAATCGTGTTGAAACTTAAAAGAAAATTATTTGTTCTAGCGTTTTTGTAGTAATATTTTTGCGTTAGCGTATCTGTCAAAAATCGCCTATCGTAAATTTTGTTGGATAAAGAGCATAAGCAATGCTCGGTTAAGTGTGCAAGCCCTTGTTTTCCCTTTGGGTCATTAAGTGAGCCTGCTCTAAAATAAAAATCAATCGCCACACCTTCAATTTCTTTATCGCGTTCATAGATAAGTTTCATTCCATTTTCATATCTAATTACTTTCGTCATACTTTCTCCTTTTCTTATGAATATCATTATTATATTCTATCTTATATCGTTTGTCAATACCTCAAATTTATGTTGAAATTTATCTGATTTTTTGACTTATCTTAAATTTAAAAGTTATTTTAAAACATTATTATAATAAAAAAAGAGCAAAACTGCTCTTAAGTCACATTAACTTTAATGTTTTTAATGCCTATGCTTGAAGTGATTGTGATTGTATATTCACCTTTTTCCTCGCACTTCAACTCGTATAGCCCTGACACCTCTTGAAACTTTTTAACTTCAATGTCCTTACTTTCAACTTTAATATCCTCTTCCTTCATAGGTGAAATTTGTATGTTTATCCATAAGATTTTACCCGCTTGCATCTCAATCTCGTTTTCTATTACCTCTCCATTTGAATAGGTTATTGCATATTCATAACTTTCCGTGGTGTCCTCACTGCTGTTAACTCCTCCGCCAACTGTCACAGTCGCCGTCGCTTCGCTTATCTCATTTCCGTATGTTGCAATAACAATAATTTCTGTTTCTCCCACACTTCTGCCATACAAAACACCATTCTCGTCCACAACAACTTTTTCTTCGTCTGCAACGCTAAAGGTGCAAGTTGCTTTTTCGATGTTAACAGTGTATGACACCTCCACTTTTGAGCCAACTTCCACTTCAACATCTTCAGCAGAGACTGTTAACCTTTCCGTTCCTTTTGGCACAACTAAAACTATGCCAATGATAACTGCAATTAAAACTGGCAAAATAACAAAATATTTCCAATTTTTGAGTATAAAATCTTTCATCTTTTGTGCCTCTTGCTTATAAAAATTATCAAACTAAATCTTGAATAAATTTGATTCCTTTATATATTTATTTATGTGTGAATCTGAAAACTTCCAAATATAACATAACTTAAATTAATTTTAATTCACTTGGTTTGCGTTCGTTTTTTGTTTATCACATCTAAACAAAATTCCACACTTTCCTCAAGTGTTTGATTTGTCGTGTCCACAACAACAGCGTCTGGCATTTTTTTAATTGCACCATGCTCGCGATGAATGTCTTTATAATCTCTGTCTCTAAGTTCTTCAAGCACTTTCTCAAAACTAACATCTTCGCCTCGTGCAATTTGCTGGCTATAGCGCCTTCTTGCTCGCACTTCTTCATCGGCGGTGATAAAAAATTTGAAATCGGCATCAGGCAAAACTTCGCTTCCAATATCTCGCCCTTCCATAACCGTGTTGTTATTGAAAGCAAACTCTCGCTGAATTTTCAAAACCTTATCACGAATAGACGTAAACGGCGAAAGTTTAGCTGAAAGCACGCTGATTTCATCTCGCCTCAAATTGTTTGTGTGGTCAACGCCATTAACATAAACATGCTGAACACCATTCAAAAACTTAACACTCACCCAAATTTGACTGGCAAAATTTTTAACATATTTTTCATCAATTTTACTTTCGTCATATCCAAGATATTTAAACGCGCAAGCAATTCCTCGATACACCGCGCCAGTGTTAAACACGTGGAATTTTAAACGCCTTGCAAGTTCCTCTGCAATCGTGCTTTTTCCAGAGCAAACATAGCCGTCAATTGCAATGGAAAGGAATTTTTTTGCGTCCAGTTTATTTTTAATGATTTCATAACAATAATCAATTGTTTCATCTAATGTGATGTCTGTGTTATCAACAATTATGCTGTCTTTAACAGGTTTAAGCGGAGCAACTTCTCTGTGCGTATCGCGATAATCACGCTCTCTTAAGTCTTTTAAGACATCTTCAAATTGCACTTGCTGACCTTTTTGTTTACTTTCCTCAAAACGCCTTTTTGCACGAACCTCTTCGTCGGCAGTAAGGAAAATTTTAACATCAGCATCAGGCATAACAACCGAGCCAATATCTCGCCCTTCCATAACGCAATCATAGCGACTGGCAAAATCTTTCGCCATGGCAAGATACTTTTCACGAACAAAAGGATAGACCGAAACTTTTGAAGCAAGTTGGCTTATTTCTTCCGTTCTAAGATAAGGCGTCACATTTTCTTGGTTAACAAACATATTCTGTTTGTCGTCGATAAATCGAAGTTCAATTGTTTTTGTTTTCAAAAGCTCCTTAAGTTTATCCTCTTTAACTTCGCTTCCATAAACCGCCTTATATGCATAAGCAATCGCACGAAAAATCGCGCCAGTGTCAAGCATTTTAAAGTTAAGCTTTTCGCAAAGCCCTCTTGCCAAGGTCGATTTTCCAGACCCCATAAAACCATCAATTGCAATTTTGAACATATCCACCTCTTTAATATTTTACATCATCTTAAAAATTTTTCAAACAAATTTTCAGATTTTTATCAAAAGGTTTCTATTTCACATTCAAAAGTTTCAAAACTTCCACAATTTTATCCACTGCTTCGTCAATAATCTCTTTGGTGTGGTTTGCAGTGTAACTTGTGCGAAGCAAACTTTTCCCAACAGGCGTCGCTGGCGAAACAACAGGGTTAACATAAACACCTCTATCCAACAGCATTTTGCACGCAAGGAAAGTTTTTTCATCGTCATAGGTGTAAATTGGAATGATTGGAGTTTTACTTTCAATAATATTAACACCATTTTCTTTCAAACGCTTACGCATATAGTCACTGATGTCGTTCAAGCGCTTAACTCTTTCTGGCTCACTTTTAAGGATGTTAAGAGCAGCAAGTGCCGAACTTACAGACGCAGGAGTTATGCTTGCACTAAAAATATATGGACGAGATGTGTGTTTAATATACTCAATAACCTCCTTTTTCCCTGCAACATAACCGCCGAGGCTTGCTAGCGATTTCGAGAAAGTGCCCATAATAAGATCAATATCATCTTCCATGCCAAAATATTCGCCCGTTCCGCGACCAGTTTTGCCAATAACGCCCAAACCGTGAGCGTCATCCACCATAACTCGCGCACCATACTTTTTTGCAAGTTCCACAATTTTTGGAAGATTACAAATATCGCCACTCATACTGAAAACACCGTCGGTTATGATTAAAATTCCACATTCCTTCGGCACAAATTTAAGTTTGCTTTCAAGGTCTGCCATATCATTATGATTATATCTTAGCATCTTGCCATAACTTAACTTACAACCATCATAAATGCTGGCATGGTTTTCTTTGTCGCATATCATGTAGTCATTACGCCCAACAATCGCACTTATAACTCCAAGATTACTCTGAAAACCCGTGCTGAATGTGACCGCTTCTTCTTTATGGAGAAAGTCGGCAATTTCGCGTTCAAGTTTAACATGAAGGTCAAGAGTGCCATTCAGAAAGCGAGAACCAGAACAGCCACTTCCATACTTTTTGATTGCTTCCACGCCCGCTTCAATAACCTTTGGATGATTTGTTAGACCTAGGTAGTTGTTTGAGCCAAGCATGATTGTTCGCTTACCTTCCATGTTAACAACAACATCTTGTCCTGATAAAAGTTTATGAAAATATGGATAAATTCCTTTATCTTTCGCAATGTTGTAGTTGTGCACTCCTTCCGTTTTTTTAAATATGTCCATCATATCCCCCTTAAACAAAATATAGGAAAATTATATCATAAATAATTAAAATTTAAAAAAGATTTTTAAAAGTTTTTAAATATTTTTTTCGAGGATCGGCGGGCGAAAGTGTCTTTTTGTGAAGATACTTTCTCAGCAAAACCATACCAATTTTGCACAAAAAGACAGCGCGCTCCCGCGCGCCCATACCTCGCATGGACTTTCGCCCGCCCTCCATATTCACTCCAACCACTTTTTTCTAAATTATTTTGATAATATTAAAAATCATAATTTTTAATTATAGATATATGCATACCACCACAAAATATAGAGTATTATGCAAGCCTTCAAACAAAATATAGCACAAAATCTTAAAATTATAGAAAAATTTTTTCGCTCGCCCAACCCCAATAATAAGCAATAAAAAAGAGGATGTTTATCCTCTTAATTAATAATCAATAAATATAACCGTAAGCAATTTAAATTCTTATCAATTAATTCACACAGCCATATTCCGTGAAGCGAACGGTGAATTGCACTCCGCGGTAATCTGTGGCGAAGCGTTGGATTTCTTTACCCACCGCGTTTATGCAAGTGATGTTGTTATAGTTCGAGCCAAGGTCACGCGTAAAATACACATTCGTTCCGCCATAGTATTTAATCATATCTTCCACAAGGTCCGAAAATGTGATGTTCATAGTGCCATTTACTGCATTAATCTCGCTTTGAGAAGAAACAAACATTCTCGCTGTCGTGCTGGCGTTTGTTCCATAAAGTGATGTTCCACTGCCAAAAGTTTGAGTGGAAGTAGTGTAGTTTACAAGATAGGTGGTTGATATGCCGTTTCTCATAAAATCGGTCACGCTTTGGTTAGAATATCCCTCGCCTGCGTCTATTGAACTTGACGAATATTGGTCAACATACACAATTTCGGCAAGCACCGCGTTTGTGTCTGTGGTTGTTCCATAGCCGTCCTTTTGACTTGATGAAGCATCCAACCTCCATTTAATCGGCTCCACTTCATACCAATTATTATTCCACTTGCAATATTCATTTCCGCTATATACCTTTGCCGTTAAGGTTTGCCCTGCAATATAGTATTTCGCGCCAACTGTTGTGGCGTGGAAATTAGGTATGGGTCGGTGGAAGTGCCAGAGCCACCTGCAAATGAGGTCGCATAGTTGCCAGAATCTGTCCAATATCCGTCGTTGGTTGGCGCGTTTGCGGTCACTTCGTCATTTTCTAAAATATCGCTTTGCGATTCCCCCCCCCGCTTGTTTGGGTATTAACCGCGTTTATGCCATTATTTATAAAAAAGGCAGAGGATGAAACCGCTCCACCTAAGAATATTAAGGATAAAATTAATAAAAATAATCCTTTCATGTTTTTATTATAAATTAAATCACACAAATTTACAAACAAATTTGCAAGATTTTCATAAAATTTAAAAAGGCTTTGGCAAAAATTTTTTGGTAAATGCGCAAATTTTGCCATAATTTCACTTAAAACCTAATACGAATGTCGAATTTTGTCGAAAATAGTTAAAATTTAAAGTATTTGCAAAATAAAAAAATTTTGAAAATTTTAGCGAAAACGCTTGCATTTTATTTTTATTAGTGATATAATTATAGCGTGAGGTGTAAAAAAATTTGTCATACGTGAGAATTAAATTATTTAATGTGTGTAAATATTTTTCCATCCTTTTAAAATAATTACATTATATTCATTTTTTAAATTCTTAACACCTCACAAAATCACAACGCTAAGTTGTGATTTTTTTACTTTGTAAATTAACCTCATATCAAAAATACATTAACAAAACTTCTTTCGAATAGTTGATTAAATCACCATTTAAATAAGTAATGTCTATTAAATAAACTTAATAACTCTAATATTTAAACAAGTTACACCCCTGCTTCCATCATTCACGCTCGAATGTGGCTTATTTCACACTTGGCTTAACTTCAGAAAAATACAACTTATGATTGTATCCACTTTTGTATCCACTTTTTTGACCTAAAATTGACTTTTAGCCGTTTTTTGCCTCTTATTGCAAAATTTTGTGAGAAATTAAAAAACGCCCACAAACCTTTATTTATAAGGCTTGTAGGCTTTGAAAAACTGGTGGGCAGGGATGGATTCGAACCATCGAAGACATAGTCGACGGATTTACAGTCCGTTGCATTTGGCCGCTCTGCAACCTACCCAAGTGGAGCTGGCGAAAGGAATCGAACCTTCAACCTGCTGATTACAAGTCAGCTGCTCTACCATTGAGCCACGCCAGCAAACAATTTTTGATAAACATCTTAATTCATATATAATATGTTAATATATTATTTACATTTAAAATTGATTAAGACCTTAAAAATTGCTCCGTTTTTCTCATACTTATTGTATGCTGTGACTTACACCCCGCTTAAAGTTAAACCTGTTTTGTGTAATGTTCAACTTCTCGGCTAAAAAATTATAAATTTTTAGGTGGTTTTTGAAAATCCCTGTGTCTGCTTTATCTCACACAAAGACTTTCTCACATACATAAGTATGCTGGTGCCCTAAGGTGGAATCGAACCACCGACACAGGGATTTTCAGTCCCTTGCTCTACCGACTGAGCTATCAGGGCAAATGGCGACTCGGATGGGGCTCGAACCCACGACCTCTAGCGTGACAGGCTAGCGTTCTAACCAACTGAACTACCGAGCCAAAACTGACATCTATTTGATTTTACCATAATTAAAAAAATATTGCAACAAAAATGGCATATTTTTTTAAATTTGGTGGGCCTTCACGGACTCGAACCGCGGACCAACCGGTTATGAGCCGGTCGCTCTAACCAACTGAGCTAAAGGCCCAATCAAACTGCAAGCACTGCTGGTCGGGGTGGAGGGTCTCGAACCCCCGACCTCACGGTCCCAAACCGCGCGCTCTACCAACTGAGCCACACCCCGTCTTTTCAGCGCTCGCTAGATTATTTTATGATATTCAGAGAAATTTGTCAAGAAAAAACGCGAAAATTTTTAAATTTTTTTATTTTCTCATCATAATGAGTTTTAACTAAGCAAATTAAATGAAACCTAGAAAGCGTTTTCAACATGATTAATTTCATCACCCAAAATTTCGATAACATCAAATCGCACATCTGCATAAGGCTTGTGATTGTAGATAAGATACATTTCCGCCACTCGCCTAATCTTTTGTTGCTTACGGAAATCCACCGCCTCAATAGGTCTGCCGAAAGCAAGTGTGGAACGCCTTTTAACTTCCACAAACACAATAACACCTTTATCCATGGCAATTAAGTCGATTTCGCCCAACTTGTTTCGATAGTTGGTGGCAAGAATTTTGTAGCCCTTCTTTTTAAGAACGTCTGCCGTTTCAATTTCGCCAATGTCGCCTTCAATCTTATTTCTCTCTTTCATAACCTTTCCAAATTTTATTTTAATTAATAAGAAAATTTAAATCAAAAATATGTATTGATTTCCAAGCGTGCCTTTTATTTTAGTTTATCACTTTTTAATTATTACATATTAATTAGTAAAATCAAAATGAAATTGGTTTAATCTAAAGTTATTTTACCAATGCGATTTTTGCGGAAATCATCCACCACCATGTAAGCCGTGCGGTCTAGGTCAAGTTCACCACCCGCTTTCACATACTTCCTTAAAACTGCAATATCTTCCAAATTTTTTGCGTCGCCATAGCGTTTGGAAATTAAAGAAGGATATTTTTCGTTTAAAATTGAAAGTAAATCTGTGGCAAGCGAAGTAAACTCCAAAACTTCATCGCGAACACTGCCGACGTACGCGAGTTTCTTGGCAATCTCTTGATTTTCGATGTTAGGATAAAGCGTGCCAGGAGTGTCGTAGATTTCTATGCCGTCACCAACATTAAGCCACTGTCCGCTTTTTGTGACGCCTGCGCGATTACCAGTTAGTGTTTTGGCTTTTTTGCAAAGATTATTAACTATCGAACTTTTACCACAATTTGGAATTCCAATCACCATAACGCGAATTGTTGCTTTAACGCCCTTACTTTTATATTTTTCAATCTTATCGCTGGCAAGTTTTTTCACTTTGTCTAAAATCAAACTTCCTTTGTATGCGTTTGAATTGAAGAGGATATAGTCCGAATTTTCATTTTTTAGTTGTGGCAAAAGCACTTTAACTCGCTCTAAATCCGCCAAATCAATTTTATTAACAACATATAAGATTTTCTTATTTTCGGCAATCTCATTTAAAGAGGGATTAAGTGAAGAAAGAGGAATTCTTGCATCCAGCACATAGATAACAACATCAACCTTTTTAAGTTGATTTTCAATGTCCTTAAGTGCTTTATGCATATGTCCTGGAAACCAATTTATTTTCATATTTCCTCTTTTTTATTCTTTAAATTGTGGTGTTTGCTTATAATTTACTTGCATACTACACCATATCTTGTGGTGTTATGCAATTATAGTAAATCTTTTCGGCTTTTTTTTGTGCATTTAAAACTCTCTTCTTTTCGCCATCTTTCCACCTCTTGATGATTACCTGAAAGCAAAACCTCTGGAACTTTTATCCCCTCAAAAACCGCTGGTCGCGTGTATTGAGGATACTCCAAAAGCCCATTTGAAAAACTTTCATTTTCCAAACTTTCTTTGCTGATAACGCCGTCAACGAAACGCGAAAGAGAGTCGATCATAACCATGCTTGGAAGTTCGCCACCTGTCAAAACATAGTCGCCAAGCGAGATTTCTTCAATGTCGAAAAGTTCAAAAATGCGTTCGTCCACTCCTTCATAATGCCCGCAAACAAAAATCAAGTGTTCAAACCTAGACAATTCTTTCGCTTTCTTATGGTCAAATTTCACTCCTTTTGGCGAAGGAAAAATGATTTTTGAATTTTCCTTTTTAACGCTTTTAATGGCATCATAGATTGGTTGCACACTCATAAGCATACCAGCACCACCACCGAAAGGATAGTCGTCGCATTTCTTGTGCTTATCCTTGGAAAAATCGCGAATATTTATCAGGTTAAATTCCAAAATTCCCGCATCAACCGCACGCTTTAATATGCTGGAATTTAGAGGCGAAAACATTTCAGGAAACAAGGTTAAAATGTCAATTTTCATAAAGCGTCTTTGCCCCCTCATATTCCTTTCTATCCACCACAAAACCGTCGGCAGTCTTTTTGAAAATCGCTTTAACAAATGGAAGTTGATAGACAAGTTCACCTTCTTTAATTAAAAGAATGTCGTCAAACCCAAAGTTGTCTGCACCTTGAATTTGCCCAACCATTTCGCCATTTTCATCATACAAAATTTGCCCAACAAGGTCATCAATAAGATAGGTGTTGGAAGGAATTTTATAAAACTCTTCCTTGTCGATATACACCAGCGAATTACGATATTTTTCCGCAGTGTTTCGGTCTGGTATCACATCGAACATGGCATAAGCAAAGCCTTGGCGATAGGAACACGACTTCACTTTGACCGGCTTTTTGTCGATAAACATCTCGTGCTTACCATTAAAAATCGCAGGAATATCAATGAGAGGATAAATTTTTACCTCCCCTTTAATACCCTGCGGTTTAACAATTTTTCCAACGCTTAAAAGTTCCACAAATTAATCTCCAAATTTAACATAGATTTTTTTGTGTTCCTTTGCGCCCACGGACTTTATGATTGTTCTTATGCTACTTGCCATTTTGCCATTTTTGCCGATAACCTTTCCAATATCTTCACTGTTAACTTTAACAACAAAGGTTATGGATGAGGCTTGCTCTTGCTTTGTGATTTCTACATCGTTTTCGTTTTTAACAAGGTTTTTCACAAGAATTTCAAGTAATTGTTGCATAATGTCTCCTCTTAATTTTGAAGAAGAAATATGTAGATTAACTAAACTGAAACAGTTAGTTATTTTCCAATTTTCCTTTCTTCAAACTTTTAAAACAAATTATTTGCTTTCTTGAATTGCACCGCTTTTCTTCAAAATTGATTTAGCAGTTTCAGTTGGAAGCGCACCATTTTTAAGCCATTTTGTTGCTTTTTCATTGTCAATTTTGATTTCAGCAGGATTTGTGAGTGGATTGTAAGTTCCAAGAATATCGATGAATTTACCATCTCTTGGGCTCTTAGAATCAGCAACAACAACACGGTAGAAAGGTGATTTTTTATCTCCCATTCTGGTTAATCTAATTTTAACAGCCATGATTTTTCTCCTTTTAATAGATTTTATATATATGCCGATTTCTCGGGATATACCGTATGTTTTTTGTAAACTTCATTTAATTTTTAACAGAATTTCACTTTTATTCTTTCGTGATTTACGCCAAATTAAAACAATCCGCGTAAACCTTTTTTGTTTTTAAGTTGTTTCATCATTTCCTTTGATTGCTCAAATTGTTTAAGAAGTTGGTTCACTTGCTGTATGCTTGTGCCACTTCCTTCTGCAATTCTTCTGCGCCTTGAAGCCTTGATGATGTCTGGATTTAATCTTTCCTCACGAGTCATACTTTGAATAATTGCCTTATTAACTGCAAGTTGCTTTTCGTCGATTGTGACGCCTTTAAGTTTATTTGCCATGCCTGGTATCATTCTGACAATATCGTTCAAACTGCCCATCTTTTTCAGGTTTTCCATTTGCACGAGATAGTCCTCAAAAGTAAAGGAATTTTCACGGAATTTTTCTTCCAGTTTCTTTGCCTCTTCCTCACTAACTGCTTCCTGTGCCTTTTCTATTAGCGACAGAACATCGCCCATACCCAAAATCCTGCTGGCAATACGGTCTGGATAAAACGGCTCGATGTCGCCTATTTTTTCGCCAACACCAGTGAACTTAATAGGTTTTCCTGTGATTGCTTTAATGGAAAGTGCCGCACCACCTCTCGTGTCGCCGTCAAGTTTAGTTAAAATAACACCAGAAATGTCGAGGTCTTTATTAAAACTTTCACTTATTGTCACAGCATCCTGACCTGTCATGGCATCAACCACAAGCAAAATTTCGTGTGGCTTAACTTCCTTTTTAATGTCTTTAAGCTCGTTCATAAGTTCTTCATTGATGTGAAGTCTGCCCGCCGTGTCGATGATAACAACATCATATCCTTGTTTTTCAGCGTGCTGAATTGCCTGCTTTGCTGTTTTAACAGGATTTTGCGTTCCCTTTTCAAAAACATCACAATTCGCCTGTTTTCCAACAACTTGAAGTTGGTTGATTGCAGCAGGTCTATAAATGTCGCAAGCAACAAGAAGAGGTCTTTTTCCACTCTTTTTGAGATACGCACCAAGTTTTGCGCACATTGTGGTTTTACCAGCACCTTGAAGCCCGCACATCATGATTATTGCTGGATTTGAAGATAAGTGAAGTTTTTGGTCGGTGCTGGACATGAGCGAAACAAGTTCATCTTTAACAATTTTGATGACCATTTGCCCAGGAGTCAGCGAACGCATAACATCCTCACCCACCGCCTTTGCAGAAACCTTGTTCACAAAGTCTTTTGCCACCATATAGTTAACATCGGCTTCAAGAAGGGCAATTCTAACTTCGCGCATTGCCTCTTTAATTTCAAGTTCAGTCAGTTTTCCACGCTTAGTGAGTTTGGAAAAAATGTGGTTAAATTTTTCTGTTAAGTTTGAAAATAGAGCCATTATAAATCTCCTAAAATTTCATCGACTTTTATTTTTATTTCCTCAACACTGCTTATCTCTTTAAGTTTATTTAGTTTTTGTTGCAGGTTTTCTTTTTTTAAAGCAATGCTTAAAACTTCTTCCAAAGCGTCAAGTTTAGCACAAGACTTTGTTATGCCATCCAAAACCGCTTGCCGAGAGATGTTTTTCTCTTTTGAAATTTCCGCCAAGGTCATGTTGAAATTAAAATACAAATTCATAAGCGCTTGCCTATCTTCGCTTAAAAGTTTGCCGTAAACTTCAAAAAGTTTACCATATTTAACGAAATCTGCAAGGTCAATCTTTGCCATTTAACATACCTTTTTGTAAAGCAATTTAACTTTACACTTTATTATATCAAAACAAAAAATAAAAATCAAGTGTTTTATAAAATTTTTTTATTGATTTCATTTAGATAATCTAGTTTAAATAACCATAAGTTTTGCTCAGCATTATTACAAACAATTTAACTTCCAGCCACATAATTGAATGTTTTATAAAAAAGGTAAATTGAAAGTTTTAAGGAAGAAGATGCTCGATGATAAAATCAGAAACTGCGTAATAATTTGGATTAAGAAAAACTTTGTTGTTTACCTTTTTTAAGATGTTTTTCTCTAAAAATTGCATAAAAAACTCGTTTTTTTCTAAAATATAGCCTAAATTTTTGAGTTTTTCTAAATCTATGCCATTCTTACATCTAAGTCCAAGCAAAATTCTCTCTTCAATTTCCTTGTCATTTATTATCGCTTCCGACTGTCTTTTCCCTTCGTAATAGTCTTTTAAATTACTGGAGTTTTCATATCTTACGCCGTCTAAAAACGAGTGAGAAGAAAGACCAAAGCCAACATAATCATCATAAGACCAATACGCTAAATTATGTTTACTTTCAAAACCTAATAAAGAAAAATTGCTTATCTCATATTGATTAAAGCCTTGTTTTTCAAGAAATTTTCTAAGTTCTTCATAACTTTTAGCCACCGCCTCGTCATTTAATGGTTGATATTTTTTATTTTTCACAAGGCTATATAAAGGTGTGTTTTCATGCACCTCTAAGATATAGCAAGAGATATGCTTTATGCCAAATTTAATTAATTTTCTTGCATATTTAACCACATTTTTTTCTTTTTCTAAACCCAAAATTAAATCGCACGAAACGTTGTCAAAAAACTTTGTTGCAAGTTGCAATTCATAAAGTGCTTCTTTTTTTGTGTGCAAGCGTCCAAGCTTTTTAAGCGTTTTATCGTTTAAACTTTGTATGCCCATGCTTAGCCTGTTCACGCCTAATCTTTTATAAAAGCCCAACTTTTCTTCATCCACCGAATTAGGATTAACTTCCATTGTGATTTCAGCATCTTTTTCAATTTCAAATTTATTTTTAAGAGCGTCAAAAATTTTTCCCAATAAATCTAACCTTAAAACCGATGGCGTTCCTCCGCCAAAATAAATTGTTTTTGCCTTATAGCCATCCTTAAAATTTTCAATTTCTTTTATTAGATGTTTAACATACTCCTTTTGCACATCGTCACTTGAAACAAAAGAAGTGAAGGCACAATAAAGACACTTCCTCTCACAAAAAGGAAGATGAATGTAAACTGAAATTTCCTTTAAATTATTCTTCATCGTTCAACTTCAAAATGCTCATGAAGGCCTCTGACGGAATTTCCACCGAGCCTATCTTACGCATTTTTTTCTTACCCTCTTTTTGTTTTTCAAGAAGTTTTCGTTTTCTTGAAATATCTCCGCCATAGCACTTAGCAAGCACATCCTTTCTTAAAGCAGAAATGGTTTCACGCGCAATAATTTTGTTGCCTATACACGCCTGAATTGGCACTTCAAAAAGTTGACGAGGAATGATTTTTTTTAGTCGCTCAGCAAGTTCTCTGCCTCTTGTGTATGCCTTATCCTTATGCACAATCATGGAAAGAGCGTCGCATTTTTCGCCGTTGAGAAGAATATCCACTCTAACTAAGTCGGCTGGGCTATATCCAAAAAATTCATAGTCGAAACTTGCATAACCATGTGTGCGCGATTTCAAACTGTCAAAAAAGTCGTAAATAATTTCGCCAAGTGGAAGTTCATAATTAAGTTCCACTCTGCGCTTATCAAGATAGGTCATGTTCTTGTAAACACCGCGCTTATCTTGGCACAAATCCATAATCGCGCCCACATAGTCTGGTGGAGTGAAAACATTAACTTTAACCATTGGCTCTTCAATATGGTCAATTTCCACTTGTGGTGGCAAATTGGAAGGATTGGAAATCTCCAAAACATCGCCGTTGGTTTTGAAAACCCTATATGAAACACTTGGTGCAGTTGTGATGATGTCGAGATTAAACTCGCGCTCTAATCTTTCTGTGATGATTTCAAGATGAAGTAGCCCTAAAAAGCCACAGCGAAAGCCATAGCCAAGTGCGGTGGAGTTTTCTGGCGAAAATTGCAAACTGGCATCGTTGAGTTTAAGTTTGTCAAGCGAGTCTTTAAGTTCGCCATATTTTGCACCGTCAACTGGGAAAATTCCACAGAACACAACTGGTTGCACCTCTTTATAGCCAGCAAGAGGGGAGGAAATCGGATTATCAGCAGAAGTTATCGTGTCGCCAACCTTAACATCGCTTATCGTTTTGATGGAACCTGCAAGATAGCCAACATCGCCTGCTTTCAAAAGATTAACCTCTTTCGTGTTTGGCACAAAAATTCCGACCTCGGTCACTTCAAAAACCTTGTTTGTTTGCATCATCAAAATCTTATCGCCCTTTTTAACCGTTCCTTCAAAAACGCGAATAAGGCAAATTGCACCTTTGAAATTATCATAGTGGCTGTCAAAAATCAAACATTTAAGTTTTCCGTTTTCATCGCCTTTAGGGCATGGAATTTTTTCGATAATTGCCTTTAAAACATCTTCAACATTTGTTCCCTCTTTTGCAGAAATGCAAGGACAGTCATGCGCGTCTAAGCCGATAACATCTTCAATTTCCGCTTTTACCTCGTCAACGCGTGCCGACGGCAAGTCGATTTTATTGATGACTGGCACCGTTTCCAAATTGTTGTCAAGTGCAAGATATGTGTTTGCAAGCGTTTGAGCCTCCACACCTTGCGATGCGTCCACAAGAAGAAGCGCACCCTCGCAAGCAGCAAGCGAACGCGAAACTTCATAAGTGAAGTCAACGTGCCCTGGCGTGTCGATTAAATTGAGAGTGTATTCTTTACCCTCATATTCATAAATAAGCCTTGTTGGCGCAAGTTTAATTGTGATGCCCTTCTCTCTTTCAAGTTCCATACTGTCAAGAATTTGGTCTTGCATTTCACGCTTAGAAACCGTGCCAGTAAGTTCAATCAACCTGTCTGCCAGCGTGCTTTTTCCATGGTCTATATGAGCAATTATGCAAAAATTTCTTATATATTTAAGTTCGTCGTTCAAGTTAGTTCTCCCTTATGTGATTATACACGAATGTTAAAATTTTACCAAACAAATTTAGGCTTAAAGTCAAATTCCTTTTATCTTAGCGCTAAAATTTGATTGGTAAATTTATGTGCTTGAATATATTTAAAGTTTATAAGCAAAAAAAAGATAGGCAAACCTATCAATTCTTATTTAACTTTTTCCATGTACGAGCCGTCACGAGTGTCAACTCTAATAACATCTCCAATGTTAACAAAAAGTGGAACGCTAATGGTGTAGCCAGTGATGAGTGTTGCTGGCTTTTTGGAAGCCTTTGAAGTGTCGCCCTGAATACCAGGTTCAGTGTCAACAACTTCAAGTTCCACGAATGTTGGAGGATAAACGGCAAAAGGCACACCCTTATACATATACATTGTTGTTGTCATGTTTTCTGTGACGAAGTTTAAAACATCTGCAACAACATCTTTGTTAAGTGGCATTTGCTCATAAGTGTCGTTATCCATGAAATAATAAAGGTCGCCGTCGTTATATAGATAAAGCATATCCTTCTTCTCAATCACAGCCTCTTGGAATTTATCTGATGGGTTAAAAGTGTCCTCACGAACTTGCCCAGTCATAACATTTTTAATTTTTGCTCTAACAAATGGCGAGCCTTTTCCTGGTTTTACGTGCAAAAAGTCGATAACGTTATAAACGTTGCCGTCCATTTCAAAAGTTGTTCCTTTTCTAAAATCTCCTGCTGATACCATAATTTCTCCTATATATAAAATTTAACTTTTGTTATTATATCATATTAAACGCGCCTTGGCAAGTGTTTTTTGCGCATTTATTTCGCTTTCTTTCGATTTTCTAGCGATTTTAGATAGATTTCTTTCATTGTAACGCTGTCTTCTGCCATAGTGCCAGCCGACTCGCAAATAACATGGCAAGATAGATCATAGTCGATTAAAACATCCACCAAATCTTCAAAGCGCGGTCCATAAACTTCGTCGGCAAAAGTGAGGTGCCTTATTTCGCCCTTAGTGCCGTATTGAATTTTGGAAAAATGGATGTGAGAAATTTTTGTTCGCTCTTCGCCCAACTTAACAAATGCATAGTCGAAAATCTTTTTATAGTCATCCTTTGTCTTTAAAGAGCCTTGCGTGAGTGCGTTGATATGCCCAAAGTCGAATGTTGGAAGAAGGCGTTTAGAAAGCGTGCATAGGTCGATGATTTCTTTATATGTTCCAATCTGCATGGTTTTCCCCATGGTTTCAGGGCAAAGATACAGCGTGTCGCCAAGTTCCTCTTCAAGTGTTGGCAAAATTTCTTTAAAGCGGTTCATTAAAAGCGAAACTGCCTCTTCACGCGTTAACTTTCCACAAGATGCTGGATGAAAAATTAATCGGTTTGCTTTTAAGTTTTTCAAAAATTTTATGCCAGTTGTTAAATATCCAACCGACTTTGCGAACATCTCCTCGTCAGGATTGGCAAAGTTGATGAAATATGGCGCATGAACGGAAAGTTCAATGCCATTTTTAACAAATTCATCGCCAATTTTTACCGCCGTTTCAGACGACATTCGATAACCTTGTCCAAAACTATATTCAAATAAATCTAAGCCTTTTGCTTTCGTCCAACTTGGCGCTTCCATTGTGGAAGTGTGACCTTCATTAAAAAACGACTCGCTGTTTCCTGCAGGACCGAACAAAATTTTTCCCATATTTTCTCCTTATGTTAAATTCAATTTCATTTTAAGTTTAGCGCTCATCACTTCGCCAATACCCAAAAATTTTTCGCCAAAATAGAGTTTATATTCGCCGTCTTTTTCGCTGATATCTAAAATTTGACCATTTAAGATTTTAAAATTTCCTTTTTCACTTAATGAGATTTTAGGTAAATTAAACACGCTGTCACAAGGAATAACTTTAAAATTTCCACTTTCAATCTCATCAAGCGAATATGCGTCCTTAAGGCAGAACACACCACATCTTGTGCGTAGTATGCATTGCATACTACCATATGTTCCGAGGTGGTATGCAAGGTCGCGCGCAATCGAACGAATGTAAGTTCCACTTGAACAAGAGATTTCAAAGCGATATATATTCTTTTCAACCTCGCCCAAAATTTTGAAATCGTAAATTTCCACCTCTTTTGGTGATAGGTTAAGAGTGCCACCCTTTCGCGCCTCTTTATACCCCACTTTGCCGTTCACTTTTTTGGCAGAGTATTGTGGTGGCATTTGAGCATATTTTCCAATCATACCTTTAACCGCATTTTCAAGTTCAGAATATGTGAAATTTACCTCTTTAACTTTCATGACTTTGCCAGAAGTGTCAAGCGTGTCAGTTTCAATTCCAAAAACAAAATTAGCCTCATAGGTTTTATCCTTTTGAAGAAAAAAGTCGAAAAGTTTTGTGCCTTTGTTCACAGTGACTGGAAGTAAACCTTCGCCTTCCAAATCAAGCGTGCCAAGATGACCACATTTTTTGGCTTTTAACGCGTGCTTCACAATGTTAACAACCTTGTTCGACGAAATTCCCTTAGGTTTATTCACTAAAACAATTCCGCTTTCCATCAAAACTCCTCGCTGATTTTTTCTAGCGCTTTTTCCACTTGCTTCACACTTCCTTTAAGCGAAAAACCAGCCGCCATTTTGTGACCTCCACCACCATGACGCACAGCAACGCCTGCAACTTCATAGCCGTTTTTGGAGCGACAACTAACCTTATAGTTTTCGTTCTCAATCTCATACGCCATCATCACAACATTGAACTCTTTAATTTGATTTAAGTCGTCAATGAAAAGTTTAACATCCTCAACCGAGCCACCAACTTTTTCCAACATTTTTTTTGAAATCACAAGATAGCAAACATTTTTTGGCGAAAGTTTGTAGATAGAAAAAAGGTAGTCGCGAATTTTGATTTGCGTTAAAGTTTTACTGCGATACACAACATCATAAACTTTTTGGATGTCCGCGCCAGATTTCAAAAGTGCAATCGCGCCCTCGAAAGTTGCAACATCGGTGTTTGTGTGCAAAAATCTGCCAGTGTCACCCACAACGCCAGCATAGATATATGTTGCCACCTCTTTCGTGAGAGGTATTTTTAACTCGTTTAAAATTTCAAGAATGATTAAACTTGCCGAACTTTTATTTTTATCGATTAAAAATTTGCATCCGTTTTCAACTTCCACTTGTGGATGGTGGTCAATAACCAAAATATTATTTATTTTTTTAACTTCCTCGCGATATTTTTCCTCTAGCCTTGAAAAAAGATTGCAATCCAAGATGATGACAAGGTCAAAGTTTTCAGAAAAAAATTCGCTTTCAATTTCTTTTCCGTCAAAAATATTCAAAAGGAAGGAATTTTTTGGAGGATTGGAAAAAATCGTCGCCTTTGCGCCCAACTTTTCACACAAATATTTTGCGCCAAAAAGCGCACCAAAGCAATCTAAATCAGGATTTTGATGCCCAAATATTGCCACATTTTTCGCAGATGTTATCAGTTTTTTTATTTCCTTACTAGTCATCCTCTTCCTCCGCAGGAATGTCGAGCGTTCTCAAAATTTCTTCCACTCTAAGCGTGCTGATTGCACCTTTATCCACTTCAAACTTAAACTTTGGCATGAAAGGAAGGTCAATCATGTCTTTAAGTTCGCGTTTGATGAAACCCTCAGACTTTTGCAAAACATTGGTGACATTTTTGATATCGTTCACATCAAGCACGCTGATTTTCACTTTGCAATACTTAAAATCAGGGCTGACATTCACATCGGTCACGCTGATAACTTTATTTAATCGCGGGTCATTCATTTTGTGCTGAATAATTTCAATTAAACACTTTTGAATTTCGCTGTTTGCTCTTTCTCGTCTATTCGACATATTATCCTCCTATATAGATAAAATTTAAAAGATTTGCACCATTAATTTAAAAAACAATTAATTGTAAAAAAGAGATTAATTATCTAATCTCTTTTTACCTCCTCTTTCACAAAATATTCTACCACATCGCCTTCTTGAATGTCAAAATTATCTTTAAATTTCACGCCACACTCGAAGCCTTTTGCAACTTCTGCTTTTTCATCCTTAACAATTCTAAGCGACTCCACACTTGTTTCGCAAACGATTTCGCCGTTGCGTTTTATTTTGGCAATAGCATTACGTGCAATTTTGCCATCGGTCACATAACTTCCTGCAATCTTGCCAGCAGAGGAAAGTTTGAACACCGCACGAATCTCCGCCGTTCCAATATATTTTTCCTCATATTTCACAGTCATCATGCCTTTGCTCATCTTGGTGATGATGTCCACAACTTCGTAAATAATCTTGCTTTCAATAATTTCCACTTTAAGTGAGTCGGCAAGTTGCTTTGTTTTTGCTGGTGTTTTAATGTTGAAAGCAATCACAGTTGCACCAGTTGTTTGCGCCAAAATCAAGTCGCTTTCACTTATTGCGCCCGCTCCGCTGTGAATGGTGACAACTTTGACTTCCTCATTTCTTATTGCTTCCAAAGAATTTCTCAATGCTTCCACCGAACCTTGCGTGTCTGCTTTGATGATTATGTTAAGATTTTTCAAACTTCCTTCATGAATTCTGCTCATAAAGTCGTCTGCCGAAACACCAGAAGTTTGTTTTGCGCGTTCCGCCTTAATTTTGTTTATTCTTTCATTGATGACTTGTTTGGAAAGCGAGTCATCAACTGCAAACACTTGGTCGCCAGAAGATGGCACTTCATTAAAGCCCATAACAGCCACTGGAGTTGAAGGTGGTGCTTTTTTAACAGGTTTACCATTTTCGTCGAACATTGCTTTAACTTTGCCATAGGTAATTCCGCAGATGATGGAGTCACCAATCTTAAGAGTGCCATTTTGAACAAGCACGGTGGCAACAGGACCTCTTGCCTTATCAAGTTCCGCTTCAATCACCACGCCAGTTGCTTTTTTGTTTGGATTTGCCTTTAAATCTTCCATTTCAGCAACAAGCAAAATCATCTTCTTAAGTTCTTCAAGACCCATGCCAGTTTTAGCAGAAATTGGCACGCAAATTGCATCTCCACCCCACTCTTCTGGCAAAATACCATATTCAGTTAGTTGTTGTTTCACGCGGTCTGGGTTCGCCTCTGGCTTATCCATTTTGTTGATAGCCACAATCATTGGCACTTTTGCCGCTTTAATGTGATTAATAGCTTCCACTGTTTGTGGCATGATGCCGTCATCCGCTGCCACAACCAAAATGGCAATGTCAGTGACTTCCGCTCCACGCGCACGCATAGCAGTAAATGCAGCATGCCCCGGGGTGTCGATAAAAGTGATTTTCTCGTTGTTAAAAGTGATTTGATAAGCACCAATTTTTTGCGTAATTCCGCCCGCTTCACCCAAAACCACATTGGTTTTTCTGAAAGCGTCAAGAAGAGAGGTTTTACCATGGTCAACATGCCCCATAACAGTGACAACTGGTGGTCGTTTAACCAAATCTTTTTCGTCATCCTCTTGTGCGGAATCCATAAGTTTTTCTTCAAAACTTTTGTCAAGTTTAAGTTCAAGTGTAATGCCAAAATCGGAGCAGATAAGTTCGCAAGTGTCAAAATCGATGGTGCTATTAATGGTTGCCATAATTCCCAAAAGCATACATTTTTTAACAATCTCAGCAACTGGTTTGCCTATCTTTTCGCTTAACTCTTTAATGGTTATCTCACGCGAAGTTAAAACGGCATGAGTGATTTTTGGAGCGATAACAGTTTGAACTTCTTTTTTCTTTTTGATGAGTTTTCTTGAACCCATTGTTGTCTCTTCAAACCCCTCATCGCCCAAAACATAGATGTTATTGTTATTTCCGCCATGCTTTTCAAAAGATTGTTTTTGCTTTGGCTTTTTGTTTTCTTCAACATTTCTACGCTTATTTTTATTTCCAAAATTGCGTTCAGGAGTGGCAAGCACAGCACTGCTTTCCGTTGGCGCAAAACTTTTGAAGTTGTTGGCTTTTGTGGAAACAAAAGATTTTTGGTTGTTTTGTCCAAATTTATTACTTCCTTGGAATTTGTTGTTCCCCTGAAATTTGTTTCCAACTTGTTGTTGCTTGTTGAAAGGAGGTTTTTTCGCGAAGTTGTTGGTTTTTTGATTATCAAATTTTCTATAATTATTGCCACTTTGCTTGTTTTGTTGGAAAGAAGTTTGAGTGTTGGTTTGAATTTTAGGCTTATCAGCCTCCACTATCTTTTCTACAACCTTAACTTCTTCTTTTTTCGCTTCTTCAATTTTTCTCTTTTCTTCTTCCTTTGCTTTTTGTTGCAATTCCGACTTCTTTTGTTGAAGACTTCTTGAAAAAGCGTCCACTTGCACCTTTGCATCTTTAATTGACAATAATAAATTCTGCAAAGAGCCGTCTCTTTGAATGTTGTTTATTGATTTAAGTCCATTTAATTGTTGATTAGCCAAATTATTCTCCTTTTATGATTTTGATAATCTCCTCGCTAAGCGCCTTGTTTTTAAGCGCCACCGCCTTACAATTTTCAATTCCAATTAACTTTTCAAGATCTTGAACAAATAGAAGAGGAATGTTTCTTTCGTTTGCCACATGAGCCATCTCTCTTTTAAGTGAATTGCCACTTTTTTCATCAAGCACAATCACAAACATTTTTTGAGTGTGTTTTTCAATGTTTTCTCCGCCTATGATGAGATAGCCAGCCTTTCGGCTTATGTTTAAAAGTCCTTTAAGATCTTTCAATTTCCTCTCCTATCATGTTGTAAACATCATCGCTAACTTCGCATTTAAATGCCCTGTTAAGTCCGCGTGATTTTTTAAGTTTGTTTAAACATTCTTTCGACTTGCAGACGTATGCGCCTCTGCCATTAGCCTTGCCTGTTTTATCCACAAATATCTGCCCATCTTTATTTTTCACAATTCTAAGAAGTTCTTTTTTGTCGCTATGCTCTCGGCAAACGATACACATTCTTAATCTTTCTTTTTGCATTAATTTTCATCATCTCCATTGATTTCTTCAAATTCATCAAGGTCGCTCATGGTGTCGAAAGAGTCATCATCGGCAAGTTCGGTAAGTTCATATTCGGTTTCTTTCTCCTCTTTCACTGGTTTAACATAACTTTCTGGTTTAACATCAATCTTCCAACCAGTGAGTTTTGCAGCCAAACGAACATTCACACCACTTTTACCAATGGCAAGAGAAAGTTTATCATCTGGAACAATCACCTGACTCATATTCAAACTGTCGTTAGTTTCCACCGACAACACTTTTGCTGGGCTAAGCGCTCTTGCAATGTATTCAAGTGGATCGTCTGAATATTCCACAAGGTCAATTTTTTCGCCGTTTAATTCGTTAACAATGGTGTTGATTCTTGCACCTCTATTTCCCACGCAAGCACCAACTGGGTCAAGGTTAGGTCTTGTTGCTTGAACAGCCACCTTGGTTCTTATGCCTGCTTCGCGTGCGATGTTTTTAATTTTAACATCACCACTTGCAATCTCAGGAATTTCAAGTTCAAAAAGTTTTCTAACAAAACCTATGTTGCTTCTGGAAACTTGCACTTGTGGCCCGCGGAAAGAATCTTTGATTTTCTTAACATAAACCTTAACTCTGTCGCCAACTTGAAATTTGTCGCCAGGAATTTGGTCGTTTTTCATTAAAACGCCTTCGGTGTGAGTTCCAGCAATTTGAACATAAACGATGTCGTCGTCAATACGCTTAACAACTGTGGTTAAAAGTTCATCCTCTTTTTCAGAGAGTTCGTCCGCTGCTTGTTGGCGTTCCATTTCGCGAAGTTTTTGCATAACAACTTGTTTTGCGGTTTGTGCGGCAATTCTTCCAAAATCCTTAGTTGTTTCTTCCACTGAAACGATGTCACCAACCTTATAGGATTTTTTGATTTGCCTTGCCTCTTCCAAAGAAATTTCTTTATCTGGGTCTTCCACATTTTCCACAACCGTTTTGTAAGAGAAAATTCTTATTGTGTTTCTTTCTGGATACAATTTCACCATGGCACTTTTTGCTTCGCCATACATCTTCTTGTATGCCGAGGTCAATGCAGTTTCAAGCGTTGCAATAAAAGTTTCCTTGTTAATTTTTCTTTCTGCCTCTAAATCGTCTAATGCCTTAAAAAAATCTTTATTTACCATTTTTTAACTCCTTAAAATTTAATAATCAATTTAATGTTGGCGATTTTATCTCTGTCAAAAGTAAGTGTTTCTTTTTCAGTTTTTAAAGTGACTGTTTTTTCACTAAAATCTTCCAAAACACCCTCAAATTCTTTTTTGCCATTTTGTTTTGCAAAAAGTGTCAGCGTCACTTCCTTATTTAAATTTCTTCTTAAATCTCTTTCGGTTTTAAGTGGTCTGTCAAGACCGGGACTGGACACCACAAGCGTGAAAGGTGCGTCGTTTGTTGGATTAAGTTCGTCGATGATTGGGTCAATAACCTTGTTGACCTTTTCGCAGTCGTCAATTGTCACGCCTTCTTCTTTGTCGATTGTGAAGATTAAACTCATGCCGTCGAATTCTTTAACATACTGAACATCCACAAGTTCATAGCCCATTTCTTCAATCACTGGGCGTAATTTTTCTTCGCAAATTTGTTTTACTTTTGCCAATTTAAACCTCCAAAACTCTCTTTTACAACAAAGAGTGAGCAAACATTTGCCCACTCCCTGCCACAAGATATCTTTATTATATCGCATATTCACAAAAAATGCAACACTTTTAAGCAATATTTTGAAATTTTTAACAAAAATTTATCTGCCAAGTTCATTTAGTTTTAAAAGCACTTGCGCTGTTGCAAAGGCATCGTTCCAAGCACGGTGCGCGTCTTTAAGTTCAATGCCCAAAGCCTTAGTCACAGTTGCAAGATTAAATCTTGAAATTTTAAGACGCGAAACGCGGGCTTCGTTCATCGTGTCGATAACATCATTATCAAAAATTAAGTTTTGCATTTGCCCGAAACGCCTAATGAATTTAATATCGAAATTGATAACATTATGCCCACTTAAAACGCAACCGCGAGTGAATTCATAGAATTTTGCAATCACCGCTTCAACTGGTGGCGCTTCCTCCACCATTTCATTTGTGATGTGCGTCAGCCTTGTCACCTCGTATGGAATTTCCACTGTAGGTTTCACAAAAGTTGAAAATTTTTCCACGATATTTCCGTTTTCAATTTTCACCGCGCCAAGTTCGATGATTTGGTCTAAATCGGTGTTCAAACCAGTGGTTTCAAGGTCGAAAACCACAAAAGTGTGAGTCATTATTTTTTGATTATATTTCACCACTCGCCCAAACATACTGTCCTGCTCGGTAGCGCTTAATTTTTCAATTTCCACTTCCTTAAAATTTTCTTCCTCTTTTTCATCATCCAAAAGAGTTTCGCCTTCTTCCTCACTTGCCAAGGCGATTTTATCAACATACAAAACAAGTTTATTAGAATTAAGCCCAAATTTCACATCGCCGTGCAAAAGCAAAAACATATTTTCTTCCAACGCTTCCAAATCTTTTTCATAGCGTTTTGGGCAAAAATAGAGGCAGTCCAACTTTCCTTTGCCATCGCAAATATTAAAAGTGAAATACGCCTTTTGCTGACCTGCACGAACGCCTTTTTTAATGGTGAAATCTCGCCTTGCTAAGTTTGAGATATAGCCAGCAACAATAACGGCATTTTTTGGCGAGGTTATATATGAAATATATTCAGGGTTTGGTGGAATATCTTTGCCAACCACTTCTTTTATAATTTGAACACCATACCTTTGCACTCTGCGCGCGCTTGTTTTAAGTGGCACACTTTCAAGGTCCACTTCTTCAATTTTATCTTCGCATTTCTCCAAATTAATGTTAAATTCAACAAGGTAATTGTCTTTTAAAAACGAAGATAGTTGTGCGGAAACTTTATTTTCCGCAAAAAACTCTGCAATTCTTGGGCTGACCTTAATATTCACCAAAACATCGATATTGGAAATCTGCACACCGATGTCCTCATCGTGAATATAGGTGTTTAAAAGTTTAAATTTATCCTCAAAAAATTGGCTTATGCTTTTACGAATAAGTTTTTCTTCCACATACGCTTTTAAAAACTTCACTTTAAGTTTAAATTGCTCAAGTTTTAAAAGGTCAGAAATAAAATTGATAATTTCTTCTTTTTCTTCCTCTGTCAAATTTTCATCTTTAGATGGATATAAAAAAGTTATGGTGCAGAGATTGTCGCTCTCACTAACCACAACACTTTTTAAATATAAATCGGAAAATCTGTCTCCAAAATGATTTCTAAATTCTTGTTCAAAATTCATGCTTTCATTTTAGATTATTTTTCATCTTTTGTCAAGTTTAAAGCACAAAATGCAAAATATCGACAATTATCACAAAAGCAAACAACACGCAAAGCCCAACAAAATGAATGGTGTTCTCCACTTTTCTGTCGATTGGTTTACCTCGAATCCACTCTATTGTTGTGAACAACACGTGTGCGCCGTCTAGAGCTGGAAATGGCAAAATGTTAAACACGGCAAGGTTAGCGGAAATCAGCGGAATGAAAATTAGAAGATTGGCAGGATTGAGTTGTGTGTATTCTGCCATTGTGGCAATCGTGGTTATTGTTCCTCCCATTTCTGTGATAGGAATTTGAAAAGTTATTAAAAGCCACAAACTTTTAAGCACCACCCAAGCAAAGCCGAACGCCATTGGAAAAGCCCGCCCAAGTCCGTCAAAGAAACCATATTTATATGCCGTTGTGCAAGCACTGCCAACAAGGTCACTTTCAAGCCCCATAACATACACCGTTTCTGTGGAAGTTGTGCCGTCGTCATTAGTTATAGTTTTTTCATAAGGCAAAACTTCAACCAACAATTCTTTAACTTCACCATTACGTTCGACTGTCATGGAAAAAGGAGGATATTCTTGCCCAGCAATGTAATCTTCACTTTCATAAAAAGATTTAGCTTCACTTTTTTGTTCGTTAATTAAGTCGACAAAATTTTCGCCGAAAGCAAAGTCAATCTTTCTTCCGTCAATATGAGTGATAACATCGCCCTTTTCAAAGACGCCAACATTGATTTCTTGGCTAAAATTCACAATTTGTGGCACATCATAGCCGACCGTGCAAAGAAGTATCCAAGAAAAAATGATGGCGGTTATAAAATTCATGGTGACGCCAGCAAAAAAAACAATTATCCTTTTCCAAGGTTTTTGATTGTTGAACGACTGTTCGTCGCCTTTGCCGTCCTCATCCTCGCCATAAAAAGAGCAATACCCACCAAGTGGAAAAATGCGAAAAGAAAACTTTTCGCCAGTCTTTTTTGACGTATGCGAAAAGATAGCCTTGCCAAAGCCTATTGAAAACTCTGTGATTTTAAATTTAAGGATTTTTCCTGCAATATAATGCCCAAGTTCATGCACAAGAACCATGAAAAGAAGCACCACAATCGCAAGAAGAATATAAAGGAAAGTTATCATAAAAATACCTTAAAGCAAATTTTTCCTTCCTATGTTTATATCAAAATTTAAAAGAATAAGTAAAACTTTTACGCCAAATTTCAACTTTTATTAGCAAAGAGCGATAATCCAAAACGCCAGCAAAATGTATGGCGCCATAAAGATGTATGAATCGATTCTGTCAAGCATACCGCCGTGACCAGGAATCATTCGACCACTGTCGGAAACGCCCGCCCTACGCTTTAAAATAGACTCAAACAAATCTCCACCAATTGCCACGGCAATCCCAAAAAGAACAACAATCAAATATGCCCAAATTGGAAAACTTGACCACATAAAGTCGAACCCAACGATATTAACAAAAATAAGATAAACGCAGGTCATCAAAAGAAGCGTCCAAACTGCTCCGCCAACAGCACCTGAAATTGTTTTGTTTGGGCTGATTTTTGGGCACATCTTTTTTCCGCCAATAAGCGAGCCCATAAGCATAGCAAAAGTGTCGGCAAACATTGGAATTAAAAGAGCGGTAAGCAAAATAAATATTGAGAAGTCCACGCTGACATTTGCAAATACTTCAAGTGGAAGTTCGTTCATATGATTGATGAAAATCATGAAGAGGAAGAAAAATGCAGGATAAATAAACACAATCAAAGTGTTGATGCATTTTTTCAAGATGAATTTTGTGGTGGAAATGTTTTTCACTCCTCTTGTTGTCATTTCTTCAATAACTTTTTTTCTTCTCATAAGTTGGATGAGAAAAGCGCCAAGAAGTGTCACAAGCATAACTGCAAAGTCAATTAAAATTGCCCACAAAACAAACAAAATATCGCTTTGTGCGCCTGCAAGATAGGAAAAACCAATGTTAATTCCCATTATGACCACAGGAAAAACCACTGATAAAATTTGAAAATTATATAGCCTTGCCTTTGAAAGAAGTTTAGACATTTCAAACCCTGCAAGGCAGGCAATTATGCCGAAAAATGCGTCAAAAAAGTAGTCACTAACGAATATTTTTAACACAAACAGGATGGCTATTAAAAGCACGATAAGCACAGATGAAAATATTCTTTTTTTCATTAATTTCCTCCAAATCTTCTGTTTCGCTTAGAATAAACTTTAAGCGCTTTAACAAGTTGTTTTTTTGTGAATGCTGGCCAACAAACTTTGGGAAAATAAAGTTCGCTGTATGCAAGAGAGTATAGCATAAAATTTGAAATTCTTTCCTCTCCGCTGGTTCTTATCATAAAATCGATGTCTGGCGCAGGATAGGAATAAAGGTTCTTCAAAATATCGTCGCTTGTGATTTCTTTTTTACCACTTTTGATTGCTTTGTTAACCGCCTGCACAATGTCATCTCTTCCGCCATAGTTTAAGGCAAGGTTGACCACAAGACCACTATTATTTTTGCTATTTTCCACAATTTTTATAATCTTCTCTCTCAAATTTTCAGGAAAACGCGAAATATCGCCCATGGCAACAAACTTTATGTTTAAATTAAGGAAATCTTTTTCATAAACACCTAACATTTCTTCAACGATGTTAAAAATTGCCTCAATTTCCTTCTCTTCTCGATTCCAATTTTCCGTGGAAAAGGCGAAAAACGAAGCATATTTAATTCCCTTAATCTCACTTAGAAATTTTATCAAATCAACAAGAGTATCTGCCCCTTTTTTATGTCCGTAAAACTTACTTAATACACGCCTTTTTGCCCATCTGCGATTTCCGTCCATAATAAAAGCGATATGTGCAGGTAAAACTGTTGGTATTTTCATATAACTCCTAATTAAACCTTCATAACCTCGTCTTCTTTACTCGATGCCAAACTGTCGGCAAGAGAAGTGTATTTATCAATCATCTTTTGCACTTCTTTTTCGCTTTGGCTAAGTTCATCCTCCGACAAAGTTCCGTCTTTCTTAAGGTCTTTAAGCATATCAAGCGCGTCGCGTCTAGCATTTCGCATGGTTATTTTTGTTTCCTCGCAAATTTTCTTAACATTCTTAACGATTTCTTTACGCCTTTCTTCCGTTAGCATTGGAAAAACAAGCCTGATGGTTTTGCCATCGTCAGTTGGTGTGATGCCAATATCCGCCTGAGAGATTGCCTTCATAACATTTTTAATTTGGCTTTGGTCCCAAATGTTGATGTTCAAAATGCGCGCTTCAGAAACTGAGATTGTTCCCATTTGAGTGATTGGTGTCATCACGCCGTAATACTCGACCATAACCTTATCTAAGATGTGAGGATTTGCTCTGCCCGCCCTTATAACAAGATATTCACTTTGCTGATGAGAATATGCTTTTTCAAGGTCTTGTTTCAATGATGAAAATATATCATCAACCATTTCGTTCATAAAATTCTCCTTATTCAGTTAATTATATCTTAAATTCCAAAATTTTGCAAATGAAATGATGTAATAATCAAAATATTTTGCTATAAAATTCTAATTTCTTCCGCTTTTGAATAGCAATTCATAATTCTTGCCATTTGTTTAAAATCTTTTTTGCGTTTTTCCATAAATTTTGAAATTTCGCTGTCCGTGCTTGAACAAGGCAAATTCACAGTTTTATCTTCCACATCTTGCAAATCAAATATACTCATTTGATAGGAATTTCCTTGCAAAAATTGGTTTTCAGTTAAAGCGGTTGAAAGCGGTTTCAAAAGTTCGTCATCAAATTTTTTAACAATGCCGTCAAGCTTTTTTCTTGGCAAATTGTTTAGGTCAATTTTGTGGATGGAATTTTCTTTAAAGGTTTCGTAAAGTTCTTCTGGGTTTCGGTATATAGTTTTCGCTTTTGCAATGCCTTTTTGAAAGGAAGTTTCAATGGAATCATATAAATTCTTAACATCGCTTTCAAATTTTTGGGTGATTTCGTCCACCTCTTCGCCACTTTCCTTATTGTAAAGAGCGCACATATTTCCGATGTAGGTATAGATTTTCCCCATCAAAACCTCAGATTTTGTGGCAATTTTAACACGGTTGTCGCGATTCTTTAAAATTTCATGCAAATCGCGTTTTTCTCGCAAGCCAAATAGGTCTATAAGTTCATCAATTTCTTTAGTCACCTCATCGCTATATTCAGCAAGTTCTTCGTGTCGATAATTCAAGTGCAAAAGCGTTAAAAACTTGTCGAACATCTCTTCGTTATTTTTACCAGCAAAAACTTCGTAAAATTTTTGAGCAATCTCACGCTTTGTCATGTTATAAAGTTTGATTGAAAGAAGGATGTTATTATTTTTAATCTTCTCCACAATCTCAGCGTTATAAAATTTGTCGAAATATGACACAATTGCGTCAAGTTTTCCAGCAACTTTTTCCTTTTCAACACCCGCCTTGTGCAAGTCTATGAAAAGACTTTTAAGTTTTTGTGCATTAACGCCATAAATTTGCCTTGCCTTTTTCAAAGCCTCAAAGGAAAGTTCCTCGCCAAGATAATCGTGAATAAGCCCAACAACATTCCAATAATTAAAACTAACTCCAAAGAAATTCTCTTTTGAAATTTTGTTTACACAAGCAAGATTGGTTGGATTATAAAACAAATTAAAAATAATCTCATCCGCCTCTTCCTCTTTGTAATAAGATTTAAAACAGTTGGTCAGTGCGTTTTCTTTTCTCTTAATTTCTGCAACATTTATCGATAAAAGCGAGGAATTTTTCGATATCCAATTTCGCAAAGTTTCTTTAAGCGACAATTTTTCGCCCGTTTTTTCGTAGTGGTCATAGATGTAAATGCTGGCACGATTGACAATATGGTTATAAGCAAGTTCAACAGATTTAGGGCTTAAAGTGAATAAGGATGGGTTGTTGATGAATATATCCACCACCTCGATGTTATTAAAAAGTTGCCCTTGTTTAGTTTTAAAATTCTTTAGAAGTTCAAAGTTTTTCTTTACTTTAATTTTATCCGCCTTATAGATAAGCGAAGAACATCTTTCATACATGGAAATAACTTTTTTATCTTCAACGCCAAGGGTTTTTGCAATTGTTGGAAAAACTGAATTAAACTGTTCATTTTCTTCTTTCAGTTTAGAAAAATTCCCATCTTCATCCAAAAACACTTCGCCATTAGTTAGAACAGCCGAATACACCATTTCATAAGGATTGATACCGCGCGCCGTCATATCATGAAAAAGGCTGTTAATTCGTTGATATGACCTTTCGCAATCTTCATTGAAAGATTTAAAATTTAATTTTTGAAAAATCACTCTTCCCACTTTTTTCTTATGGTCGATGGAAACAACAGAGGAATACGAGTCCAAATATTTTTCAAGTGCTGTTAAAACACTGTCAAGTCGCCTATAAATATCCTTGGTTTTGTTGCTGTTCGAGCGAATAAAAGCATCCACCTCATCTGGCAAAAGATTAAAATATTTTTTAGCAAAAGCATAGAGGTCTGTTTTGGTTGCAATCACACTCAACATAACAACTCCTTAAACTAATTTTATCATAAAAAATCGCATTGTCAAGACTTTTTCGACAAATAGATGAAAAATATTAAAATTAACATCTATACAACCCAATTTAACATAAAATTTAAATTGTCTAAAACCAATTTAATCTTTAAGTTGAAAAAGCATTAAAATATAAAGCAACAAAAAAAGACTCTCAAGCATAGGGCGCGCAACCTATGCCAGAAAGCCTTTTCTTTGCTTAATAATAATTAAATTGGAAACAAAGTTTTACACTTTGTGAAAGTTATGATTAAATAACTTATTGTTTCGATACAAATAAAATTGCTCTATTTATATTTATTTTCAATTACTCGATAATTGAAGAAACAACACCAGAACCAACAGTTCTTCCGCCTTCACGAATAGCGAAACGAAGTCCTTGTTCGATAGCGATAGGTGAAATAAGAGTGATTGTCATCTTAACGTTATCGCCTGGCATAACCATTTCAACGCCTGGTTCAAGTTCGATTGTTCCAGTAACGTCAGTTGTTCTGAAATAGAATTGTGGTCTGTAGCCATTGAAGAATGGTGTGTGACGACCGCCTTCCTCTTTCTTCAACACGTAAACTTCAGCAGTGAACTTTGTGTGTGGATGAATTGAGCCTGGTTTGCAGATAA
Organism: uncultured Clostridia bacterium; assembly: GCA_930971385.1. GTDB lineage: Bacteria > Bacillota > Clostridia > Christensenellales > UBA1242 > Caccovivens. The sequence goes on along the minus strand of CAKNGB010000001.1, from coordinate 300,567 downwards.
CTTGACCTTTCTCGATTTCGTTTCTTTGGATACCACGAAGAAGAAGCCCAACGTTATCACCTGCACGACCTTCGTCAAGAAGTTTTCTGAACATTTCAACACCAGTTACAACTGTTTGTTTCTTTTGTCCAAGACCAACGATTTCAACAACGTCGTTAAGTTTAACAACACCTCTTTCAATTCTACCTGTTGCAACAGTTCCACGACCTGTGATTGTGAAAACGTCTTCAACTGGCATTAAGAAAGGTTTATCAACATCTCTCTTTGGCTCTGGAATATAGGAATCAAGAGCGTCAAGAAGTTCTTGAATGCACTTGCAAGCTGGATCATCAGCCTTTCCTGCTTGTGCTGCTTCCAATGCTTTAAGAGCAGAACCTTTGATAATTGGAGTTGTGTCTCCTGGGAAACCATATTCGTTAAGCAAATCTCTAACTTCCATTTCAACGAGTTCAAGAAGTTCAGGATCGTCAACTTGATCGGTTTTGTTCATGAAAACAACGATGTATGGAACGCCAACCTGTCTTGCAAGAAGGATATGCTCTCTTGTTTGAGGCATAGGACCATCAGTTGCAGCAACAACAAGGATAGCGCCGTCCATTTGTGCAGCACCTGTAATCATGTTTTTAACATAGTCTGCGTGTCCTGGGCAGTCTACGTGAGCGTAGTGACGCTTAGCAGTTTGATACTCAACGTGAGCAGTGTTGATTGTGATTCCTCTTGCTTTTTCTTCAGGAGCCTTATCAATTTCATCATATCTCATTTGTTGAGCCAAGCCTCTTAATGCGCAATATGTTGTGATTGCAGCAGTAAGGGTTGTTTTACCATGGTCAACGTGACCGATTGTTCCCACGTTAACGTGTGGTTTAGATCTATCAAATTTTTCTGTAGCCATTTTTAAAAATCTCCTTTTTTAATCTACTATGCTATCATAGCACAAATTTATTTTTTTTCAAAGCAATTTTCAATGATTTTCAAAAAATTTTTAAAAATCTTATGCTTTTTTGCGTTGACCGATGATAGTCTCAGCAATATTTCTTGGAACTTCTGAATATTTCAAGAATTCCATTGTGAAGTTTCCACGGCCTTGTGTTTGAGAACGAAGGTCTGTGGCATAGCCGAACATTTCGCCAAGAGGCACTTCAGCATTAACAACTTGCACGCCTGGGCGGGTTTCATTACCCGTTAAAATTCCACGACGAGAAGTGATGTTGCCCATAACTGTTCCCAAATAATCATCTGGCACTTCCACTTGCACCTTCATGATAGGCTCAAGAAGGCATGGGTCTGCTTTAAGGCAAGCATCCTTAAATGCCATGGAACCAGCGATTTTGAACGCCATTTCAGACGAGTCGACTTCGTGATAAGAACCATCGAGAAGTGTCACTTTATAGTCAACAACTTCATAACCAGCCAAAACGCCGTTTTTAGCCGCTTCTTTAATTCCGTTGAACACTGGTTGAATGTATTCTTTTGGAATGGAACCGCCCACGGTTTTATCAATAAATCTTTCAGCGTCTTCAAGATGTGTTCCTGCTGGAACTGGCTCGATGTCGATAACGCAGTGACCGTATTGACCTTTACCACCGCTTTGACGAACAAACTTACCTTCTGCATGAGCAGGTTTTTTGATTGTTTCCTTATATGCAACTTGTGGCGCGCCTACATTCGCTTCCACTTTAAATTCACGAAGGAGTCTGTCAACAATAATTTCAAGGTGAAGTTCGCCCATACCAGCAATGATTGTTTGACCAGTTTCTTGGTCGGTGTAAGTTTTGAAAGTTGGGTCTTCTTCTGCAAGTTTAACAAGTGCAAGCACCATTTTTTCCTGCATAAGTTTGGTTTTTGGCTCAATTGCCACCCTGATAACTGGGTCAGGGAAATCCATGCTTTCAAGTTGAATTGGGTGCTTTTCGTCGCAAAGTGTTTCGCCTGTTATGGTGTCTTTAAGTCCAACAATAGCGGCGATGTCACCTGCACCCACCTCTTTAATTTCTTCTCTTTGATTTGCGTGCATTCTAATGAGTCTTCCCACTCTTTCCTTTTCGCCCTTATTGGAGTTATAAACATAACTTCCAGCAACAAGTTTTCCAGAATACACACGGAAGAAGGCAAGACGACCAACAAATGGGTCTGTCATAATTTTGAAGGCAAGCCCAGCAAATGGAGCATCCTCGCTTGGCGCTCTTGTTTCCTTTTCGCCAGTTTCTGGATTGATACCTTCGATGTGGTCGATGTCAAGTGGAGATGGAAGATATTCAACCATAGCATCCAAAAGCATCTGCACACCCTTATTCTTATAGGAAGAACCGCAAAGAACAGGTGTAAGTTTTCTGGAAATTGTGGCATTTCTGATTGCTTTTTTAAGTTCCTCAATAGAGATTTCCTCGCCGTCAAAATACTTAGCAAGAAGTGCATCATCAGTTTCCACAATTTTTTCAATAACCTCATCGTGAAGTTTTTGAGCGTCAGCCTTATATTCGGCTGGAATGTCGGTCACATCAAAAACTTTTCCAAGGTCATCTTCATAAATTTCCGCTTTCATTGTTAAAATGTCAATAATTCCGCTGAAAGTGTCAGCCGAGCCGATTGGCATTTGAATTGGAAGTGGATTTGTTTTAAGTCTATCTTCAATACTCTTCACACAGCCGAAAAAGTCTGCAGCATCTCTGTCCATTTTGTTGACATAGATGATTGTTGGAACTTTATATTTTTGAGATTGACGCCAAACGGTTTCAGTTTGTGGTTGCACCTTATCGCGCGCGGATAAAACAAGCACAGCGCCATCCAAAACTTTCAAAGAACGCTCAACTTCAACAGTGAAGTCAACGTGTCCCGGTGTGTCGATAATGTTGATTTTATGGTTTTTCCAATAGCAAGTTGTGCAGGCAGAAGTGATAGTAATTCCTCTTTCTTGCTCTTGAGCCATCCAGTCCATTGTGGCTTCGCCGTCATGAACTTCGCCGATTTTGTGACTTTTACCAGTGTAGAAAAGAATTCTTTCAGTGGTTGTCGTTTTACCAGCGTCGATGTGCGCCATGATACCAACGTTTCTAACCATACTTAAATCGGTAGCCATTTTTTTCTCCTTTTTAATTTATCTTATTTCGTTATTTCGCTGTCTTTTTCTTTAAGACAACTCATAATGCTCTTTTTTTCTGCATCCAAAAACTCAGAAAGACCTTTTTTATACTCTTCGCCAAATTTTTCATAAAGCGCGCTTCTCCACATATTGATTGTGCGCCTCTGTAAAGGAAGAACTCTGCTGTGGCAATTATGAAAAGCGGTGTTAGAAACAGCATTAATATCAAAATCCTTTAGATATGCAACAAATGGTTGTTGGTCATCTTGGTTTGTTTTCATGGTTAATTCCACACTTTTTGTGCCAACTCCATTTAGTTCCACAATCATTTTTCCATAATTCTTTTGAAATATGTCAGTGATATCTTCTTTTGATAACTTTTCAATGAACATAACTTCCTCCTTCATCTTTCGCGTTCAATCTTTGGATGCTTATGCGCGTATAACTTTTTCAAGTTTATAAGAGCATATTCTTCGTCCTTATTATTTTGTTGGCTATTTGGACGAGTTTTAAACATTTCGCTTTTATTCATGAAATTACCACTTATAGTGAGCAAATGCTTTGTTTGCTTCAGCCATTCTGTGCATTTCATCACGCTTTTTAATGGAAGCACCTGTGTTATTATATGCATCCATAAGTTCGCCTGCAAGTTTAGCATCCATATTTCTTTCGCCAGTTCTCTTTCTTGCGTTGTTCACAATCCAACGAATAGCAAGTGTTTGGCGTCTTTCTGGCCTAATTTCCATTGGCACTTGGTATGTTGCACCGCCCACTCTGCGACCTTTTGTTTCAAGCATAGGCTTAACATTTTCAATCGCGGTCAAGCAAACATCAAGAGGTTCCAAACTTGTTTTTTCTTTAATAATGTCAAACGAACCATAAACAATTCTTTGTGCAAGTCCTTTTTTACCACTCAACATAACTTGGTTTGTTAACTTTGTGACAACCTTGTTGTTATAGATTGGATCTGGTAAAACATCTTTCTTTGTCGCACATTTTCTTCTTGGCATTGGTTTTACTCCTTTTATCTAAATTTTGTTTTTCTTACTTCTTAGGTCTTTTTGCGCCATACTTAGAACGGCTTTGTTTTCTGTTGGCAACACCAGCAGTATCCAAAGTGCCTCTAACAATGTGATAACGCACACCTGGCAAATCTTTAACACGTCCGCCACGAACAAGCACAACGCTGTGCTCTTGGAGGTTGTGTCCTACGCCTGGGATATAGCAAGTTCCTTCTTGACCGTTGGAAAGTTTAACTCTGGCAATCTTACGAAGAGCGGAGTTAGGCTTTTTAGGTGTTGCAGTTCTAACAGACAAGCAAACACCGCGCTTTTGAGGGCACTCTTCAAGAAGTGGTGCTTTTTTCTTTTTCTCGAAAGATTTGCGACCTTTTCTCACTAATTGGTTAAATGTAGGCATTTTATTCTCCTTTTAGTTCAAATTTTCAGTTTTAAATCGTGAATAGGATTTGTCATAAAAAAAGACGCGTTTCCGCGTCAAAAAAATATGCTTTATTTGGCAAACATGAACAACACAATCGCAAAGCGACTTTGAAGAGAACTTCAAATCGGTGAAGGCAAGCGCCCACCTGTTGTTTGTTTATGCTTAAATTTAAGCATATGTTTCCGACAACGAAACATGGCTTTATTATATATAAAAAGAAAAGCATTGTCAAGTGTTTTTGCTCTTCTTTTTAAATTTTCTTTAAAAAATTTTTAAAAATATAAAAAGAGCGTTCATCGCGCCCTTTTTAATTACTTTCCAGCCATTTGCTTTGCAACTTCTTCTGCCAAATTGTCGTGTCTTTTCTCTAAGCCCTCGCCAAGTTCATAACGAGTGAATCTTCTGATAGAGATTTTTTCACCAATCTTTAAAGTTGCCTCTGTTAAAATATCCTTAATCGTTTTACTGCTGTCTTTAACGAATGGTTGGTTAAGAAGGCAGAAGTCTTCATAATACTTTTTAATTCTTCCTTCAATCATTCTTTCAACGATGTTTGCAGGCTTACCTTCGTTAAGCGCTTGAACACGCAAAATTTCCTTTTCGTTTTCAAGTTCTTGTGGGTCAACTTCAGCCTCGCTGACATATTTTGGATTTGCAGCAGCAATTTGCATTGCAATATCCTTAACTAAATTTTGGAAATCAGCACTTTTTGCCACGAAATCGGTTTCGCAGTTAACTTCCACAAGCACACCGATTTTTCCGCCCATGTGGATGTAGGAAGCAACAAGACCTTCGGAAGCAATTCTTCCTTGTTTCTTGTCAACTGCTTTAAGCCCTCTTTCTCTTAAAAGCACGATGGCTTTTTCAAAATCGCCATTAGCATCTGTAAGCGCCTTTTTGCACTCCATCATGCCAACGCCTGTTTGTTGTCTTAATTTTGCAACATCTTGTGCAGTAAAACTCATAATTTTATCTCCTTTTTAAAATAGATTATTCTGCGTCTTTCTTTTCTTCAACCTTATTGGTTTTTTCAACTTTTTCTTCTTTTTCTTTCTTCACAGCAGGTTTCTTTCTTGGCTTTTTGTTGGTTTTCTTAACCTCTTCGCCAGCCTCAGCAAGTTCTAAACTTGGCTTTGCCTCAGTGAGTAAACTTTCAAGGTCAACTTGTTCGTCCTCGCCCTCTTCTTTCTTCATAGAAACACCTTCGCGCGCTTCGATAACAGCGTCAGCCATAGCGCTTGCGATAAGTTTAACAGAACGGATAGCATCGTCGTTTCCAGGAATAACAACTGTCACATTTGATGGATCGCAGTTGGTGTCAACAAGCGAAACAACCGGAATGTTTAAGATGTTTGCTTCGTGAACGCAGATTTTTTCGTTTGTTGGGTCAACCACGAAAAGTGCGCCAGGAAGTTCACGCATTTCTTTAATTCCGCCTAAGTTCTTTTCAAGTTTATCTCTTTCTTGCTTTAAAAGAGCAACCTCTTTCTTTGGAAGAAGGTCAAATTCTCCAACCTTTTCCATTTGGTTAAGTTTGTTTAATCTTTCCACTCTGTTTCTGATGGTTTTGAAGTTTGTTAAAGTTCCACCAAGCCAACGAGTATTGATGTAGAACATTCCACATCTTTCTGCTTCTTCTTTAATAGCCTCTTGTGCTTGTTTCTTTGTTCCCACAAAAAGAATGTTTTTGCCAGAAGCAACAACATCGCGAACAAAATTATATGCTTTGTCGATTTGCTCCTGTGTCACTTCAAGATTTAAAATGTGAATATCATTTCTGGCAGTGAAAATGTATTGCTTCATTTTTGGGTTCCACTTTCTTGTTTGGTGACCGAAGTGAACGCCCGCTTCAAGAAGTTGTTTCATTGAAATAACTGACATAATTTTTTACCTCCCTTGTTTTTGTCCTTCCCACAAACATCAACTTTTTAAGTCAACCCAAGATCACACTTTTACCTGCAAACAAATTCAAAATTAAAAAACAAAAAACAAAAGTTTGCAAGCGTTCAGGCAACCGACCTAAAAATACGCCCATGGTGCTTATTTGTCTCAATGACACAGCGATTATATCATATAAAAAAAATTATTGCAAGCGTTTTACGCAAATTTATTTTTTCTATTGACTTTTATCATTTAAATTGTTAAAATTCATATACTTAAATGTTGGAGGCAAAAATGACCGTTTTTGAATTATACGAAAAAGACTTATATATTCCATATAAAAACCTATTAAATGTTGAACTAACCTATGAAATTTTGTGTAAGCAAATTGAATATGCTAAAAAACAAGAAATAATCAATGATGTTGAAGTGCGAGGACTTTTAAAATTTGTGCAAGAAAAGCTTAATGGGCTTTTAAACAAATATTCGGTGGAAAGTGAAGATTGCAAAGTGACAGAAAAGTTTAATGACCACAGCATTATTCAAGAAATCTTCTCTTCTCAACAAAACTATGGCACAATTTGCGACAAACTTATGAAAATTAAAGCAAATGTTTTAGACAACAAAACAGCGCTTAAACCACTTAAAGAAGAAATCGCTAAATTCGATTGCCCTTTCAAAAAACTTGCGCCATACATTGAAAAAGAAACAAAAAACGAATGGCTCTTTAAAAAAGAAGTGAATGGAAAAGTGAATGTTGGCAAAAAACAAGCGCCTGAAAGCGTGAAAGTTTTGTTGGTTTCAAAAAATGGTTTTAAGATTAATGTTATGGAAAGAAGTTTATCTAATCTTAAAAACATAAACTACGAAAATTTTTCAAAGGTATATAAAGAAATCAACAATTTGTTTCTTGGATATTTCGACAGCAAAAAAATTCTTGAAGATGAAAACATCCCAGACATTGTTAAATTTGCCACCTATAAACGCATGAAAGAAACGCACCTGTCGCCACAAGTTTTAAAAAATCCACTCATTCACAGCACTTTCAAAAAAATTGTGAACGAAAACTTAAAAGTAAAAAATTAAAAATCAAGTTTAACGCTTGATTTTTTTACTATTGGATATGAAATTTATTTATGATAACTTACGCCGTTTAAAATTGTGAAAGCGCGATATATTTGCTCTAAAAGCATAATGCGAAAAAGATTATGCGGAAAGGTCATTTTGGAAAAGGAAATTTTCATTTGACAGGCGTTTTTAACTTTTTCGCTAACACCATATGAGCCACCAATCACAAAGGTTATTTTGGAATTTGTTAGAGTTAGTTTTTCAATAGAATTTGCAAACTCTTCACTAGACAAACTTTTTCCGCCTAAGTCACACAAAACATTGAAAGAGGAAAGATTTTCTAAAATCTCCTCCCCTTCTTTTTCTTTAATAAGCATTAAATTAACAAGTTTGTTTTGCTCTTTAAGTTCGATGACATTAACCTTAGCAAACTTTGAAAGCCTTTTAAGATATTCCTTTTCCGCGTCCTGAGAAAATTTTTCTTTTAAATTTCCAACACAAACAACACTGATATTCAGCATATTATCCCCCAAATAAGCGTGAAAAGTGTGACGGCAGACGAAAGCACAATCGAGGCAATAAGAAGAATTTTTGTTCGCGTTTCCATTTTTTCGCGTTTAGGCTTTGGCACAACAATGGCGTCAGGATTATCCTGCATAAACCTTTTTATCTCTTCCATAGACATAAACACAAACTGCTTTTCGCTTTCCGCTTCCTCACCCTTAATCTTTTCCACATCGTTTAAATAGTTAACGCGAGTGGCAAGATTTTGCATAACTTTTTGTTTTTCGCGAATGGAGTCTTCAAAACTAACCTTCAAAAGAAGCCGTGTTAAAACAACAAGAAGAATAACCAAAACAAGAATTGTTATGAACATCACAACAAAGCCCACCACCACATTGTTTGCAAGAATGGTGTTTAGTTGTGTGAAAAATCCTCCATGCAAAGTGCCACTTGCAGTTAAATACGACAACAAAACACTTATGCCGTTATTCATAAAGTGGATAATCATACATGGATAAATTGAACCTGAAACATAGCAAACAAAGCCGAGGAAAAAGCCGATGAGTGTGGCATAGAAAAATTGCTCTATGTTAAGGTGCAAAAGTCCAAACATAAGCCCTGTTAAAAGGATGCTGTTTTTCATACCAAGCCCACTTGTGCTTGTTAAAAGCATACCTCTATGCAAATTCTCTTCGCAAATTGCTGGAAGAATAGCGGTAAAGATTAACCCTAAAACAAGCGTCCAAATGCTTACCACGCCTCCACCACTGCCACTTGACGAGGAATAGCCAAGCGACTCTAAGATGGCATAGAAAAAGGAAGAAACAAAAACATTAAGAAAGTATACAACAACTCCAAGCCCAATAGATATTAAAACCACCTTAAAGGAAACTTTTGAATAGTTAAAATCATAAAGCGTGTTTTTTAAACTTTTCTTGGTCATAACTTTATATATCAAAATGGAAAAAAGAAAAAGTATTCCAATTTGCAGAAAACCATTAACAACATAATTCCCCACTTCTCCCATAAAGGAAAGTAGGTGGAAACTGTTTAACATTCTTATCACGCAAAAAACGCAGACCACAATAAAATATATCAAACTTGCACTAAACGCACTTTTTTTCACAACATTTCTCCTAATAGTATATACTAGACAAGCACAGCATTTATAACCAGCACCAATAAAGAAATTACCCATCCTGCCCACAAAGAAAGTGGAATTTTGGCGAGAATTATTGGATTGGAATTATACTCTCCCACCTCTTCCTCTTCTTCCGCCTTGTGCTTTTTAAGATAGAACCAATAAAACAGGAAAAAGAGCGAACCAATAACAAGTGCCAGCAATATGGAAACTATGATGTAAACGGCATTGATTGGCATATCCAAATTTAAAGCGCCCGTGTTAAGCATATATTGAATGGTTATCGTTGTGATGTTGTTAAATAGATGCATAATCATGGTGTAGAAGATGTTGCCAGTTTTATCGGCAATCACCGCAAACACAATTCCCATAATGAATGGATAGATAAATTGCTGAATGTTTTGATGCACAAGTGCAAAGGTTAACGCGGATAAAAAGATGGCAGGTAAACTTCCCAAACTTTTTTTAAGCCCGTTAAACACAACTCCGCGGAAAATCAATTCCTCGCAAAAGGCAGGAACTATGGCAAAAATCAAAATCCAAAGCATATACCAGCCGAAACTATTGAGAGGAATCGGCGTCACGCTTGGCTCAAAGTCCATAAGTGAAAAAAGTTCACCAAAGCACCCTTCAATAAGCCCAAATAGACAAATCACAAACAAAATTCCAAACACTGCACAAATAACAGTTAGCCATGGATTAATCTTTTTAACTTTTAATTTGGAAGCGAAAAAACTAACCCTGTTTACCTTGTTATAAATAAAAAATGTGCAAACAAAAGTTATTTGCGAAATAAGTGCATAAGGAATGGTGAACCAAAGGTGGTTTTGATATAAAACATCAATCCAACTTTCTGCACCAGAAAAGTCAACACCCACTGCACTTGCAATGCCATAGCCTATGTAAGAAAAAATGAAAGAAAAAAGAATAGGAAGCAAGAAAACATATAAAAACACCTTTCCCACATCGTTAGATGTGTAAAAATTTCGCCTTGCAATCGCTTTTTTAAATTGTTCTTCGCTGTTCATGCCTTTAATAATAGCACAAATATTTAAAAAAAACAACAAATATATTGCCTTAGAAAAAATTTTGTTGTAAAATGGTGTTATGAAAAACTTTATGGAAATTGCCATAAACGAGGCAAAAAAAGCGGAAAAAAGAGGAGAGGTTCCTATTGGAGCTTGCGTGGTTAAAAACGGAAAGGTCATTTCAAAAGGCTATAATAAGCGCGAAAAAACCAAAAACGCCATAAACCATGCAGAGATAATCGCCATAAAAAAAGCCTGCCGAAAACTTCATGATTGGCGGCTTTTAGATTGCTCGCTTTATGTCACCCTTGTTCCTTGCCCAATGTGTGCAGGTGCGATTGTGAACGCAAGAATTAAAGATGTGCATTATGGAGCCGATGAAAAAAGTGAGGATAATCTTTGCGAAAAAATTTTTGAAAGCACCCGCCTAAACCACAACACCAAACTTATTAAAGAGGAAAAATATAGTGAAATATGCTCATCACTTTTAACCAATTTTTTCAAAGGAAAACGAAAAAAGTGAAAAAAAATTACCACATAAAGTGGCAATTTAAAACTAACTTAGTTTTTGCTTTCTTTTTTCTTGTCGTTTTTGTCATCTTTGCAACCGCAATTGCAATTGTCATCGCAATGACAATCGCTTGAGCCACTTTTGATGGCATAAGCAATTCCCATTCCTGTAAGCACAACACCAGAGAGCATTGCAACAATGTAGCCAATGGTTGTGAGTGCACTTGCAAGTGCATCGCCATTGAAACCTGTTCCCCAGTTAACAATACCTTCAAGAACGGCACCAACAAGAATCATTGCAAGACCAATGCCAAGAATGATGATGGTTGTTAATGTCAACTTTTTCATATCTCCTCCTTTTAATATAACTATATTATAAGTGATATCGCGAAATATGTCAAATATTTTAACAAAATAAATAAAAAACAGCGAAAAATTTCCTTTTAACGCCGTTTTTAAAATATAATTTATTAATGTCATAACAAATTCATAAGTTCTTTTTGAAATTCTTCTTCAGTTATAACGCCATCTTCTTTCATTTTTCTAAGTTCTTCCACCTTTCTTCGCTTTTCGTCCTTTTCTCTATCCTCTTGACGCTGTTCAGTGCGAAGTTCAGACGGAGAGTTCATAACAATAATGTCTGGAATGAACATGGAGATGAAAAGGAGTATCCAAGGTATCCAACCGCCTGCAAAAACAATAATTATAAGCCCTGCGATATAATATTTTTGTGAATAGCGGAAATATTTTCCTTTTTTGCGAACGGAATAAATAAGCATGATGCTGGCAATAATTCCCGCGACGATTTCCACAAAAACAAAGTATATGCTGTAATAGGAAATGATAACAAGATAATATTCCAGCATAACAAACTGCACAGGGTCAACAAGATACATAATCACAATCACAAGATTGGCAAGCATGTTGATTAAATTGATTATTCCTGCGCTTAAAATTAAGTTTCTTTTAGTTTTGTTCATTATTTTTCCTTTTAAGGCTTGAAGCCTAAATAAAGCGAATTTTTTTAATATTGAAATATTATTAACAAATTTCCGCCAAAATTTTCCCTTCAAAACGAATATATGCTAACATTTTTTTAAAATAACTGTCAAATCATTTTGAAAAAAATCGAAATTATGCTAAAACATAATTGTGAAATAAAACGAGGTTGAATATGAGAATTGAAAGAAGATTGGTGGTGATCACTGGCTCGTCAAGCGGGCTTGGAAAAGGACTGAAAGAAAGTTTTGAAAAAAAAGGAGATAAGGTTATTGATATTTCGCGAAACGGCGCGGACTATAAATGCGATGTTTCCGACCAAAACGCTTTAAAAGCAGTTTTTGACGACATCTTTTTAAATCACGGCTTTATCGACATTTTGATAACCTCCGCAGGCTACGGGCTTTCCGGCGCGATTGAGTTAACTGACGAGCAAGAGGCGAAAAAACAATTTGATGTAAACTTCTTCGGCACAACAAACGCTGTGAAATACGCCCTCCCGCTTATGAAAAGAAACTCTAAAATTGTGATTATCTCCTCCGCTGCTGGAATTTTCCCTCTTCCTTTTAAAGCATATTACTGTGCAAGTAAAAGCGCAGTTAACAGTTTCGCTCAGTCACTTAAAATGGAGTTAAACAGAACAAACATCGATGTCACCTCCATTTGTCCTGGCGATATAAGAACCAATTTCACCGAAAACCGCGTTAAAAACTATGAAACGAACGAAAGATATGGCAAAGCGGTGGAAATTTCCACAAAGCCAACAGAAAAATCGGAAAAACGCAGAATGAAAAGTGAATACGCCGTTAATGCCATGATGAAAATCATTGAAAAGAAAAAGTTTAAACCGCAATACATCATAGGGAGACAATATCACATTTTCTACGCCTTTAAACGCCTTGTGACAACAAAGTTTTTGAACTCTTGCATCACTAAAATATTCTACAAAACAAAATAAAAATTTGTTAGATAAAATTGCCTAAACCTATGGCAATTTTTTTATAGAGAAATTTTGAGATTGAAATAAGTTACTAAAATTGTTTTAAATTTTTTGCACACTTTTTAAAAAATTCAATATGCTGATAATGGAGGTAGAAAATGCATTATTCAAGAAAATACTGCCAAGGCGATTTTGTTAATTTGCGTCCGTGTCCACCTCCACAGTGGCAACCATGCAACCCTTGTTGTGATGTTCCATGTTGTCCCCCAAGTTGTTCGTGTCAAGATGACTTAACCATGTTTTTAATTGGCTATTTCATCGGTCAAAATTCACGAAATTGCAAAAGATAAATACACAAAAAACAAAAGAAAAAATTTTAAAATAAAAAGGCTAACTTAATTGTTAGTCTTTTATTTTTATGCATATTTTTGAATAATTATTATAGTAGTATGCAAGGTAGTATGCAAGGATAAATTTTGTTATAAAAGCGCTTTCCATTTTTTTATAAAATCTTTGCAAACAGCAAAAACATCATCGTAAATCTCCTCCTTCTCCAAATCGCATCCGCACGATTTTAAAAGAGCAATCGGGCTTTTGATGCTTCCAGAAGAAAGGAACTTTAAATACTTTTCTTTTTGATTATACTCATTGTTTATTAGCCTGTTTGCGATGTTCACAGCACATATCATGCCTGTTGCATATTTATACACATAAAAATGAGAGTAAAAATGCGGTATTCTTGCCCACTCGAACTGCATTTCATCAATCTGCTCCACACTTTTTCCGTGATAGAAATTGTTGAGCTGTTGATATTTTTTGCAGAGAAGTTCTCGCGTTAATGGCACCCCTTTTTCATATTCAGCATGAGCAAATTCCTCAAACTCGCTGAACATGGTTTGCCTGAATATTGTGGAGCGCACATCAACCAAAAAATGATTATAGTAGAACATCTTTTCCTCTTTCGTTTTGGCGCGCGCAAGAAGATAATTTAAAAGAAGCATTTCGTTTGTTGTGCTGGCAACCTCTGCCACAAAAATCACATAACCCGCAGTTTGATATGGCTGATTTTTGTCGGATAGAAAACTGTGCATTGCGTGCCCAAGTTCATGCGCCAAAGTGAAAACGGAAGATAAATTCCCTTCAAAATTGGTTAAAACAACTGGCGTTGCACCATAGCATCCCCAAGAAAAAGCACCGCTATCCTTATTCTCGTTTGGATAAACATCAATCCACCTTTCGCTGACCGCGCGGTCGATAAGTTTCACATAGTCATCGCCTAAAACTTGCACCGCTTTTTTAATAAGTTCAATCGCCTCGTTATATGTGAATTTTTTGTCGATATCCTTCACGATTGGCGCAAAAGTGTCGTAAACTGCCACAGTGTCTAGGTTAAGCATTTGGCGTTTAATATCGAAAAAGTCCTCAATTATCTTAACATTTTCACGCACTTTTTTGATTAATAGTTTATACACCTTTTCGCTTGCTTCTTCGTTATAAATTGAGCCAGCAAGAGCAGAAGGATATTTTCTAAGTTTAGAAAAAACGCAAAGTTCTTTAACTTCGTTTATATAGTTATTTGAAAGAAAATTGATAAACTCACCAAACTTACCATTCATACGCTTAAAGGCGTTCTTTCTCAGCGTTCTATCCTCAATTTCAGCAAAAAGCGTGTAGTTTGATTGATTTAAGGTGTGTTTTTTGCCCTTGGAGTCTAAAATATCGCCAAATTTCAAATCCACATCCGAAAACGCGTCAAAATTTTCTGAAAAACCGTCGGTAAATTCGCCAAGGTGTGAAAGAAGATTTTCCTCATTTTTTGGCAAAATATGTTTTTTATGGCGCAAAATTCCTTCAAAATAGCGTTTATAATCTTTAAACTTCTTCTCTTTTTGAAGAACTTTTAGTTTTTCATCAGATAATTTTGAAACCTCAACATCAATAAATGTTGTGGCAACGGCAAGAGTGGTTTGCAAAGAGTTTATTTTCTCGCACATCTCGTTTGCCACCGTGTTTGCATTGTCTGCTTTTTTATATAAATTAGCATAAAGATATAAAAAGCCAAATTCCTTGGAAAGAGCGGTTTCACATTCAAGGCATTTAAAAAGTTCTTCATCGTTTTCAAGTTTTCCTTCAAAAGCGGAAACGGTTTTAATGTTACCTTTAAGTTTATTTAAACGCTTATAAAAATCATCATTACTTTTGCAAAACTTGGTCAAATCCCATTTGAACTTCTCTTCAATTTCTTCACGCTTTTTCATTCTCACCTCACAAAATATTTTGAAATATCAAATTCTTTCCAAGGCATTTTTGTGTCGTCAGGGCTGACATAAAACACCATTCTATCTTTTGTGGTTGGATGTGTGAAAGACAGTTCCCCTGCCCAAAGCCCAAGGTTTGTGGTCTTACTTTTATTTTTGCCATATTTTGCATCGCCAAACAGCGCACAGCCAATATTGGCAAGTTGCACGCGAATTTGGTGGCTTCTTCCAGTTAAAATTTGCACTTTCAAAAGGCTGTGTTTTCCGTTGTTCTCAAGCTCCTCATAAATAAGTTCCGCTTTTTTTGCACCACTCACACCCATTGGCACAACCTTAACTTTGTTTTCACGCTCATCTTTTTCAAGATAGTTCACAAGGTGGTCTTTTTTAAACTTTACCACTTTTTCAGTGACAGCAAAGTATATTTTATCGGTCGTGTGCTCCTTAAACTGCTCGGAAAGCCTTTTGGCAGACTTCGAGTTTCGTGCAAAAACCATAACGCCACCAGTTGGTCTGTCCAGCCTATGCACCAAGCCGATGAACGCCTCGCCTTCCTTGTGATATTTTTCCTTAACATAGGCTTTAACCATAGAAAGAAGGTCAACATCGCCACTTTCATCGCTTTGCGTTGGCATATTCTGTGGTTTCACAACAACAATAACTTGATTATCTTCATAAAGCACATTTAATTTTTCCATATTTTAACTCCTGTTGCTCCGCATGGAAGGATTAACCCTTCCTCTGTTGGCAAGCCAATTTCATCCGCTTCCACATTCGTTTTACCAAAAACACTTTTAAGAATGTTGGCAATAACGGTTGGTTGAAGCCCAGTTGTGTATGAATTAATAAGCACAAAAAGTGGTTTTTCGCTTAAAACGCGTTTAGTTAGACTGACAAAATCGGTAAGGTTATCTTCAAGTTTCCACATCTCGCCACTTGGTCCGCGTCCGTAACTTGGTGGATCCATGATGATGGCGTCATAGGTGTTTCCTCGCCTAATTTCTCGCTCCACAAACTTTTGGCAGTCGTCCACAATGAAACGGATGTTGGAAATGTTGTTTAATTTGGCATTTTCTTTTGCGCGTTCCACCATACCTTTGCTGGCGTCCACATGAGTGACAAGTGCACCCGCCTTGCTAAGTGCCACCGACGCCCCGCCAGTGTAAGCAAAGAGGTTTAAAACTTTAACATCTTTTCTATCTTTAATAATCTCGCTCATCAAATTCCAATTTGTCGCCTGTTCTGGAAAGATGCCAGTGTGCTTAAAGCCCATAGGCTTCACAATGAATTTTAAATTTTTCCATGAGATTTGCCACTCGTCTGGAATTTTTTTAAGATAGTGCCACCTGCCACCGCCTTCATGCTTTTCGTAATATGCATCCACATCCTTACGCTTAAAAAGGTCGCTTTCGGCGTGCCAAATAACTTGAGGGTCAGGGCGAAGAAGTTTAATCTTTCCCCAATCTTCAAGTTTATATCCATCGCCTGTGGCAATCACTTTATAGTCTTTCCAATCGTCTGCAATTCTCATACTTTTTCCTTATTAAATTTTAGATATTGAAACTGTCACTTTCTCACCATTAAACTCAAACTCAAAAGAGTGAGTTCCGTTTGTGCCAATATTGACCTCATCACAAAGCGTGCCTTTTTTAAGGTCATCTTCATGATTTAAAAGCGTTTTTGTTAAGCTCTCATCTCCATTAATTTCAATTTTGATGTGGTTAACAACTTCAAAGTTGCTTTCCTTTCTAAAGTTTTGCACTTTACTGATAAATTCTTTAACCATACCTTTTTCAATAAGGTCAGCGTTCAGTGTTGTGTCAAGAATAACAGTTATTTCGCCATTTGTTTCGCTGGAAAAACCTTCTTTATTTTTAAGTGAAATTAAAAGGTCGCTTTCTGTTAAAACAACATTTTCGCCGTTCACAACAAAGGAAATTTCCTTATTATTGCTCACGTTATTGACAAGTTCATTAGCGTTTGCGGAAGAAAGATAATTTTTAATTCCTCCCAAGAGTTTTCCATATTTTGGACCAACAGTTCTAAGTTGAGGTTTGATTTCATAGGAAACAAATTCGTCCGCATTATGAAGTATTTCCAAGTTTTCAACATTGAGTTCGTCTTTAATTAGGTTTATAAGTTCTTCGTTAAGGCTAAGAGTATCCTTTGTGCAAACAAGCACTTTGGAAAGAGGTTGCCTGTTTTTCACATTGCTTGCACTTCGGCAGGCTCTGCCAAGAAGGACAATTTCCAAAACTTTATCCATTCCTTCATTTAGGGAATTGTCAATCATCTTCTCGTCTGCCACAGGAAATGCACAGAAATGCACGCTTTCTGGAGCGTTTTTATCCAAACTTCTAACAAGGTTCTGATAGATTTCTTCGGCAATAAATGGCACAAATGGAGCGATAAGTTTCGACAAGTTCACCAAAACTTCATACAAAGTTTTATATGCTGCTTTCTTATCTTCGCTTTGTTCACTCCCCCAAAATCTTTCACGCGAGCGCCTAATATACCAATTTGAAAGTTTATCAACAAATTCACTTATCGCCTTTGCTGGCGTTTGCATATCATATTTATCTAAGTTTTCATCCACAATTTTAATTAGAGCATTAAAATCGGAGAGAAGCCACTTGTCGAGGAAGGAAAGTTTGCAGTTGGAAAGAGAATATTTTGTTGGGTCGATTTTGTCGATTTCCGCGTATAAAACATAGAAGCAATAAACATTCCAAAGTGTGCCCATGAACTTTCTTTGAAGGTCAATAAGGTTCTCTTCGATGAATGGCAACCCTTGCGCTGGATTGCAACTTGAAAAGAAATACCACCTAACGCCGTCTGCGCCATATTTTGAAAGCACATCCCATGGGTCAACGCCGTTTTTCAAACTCTTACTCATTTTCAAGCCATTTTTGTCTAACACAAGCCCAAGCACATTGCACGCTTTGAATGGTGCTTTTCCAAAAACTGCGGTGTTGACAGAGAGAAGCGTGTTGAACCAACCTCTTGTTTGGTCAATCGCCTCGCTGATATAGTCTGCACAAAACGCCTTTTCAAAAATATCTTTATTTTCAAATGGGTAGTGATATTGTGCAAATGGCATTGAGCCACTGTCGAACCAGCAGTCCATAACCTCTGGCGTTCTTTTCATGATTTTGCCACATTTTGGACATGGAAATGTGATTTTGTCTAGCGTTGGCTTGTGAAGGTCAAAGTCGCCACAAGTGCCAGAGAGTTCCTTTAATTCCTTAACACTTCCCACAACATGAACATGACCGTTTTCACATTTCCAAAATGGAAGTGGTGTTCCCCAATACCTATTTCTTGAAATGTTCCAGTCAATGTTGTTGGCAAGGAAGTTTCCCATTCTGCCGTTTTTGATGTGGTCTGGAATCCAGTTGATTTTTTGGTTATTCTTAACAAGTTCGTCGCGAATTGCAGTTGTTTTCACAAACCAAGCATCTTGTGCGTAATATAAAAGCGGACTTTTACATCTCCAGCAATGTGGATATGAGTGTTCAACTGGTTGAACTTTGAAAAGTTTTCCTTCTCTTTTAAGTTGTTCAATGATTGGTGCGTTTGCTTCTTTAACAGGCATCCCCTCATATTCTGTTTCCTTTGTCATTTTGCCAGCGTCGTCCACAAATTGAACGAAGGTTAAACCATATTTCTGCCCAACTTTTGCGTCGTCCTCACCAAACGCAGGCGCGATGTGAACAATTCCTGTGCCGTCGTCGGTGGTCACATAGTCGTCAACTGTGACGATAAAGCCTTTTTTAACATCCTTTGCATAGTTAAAAAGTGGCTGGTATTTTTGATTTTCAAATTCCTTGCCTTTTTTGGTGTAAATCTTCTTATATGTTCCTTCTTCAAACAATGTTGGAATAAGTTTGTCAAGCATGATGAAGTTTTCGCCGTTGCAACTTATTTTTGTGTATTCTTCCTCAGGGTTCATGCAAAGAGCAATGTTGGAAGGAAGCGTCCAAGGAGTTGTTGTCCAAACAAGAAAATATGTGTTATCTTCTTGCAAACTTTTGAATTTCACGAAAATGGACTTATCTTTAATAATCTTATAGTTATCGCCGTTTTCCAGTTCTGCTTTCGACAAACTTGTTCCACATCTTGGGCAATATGGCACAACCTTGTGCCCTTGATAAATCAGCCCTTTCTTATCCATTTCTTTAAGCGCCCAAAAAACGCTTTCGATATAGGAATTTTCATAAGTAATGTATGGATGTTCCATGTCCACCCAGTAGCCAATTTTATTTGTTAAATCTTCCCACATAGACTTATATTTCCAAACGGAAGATTTGCAAAGTTCAATAAACTTGTCGATGCCGTAGTTTTCAATATCCTTTTTGCCATTGAAGCCAAGTTCTTTCTCCACTTCCACTTCAACTGGAAGCCCGTGAGTGTCCCAACCAGCCTTGCGGAAGATGTAATAGCCTTTCATCGACTTATATCTTGGAATAACATCTTTCATGGCGCGCGTTAAAACATGGCCAATGTGTGGCTTGCCATTTGCAGTTGGTGGCCCGTCGTGAAGGACGAAATTCTTTCCGCTATCTTTATTTAAAGAAAGCGCCTTATCAACGATGTTGTTTTCCTTCCAAAATTTCAAGATTTTTTCTTCGTTTCCAACAAAATCCAGTTTTGCATCCACTTTTCTATACATTTTCTTTCTCCTAAAAAAAATTCTTAGCAAAACAAGACTCTGCTAAGAAAGAGTTTAACCACTTGTTTGCTATGGGCAATCACCCACTTCTTCTGTCACGGGAAGCCCCGTCTTAACTTACTTAATTTCTGCTAAGAAGCTTGGAAAGTGATAACCTTAAATTCTTCATATTGCCTTGCACCAAACGGCAACTCTCTGAAAATCCAAAGATAAGATGTTGTCTTTCCTCAAACGCCTTTATGAATTTTAAATTCGCTTATATTTTAACGAATTAAACAAGATTTGTCAATAAATATTAATAATTTTCCAAAATTGTGTTCATTTTGATAACATCCGAGCCTGTGATTATGCCAAGTGGCTTTTCCTTTGCTCCGCCGTTTTTTGTGACTAAGATGGCAAGAAGTTTAGAATTATCATGGAAAAACTCTAGTGCCTCTTCCACTGTCAAATCTTTATTGGCAAAGATGTAGTAATTACTGTTTTCAATTTTGGAAAGCATATCTTCAATTTTAACATTATTCAAAAACGAGTCCGCCTTTCCGCCAGACAAAAGATGTTTGCCAAACGAGTCCAGAATTTTCTGCCCATTTGCTATGCCAATGATTTCTCCCTTATCGTTATATGCTGGAATATTGGAATAGGAAGAAGAAGCGATAAGCATAATCGCATCTTTCATGCTTTGATTTGCTGAAATTGTTAACACATCACGTCTACAAACAAGTTCAAGTGCCTTTGGTGGCGCTGTTAACAAACGCTCAATCTTCTCAATTTGTTCCACAACATCAATATGTGGTTCTGCCATGATGTAATCTTCATTTCCATGCACAATGGCATTCCTAAGCCTACCAAAGTCGATGAGGTCATCCTCATATTTTCTTACGATAAAATTTAACGCCACGCTTTTTCTTATAAGTTCAGAAAACCCCATACTGCGATTTAAGTTATAGCGTGTGCGAATGGTGTAGTCGATGTTATTATATGACTGAATAAATCGCCTCGCATTTGAAAGTGTCTTTTTTTCCATTTGTTCTCCTTGATTTTTTTATTATACAAAATTTTGCGTAAAAAGGAAAACAAATTCGATAAATATTTCAAAAATTTTACATCGCGGTGCTTGGCGCAAGGCTTATGGTGTTGTTTGAGCCTAAGTAAACATCAGGCACTTCGCCCACAATCACGCTTTCCACCACAAGAACTTCGGTGATAGAGTCAACAGTGGAAGAATATGCTGGAAGAAGAAGCGAAACGCTGGCGTGAAGTTCAATGTAAAGCGAGTGTAAGGTTTGATTTATTCCTGCACTTTGAAAGGAACTTCGAAAAGACGCAGTCATCGCTCCTATTTGCACAAGTTTGATGTTTATTTTTGGCCCCACGCCCACAAGTGGAGGAATGCCAGTGAAAGTGCCAAGCGCAATATCAATTCCATTGTCACCCATGCGGTCAAGATAGACCTGCGCTACCTGATAAAATCTTCGCGTTAAACTGTTCACTAAAACCGTGTCAACTGAAATTAAAGATATGTCACCATTATTATCGTAAGTTGTTTCAACAAGGTCCTCGTAAGTTAAATTTTGCTCAGCAATAACATCATAAACCGCATCACTGACAGCAGAGGTGGAAAGTGAATAAATAGATGCCCAAGTTGCTTCTTTAACCACTGGAATTATTATGCAAAAAATATATAAGATTATCGACAAAAACAAAATAAGAAAAAGAGTGAGCGCCACAATTCTTCTTCGCTTTTTATGCTTTCTTTGAAGATAACATAATTTTTTCATTGAAATATTTATATGCTTGCGCTTTGCAGATTTTGCCTGTTTTTAAAATTTTTTGTCGAATATATTAAAAAAATTTTTCACCTAATCAATGTTCATTTAAACACAAAATATGGTGTAGTATTCAATGCATACTACACCACATCTATCATTTTTTAGTGTGTGAATGGAAAATTAACGCAAAGATAAAGGCGAAGATTATCGCCGCAGCAATTCCTCCTGCCGTTGCCGTTAAGCCTCCTGTGAATATCCCAAGAAGGCCTTGCGACTTCACCGCCGAAATCGCACCTTTTGCCAGCGATGCACCAAAACCAATGATTGGAACATTTATGCCTGCGCCAGCAAAATCGGAGATGTAATCAAAAAGCCCAACCGCCTCTAAAAACACACCCACAAGCACGAAAGTAACAAGAATACGCGCAGAAGTGATGTTTGTTGTGATGATTAAAAGTTCACCAATCATACACACAAATCCGCCCACCAAAAACACCCATAAATAATCTAAAAACATTTCCATACTCACCTCAAAAATGTAAATTCTTTTTATCCATTTGAACTAAAAACAACTTTTAAAACATCATAAGTTTATAAAAATAGAAAAAATTCATGTTTTTTTCAATTTTTTTTGATTTTTTCATATGTTTTTTTAGGTTTTTTGAAATTGGTTTTAATCTTCATAACTTTCCACAACAATGGCGTGACAAACTCCTGGAACGCTCTCTCCTTGCTGAGTGGCAGTGGTGGAAAGAAGCGCGCCTGTTGGCATGAACAGCACTCTTTTATACTGCCCGTCTTGCAACTTTTTCATGATATACGAATTAAAAACTGTGGCGGCGCAACCGCAACCAGACGCACCACATAATGTTTTTTGGTCGCGCCTAAAATACATCTGTCCGCAGTCGCTGTAGTTAAGGCCAAGTTTAATTCCCTTGTCTTCCATAAGGTCAATTAAAATTTCGCTTCCAAGTTTACCAAGGTCGCCTGTGGCTATAAGGTCATAATCGTCTGGCGTTGTTTTTGTGTTTTCAAAGTGAGCAAGCAAAGTTTCCATTGCAGACGGTGCCATTGCTGCGCCCATATTGTTAACATCAGTAATTCCCCAGTCAATCACCTTTCCAAAGGTCGCCATTGTCACGCGTGGACCTTTGCCTTTTTGCGACAGAACACAACTGCCAGCACCTGTCACCGTCCATTGCGACGCAGGCGGACGCTGATTGCCAAGTTCCAAAGGAAAACGATATTGACGCTCGGCAGTTGAGAAGTGCGAGGCTGTGCAACACACCACATTTTCAAAATAACCGCCGTCCACAAGCGTGGATGCCACAGCAATGCTTTCCGCCATGGTGGAACAAGCGCCATAAACTCCAAGATATGGAAAATCGAAGGCGCGCGCTGCATAAGAGGAACTTATAATTTGATTTAATAAATCTCCTGCCACCAAAATGTTGATGTCAGAAACTTTAAGTTTTGCTTTTTGAATAGCGCCCGTTATTGCCGTTTCAATCATTTTTCTTTCCGCTTTTTCAAAAGTTTTTTCGCCAAACAGGTCGTTTTTCATGATGTAGTCGAAATAGTCTTTAAAATTCCCCTCACCCTCTTTTGGACCAACAATAGAATAGGCTCCAATAATTTTTGGTTGGCGTTTAAATTTCACTGTGTCATATTTCATACTCACTCCTAAACATGAATTTAATTAAAAAACACACTTTTTTCAGTTTTTTCTTGATTTTGAGTCGAATTTTTTGCGTTTTTTGTTTTTTGCGTTGCTTTTAATAATTAGATAAAGAGATAAACAATATAGTATATAAGCCCAACAAAAGCACTTGAAATCACTCCAAACACAATAACAGGTCCCGCGATTGTGAACATTTTGACGCAAATTCCATAAACAATTCCCTCACTTTTAAATTCAACCGACGGACTTGTGATGGAATTGGAAAATCCTGTAATTGGCACGATCGAGCCTCCACCTGCAAATTTACCAATCTTATCATAAACGCCAATTCCAGTTAAGAAGGAGGCAATGAAGATGAGTGAAATAAGCGTGTAGGCCCACGCGCTTTGCTCTGAGATGTTTGGCGCTAAAAATAAAATTAGGTCGTTAATCCCCTGCCCAATTAAGCAAATAAGCCCGCCTACCCAGAACGAATTGAAAAGCGTTGGCCAAGGTTTTGTTTTTGGCACTTTGGCGCTGACATACTTATTATAGGCCTTGTTTCTTTCTTTAATATCCATGTTTTCTCCCATTATATAGAAAGATTTTATCCACATAAAAAAATCTTAAACAACAAGAATATTATTTTTTCTTTTGAAGAAACTATCAAAAGGAGGACTTATGAAAGGGAAAATTTTTTTAGGAATGTCAGCACTTGTGCTTAGTTTGGCGCTTGCTGGTTGTGGCGGAAACAGTGAAGCAAACGCAGTGAATAACTTGTCCAGCCAACTTGACAAAACCAACAATTCGATTGCAACCGTCAGAGAGTATTCAGAAACTGACCTTGACTTAACAAAAGAAACACTCGACAAACTTGCCACAGATGAAAACTGCGAGCGCATCCAAAGAAATGTGCAAGTTGCCAAAAATGCACTTATGGCTGAAAATTATTACAGAAACAGCGTAATGAATGAAACGGCAAAAATCAAGCAATATCTTTCACGCGGAGATATAAAACTTGCCAAAAATCAAGTTTCGGCACTTAAAGATTTGTCTGCAAGCCTATCGAAATATAACAACAATGTGGCTCGTTCTTCAAGCGAATTTAACTCTACATTCAGAAATTATAACAATTCTAAGAGGAGCGCCAACAAAAACCCAGAAAGAATTAACGCGCGTTTAAATAAAATCGCCTGCAATTCTAACGCTAGGTGTGCATACTATGAAAATTTGTTGAACACGCTTAATCAAGTGGAGGAAATTCTTGGAATTTACAACAACCAAAACCTTCCAAACAACAACCAAATCATCGAGAATGAAAATGAATTAGAAAACAGTGAAAACGAAAACAACGCCATAGATGGCAATGAAACAAACGAAGAAAATAACGGCGGACTTGTTAAAAACATCGACACATATAGGCAAGATGTGAACAACACTAACAACATAAACAATGTTAATAACTTGCCAACAAACAACAATTTGAACAACACAAATTTCGCAAATAATTATCCTAATACCCCTGCAGGAAATAACAACATGATGTATTATCCAGATAATATGATTGGAAGAAGACACGTTCTAAACCCTAACCGCAACACCGATACATATGGTCCAACAATAAGAAACATCGACACATATCGTGGTAACGGAAATTACTACAACAATGGCTATAACTACGGCTATAACTCCAATAACTTCAACCGCATGACCATGCCAGTTGGACCTTTGGAAATGAACAACAATGAAAGCAATATCAACGAAAATAAGCCAACAGAAAATGTGGAAATTGGCAATAACACACAACAAAATTTAAATGAAAATCTTATTGAAAATGTAAATGGAAATAAAGAAACAATAAAATTAAACGAGGCACAACAAGAAGAAAAATTGGAAGAAAATGTGGAAGGTTTAAAAGATATTGCTGAAAAGCGAATTGAAGAGTTTGAAGATGTGTCTAAGGATATGAAAAACAAAGAAATTAATAAGGACTCATCAATAAAAACCATGGCAAAATCTGAAAAAGACGACTTAAACAAGAAAACCTCAGCTTATTAAAAAACAAAATGCACTTTTTTTAAGGTGTATTTTTATGTTTTAAAAGGTTAAAAAAATAAAAAATCCAAAGAAAACTCTTTGGATTAAATTTTAAAAGTCGTCGTCATCATCGTCAGAATCATCATCTTCCTCGTCATCGTCATCATCAAAATCGTCGTCTAAATCGTCATCATCGTCGTCAAGCTCTTCATCGTCGAATTCTTCGTCAAGGTCAATATCGTCGTCGATGGTGTCGTCAAAACCGATTTCCGTGTCGATATCATCATCCAAAATATCACTGTCAGCTAAATCTGTGACGGATGCCATATCGCCCGTTTCTTCATCCTCATCAATGATTTCATCTTCGTCGCGGTTAAGATACTCCTCCCAATCAGAGTTGATTTCGCCGTCTTCACTTTGATGCTCTTTAAGGCAAGTTGCGCACATAATTTCGTCTGGCGAAATATAGTTGGTTTTGCAGATTGGGCAAAGTTCAAGGTCAAGGTCGCTGGTGTATTCGTCTTTCTTTGCTGAAAGTTCCGCCTTGCAAACACTGCAAAGTTTATCCTTTTTTTCAATGTAGTTAAGTTCGCATCTAGGGCATCTAATATAAACAGGTTTTTTCATAAAATCTCCTTCCGATTTCGCTTTATATTCTACATATTATAAATGTTATTGTCAACTAATTTAATCACTTTTTTTAGAATTTTCTTCCGCTTGCGAAGGTCTAAGATAGCAAGGCTCAACCTTATCAGAACTTACAGGCTCTAAGTTTTTAACTGCAAACTCTGAAAACGCCAAAAATGAAGAGGTGTCGATTTCAATATACTCTGCATTATCAAGCACAATGTCGCCTTTTAAGCAAACAATTTTCCCATTAAGTGAAGATAAGTCACTTTTGTTAATCATCCTCTCAGCGCCAAGTTTTCTCCCATTTTCGTCATATTCGCAAACGAACAACAAATTTGAAAGGGCATTAAGCACGCAAACAATTTTTTCTTTGTGCTTTTGCAAATAAATATATGCCATAAGGTCCAAAGAGGATAAAGGAAACACTTTCAGCCTTTCATTCGCACATCCAAAGCCCTTGGCAAGCGCCACACCAATTCTAATTCCCGTGAACGAACCGGGTCCAACCACAAGGGCTAAATTTTCGATGTTGTTGATATCAACCCCTGCCCTTTTGCAAAGAGAGTCAATCGTTTTAAGCACATTTTCCGAGTGTTTGCTTTTGGCGTCAATAGTTTCTTCAAATCTCACATTTTTATCCGCTATTATACCCAAATTTGCATTTAAAAACGCCGTGTTAATTGCCAAAATCATTTTTTAAACTCCTCAATAGTAAATTTTCGCGTTTTATCGTTAATTTTTTCAATTCTAACCACAAAATCTGCATCATTAATTAAACCTTCCACATTATCTGGCCATTCCACGAGGCAAACTCCGTCTAAGCGCGACTTATCAAAATATTCCTCAAAACCAACAGCAAGCGCCTCTTCATAAGAAGAAAGTCGATACATATCAAAGTGGTAAATTGGAAATCTGCCCTGATAGGTGTTTAAAAGTGTGAAAGTTGGGCTTGTGACAACCTCATTTGAGCCTAAGAATTTCACTAAACTTTTAATAAAAGTTGTTTTACCACTTCCTAAATCACCCTCGAAAAGAATTATCATTGGTGGTTTAATAACTTTACTGAACGCCTTGGCAAGCGCATCCGTTTGAAATAATTCACAAATTGTCATTTGAAGTTTCATTTTTCTTTCTCCTTTTGTTCCATAGCCACATCAAAGTTAAACCCAGCGCGCCAAACACAATTCCAACGCCCATACCCACCAAGGTGTCGGTCAAGAAATGCTTGCCAAGATACATCCTTGAAAGTGCCACCAAGCCAACATAGATGATAAGCGCTAAACATATCATTGCTCTAGAGCCTTTCGACTTATAGAACGAAAATAAGTATGCGCCAAGAAAAACGGCGATAAGCGTCGCACAAACCACATGACCGCTTGGCATACTATAACTTGTCACAACATCGCCAATATTCATAATGCTGTCACTCACATTGAAAGGTCTATCCCTTGCAATTAAAACCTTAAGAGAACTTTGCACAAGATAGGCAAAGCCATAAGTGAACAAAAACCAAAAAGCATAGCCACGCCTGTGTTTTGTGAAGAGGAATAAAAAAACAAGCGCCACCGCACCAACATAACTTCCTATCATGGAAATAACCTGAAAGGAAACATCAAAAAACGGCGTTCTTCCACCCTGCAAAAATTCAATCAGTTTAATTTCAAAGTCCATGAATATATTCTATCAAATTTGTCATAAAAAAACAAATATATTTAAAATTTTTATCACTATTGTGAAATTTTCTTTGAAAAATATGCCATTTCCTAAAAAAATGAAGATAAAATTCAAGTTTTTACCACAATATATGGCGTATTATGCATTGCATACCACACTTTATGTTGTTAATATAAGTTAACGCCTCACAAAAAACAAAAATGAAGATTACAAAATAAATTTACATAAATTTTGGTAAACTAAAAGTTAAAATTTAATAGGTATGCAACTTTTAAACCTTCACTGAACCTCAATTTTTATATAAAAAAGATGTACGTTTCCATACACCCTTTTAATCAAATACTCTTGACTATTTTACCATATAAATCTATCCGCGCAGGTTGAGCAAACTTCGTCAACAATATCTTTTCCGTTTGTGGCATGGTTATGAGAACCTATTGTTCCACTTCCTGCAAATGTGCTTAAAGTTGTGTAGCAATACGAAAGCGAGCAACTGGTTGTTCCTCCAACAAAACCAGCACTTGTTGTTGCATCACTATCCACTTCACCACGGCTAAAGCAAGTGTCAAACGATGTGTTACTTGCACCTCCAGCAAAACCTCCCACATATATAGAAGATTGAGAAGAGGTTGTGTAAGCGATATTACCAGATAAATCTTTCATAAGTTCATCCACATTCACATCATATTTCCCAGCGCCACTTCCCACATTATCTGCATTCAGTGCCACAAGGCTGTTTGAAGAGGTGTAAACAAAGATGTTATTGCTAGCCTCTCTTCCAGTCGAGGAAACCTCCACACTGTAGTTGCCAAGTCTTGTTAAAGTTGAGCTGAGCGCATAGCCAACCACTCCGCCCACATAACTATTCCCTGAAACAGTGCCATCAAGCAAGGTCACATTTTTAATTTCAGCGCCATCAACAAATCCAAAGAAACCAACATCTGTTGCGTTGCCCATGTTAATATTAAAATCGGATATTGTGTAATACTGCCCATCGTAATAACCACTAAATGGTGCGGTCACCGAATAGCCAAGTGGAATGATGTATGCTCCGCCAAAATCGATATTTTCGGTTTGCACAAGCCTAATACCGCTGAAATCTTCGCCTTGAGACAAATTCAAATAGTAAAGATAATAGAAATCGCTTGCCTCGTCAATATACCAAGTGTTGCCCACTCTTTCAATATCAGAAGAAATATAACTACTGTTAAACGACGATGCAAGATTGTAGTTAACTCTATAATTTATTAATGCGCCATTTTCTTCAGGTATGATTTGGAAATGATAGGAGTCTTGATTCGCCAGAAATGTCGAGCCATTTGAGATGCTGTCGTATGTGTAAACCTGATAAGTTGTTGAACCGCTTGTGTTGAAGAAAACAATGTCGTTTATGATAATCTCAATTTCAGAATACGCTCTGATGTTATTTATCACAAATTTGTTTGTGGAATCATTTTGAGCGGTTTGCATAACTCCGTTCACGGACACTGAAAATGGAGAATCGCTTCCAGAATACGCCGAATAAGCACTATCTAACTGCACTGTTAAATTATAACTATTTATGGCGAATTTAGAGAATAGCACAATGTTGAAGTTTTCAATATTTTCTTGCGCCACACTGCTTTCTGACTCCGAGAACAAGTCAATAAGTTCAAGCACAGAGTTTTGGCTTAAATCATAGCCACTGTCTGATGCGTGGTCATCAGCAAAACGATAATCATAGCCATATGCATCATTAAATCCATAATTAACTGTTTTGCTTATCGTTGCGTTTGTTGCCTCAGTGAAAGCTGAAATTGCAGTGTCGCTGACTTTTTCCGCCCTCTCTAAATAGTCGTCACCATAGTTTTCGTCATAGAAGTGACTATCAAATGGCGAACGGCTGTCATAAACAAATTCATAGTAATAGTCGATTATAAAATTGGTGAAAGCGTATGCCTTGGCATTGGTTCCAGCGTCAGACAAAACGCCATTATCAAGATAAATATCTATTTTGCTAAGATTTCTGCCGTTTCTTCTGATATTGGTTGTTCCGCCCAACTCGCCATAAGTATATTCGCCAGTTTGAATATCCTCATATCCATCAACAATATACAAATCATAAATTCTTGTTTCGCCACCGCGCTTTTCGTCAAGGTTAACGGAGTATTCCTTTAAACTGAAACTCATGTCACCACCATAGTAATATGACCATAAATCCACTTCAAAATATGGATTGGAAGAATCGTATGCCGTTATTCCATTTGGAAGATTTGAAATATTATTAAAACTGAATTCCTCTTCGCCACCCCAATAAAATGATGTTCCACAATTTGCCACATACCACGCCCTGTTGCCAGCAAAGAATGGGTTTGAAGAAGAGCCAGCACTTAATGTTATTGTGTCAGTTCGTAAGTCATTAATATAGAAACCTGCATAAGTTCGCCTATCAACTTCATAGTGAAGCGAGCGAGATTGGTAGCCATATGTCACATATGTTGTTTTGCTAACAGTTGCACCAAACTCCTCCACAAATTCTTCTCTATCGGTTGTGTAAGATTCTGAGATTGTGAAATAGGTTTGATAGCGAGCAAACACAATGTGGTAATTTCCCACCATTTCTCCACCGCTTGTGATATTGGTGTTTTCAAAACTATATGTTATTTCAGATAAACTTCCATTATAATCCACACTAACATTAGAAGAGTTTCCAGCCAGAATATTAGTTCTGCCAGTAATCCTACCACTGTCATCTATAGACACCATAAACAATCCAACAAGTTCATAACCAGAACGTGCAGACATTGTGAAAGTTATCGTGTCGCCTTTTTCCGTTTCAATGGTTGCACTTGGGTTAATATTCAAAGTTTGATTTGAAGATTCCGTGCTTATTGTTGCCTCTCCTCCAGCCGTTCCTGAATAAGCATTACTTGGAAAAGTTCCATTCGAAGAAAAACTTGTGGAATAATAAACATTAGCAGTAATCTCCGTCGGATTCAAATCAAACCGCACATAAATGGCACTTGGTGCTTCGTTATACAACTCTCTATAACTAGATTCGCCAGCAGAAAGCAAAGTCCCTCCGTTTAATGAATCATAGATTCCAGCATATTCATATGCACCATTACTATTATTAATTATGCTTGAAATGATTGTAGCTGGATAACTTGAAGCAAGCATATAATATGAACTACCATTATTATAACTTATCCCAGCACGATAACCGACCCTATATTGATTTGAATTGTTTGAAACAGTTGTATATCTACCATTTTCATTTTCAACAGCAACCCAAATACCTATATATTTAACAAAATAACTGACATACGCACTTCCTAGATATGTAAAGCCATATGTAGCATTGCTTACGGCAGATGAAATACTTGAAGCCTTTCCACCACCAGTGATTTTTGAGTCATGCGCCTCATAACAAGGAGAACTGCCAGTATACCAGCAATTTGTTATGTTAGTGTCTGCTTCGCCACAAATCACACCGCTTGTTGCACAATTTGAAATATTTCCCTCTGGTGTATTTAAAGGCCATGTCGCTTTACCAAAAAAACCAGCAATACCGCCAGCCACATCACCACTAACACTACCATAATTAACACAATTACTTACATTCCCATAATCATAATAATAACCAACAATACCACCAGCGTAATAGCCGTTAACTCCACCAAAATTAATACAACTTGAAACAGATGACGAATGTCCAACGATACCACCAGCCATTGATCTATCTAAATATGGATTTGCTTCTATATAACCAAAATTCATGCAGTCATAAATTGAACCACCATTATTACCTGCAATTCCACCTGCTTCGCAAACATCATAAGACCACCAAGGCTCATATGTATTTGTCACATCAATTTGATTCCAAACATTATAAATAGTTCCAGCATTATATCCACAAACACCACCAACATAATAACAAGAAGCAGTGACAGACCCAGATAAAATCACATTCGACACTGTGCCTGAGTTTTGAGCAAAAAAACCTGCATAATCACCAGAAGGAGAAGAAACACTTATTCCGCTAATTGTGTATCCATTACCATTGAAAGTTCCTGAAAAATCTATTGGCTTCCATGACCCTGTCAAAGTTATATTGGCTGTTAATTCATAATATCCAGTTGATCCCATACTTCGAAGCTGACTTGCCGTCGAAATTTCTGTTGCCGCTGTGGCAACATCATCAAGGTCATCCTCTTCGCTTGTGTCGGTTGTGTTTTCAGTGTCATTTCCTGGAGGAGTTGTGCCGTCATCGCTGTTTGTTTCATTTTCGTTGCCTTGCGAAACTTCTTCGCTTGTGTCGTCAGAGGTTTCTGCGTTTTCTTCCTCACCTAAATTCTCGTTGAATGACGAATCGCCGTTTAAAGCGTCATCTGCAACCTCTTCAATGTTTGTTGTGTTAAGGTTTGTGTAATTTAACACATTAATTGAGCATAAAGATAAAATTGCTGCGAACATCAAGCACACAGCCGTCATAAACTTTTTAGAATAACCTCACCTTTTCATATTTATATTTTACCTAATTATATAGAAAATTGTCAAATTTTATCAAAAATATTTTAAAAATTTTTTTATAATTTACCATAACAAAAAAAAGAACGCAAAATTTGCGCTCTAAATTTGTTTTTATGAAAAATAGATAGAAATTTTAATAAAAATGCACTTTTTTTCGCTTTTTTTCAAAGATTTTAATGAAATTTAGATATTTTTTACCTTTAAAATATTTTTTGATTTTAAATTACATATAAATCTTTTTACATAATTTCATTTTCTGCTTCTTTCTTAACAAGGTCGTTGGAAAGAATTGCCACTCTGCCACAGGAAACTTCATACGCTGTTCGCTCTTCAGTTTTCCCCTCTTCGTTTTGTTTGGTGTATTTTCTAGATTGAATTCTTCCCTCAAGTTCAAGTTTCGAACCAACTGGAAGGGTGGAAACAAATCTAGCATTTCTACCCCACAAAATGCATGGAATATAGTCAGAGCGATGATAATTTGTTCTGTTCACTGCAAGCAAAACATCGCAGATTTCGCGGTTGAAAGGTGTGGTGCGATAAACTGGTTTCTTGCAAATAAAGCCAACAAGTTTAACATAGTTAACCTCTTCGCCTTTTTCGTCCTTTTCCACATCTTTTGCAAAGAAGTGAAGTATAAGCCTGTTTTTGTCGTTAATGTTTTTGTTGTGGCTTCGATATTGTCCAGTTAAAATCACTCTGTCGCCAAGTTTAATTTCCTCTCCTATCGCGCGTTCGCTTATCGTGACTGGAATGATATCCTCCGCCTTGGAAAGCCTTTGAACTCGAACAGCAAAATCCAAAAAGTTTTCACCGTCGATTTGGTGGGAAACAACTGGCTCTTCACAAATTGTTCCCGCAATTTTTGCCGTGTTGTTTTCTTTTAATAAATCGTAATCCATTTGATTTCTCCTTTAATTTGCGTGTTGCACGCCATTTCTGTCGATTGTGTAGTTGTCGGCAATCACAAGGTCGGAAACCGAAC
This sequence comes from uncultured Clostridia bacterium, assembly GCA_930971385.1. Taxonomy (GTDB): domain Bacteria; phylum Bacillota; class Clostridia; order Christensenellales; family UBA1242; genus Caccovivens. The sequence continues at coordinate 267,780 of CAKNGB010000001.1, read as the reverse complement.
CAATCTTATAGCCCATATTTTGAAGTGAAATTAAAATAAGTCTTAGTCCTTCGATGATGTTGTCGGAATTGTTGTGCATCAAAATGATTGAACCATTTTTAACTTTGCTTAAAACTCTGTTGTTCATCTCACTGCCAGAAAGTCCTTTCCAGTCCAAAGTGTCAACATCCCACTGAATTGTTTTAAGATTGAGTTCCTCGGCAGTATCTAAAAGCGTGTTGTTATACGAGCCAAATGGTGCACGGAACAAGGTCACCTCCTTGCCAGTCACCTCCTCTATCTTTTCAATGGAAGTGGAAAGTTCTTCTTTGATTTCACTTGCACTTAACTTTGCCATGTCTGGATGAGTGTTTGAGTGTGTGCCAATCTCACAGCCCGCTTCATCAATAGCCTTGACCATTTCAGGATAGTCATCCACCCAAAAGCCAACAAGAAAAAATGTTGCAGTCACATTAAACTCATCCAAAACGCTTAAAATTTCTTCCGTTTTATCAGCACCCCACGCTGCATCGAAGGAAATTGCCACCTGCTTTTCGGATGTGTCAACATTATATATTGGCACTTTGCGTGGTGCATAGCCAAAGAAAACTTGTGCGCTTGTTGCACCATTAATGGAAACAGACAATAAGACCGCTACCACAATCATGATTAAACAAATTTTAATGGTTCTTGATTTGATAACGCAGAAATGCATACCAACCTCACTTTTATAATACAATTTTTGAAGCAATTTTAACTAGAAAATTTTATCCGAAAAATAGCACAGTTTGTTTTCTTTTGTCGAATTGTTGCAAAAGTGTTAGTTTTTAGAAAGCAACTTTTATCATCCAGCCTAGATTTTACTTCTTGTAAAAACATATTCACAATTAAGCACATTTAGAACTTTCCGCACAATTTTCTTATAAAAGTGAAAAAATTTTCATTAAAACAAAAAAATCCTCGCCAAAAGGTTCGGATTATTTTTATTTGGTGCGGGCGGTGGGACTTGAACCCACACTCTTTCGAACATGCCCCTTAAACATGCGCGTCTGCCGTTCCGCCACGCCCGCTTATTTCGACCTTATTATTATAATCAATCAAACATTAAATGTCAACAATTTTTACCAAATTTTATAAATTATTCATAAAATTATTCAGATCAAAGCAATTTTATAAAACTTATGTATAAGTTGACCTTGACAGCGGAAATGTTTTGTGCTAAACTAAGGAAACTTAGGAGAAAGAAATGTTTATTGAAGATATTGACCAAAACGTGATTGAAAATTTTATGGAAAAAATTGCGCTAAAAATAATAAAAAAGCAGGAATTATTGCCTCACGACCAATTCAACATCTCTTTATCTAGCATTGTTAAAAAATTTGGCAAAGAGGCTATGGATAAAATCGATGTGCAAGAAAAGGCAATCCACGCAAACGAAAAGGAAAATTCGTATATTAGATTTTACAGCGCCTACACCACAAAACATGGATACGCCCGCACATTCCTATTTTGCCTTGCCTTCCAGTTTGACGACACTTCATATCAAACCAAACTTGTTTTTGTTGACGACCAGCCTTACGGATTTAAAGTTGAAGATGTTATCTACACCGTGAATGAATACATTAGAGAAGTTAACAAAAATTTGCCAAATGTTGAATTTAAAAAGACTGTCAACGCCATAAATTCAAACTACACCCAAAAAATCTGTGCAAACCTTCCAAAAGAGGATAAGGAAAGTTATATCAACTATGTAAATAAATGCTACGACAACAATCTTGGAAAAGTAATATTAAACTTAACTACAAAGAAAAAAGCAGGCCTTTCAAAATTAAGAGATTGCTAAAAATTAAAAATAAAGCCGTAAATTTGGCTTTATTTTTTTGTTTTAATTAAAAATTTATTAAAAAGCTCATTTTTTTGATTTTTTTATGAAAAATTGATAGATTTTTATAAGTTTTTTAACTTTTTTATTTTTTATCTAAAATTAATACTCGCAGTTGTTTGGTGTTCTTGGGAAAAGAATCACATCGCGGATGTTGGAAATTCCTGTGATATACATCAAAATTCTTTCAAAGCCCAAGCCGAAACCGCTGTGTTCAACAGAACCGAATTTGCGAAGGTTCATATACCACCAATAATCTTCCTCTTTCAAGTTCTTTTCATCCATAATCTTTTTAAGTTTATTATAGTCAGTTTCTCTTTCACTTCCGCCTGTTACCTCGCCGATGCCTGGGAAAAGCAAGTCGCAACCGCGCACGGTTTTTCCGTCGTCGTTGATTTTCATATAGAAAGCCTTGATGTCTTTTGGATAGTCTGTCACAAATACAGGTTTTTTGAAGATAACCTCACTTAAATATCTTTCATGTTCAGTTTGAATGTCGCATCCCCATTCCACTTTATAAGCGAAATTGTTGTTGTTTTTCTTCAAAATTTCAATCGCCTCAGTGTAGGTTATATGAGCGAAATCGCTGTGTATAACATTATTGAGCCTATCCATCAAGCCTTTATCAATAAAATTGTTGAAGAATGCCATTTCGTCTGGGCATTTTTTGATTATGCCAGAAATGATATATTTCATCATCTCTTCTTCAAGGTCCATAAGTCCGTTAAGATCCATAAAGGAAACTTCTGGCTCTAAGTGCCAAAACTCGTTTAAGTGGCGTGTGGTGTTGCTGTTTTCAGCGCGGAAAGTTGGTCCAAATGTGTAAATTTTTCCAAACGCTGCCGCGCAAGCCTCGCCCTCTAATTGACCCGTTGGAGTTAAATAGGTTTTCTTTCCAAAAAGTTCGTCTTTAGGGTCAAATTTCTTTTCCTTGTCGTAAATATCCTGCGTTGTCACACGGAAAAGTTCGCTTCCACCCTCGCAATCAGATGAAGTGATGATTGGTGTGTGAACATAAACAAAACCTTTCTTATTGAAAAACTCATGCAAAAGGAAGGAAAGTTCACTTCTAACTCTGAAAACCGCGTTAAAAAGATTTGTGCGTGGTCTTAAATAGGCGATTTCACGCAAAAACTCCAAAGAGTGTTTCTTCTTTTGAAGAGGATATTCGTTGTCAGTTGCACTGATAACTGTGACGCTGTTTGCTTGAATTTCAAATGGTTGCTTATTTTCAGGCGTTAAAACCACACTTCCCGTGCACATAATTGCAGAGCCAGTGTTAAGTTTTTCCACAATCTCAAAATTTTTGATTTTATCTTTGTTGAAAACAATTTGCACGCCTTTGAAACTTGTGCCGTCGTTAAGGTCGATGAAACCGAAAGAGCCGTTTCCACGGCAACTCTTTACCCAACCAGCAACAACAACTTCTTTATCTACATAACTTTTAACATCATCGTGAAGTAATTTAATATCTAACTTTTTCATACTTTTCTCCTATTTTTATGGGTTCAACCTGTCTGGGCCACGGAAGATGAACATACCTTCCTTAATTGAGGAAATATTGAGAAGGATCATAATCATTCTGTCAAGTCCAAGTCCAAAACCGCCATGTGATGGCATACCATATTTAAAGAATTCAAGATAGAACTCAACATCCTTATCCAACCCTTTTTCTTTTGCCTGCTTTTTCAAAATTTCATAGCGATGTTCTCTCTGTGCGCCAGTGGTTATCTCCATACCCTTCCATATGAGGTCATATCCTTGTGGCACGCCGTTTTTTCTCATGTGGTAGAAGGCTCTTTTTTCAGCGCTGTAATCTGTGATGAACAAAAATTCATGATTAAACTTATCTTTCGCCAAATTCTCACAAAGCCTTTCTGCCTCTGTTGTCAAATCGCCCTTTTCTTCGTCGCGAACTTTGAAGTTATAGCGTTTTTCGAGTTCGTCATAAACTTCGCTAAGTTTCATAACAGGAAAAGGAAGAGTTGGAACAACAATATCCACGCCGAATACTTCTTTCACTTTCTCGCCAAACTTTTCCTTCAAATTTTTCAGCATATACGCAAGCATTTCCTCTTCCAATTTCATAACATCTTCAAAGGAATTTATGAAGGAAAATTCAAGGTCGAAACCTGTAAATTCGGTGGCGTGTTTTTTGGTGTGCGACTTTTCTGCACGGAAAACTGGACCACACTCGAACACCCTTTCAAACCCAGCGCCCATTGCCATTTGTTTATAGAATTGTGGACTTTGAGCAAGATATGCTTTGCGGTCAAAATACTTTACTTCAAAAACTTCCGAGCCACTTTCGCTGGCAGTTGGAATGAGTTTTGGCGAATGTATTTCAATGAAATGCCTATTAAGCAAAAATTCTCTTAAACTTTGGTTCATAGCCGTTTGAACCATGAAAAGAAGTTGATTTTTTGGTTGCCTCAAATCTAGCCAACGATAGTCTAAGCGCTGGTCAATCGAACTTTCAGGACCTATTGGAAGAGCGTCTGCGTGCGATGTGATTTCCACGCTTTCTGGAATAATTTCAATTCCGCCAAGTTTAACATATTCGTTCTCAACAGCCTCGCCCACAACTTTCACAGTGGACTCAAGTGTGGCATGGGAAAATATTTCAGCGATTTCTGGTTTTTCGCTTTTAACAACTGTCACCTGCACCTTGCCAGACAAATCGCGTATCACAACAAATTGCATACTTTTCTTATCTCTCAAATTTTCGATAAAGCCTTGAATTTCAACATGACCTGGTTTAATTTCGCAAATTCTCATAAGTATCTCCTATAATCTTCAAAATTATATCACAATTTTTTCTCGCTGTAAAGAAAAACTGCAATCTTTCGCCAATTTTTAGTTCAATTCGCAAAAAATTTCTTTGTTTTATCTTCATATATCAATGATTTTGGATAAGTTTTTAAGAAAAAATCAATAAATTTTAATAAATTGGTGAAAAACGCTTGATTTTTAGAAAAAAATTTGATATATTAAAAGGGCAGTTATCAAAAATGTGGTCAAAAGAATATATGACTATATGATGAAACTTGCGGAAGTGGCTCAGTGGTAGAGCGTTGCCTTGCCAAGGCAAATGTCGCGAGTTCGAATCTCGTCTTCCGCTCCATCCCAAAGGGAAAACAAAAGCGTGAAAACGCAAACACGAAAAAGGAAAGACTGAGGAGAGTAAGAAAAATTGTTGCGTTTTTAAAAATTACTTCCAAAGTCTTATTTTTTATGGTACCATCGCCAAGTGGTAAGGCAAAGGTCTGCAAAACCTTTATTCCCCGGTTCAAATCCGGGTGGTACCTCCAAATAGCAGGCGTTTATCGTCTGCTATATAAAAATTGTGCCGATGTGGCGGAATGGCAGACGCACGGGACTTAAAATCCCGAGTTCGCAAGGACGTATGGGTTCGACTCCCATCATCGGCACCACTAAAAAAGTAATTTGGTGCGGATGACATTCCGCCTTTTTTATTTAGGGCTCCCGAAAAATGCTTGCATTTTTTGGGAAAAGGAACAAACAAACGAATGGTAAGACTTTTGGCGATAGGCAAAAGTTGAAATGAAGTGCAGTTTGTGACGCATGGCAGACGCACAGGACTTAACCCCTACGGGCGGAGAGTGAACAACTCTCGGCTTTGGCTAAAAACAGTCCACTGGACTGTTTTCTTAACGCGTCGCCCCTGAGAGGGCAACTTCGTGTGGGTTCAAGTCCCACCACCTGGACCAAACAAAAATAATCCGAACCTTTTTGGTGAGGATTTTTTTGTTTGTACTTTTCTTTTTTATTTTTTCACTCTTATTTTTTCTTTTTCGGATTATTTTTGAAAGAAGAAATAAGAAAGAAAAAAGAAAAGTAGTGGATGATTTTTTTAAAGCATTTTAAGCAAAACACATCGCCTTAACATTTTCACCTTTCCACCAAACACAACTCGCATTTCATTGGCGAGTTGGTCGCTACTTTAGTGAGGATTTTTTTGTTTGTACTCTTATTTCTTATCTTTTCGTTTTTCACTTTTCTTTTAATTCGGATTATTTTTGAAATAAGAAATAAAAAAGAAGAAAGAAAAGTTGTGGAATATTTATAAAGCATTACACAAAAGCCTTATATAAAATAAAACCTTATGTTGTTTTTGCAAACATAAGGTTTTTTGTTTAACTCCAATCGATTGGGGTTTTGCCAATTTTGGTTAAAAATTCGTTTGTTTTTGAAAAGTGCTTACAACCGAAAAAGCCTCGATAAGCAGAAAGCGGACTTGGATGTGGTGCTTTTAAAACGAGATGTTGTTTTTCAATAAGCGGTGCAAAGCTTTGTGCATTGCTACCCCACAAAAGAAAAACGATTGGGTCTTTGCGCGCTGAAAGTTGTTTTATTACCTCTGTGGTAAAATTTTCCCAACCTTTTCCGCGGTGCGAATTTGCCAGCCCTCGCCTTACCGTTAAAGTGGTGTTCAAAAGCATAACACCCTGCTTTGCCCACCTAATTAAATTTCCAGAATTTTGCACTTTGATGTGAAGGTCGTTTTCAATTTCCTTAAAGATATTAACAAGTGACGGAGGAAAATCAACACCCTCCTCCACTGAGAAAGAAAGCCCATGCGCCTGATGTGGTTCGTGATATGGGTCTTGACCAATTATGACAACTTTTACCTTATCATAAGGGCAATAATTTAATGCATTAAATATGTTTTCCATTTTTGGATAGATTTCACGAGTGGAATACTCCTCTTCCAAAAACGCCTGCAATTTTTTGAAATAGTCCTTTTGAAATTCGCCTTTTAAGCGATTTGCCCAATCTTTTGTTATTCTAATCATATAAACATTTTACCATATTTCAATTTATTAATAAAGGAATTTAACAAAAATTATAAAATAAAAGAGCAAAAGTTATTCTTCCTTTTGCTCTTCTCTTTCAAGTTTGGAAACCTTTCCAGCAAGATATTTGTGCCTTGTTTTACGAATGATTTTTCTTCTAATACCCGGGAATTTCTCGCGCGCGTCGTATTTATCCACCGTTGAACTCATCGACTCCACCATGGCACGCGACGCTTTTTCCACGCTTGCCTGTTTGTTGACTATGTCTGTTGATTTTGAATTTTCAACCGCCCTAACGCACATCTTTTTCCCTTTATGCCTTTGCAAAGAAAAAACAACAATCATGGCAACAAAAAGCACTAAAAAGATAACAAGAAAATAGATATAAAATTCGTTAAAGCCAGAAACTAAAATGAAAATTGCCACAAGTGCGCAAAAAAGAAGAAGAGAAAACACGGCGTTTCTAATGTCCGCCTTAGCACTCTCCATCGCTTTTTTACCTTCTAAAAAAGTGAGATGATATTTTCCTTCCACATTTTCAATATACTTCAAATTCACTTTTGCCATTTCCTACCTATTTATATGTTTTTATTGCAATTTTATAACTTTAAACACAGTTGTTTAGTTTAATATATTGTATAACACTTTAAATTTCTTTGTCAAACGGTTTGCTTAAAAATTTTTAACTTATTTTCTTAAAATGTCGCCCTTTTTAAGAGGAAGTTCGCAAGTGATGTAAACTTTTTCTTGCACTTTTCTTGCTGACTCAATTTCCTCGCCGTCCAAAGTGGTTATTTTTGAAATTTTAATTTTTTTGTTGAAAATATTTTTATCTGGACTTAAAATTTCCACCTCGTCGCCCACCGAAAACTTATTACGCATTTCCACTTGCACTTTTTTGCCGTCGCAGTCTTCTGTGACAAGAGCAATGAAAGTGGAGTCTTGCACTGGCATGCTATCCTCTTGAAACTGCCTGTTGGTTTCGTCGAAATAGAAACCTGTGGTGTAGCGTCTGTGGCTTGCTTTCAAAAGTTCTTCGCAAAGCTCTTTGCTTGGTGGCTTTGGCAAATTGTCAAGCGCCATTCGGTAGGCATTGACAACTGTGGCAACATAGTATGAAGATTTCATTCTACCCTCAATTTTGATGCTGTCTACCCCTGCTTCTTGCAATTCTTTAAGATATGGAAGCATATTGAGGTCTTTGGAATTAAAGATATAACTTCCCTTTTCGTCCTCCTCAACTTCAAGTTCGTCCTCTCGGCTAACCTCTCTAACATAATACTTCCACCTGCACGCCTGCACGCACTCGCCGTGATTGGAGTCGCGACCTGTGAGATAGTTGGAAAGAAGGCATCTGCCAGAATATGCCATGCACATTGCACCGTGCACAAAAACTTCAAGTTCCACTTTTTTAGAGAGATTTTTTCGTATGTTTTTAATTTCCTCTAAACTTAACTCTCTTGCAAGAATCAGCCTTTTAACGCCAAGGTCGGCAAAAAATTTGGCGGTGTAAGAATTTATGACATTTGCCTGCGTGCTGACATGAACATCCAAAATTGGAGCATGAATTTTCACAAATTCTAAAACGCCCACGTCTGCCACAATCACAGCGTCCACCTTTGCCTCGTTTTGCAAAAACTCCAAATATTCTTTCAAACCCTCAAAGTCTTTATCATGTGCGATGATGTTTAAGGTTATGTAAACTTTCTTTTTCATTTTGTGCGCAATTTTCACAGCCTCAACAATTTCTTCATCGGAAAAATTACCAGCAAACGCCCTGAGCCCAAAGCGATTGCCAGCAAGATAAACTGCGTCCGCTCCAAAATGAAGTGCCGTCAAAAATTTTTCAAAATTCCCAGCGGGAGCAAGAAGTTCCATGTTTTCTCCTTTTACTTTTTAACAGATAAAGATATATCCACATTTGGCTTTGCAGAAAGCGTTAAATCTGCAAGACCAATTCCGCTTTTCATGTAGTAATATGCCATTGAGCCAATCATGCCAGCGTTATCCGTGCAGAATTTAAGGTCTGGTAAATATAGTTCCACACCAAACTCGTGGCAAACTTTTTCAAGTTTTTCGCGCAATCTTGAATTTGCGCCCACACCACCTGCAACAACAAGTTTTTTGCTTCCACTTTCCAATAAAAAGCGCATGGTTTTTTCCACCAAGTCGTCTGTGACAAGTTCTTGAAACGAGCAAGCAACATCGTTAACATCCACTTCCGCTCCGCGTTGAAGGCGGTTATGCACAAAGTTGACAACCGCTGTTTTAATTCCACTGAACGAAAAGTTATAGGTATTCTTTAGTGGTGTGTGGTTTAAAAATTCAATATTGTTCTTTCCAAGTTTTGCGCACCTATCGATGTTTGGCCCACCTGGATAGGAAAGCCCCAAAACGCGTGCAACCTTATCAAAGCACTCGCCCACAGAATCGTCAACCGTGGAGCCGATAAGATTAATTTCGCAATAATCTTCCACATTCAAAAGCGCCGTGTGCCCACCACTTACCATAAGGCAAGTGAAAGGTGGAGTTAGGTCTTTGTGAGAAATGTAGTTTGCTGAAATGTGACCATGCACATGGCTAACTGCAATAAGAGGCAGTTTAAGCGCATAACTAAGTGCCTTGGCAAAGTTGACGCCCACAAGAAGCGCACCCATAAGCCCAGCGCCGTAAGTGACTGCCACTGCATCTAGGTCATTAGCCGTTAGGTTTGCTTCCTTTAACGCCTCGTGATAGCAATTTGAAATGGCTAAGATGTGATTTCGAGAGGCAACCTCTGGCACAACTCCACCAAAGCGTTTGTGAATTTCAATTTGTGAAGCCACAATGTTTGCAAGCACCTCTCTGCCATTTTTAACAATCGCCACTGCCGTTTCGTCGCAAGAGGATTCAACAGCCAAAATGACAACATCTTTCTTAGAACGAAGGCTGGAAAACTTTTCTTTTGCAATTTCAAGATAATCAGCCATTTTCCTCTCCTTTCACGCTTGTGCGTTTTAAATATTCGTTGATAAAATCTTGAATATCTCCGTTCATAACTGCTTGAATATCGCTGGTTTCATAGTTTGTTCTGTGGTCTTTTACCATGGTGTATGGGCAAAAAACATAGGAGCGGATTTGACTTCCCCACTCAATTTTCTTAACATCTCCGCGAATGGAGGCAAGTTTTTCTTGTTCTTCAAGTTCCTGCTTTTCCACCAGTTTACTGTATAACATCTTCATGGCGGTTTCACGATTTTGAACTTGCGACCTTTCCGTTTGACAAGAAACAATTATGCCTGTTGGAATGTGCGTTATGCGAATGGCAGACTCGGTTTTGTTCACGTGTTGCCCGCCTGCACCAGAACTTCGATAGGTGTCGATTTTTAAGTCTTCAGGACGAATAACAATGTCTGGTGCTTCGTCAATTTCTGGCATAACTTCAAGAGAGGCAAAACTTGTGTGCCTTCTTGCGTTGGCGTCGAACGGCGAAATGCGAACAAGCCTATGCACGCCTTTTTCCGCTTTCAAATAGCCATAAGCATTTTCTCCGCTGACCAAAAATGTTATGCTTTTAATCCCTGCCTCCTCACCGTCCAGAACATCTAAAACTTTCACTTTATAGTTGTGTTTTTCAGCATACATGGAATACATCCTGAAAAGCATATTTGTCCAGTCCATAGCCTCTGTTCCGCCAGCACCAGCGTGAAGTGTTAAAATAGCATTAAAACTGTCATATTTTCCAGACAAAAGCGTTTCCAATCTTGCTTCTTCCACTTCTTTCTCAAGCTCCAAAAGTGTGGAATTTAATTCGTCAAAAAGGGCTTGGTCGTCGGTGTCGGAAAGAAGTTCAATTAAAGCGCTTGCATCTTCAATTTTCTTTTCAAGATTTTTCACCTTTTCAATTTTATACTCGCAGGTTTTCATCTCTCGCCCAACCTTAGAAACAAGTTTTGGGTCGTTATAAAAACCATCGCTTAATTGTTCTTTTTTTAACTCTTCAAGTTTTTTATTGACATTTGGTAAGTCAAAGACACTCCTTTATAAAGGAAAAATTTTCTTTAATCTTACTTAGTTTTTCATTTTGCAATTCTAAAATCATAATAACTCCTTAAACTTTTTTATTATACACCACTAAAAGCGCTTTGTCAAAGGTTAATCCTCCACCTTTTCAAAAAGTTCGTTAACATGAATTTTGTGGAACTGCTCATCTTGCCTTATCAAACTTCTTTCGATGAAGTAAAGCATAAGCCCATAAAGAACATACATAACAGCAACAAAGCCAAACACAATGAGAAGGAAGATGTGGGTGTCAAGCCCAACAAGGCCGTCGAATACTCCTGCCAAGATGATGAGAACTGTTGACATAATTCTTCCAAGTGCCAAACTAAACTCCATGATTGCCGTGCTTTCCAAAATGTGCGAGTGAAGAGATAAAATTCTAACCACGCTTGCGCGACGGCTGTCGGAAATTGACATTATGATAACATTCAAAACTGTGTAAACGCCATAGAACACAATAACAACAATTTCAAAAATCGCCTCACCTAAACTTGCCACTGAAATTATGGCAACCGTGGCAATTGCAATCAAAATTATGGATGGAAAGATGAAAGATTTTGCTCGCTTTTTTCGATAGTATCTTAAATATAGGAACATCGTCACAATGGAGCAAAGCGTGAAAACAGATTGCAAAATTCCAAGCGTGGTGCTGGAGCGCATGGTGATGTAAACCAAAATTGTTAAAAGAGTGGTGAAGCAATCATAACTTGCCCCTCGGAAAAAGTTGGACAGATACACAAATTCAAGCGGTTCCGTGCTTTGTTTGTTGTTTTTAAGATATCTATAAAATTTTGGTATGTTAAATGAAAGTTTGTAAACTTGCTTTGGCTTAATCAAAAAGGAAAAGACCACCAAAACCACGCATAAAACAGCCATGATGATTGTGATAATGGAAAAGTCGATGCTATCCAAAAAGCCGAGCGTCACAGGAAGCACGATGTAAACACATTGAAGAGCAATTCTTTTAACCGCAAAAAAGCGCACTTGATGTTTGCTGGAAATTGTTTCCGAAGTTAAGTTGTTATAGCCTGACGAAAAGAATGAAAAACTAATTCCATAGATAACCGCAATAAGCGGAAGAAAGGTCATTAAACTGTTTTCTAAAAAGTAAATTAAAACAATTGTTATTGTGTAGCCTATTGCGCCAATGGAAACAAACACACTTTTATTATGTTTTTTGAGATAATAACCAGTTAAAAAATAACTAAAACCTAAAATTGCATAGTAAATTAGGTAAAATATGCCAATTTGAATGATGTTATAGTTCACACTCTGCCCAAGGCTGTCGTTTCGCAAAATGTTGGAAACAAAAAAGAGGTCGATAAAGATTATGACTGCATATTGAATGCACTCACAAACCACAATGGATATGGAACTTAGGTTAAAAATCTTACTTTTTCTCATCTTTCATTCTCTTTCTTCGTTTCATAAACCTGTCAAGCAACTTCACAATTTCCATGAAAGGCACAATCAAAAGCGCAAGTCCAATTGCCACAAACCACGCCCACCAATCAATAGAACAAATTCCAAACGCATCTTGCAGTGCTGGAATTGGTAAAAGAACAACAATGATTGTTAAAATTGCCGAGGCTAAAAAGCCACTGTTTAAGGCTTTATTGTTAAATGGATTGGAAGAAAACAAACTTTGCGTGTCGCTTTTTAAGTTGTAAGCATGGAAAAGTTGTGAGAAACTCAGGAAGATAAAACAAAATGTGGTGGCATACGTTGGTTCAACATGGTAAACAAGCGTCATCACGGTGTATAGCGCAATCAAAATTCCCGCCACAAAAATGGAAGGTAAAAAGATGTTCAGTGCCACCCTGCCTTTAAGCAAACTTCCTCTTTTTGTGTGAGGCTTTTCTTTCATGATGTCTTTTTCCGCTTCTTCAAACCCAAGTGCTAAGCCCACAAAAGTGTCGGAAACAAAGTTTATCCAAAGCAAAAGTGGAGCGGTGAAAATGGAATACTCTGGCATACCAAGAAAGATAAACGAAACAATGGTGATTGCAAACAATGAGGCAAAACTAGACTCAAGTAAAAATTGCAGAATTTTCATTATGTTCTGATAAACTTTTCTGCCTTCCTTGACTGCGCCAACAATTGTGGCAAAATTATCGTCTGTCAAAATTAAGTCCGACGCTTCTTTTGTGACATCAGTGCCAGTGATTCCCATGCCAACACCAATGTCTGCCACACGTATGCTTGGCGCATCGTTCACGCCGTCGCCCGTCATTGCCACAACCTTTCCGTTCGCCTTAATTGCCCTCACAATTTTCACTTTATGTTCTGGGCTAACGCGTGCATAGACCTTATAATCACCAACAATTTTAACAAATTCTTCATCGTTAATTTTGTTTAATTCTTCGCCAGTTATCACTTGCCTCTTATCCTTGCATATGCCAAGTTCGTTTGCAATGGCAAAGGCGGTTTCCTTATGGTCACCAGTTATCATCACAACATCAATGCCAGCTTCTTTACAAGTTTTGATGCTTTCAAAAACTTCTTCGCGAGGTGGATCCATCATGCCAATAAGACCAATGAACACAAGGTCATTTTCCGTGTTGTCGGAAGTGAATTTTCTTATGCCTTTATCCACTTTTTTAAAAGCAAAAGCCAAAACTCTAAGCGCACGCGAAGCCAAAGCGGAATTTTGTTTTAAAATCGTATCCACATCGTTTTGTGTTAGTTTTTTCACTCTGCCATTCACCAAAACTTTGGTGCAACGGCTTAAAACACTGTCGAGCGCACCTTTAGTGTATGCATATTTTCCATCTTTATCGAGATTTACTGTGGTCATCATTTTTCTGACGCTGTCGAAAGGCACTTCGCCCACGCGTTCAAACCTTCCTTCCATTAGGTCTTTGCTGACGCCAAAAGCATATCCGCAATGCACAAGTGCCACTTCGGTTGGGTCACCTATGCAGGAAAGATTTTCGTTTTCAAGCTTAATTTGAACATCGTTGCAAAGCACCATGCTTGCCAAAAATGCCTGAACAGTTTTGTTGTTTGAAACAAGGTCGAAGGCATCTTTTTCCGCCTTTGCAACTTGCACAGTGCCACCAGTTAGAGTTTTTAAAGACATATTGCATCTATTAAAAACTTTCAATGCGTCATCGAAGAAGAAAGCCTGTTTAACTGTCATTTTGTTGAGTGTTAATGTGCCTGTTTTATCGGTGCAAATAACTTCGGTTGAGCCAAGTGTTTCCACCGCTGGAAGTTTTTTCACAATGGCACGCTGAGCGCTCATACGCTTAACTCCAATCGACATACAAATTGTCATGCACGCTGGAAGCCCCTCTGGAATCACACAAACGGCAATGGCAATCGCCATTGAGAAAGAATCAAAAACATCGGCACCTGTGCAAACGGAAATGACAAAAAGAATAACGGAAACCAAAATCACAATAAGTGTCAAATATATGCTTGTGGTTTTTATGCGCTTTGTGAGTGGTGTGGATTCTTTTTTAATTTCATTAAGTTCAGTGGCAATTTTACCCATTTCAGTGTTCATACCGCACGAAACCACAACTCCACGCCCTCTTCCATATGTGACCACACTGCCCATATATGCCATGTTCACTCTGTCGCCCAAAACTGCGTTGTTTTCCAAGATTTTTCCCGCATCTTTTTCAACAGCCTCACTTTCGCCAGTGAGCGCACTTTCTTCAACCTTAAGCGACTTTGTTTCCACAAGCCTTAGGTCCGCTGGAACGATGTCGCCTGCTTCCAAAATAACAATATCGCCAAGCACAAGTTCCTCAGATTTAACTTTCACAACTTTGCCGTCACGCATGGCCTTGCAAAAAGGCTTAGTCATGTTTTTAAGTGCCAGCATCGCCTGCTCACTTTTACGCTCTTGAATATAGCCGATAATAGAGTTAGACAGAACCACAAGCATAATCATGCCAGCGTCAATAAATTCGTTTGTGTCACCTTTAACAGCCCCCAAAACCACGCTGATAACTGCACAGCAAAGAAGCACAATGATTAAAACATCTTTAAACTGCCCCAAAAATTTAACGAATTCACTTTTTTTCTTTTTGCTGACAATAAGATTTTTGCCGTTCTTTTTAAGCCTTTCTTGCGCAACGGAAGAGGATAGTCCCGCTTTGGAACTATCAACACTATTCATAACAGTTTCGATGTCTGCGCCGTATGAGTTAGGCATTAAAACTCCTTAAAAATAAATCGGAAAAAACGACTATATATTAAATTATAACAAATAAATATAAATTTACAAAACAATATGTGAAGATTTTAAAAAAACTCTTAATTTCCTTCTCACTCATAATTTTGATGCACTTAGCGCCAATTTATTGCATATCACCACAACATATGGTGTATTATGCAACGCGACCAGCCAAAATCTTGAGAAAATTAAATTTAAAATTAATTGCCATTTAAAAATTAGAGTTGTTAATTTTAAAAAAACACATCCTCTTTAAAAGAATGTGCCTAAAGTGTTATTTATTTTTGTATTGTGAAAAAAGAGTAAATTAAATTGCAAAAGTTGTAAATTTTTTGAAGTTAAAATTTTATTTTTTTAGGCGTTACGACGCGTCGCCTGTCACCTTATTCAATTCGTCTTCATCTTTCAAAAAGTCAGGCAATTCCTCGGTTTGAAGTTCAAATTCGTTATACAAACTGTCGCTTTCTGCATTTTTAATTTCTTCCTCGTTGATGACTCTAATTCTTTCCAGCAGTTGTTCATAGTCTGGTAAATCAGCAAGGTCTGTTAAATTAAATCTTTTCAAAAAGTTTTCCGTTGTGCCGAAAAGAAGAGGTTTTCCAACAGCGTCCTTTCTTCCCACAACTTCAATCATGTTTTGGTCAACCAAAATCTGCACTGCATAGTCGCAATTGACGCGCCTAATATCTTCAATTTCAAGTTTTGTGATTGGTTGTTTATATGCAATAATCGCCAAAGTTTCAAGTGCCGCCCTTGTCAATGACTTTTCTCGCACAGGGTTCAAAACCTCGCTGATATATTCAGCATATTGAGGGTTGGAAGCAAGTTGAACTTTGTTTTTATATTTAATCACATGAATACCCTTTTCGCCGTTATACTCCTTACAAAGTTCTTCAACAATCTCGTCAAGTTCCTTCGGCGAAATTTCCAGTTTTTGCAAGATAAAGTCTTTATCCAAGCCGTCGCCTGCCACAAAAAGAATGGATAAAACAATTTCCTTTAACTCTTTTTTATTTTCCACTTTCATATCACACCTCATTTGAAGTTATCACAATATTTCCAAAAGTTCCGTTTTGCAAAACCTTGATTGTTTGAAGTTTCAAAAGTTCCAAAACCGCCAAAAACACATTGATGAGTTCACTTTTTGTCATATCGTCGGCAAAGAGTTCCTCAAACTCAAACCTCTTATGCTCCTTGGCAAAATTTCTTATGGAAATGATTTTCTCTGCCACTGTGAATCTGTCTTTCACAATCTTTTTTGGTTCATCGTTCTTGATTGCTTTTTTAAGTTCTTCACGCGTTAAAAGTTTGGCAAAAGCGTCAAGAAGTTTGTCAAGCACCATATCTTTCATAACAATTTTTACCTTTTCGGTTTCCTTGCCTGGTGCGCGATAGAGTTTATTTATATCTTCAATACCTTTAAGTTCCTGCCCAGCCTTTTTGAAAAGTTCATATTCCTTTAGGCGCCTCAAAAGAATTGCCTCATCATCCTCTTCTTCATCCACGGTTGCCTCTTGCTCAACTGGAAGAAGTTTTTTCGATTTAATTTCAATCAAAGTGGCAGCAACAGTGATGAACTCGCTTGCCCTGTCCATGTCGATGTTCTTTAAATCTTGCATATAGTTAAGATATTGCTCGGTGATGTCGGCAAGTTTAACAGTGGCGATGTCAAGTTTTGCTTCTTTGATAAGGTGAAGAAGAAGGTCAAGAGGGCCTTCAAAATTGTCGAGTTTAAAGCGATATGCATCCGTCGCGAGAAGCATATCTTCCTGTTTTTCTTGCACAATTTCCTCTTCTGCCACCTAAAACTCCTTTATACAGTTAATTATAACAAAACTTCAAATAAATTAGCAAGCAAAAATAAAAGAAAAAAGAGTGTTTTTTACACCCTTTTCTCTCAAAATATATGCGATATTACCAGTTTTCCACGATTTTGTTGAAGTTGTCTAAGTATGAGGAATGTTTAATATCTTCTTTCACAATAACATTAACTTCCTTAATCACACTTCCTTCTTTTGTTATCACAACCTTACCAACAACATCTCCATTTCCTAGTGGCGCTTTGACTGCGTCTGGAATTTCCATATTAGTTTCATAGGTAGCATTATCGCCCTTTTTAACAATCACACTGAAATTTTCTTCGCCATAAACATCAACTTCATCAAGTTTACCTTTATTCACTTTAACTTTTTTAAGTGGCGCGCTAATATCCACCAACAACTTGTTTTCAAAGTTAGCAAAACCATAACTTAAAAGAAGAGAACTTTCGTTGAACCTAGTTTTGCTGTTTTCCGCACCAATGATAACAGAAATAAGCCTCATGTCGTTTCGTTTTGCCGAAGCGGTCAAACAACAACCCGCCTCGTTTGTGGAGCCTGTTTTTCCGCCGTCGCATCCCTCAAAATAGCGGATGAGTTTGTTTGTGTTCACAAGTTCGGTTTCTCTGCCAGACGGATGAGTGAGCGTGTCCATCCAAATGGAAGAGTAGTTATGATATAGGTCATGCTTCAAAATTTCTCGCATAAGAATTGCTGAGTCTTTTGCGCAAGAATATTGCTCTGGTGCTGGAAGCCCAGTCGAGTTAACATAGTTGGTGTTTGTCATGCCAAGTTCTTTTGCGCGCTTATTCATTCTGTTAACAAAACTTTTCTCGTTGCCATTGAAATACTCCGCAAGTGCAACAGAAGCATCGTTTGCCGATGCCATGATAACCGATTTTAATAAGTCCTCGAAAGAATACTCAACATACGGGTCGATGAAAACCTGCGAGCCACCCATTCCAGAAGCGTTTTCGGTGGTGGAAATCATGGTGTCAAGCGTCACATTGTTTGCATCGTATTCTTCAAGCGCAATTAAAATGGTCATCATTTTAACCATGCTGGCAACTGGCAGATGTGTTTCCGCATTTTTTGCAAACAAGATTTCTCCGCTTGCATAGTCCATTAAAATTCCGCTCCTTGATGAGATGTCAACATCGTTTTCCGCAATTGCAATTCTTGCACATGGAGAAATAAGAAAGCAAAGTGTAAGGAAAACTAAGAGGGATGAAGAAAGTATCTTTTTCATAAAAAACTCCTTTTACATATATTTTGCAAAAGGAAAATTTTTATACTAATTATTAAATAACCAAAATCACCTGCCCATTTAATAGGTAAAGAAGAATTGTTTCCACAAGATTGACGGCAATTAAAAGAAGTAAGCCAAACAACAAAAATAGAAATCTGTTGCAGTCCGTTCCGCCATAGCGTTTGCAGTTGCCGTTGATTTTTGAAAGCACCAAATAGAACATTATGAGAATGAAAAGTGTAAGAAGTTGACATGGCAAAATGACCACAATTGCCGTTAAACTTCCACCTAAGCCATAAAGAAGAAAAATTAGTGTAAAATTTAATCCAAAAAGATAACTTCGATAAACAATCAAAACTTCAGCAAGCGGAAAAAGAAAAGGCACAAAAGAAACACCGAATAAAATTAAAACATTAATGGTAAGCGAAAGCGTTCGAGAAAAAAATGCAGAGGAAGAACCCACAAAGCCAGAGGCAAAATCGTCAAGCGAAATCTCTTGAAGGCTGGATAAGGAACTGTTTGCCGTGTTTTTTATGGCAACAAAAACGCCAGCAGAAATGGCAATCAAAACCAAAACAAGCGTGATGATAAATTTAATGCGATTTTCTTTCATCGCCTTAACGCAAGAAAACCTCAGCCCATTGATAAAAGAATGTGATTTATATGTCATATAATATCATATTAAAACCACAAAAAAATAAGAACAAATAAGCCTAAAAACAGAAAAACTTAAAAGCAATTAGACATGAAAAAAAAGGACTACTCGCCCTTTTTATCTCACCATAGTGTTATCAAAGAAAAAGCAATCTGTAAAAATTTTATTTTTCCGAAAAATCTAAAAGATTGTATGCCACAATTTTGAGTTGCTCATAGGTTATGCCACCTTGGAAGTATGCAATGTATGGCTTTTTGATGGGACTGTCGCAACTAAGTTCGATTGACGCCCCCTCCACAAAAGTGCCTGCCGCCATGATAACTTTGGTGGTATAGCCAGCCATGTCGTATGGAATTGGAAGGGCGTTGGAGTCAACTGGCGAAAGTTTTTGAATAAGTTGAACAAATTTAATTAATTCCTCTTCGGTGTTAAACACAATGCTTTTGATGATGTCGAAGGAATTCTCGCTTGTGTCTGGAATGATTTTATAGCCCTGCCTTTTCATCACTTCGCCGATTAAGTAGGCGCCTTTCACTGCTTGACTTACGATGTGAGGAGCCATGAAAAGCCCTTGATAGAATAAGCGATAGCCAGCCTCATACGAGCCTGTTTCCCTTCCAAGAGAAGGGCAAGTTAAGCGGTTTTCAATGTGAGAAAGTGCCTCTTTTGTGCCAACAATATATCCACCTGTTGGAGCAAGCGAACCACCGATATTTTTAATCAAACTTCCCACACAAACATCGGCACCAACTTCGGTTGGTTCTTTAACTTCTATAAATTCGCCGTAACAATTATCAACCACAATGAACGATTTTGGAGAAATCTCTTTAATTCTTTTAAACACGTTTTCCATGTCAAAAATAGAAAGCGCCTTCCTTGCCGAATAGCCTCGTGACCTTTGCACAAACACCACGCGTGGTTTAAGTTTTTTAACAAGTTTATAAATCTTATCCTCATCAAAAGTGGAATTTATTAAATCAACAAATTTGATGTTGACGCCCAAACTTTCCAAACTTCCATTATCTTTGCCGAAAAGCGTGTCGGAAAGTGTGTCGTAAAGGTCGCCAGTTATGGAAAGAAGTGTGTCTTTTGGCCTTAACAAACCATAAAGCGCTGTGGCAATGGCGTGAGTTCCGCTTGTTAAATGCACAGAAACAAGTGCGTCTTCCGCGTTAAAAACATCAGCAAAAACATTGCAAAGCCCGTCTTTACCTTTGTCGGTGTAGCCATAGCCAGTTGTTCCTGCAAAATGTTGATTTGTTATTTCTCTTTTATTAAACGCTTCAAGCACCTTGTTTTGATTGAAAAGTGCAACATCGTCTATCTTTTTAAATCTGTCTTGAAGATTTTTTTCAATTTCGTTTAAAATTTCCAGTTTTTTCTTATCCATTTAACCACTCCTTAACTTTTTCACATATTTTTTGAAAGGAGTTTTCCTCCTCAGCGTCGATATAGTTGATGTTTTCCATGCCACGAAGAAATGTCAACTGCCTTTTGGCATAGTTTCGGCTGTGCTGTTTAATTAACTCCACCATGCGCTCATAGGAAATTTCGCCGTCTAAGAACGATAAAACTTCCTTATATCCAATCGCTTTCATGGAAGAATTCTCTCGCGTTAAACCTTCCTCTTTTAACCTTTTAACTTCATCCACAAGCCCTTCATCAAGCATCATATCCACACGCAAATTTATTCTTTCATACAACTTTTCTCTCTCCATGGTGAGAGCAAAAATAAGCGAGTCTATTTCACTTTTTGACGAGGTTTTTTCTCCGCTACCTAACGCAATTTCAATCGCCCTAATAACTCTCACAGGATTATCTTTTTCTGTTTTTGTTGCCAAATCCAAATTGACAGTTTTAAGATAAGAGTAAAGTTTCTCCACGCCCTCATTTTTCAAAATTACTTCCAGTTTTTTTCTTAAATTCTCGTCTTTTCCAGCCCCGCCAAAATTATAGTTTAAAATAAGCGACTTCACATATAAACTTGTACCACCAACCACGATTGGAAGTTTGTTTCTTTCACTTATTTCCTTTATCTTCTCTTTCATAAGCGAAACAAATTGAAAAGCCGTGAAATCTTCCTTTGGCGAAACGATGTCGATTAAATGATGTGGAACGCCGCCTGTTTCCTCTTTTTTAATCTTTGCCGAGCCGATGTCCAACCCACGATACACCTGCACCGAGTCGCAAGAAATTATCTCGCCACCAAAATGTTTGGCAAGTTTAACTGATATTGCAGTTTTCCCCACTGCTGTTGGGCCAAGAATGAACAGCGCTTTCATCAAAGCACCCTTTTAAACATTTTTTCAAAGTCTTTCTTGGAAATTTTCACAACAATAGGTCTGCCGTGTGGGCAAAGAAGGATGTTTTTTTGCATTTCTTCAATGAGATACACAATTTCATCTTTCGTCACGCTGTCGCCTGCACGAATGGCGTGTTTGCAAGCCGTTTGACAAAGTTTTTCGTTAACGAACGCACTTGCTTTCTTTTCGCCCAGCGTTTCGTCTGCCAAAATGTCTTCCACAAACTTATTCAAAGAAATTCCATTCAAAACAAATGGCACGGTGCTGATTTTGAAATCTAAACCGTTTTCTTCCACTGTAAAGCCCAAATTTTTCAAATTGTCAATCTTATCGCTAAATTTTTCAGCATCCAAACTTTGAAGAGAAAACTCGTAAGGAACAAGTAAATCTTGCCTTAAAAGCGTGTTGGTGTCGATTTGTTTTTTGAGTTTTTCGTAAAGTTGACGCTCGTGCATGGCGTGCTGGTCAATGACATAAACACTGTCGCGATATTCGGCAATGATGTAGGTCTTAAACACAACGCCAACAATCTTCACTTCTTCGCTGACATTTGCGTCAATGAAAGTCTCTTCCTCTTGTGGTTCTTCTTTTTTAACTTCTTCCCTTTTTGGAGGAACGGTTAAGTCAACTTCTTTTAAAAGTCGTTCTTCTGTTTGGTCGAAAAATATAAATCCGCCTGGTTTATTTCTTAGCCTCTTATCGTTTTTAATCTTGGAAAATTCTGGCATATTGATAACATCAATACCCTTTTTTTGCAAATCTTTCGCGGTTGGAATTTTGGTATCGTCGGTGTGGTCGATGGAAACCATATAGTTTGCGCCCTCGCTATAAGACGCGCCGTCGATATTCGTTTTTAACTCGGCATCAAAATGCGTTCGGCGTGGTTCTGGGTCATTTTCAATGGAAAATTTGCTCCAATCTTTTTCCTCACGATTTGTAAATTCAAAATCGGCAATGAGGTTCGCACCCACAAGTGCTTTTTCCACCGCTCGCCTTATGCACATGAAAACCTTAGCACTTTCTTGAAATTTCACTTCTTTCTTATTAGGATGAACATTCACATCCACCTTATCAAATGGAAGAGTGAGGTTTAAAACATAAATTGGAAACCTACCTTTCATTAAAAACGACTCGAAAGCACCTTGTATGCACGCTGAAATTTGGTAATTTTCCACATATCTTCCGTTAACAAACAAGGTTTGCCAAGTTCTATTAGGTCTTGAACACTTTGGCGACGCAACAAAGCCACTGACTGAAACATAGTCCTCAGCACCCTCAACTTTTAATAAGTGGTCATAAATATCTCTGCCATAAATTAGATACACAACATCTTCAAGTTTACCCGTTGTGGAACTATATATACATTTGTCGTCAACATAATACTCGAATTGAATGTCTGGCCTTGACAGCATGAACCTTTGCACAAGGTGCGTCACATCGCCTTCTTCCGTTTTAGGTTTTCTTAAAAACTTTGCTCGTGCTGGCGTGTTGAAAAAGAGGTTGGAAACGCGAATGGTTGTGCCGTTAGATTTTGCAATTTCGCTGACCTTGGAAATGTCGCCTGCGCTTGCTTCAATCATGTATCCGCTTTCAGAATTAGGCGTTTTTGTGGAAAGTTTAACCATGGAAACGGACGCAATGCTGGCAAGTGCTTCGCCTCGGAAACCAAGTGTGGAAATGCTGTCCAAATCGTCCACATTTTGAATTTTGCTTGTGGCATGAGGAAGAAAAGCAAGTGGCAAATCCTCTTTTTCAATTCCACAGCCGTTATCGGTCACAATAATATCTCTTATTCCGCCGTCATATATTTCCACCTTGATTTTAGTTGCGCCCGCGTCCATGCTGTTTTCCACAAGTTCCTTAACAACACTTGCTGGTTTTTCCACCACTTCGCCTGCCGCAATTCGATTGTAAATTTTAGGCGTAAGCACATTAATTTTCATAAAAAACTCCTTTTATTCTTTTGCTTTTTCCACTAAATCGTTTAAAACTTCAAAACACTCCATTGGCGACATCCTGTTCATGTCGATGTCTTTAAGAATGGAAAGAAGTTGTTGACCAAGTTTATTTTTCTTTTCCGCCTGCTGTCTTTCTTCGTTCTCAGAGAAGATGTCGAGGTCAAGTTTTTGGTTGACTCTTTCAAGGTTTGCACTTATCTCCTTTGCGCGCGCAATAACCGCCTCTGGCACGCCAGCAAGTTTGGCAACTTCAACACCAAAACTCTTATTGGCGCTTCCTCTTATTATCTTTCTTAAAAACACCACTTTATCGCCCACTTCTTTCACTGTGGACTTATAATTTTTAACACCTTTAATCACACCTTCAAGTTCGCTTAGTTCATGATAGTGTGTGGCAAACAAGGTTTTGCAACTAAGGTTTTTGGCAATATATTCAACCACCGCCCAAGCAATTGAAAGCCCATCGAAAGTGGAGGTTCCTCTGCCGATTTCGTCTAAAACCACCAAACTGTCACTTGTGGCATTGGCAAGAATGTTAGCAACCTCGCTCATTTCCACCATGAATGTGCTTTGACCAAACGCCAAGTCGTCGCTTGCACCCACGCGTGTGAAGATGCGGTCGGTTATCGAAATTTCCGCGCTCTTTGCTGGCACAAAACTTCCTATATGCGCCATGAATGTGATAAGTGCCACCTGCCTCATGTACGTGCTTTTACCTGCCATGTTAGGACCTGTGATTATCATCATCTTGTTGTCAATGTTATCTAGAAGCGTGTCGTTTGTGATGAAATTACTTTGCTTCACGAAATGTTCCACGATTGGATGTCTGCCGTCCACAATTTTGATGTGTTTCACATTCTTATTAATGGTTGGCTTCACAAAGTTATATTTCACAGCGCTTATGCTTAGCGACAAAAGCATATCAAGTTCTGCAATAAAATTTGCAAGTTCTTGAAAGTTTCGTATGTAGTTAACAAGATAGTCCACAAGCGTTTTATATATCTTTGCCTCAAGTTTAACCGCGCCCTCGTCGGCATTAAAAATCCTCTCTTCAAGGTCTTTAAGTTCGTCTGTTATATATCTTTCTGCATTTGTCAAGGTCTGTTTGCGAATGTATCTTAGTGGCACTTGCTCAGATTGCAATTTGCTAACTTCAATGTAATAGCCAAACACACTGTTTGAGTCTATCTTCAAACTTTTTATCTTTGTTTTCTCGCGCTCTCTCTGTTCAAGTTCCTTAATCCACTTTTTGCTGTTTTCTTTAATATCTCTAAGTTCGTCAAGTTCAGGATTAAATTTTTCAGCGATATATCCGCCGTCTCGCATATTTGACGGAGGCTCTTTAACTATGGCATTTTTAAGAAGTTTGGTTATCTCTGAAAAATCCACCAAATTTTCTCTAATTTTCACTAAACTTTTGCTTTTGCATGGTGCCATAGCCTCTTGAAGAAGAGGAATTTGCTCTAAGGAAATTCTAAGCGCCACCAAATCTTTTGGCATCACATTTCCATAGCCAATCTTACCACTCAACCTTTCAATATCTCTAACATCCGACAAAATTTCGCTTAACTTATCGCGAAGTATTAGGTTTTTTGCAAGTTCCTCCACACTGTCAAGCCTTGCGTTAATCTTTCCACTGTCTTTTAAAGGTTGGTCGAAAATTTGCCTAAATTTCCTTGCACCCATGCTGGTTTTGGTTTTATCCAAAAGCCAAAGCAAACTACCATATCTTCTTCTATCGCGAATTGCTTCCACAAGTTCCAAATTTCTTCTTGTGTTCATGTCGATGATAAGGAAATTGTCGTTTGTGTGTTTAATGACCTTGTTTAAATTCTTAATTGCACGCTTTTGAGTTTCGTTTAGATATTCTAAGAATGCGCCAAGGCAAATAATGTCTAAATCATTTTTAATTTCAAAAACCTTTAATGCGTTCTTACCAAATTGGTTAAAGATATTATCCTTGCATTTTTCAAGCACAAATGCATATTCATAATACTCCTCAAATTTTGGGCAATAGCCAAGGTTTTGAATTTGCAAATTCTCATAAAAAGCCTTCGCCTCGTCATTTCCAATGACCTGCGACGGCATTATGCGCGTGAAAAGATTGGAAAATTCTGTTTCAATGTTTTCAGAATAATTTTGTAGATGAACATCGCCAGTTGTGATGTCGCAGTAGACAATAGAAAGAGTGCTTCCTTGTTTTGTTAAGCACATGAGGTAGTTATTTTTTCGCTCTTCAAGCATACTGTCCTCAGTCACAGTGCCAGCCGTAATAACTCTCACAACATCACGCTCCACAATTTGCCCAGGTTTTGGGTCGGTCAGTTGCTCGCAAATTGCCACTTTATATCCTTTGTTAACAAGTTTCGCAATGTAGTTATCTGCTGCGTGATATGGCACTCCGCACATTGGTGCTTTTTTGCCGTTACCCGCTTTCTTTTCGGTCAGCGTTAAATCTAAAACTCGGCTTATCTCCACCGCATCTTCAAAGAATAGTTCATAAAAGTCGCCAAGACGATAGAATAAAACGCAATCATCATAGCGTTCTTTCATATTTTTGTAATGTTCTATCATTGGAGAATATTCGTCTTTTTTATTTTCTGCCATTTCTCTTTTCCTCTTGAATTTCTTTTTCTAGCCTTAAAAGCGCATTAACTCTTCTCTTTTTTGTTTTTTGGTCAATTTGCCCTTCCATTTTTTCAGCCACTGTTCCTTCGCGTGGGGAATACATGAAAGCAAAAATGCCGTCAAATTTCACTTCCTTAACCAAACTTAAAGTGTCTTTAAACTCCTCTTCCGTTTCGGTTGGAAAGCCAACAATAAAGTCGGAAGTTATTTTGCAATTTGGAATTTTTTCGCGAATTTCCTTAATTATGGAGAGATATTTTTCTCGTGTATAGCGCCTATTCATAAGCGCCAAAATTCTGTTGTTTCCGCTTTGCGCTGGAAGATGAATTTCCTTTAAAATCTTTTTTTCTTTCGCAATCACATCAATGACGTCGCTTGTTAAATCTTTTGGATGAGAAGTCATAAAAGTTAAAGAAAAATCGCCGTCAATTTTGCAAATATCCGAAAGAAGTTTACTAAATGTCGAGCCGTCCTTCAAATCTTGCCCATAGGAGTTGACATTTTGCCCTAAAAGTGTGATTTTCTTAAACTTCTTCTGTTCAACAATTTCTTTGATTTCTTTTAAAATGTTTTCCTCTTTCCTACTTTTCTCTCTGCCTCGAACATACGGCACAATGCAATAGGTGCAAAAATTGTTGCATCCTTGCATGATGTTAACCCACGCATTGTCGCGGTCGGAACGCTTGTATGGCACCGTTTCGTCGATTTCGCCTTCCTTCAAAATTTCCAGTTGTCTGCCTGTTTTAACCGCCTCGATGTAGTGCGCGAAATTTGCAAGATTGAAAGTGCCAAGCACAATATCAACAAAAGGAAAAGTGCGCAAAATGTAGTTTGCAGTTTGCTCCTTTTGCGTCATACAGCCACACACGGCAATGATAATGTTAGGTCGCATTTTCTTTAACTTTTTAAGTGCGCCCACATTTCCAAAAACTCTGTCTTCTGCCCCTTCTCGAATGGCACAAGTGTTAAAGATGATTAGATCTGCTTCCTCTCTTTTATCCGTCGGTGTGTAGCCGAGCTTTTCGCAGATATAGGCAAGTTTTTCACTTTCATGCACATTCATTTGGCAACCATAAGTTATAATAATATATTTCATGCCTATATTATACAGGTTTTTGTCGATTTTTGCAAGAGAAGAGATGTATTTTTGTGAAAATATGAAACATACTAGAAAAATGAGGAAAATTGTCAGAATATGTCTAATATCTGTTTTGGTCATTTTGCTGGCGCTTGTCATGTTTTGTGGCATATATTTTCTTGTGGAATATCTAAAATTTTCAAAAATACCACTAAACGCCGAAGCATTGACCTCTCCCTCGCTTGCCATTGAAGTATACGACAATGAAAATGTTTTGCTTGACGACAACAACAACTTCAATATGCCTTATATTTCCTCAGAGGATATTCCAACTCACACAAAAGAGGCGTTCATAAGTGTGGAGGATAAGGAATTTTATCATCATCACGGTTTAAACCCAAAGCGAATTTTGAAAGCGATGTATAATAACCTCAAATCTTTTTCGCTGAAAGAAGGTGCTTCCACCATAAGCCAGCAACTCATCAAAAACACACACCTATCAAACGAAAAGACCTTTGAACGCAAAATAAAGGAAATGGTTTTAACAAAAAAACTGGAAAAAGAGTTTGATAAGGATAAAATTTTGGAATGCTACCTAAATGTTATCTATTTTGGCAATAATTGCTATGGCATTGAAAGCGCTTCCGAGTTTTATTTCAACAAAAGCGCCAAAAACCTCGACTTAAACGAAAGTTGCACGCTTGCTGGCATGATTAAATCGCCGAATAAATACTCTCCCATAAATCATCCAGAAAATGCACTGAAACGAAGAAATTTGGTGCTTGCAGAAATGGAAAAGGACGGAAAAATCACCACAAATGAATATTTACAAGCGGTGAATAAAGGAATTATGCTTGATGTCAACAGCCACACCGAAAACAAACTTAATTCCTATTCGCAAGCAAGCATCGACGAAGCATCAAAAATTCTCAATTTGCCAGCAAAACAAATTGCGATTGGTGGCTTTCAAATTCACACCTATCAAAACGCGGAAAAACAAAAAGCGCTTGTTGAGGCTTTAGAAAAGGAGAATTTTGAAAGTGATTATGCTGGAATTGTGATTGATAACCTAAGTCATGGCGTCAGCGCATATTATGGCTTAAGTCCATACAAAATTTTGGAAGCAAAAAGGCAAGTGGGTTCCACCATTAAGCCAATTTTGGTTTATGCGCCTGCCCTCAACGAAAATGTTATCACGCCTGAAACGGAAGTTTTGGATGAAAAAATTAAAATTGGAGATTACTCTCCAAGCAATGTCGGCGAAAAATATAACGGCTACATTTCCATTAAAGACGCCGTCAAAAATTCCGTTAACACTGTTGCCATAAAGGTTTTAAGTTACATTGGCATCGACACTGGCAAGATGTATGCCGAGCGCATGGGGCTTGCTTTCGACGAGAAAGACGACAGTTATGCCATTGCGCTTGGCGGACTTACCTATGGCGAAAACTTGAAAACTCTAACAAATTCCTACACCACTCTTGCAAACAACGGCACATACAGTGACGCGAAATTTGTTTCCTATATTCTCGACAAAAACGGAAAACTTATCTATAAGCATACACCGATTGAAAAACAAGTTTTAAGAGATGACTCCGCTTTCCTTATGACCGACATATTGAAAGAAACGGCAAAAACAGGCACAGCAAAAAAACTTAGCACAGTTTCAAACACTGAAGTTGCCTCCAAAACTGGCACAGTTGGAAAGAAAAACAGCAAACAAAATTTGGACGCTTACAACATTTCCTATACGCCAGAAAACACAATCGGCGTTTGGTGCGGAAATTTGGATAACACTCCAATTACTTACACTGGCGGTAATCAACCAACGGAAGTGGTTAAAAATTTTTTACAAGAAGTTTCTTTTAAAAAGACAAGTTTTGATAAGTCTCCTCATGTTGTGGAAGCAAAAATCGATTTAATTGAAAAAGAAGACAATCACAGAATTGTGCTTGCAAGCCCCGTAGCACCAGATAGATACACAGAAAGTGCGCTTTTTTCAAGGTTCAATATGCCAAGCGAAGTTTCGGAGAACTTTGTGACACTATCCGACATCGAGGCAGAGTGCAAGCGAGAAAACCACAACGCCGTTTTAACATTTAAACCAAAACGCCATTTAAAATATGATATTTATCTTAACGGCGAATTTTACCGCACAATTAAAGACACCACATCTAGCCAACTCATCACCCTGCCACTTAAACAAGAAGAAAATGAAATCACAATTAAATACAACTTCCAGGGCAAAACAGAACTTGACGACAAAGAAAAAACTTTTGTGATTTTAAATAAAGAAAAACCACAAGAAACATGGTTCAAAACGCAGCAACCTTTCAGTTTTTAAAACACTCAAAAATTTTTGATTTCTTATTTTTCATGAATTTATAATCATGATGTAAAAAACAAAAAGCATATCACACCGATATGCTTTTATTTATTAAGGAAAAATTATTCTTCCGTTTTTTCCTCCTTATCGTCACTAGACGCGGTTGGAACATTTTCGCCAGAACTTGTTTGTTCCTTAATCTTATTTTCAATTTCTGCCATAAGTGCTGGGTCCTTTTCAAGAGTGAGTTTGGTGTTTTCCTTGCCTTGCCCAATCTTTTCGTCGTTATATGAAAACCAAGCGCCAGACTTTTTGATTATGCCAAGCGAAAGAGCCATATCCACAACACAACCAGATTTTGAAACACCTTTGCCATACATAATGTCGAACTCGGCAGTTCTAAATGGTGGAGCAAGTTTGTTTTTAACAACTTTCACTCTTGTTTTGTTGCCTATGATGTTTGTGCCGTCTTTAATCACATCAACTTTTCTAACATCAAGGCGAATGGAAGCGTAAAATTTAAGTGCCTTACCGCCAGTTGTTGTTTCTGGCGAGCCAAACATAACACCCACTTTTTCACGGAGCTGGTTGATGAAAATAACCGTTGTGTTAGATTTGTTTGTGATGGATGTAAGTTTTCTTAAAGCTTGACTCATCATTCTTGCTTGCAAGCCCACATGATTGTCGCCCATTTCGCCGTCGATTTCTGCCTTTGGTGTGAGTGCGGCAACAGAATCAACAACAATAACTGAAAAAGCACCCGAACGCACAAGCGTGTCGCAAATATTTAATGCCTGTTCGCCGTTATCTGGTTGAGAAACATAAAGTTCGCTTATGTTCACGCCAAGTTTTTCGGCATAGATTGGGTCAAGCGCGTGTTCAGCGTCGATAAAAGCACAAGTTCCGCCAAGTTTTTGTGCCTCGGCAATGATATGCAAAGAGACTGTGGTTTTACCAGAAGATTCTGGTCCATAAATTTCCACAATTCTTCCGCGTGGAATTCCACCAATGCCAAGAGCAACATCAAGCGTCAAACATCCTGTTGGAATAACATCCACTTTCTGCACGGTTTGATTGCCAAGTTTCATGATTGCACCCTTACCAAATTGTTTTTCAATTTGAAGAAGTGCTTGGTCTAATGATTCTTCTTTCGTTAGTTTTTTGTCTTTTTCCATAATACTCTCCAATTTTACAACACTATTATAACCTAAATCTATGTAAAAATCAAAATATTTTTCATAAATAATTTTATTGATATGATAAAAAATAGAGCTTACGCCCTACTTTTTTTCTTCTTTAGCCACAATTTCTTCACTATCGGTTTTTGTGTTTTCCTTTTCCGCTTTCTTTTTCTCTTTAAAAACATCTTTATTCTTAATCATATAGTTGCAACCAGAGATGATTGTTAGAATGATTGTGATAGCAAGAAGAATGTAGCCAACAATACCAAGCACTGTGTTTGCCACGCCACTTATTGCATAGTAAAATTCTTCCACAATGAACGAGTAAGCAAGATAGTAGATAATGGTGATAAATTGGAAAGTGGTTTTAACTTTGCCATACATATCCGCCTTTAAAACAATGCCGTTTGATGCTGCAAGCGTGCGAAGAGCGGTTATCATAAATTCGCGTGCTAAAATTATGCAAACAGCAACCACACCGATGTAAACAGGGTTAAGAATTGGCATAGGTGCAAAACCACCGCCATTTGCTGTCACGGGATAGGCAATAATGCAAATTAGACCACTCATCACAAGTAGTTTATCGGCAAGTGGGTCCATAAACGCTCCAAGCGTTGTCACCAAATTGCGTTTTCTGGCAATTTTTCCGTCAATTAAGTCGGTTAAACTGATGAGCGCAAACATGATTGTGGCGACAAGTTTGCCGTAAGGAATGAAATCTGCAAGATAGAAGAAAAGAAACACTGGAATTAAGCAAATTCTTGTTAATGTTATTTTATTTGGTAAGTTCATAAACCTCTCCTTTAAATGCGCTTCCGTCAAATGACATAAATGTGACAGAAACAAAATCTCCCGCTTTTATATTTCCATTATCCACAATTTGCACTTCAAAGTCAACTGTTGGAGAAAAAAATTCTGTGTGACCTATGTAAACTCCTGTCGAATTGTCGAAATAGTCGATTAAAGTTTTAAAAGTTTGTCCTAAAAGCTGTTTTGCTTTTTCGTAGGCAATCTCATTTTGAATTTTGGTTATTTTTTTAAACCGTTTTTTCTTAACCGTTTCAAAATGTTGTTTTTTAAGGTAGAAACTTGCCGTGTTTTCTTCACGATAGTAAGGGAAGAAACCTGCATAGTCAAATTTAACATCTTTAATGAAATTGCATAATTTTTTAAATTCGGCGCCAGTTTCGGTTGGATAGCCAACAATGAAAGTGGAGCGCACTGCAATGTCGGGATATTTTTCTTTCATCGTTTTCATAAGCGCCCGCGTGTCCTCTTCATTAAGACGCCTATTCATGCTTTTTAAAATGCGGTCGTCGATATGTTGAAGAGGGATATCCACATACTTACACATCTTATCGTTTTCTTCAATAAACTTAAGAAGTTCCTCTGAGGTTTTTTCAGGATAGATGTAGTGAAGCCTTATCCATTCAATACCCTTGATTTTCGACAGCTTTTGAAGTAGCGGAATTAGTTTATTTTCTTTATATAAATCCTCGCCATATCTTGAAACATCTTGCGCCACCAAAACAAGTTCCTTAATTCCGCGCCCTGCAAGATATTTCGCCTCATCCACAATGTCGTCCATAGGATAACTTATATATCTTCCTCTAATTCTTGGAATGGTGCAAAACGAACAGCCATTACTGCATCCATCCGCAATTTTAAGAAAGGCATAACTGCCACGCGAAGTCAAAACCCTGCCCAAGTCTTTTTTCTGCTTTTGATGACTCACTCCATATAAGTCCTCTAATATTTCGCAGATGTTTTCGTTGTCTTGAAGGGTCAAAAACGCATCAACTTCCTTAATTTCCTTTTCAAGTTGCGCCTTATACCTTTGTGAAAGGCAACCCGAAACTATCACTTTTTCAATCTTCTTTTTCTCTTTCAAATTGCACATTTCAAAGATGTTTTCAAGCGCCTCTTCCTTTGCTGGCGTGATAAAAGCGCAGGTATTAACAATCACAATGTCGGCGTTTTCAACATTCTCCACAATTTGAAAGCCATAGTTTTTTAGGCAGAAGAGCATTTTCTCTAGGTCCACCCTGTTTTTGTCACATCCAAGCGATATTGCCGAAATTTTTTTATCCTTTATGTTTTCCATTTTCACCTCATTTGAATTAATCGTATTGGTCACCAAATATCTCTTTAAACTCTTCCTCTGTGATATAAACTGTTCTGCCCTTCACACCGTCTGCAGTGGAAATATAGCCCGCCTCTTCCATTTGGTCAA
Source organism: uncultured Clostridia bacterium (assembly GCA_930971385.1). Classification (GTDB taxonomy): domain Bacteria; phylum Bacillota; class Clostridia; order Christensenellales; family UBA1242; genus Caccovivens. The sequence goes on along the minus strand of CAKNGB010000001.1, from coordinate 235,444 downwards.
TAATTCTGGCAGCGCGAGGATAGCCAATGGCAAACTTACGCCTGATCATTGTTGCCGAAGCCTGACCGCAGTCGATTGCTGCTTTAAGTGCAAGAGGAAGAAGTTCGTCGGTTTCATTGTTAACAAGTGCATTTGGGTTAACATTTTTGTTTGGATTTAAAATTTGCTCCTCTACCTCTTTATCAAAAATAGGTTTATTATTGTCGCGAACATAATCAACAATACGGTTAGTTTCTGCTGTTGTGATGAAGCAGGCTTGAACACGCTTAGGCTCTTGTGCGCCAACTGGATAGTAAAGCATATCGCCTTTACCTAAAAGTTTTTCCGCGCCCACTCGGTCAAGAATGGTCATAGAGTCCACCGCACTTGTGACCGCGAAGGCAATACGCGATGGGAAGTTTGATTTAATAAGCCCTGTGATGACATCAACGGAAGGTCTTTGTGTGGCAAGAATAAGATGAATGCCTGCTGCACGCGATTTTTGTGCAAGACGGATAATCTTCTCTTCCACTTCCTTTTTACCAGTCATCATAAGGTCAGCAAGTTCGTCCACAATGATAACGATAAAAGGCATCTTTTTAATTTTGCCAGAAACAACATCTGGCGTTTGGTTATATTCGTCAATATTTTTAACGCGTGCAAAACCAAGCATCTCAAAACGGCGTTCCATTTCCGTCACCGCCCAAGCAAGTGTGTTAATGGCCTTTTGAGTTTCGCACACAACATTTGGCATGATAAGATGTGGTAAGCCGTTATAGGAAGTGAATTCCACGCGCTTAGGGTCAACCAAAATAATTTTCACCTCTTCTGGCGACGCTTTATAGATTAAACTTAAAATGATAGAGTTAAGGCAAACCGACTTTCCAGAGCCAGTTGAGCCTGCCACCAAAAGATGAGTTAATTTTTGCATATTGCAAGTTATGGTGTTGCCTGTGATGTCCTTGCCGAGAGCAAAAGTTAGTGGAGAAGAACTTTGAGTGAACTCCTTGCTTTCCAAAACATCTCGCAAACTAACTGTGGCGATACTTTTATTTGGAACTTCCACACCCACCACGCTTTTACCGGGAACTGGAGCTTCAATTCTTATTGAACCTTCTGCAGCAAGAGAAAGAGCGATGTCGTCTGCACGGTTTTTGATTTTGGAAACGGAAACCCCTTGTGGCATTTCAAGTTCATACCTTGTGACCGCAGGTCCAACCACCACACCCTGAACTTTTGCTGGCACACCAAAATTTTCCAAAGTGTTTTCAAGAAGAACGCGTTTTTCTGCCACATCTTCGTTTAAAGTTGAAAGGTCAACCGACTTTGTTGTGATAAAATCAAGAGGTGGTTTTTCATAAACATAAGGTTCGTTGTCTTCTTCCTTTTCTTCCTCTTGTTTTTCTTCCTTTTTCGCCTCGTCACGCCTTAAATTAAATGTTGGACGCTCCTCCCGCGTTGGAAATTCTGGAGCAAATGCGCCGTCACGCCTAAGTAGTGAATCTCTTGAATTTCTTTCATGGAACACTTCTTCTTGTGGTTTTTCGTCGTCAGTATGCTCATATATTTCAGGATTTTCCACTTTTTCCTCTTCCACAGCCGAGCGAATGATGTCGTCGGCTTGCGAGATTATGTCCTCATCGAAACTTTCTTGCACAAAAGGATTATCAACATTTTGAAATTCATCATCTTGCACAACTTCTTCTTGCGCCTCTGTTTCCACTTCTTCGTTTTTCAAAGCGTTAACATTTTCGTCAACTTCCTCTTTTTCAGGTGCTTTTGGCTTATTGATTTCCTTGAAATATTCTTCATAATTAATTTCTGGCGGAGTTAAAATGAGTTCTCTTAACGATTTTGGAGTTTTTTCTTCCTTTTTAACTTCCACTTTATTTTCTTCTTGTGGGAAATATTCATATGCTTTGTTTCGCTTCTTGTCTAAGCCCAAAAGTTCTCGCGTGGAAAGCACTTTCTTCTCTTCTTTTTCTTCTTCCTTTAAGTTGCCGTCTAAAACAACATTAACTTCCTCTTTCACAACAGGAGAAGATTTAACAGAGGTAATTGGATTTTCCACTCTTTTTTCCTTAACTTGCACAACAGGTTTCTCACGATTTCCAACGCGTTTAAACACATTAAGGCTGTCTAAGAAAAGCGCTAGGCAAAGAAGAAAGGCAATCACAACAATGATGTATGCACCAATTTCTGTGGCAAGAAAGATAAGTGGAGTTGTGATAATGCCAGTGATAATTCCGCCTGCCGTCCACATTCTTGAATAGTTAAGTGCCAAATACTGCCAGAACGAAAGTTCACCTCTTCCGCCAACAATGATAAGTTGAATTAAGCACAAAAAGAAATACACCATAAGAATCATGCTTATCATATATCTTTTACCCATAACATATCGTCGTTTATTCACAAGGGCAAGTCCAACAATAAAAAGAATGAGGAAAAGAGGATAGGCAAACACGCCAAACACACCCAAAAGAAAAGCATACATAACATCCCAAATGCCAGTTAAAAAAAGATAGGCAAAAGAGGACACGCCAATAAGTGTGAAGCCAATAATCTTCTTCACATCTTTGCCACCCTTCTTTTTGGAGTTAAGTTTATAAACTGCCATAGTTCCCCCGTTTATATAATTATAGCACTTAAAGAAAAATCTTCAAAATATTTTTGTATATTTATTAATTTTTTTTGCATAAATATTAATTTGATTTTTTCCTTAAAAATTTGTCAAATTTTTGTTTTATTTACAAAAATTCAATAAAAAACGACATTTTTTTGAAAAAAAGTGATTTTTTTGTTATTTTTTTACTTTTTTAAGAAAGATTATCACTGACTGTTGTTAATTTAAAGCCTCTTCCCTGAAGTGTGATGATAATGTTTTCAAGAGCATTCAGCGTGCACTCGGTTGGATGCATCAAAATTAAATCTCCACCCTTGGCATTAGTAACTGCTCGCTCATATATAAGATTGGTGTCGTGGTCGCGCCAATCAATCGTGTCGCGCGTCCACATAACAGTTAAATAGTTCAAACTGTCAGCAACCTCAACAGTGGTTTTGGAATAGGCACCACTTGGCGGAGTAAACAAATTCATTTCCACTCCAAGAGTATCTTTGACAAGATTGTGCGTAGTTAAAATTTCGGTTTGGTTATCTGCATAAGAAAGTTTGTCTTGGTCTTTATGTTTATAGCCATGATTGCCAATTTCGTGACCGAGGCTGTAAATCTTTTTCAACATCTCTTCTTCTTGCTCCACCCAAGTGCCTCCCACAAAGAAAGTGGTTTTAACATCATACTTATCCAAAATTTCCAACATACCGTCTAGATATTCCGTTCCCCAATAGACATTTATCATAAGCGAAATTTTGTTGCTGTTTTGATTACCAGAATAGTAAACGCCGTTAACAATGTTAGAGGAAGTGGAAACTATGCTAATTCCAAGAACGGCAAAACAAGAAACGGCTATAAGCATAACGCAAATCAAAAGGTTGATGTAATAGCCTTTAAAATTTATGGCAAAAATAGGACTTCTTTTCATGCTATCATTCTATGAAAAACTTTTAAATAACATGATAACATGAAAAAAATTGATAAAAAGCGACATTTTTTAACATTTTTTCTTAAAAAATATCATTTTTTTGACTTTTTTAAAAAATACTTTTCAAATCTTTAAAGACTGAAAAGCATTTTTTCTTTTATTCTTCGGCTTCAACCTGCTCGTCATGATTACCTGCAAGATAGTCGCAATAGTCATACATCAATTCCTCTAGGTCAGAAACAAGATATTTTACCGATTTTACCTTTTTGGTGGCGTGTTTAATTCCTAATATAAGCGCATTGATGATAAGTAGGTCGTCAGATTCACACGCCTTTAAAAGCCCATTAAGCATCATGTCAACATCCTCAACCTCATCTTGATGCTTTCGTTCAAATTTCAAACTTGCTTGCATTTCGCCAACAATTCTTTCAATTTCTTTTTTCACATCACTCATTCCTGGAAGGGTTTCCTCGAAAGTTTCTTCCTCATCTTCCTCTTGCTCTTCCATAGGTTTATTCTCTTCTTTAAAACTAACTTTTTGTGCCTTATCAATATCCTTAAAAGTCAGCGCCTCATTAATTTGAAAATGCTTACTTATTATATCTCTAAAAGGTTTCACAAATTTTTCAAGAAAACTTTGAGTTGGAGACAAAGAAGGATTTTTAAAATATGTTTCCAAAAATTTTGTGAAATTAAGTTTTCCGCTGGTTAGTTCACTGAAAACCTTTGTGGTAATACCCAACCTCTCCTTTTCATCACTTGGCAAAGCAATTTTTCCCACCTTTGTTTTTGGGTCGATTGTAAACACACTTTCATATATATCAATATCTTCAAGGCTAGGCACACTTTCGGCGATAAAAGACAAAATGTCGTCGCTGTCTGCCACGCTGTCAACAATGTTTGAAAGCGCCTTTTTAATATCCAAAAATTTACCACTTAACATATCATTACATGAAGCCACAAATTTTTCCACTTGTGCTTTATCAAATTCTTCCATATTCTCCCTCCAATATCTTTCATTTTAGCACAAATAAAGAAAAAATCAAATTAAAATAAGAAGATATTTGCTTTTTCTTTCAAAACATGCTAAAATCATAGCGGAGATAAAAATGAATTACGATGCTGTCACAAATAAACTTATTATTTTGTTCGTTCTCGACAAAGTTGAGATGCCTCTCACCGAAAATTCTATTATTGAAATTTGTGCGGTGAAAAACAACTGGATAAACTATATGGACTGCCTAGACCTATTATATCAACTTTCCGAGTCTAAACTTATCTACAAAACTCAGTGTAAGGAAGGCGAAATGCGCTACACCCTCACTTTTGAAGGACGCGATTGCCTGTCATATTTTTATGAAAGAATTCCAAATTCTCTTCGCGATGAAATCACCGACTATGTTAAAAACAACAGGCTTAACATCAAAATTTCGCAGGAATATTACGCAAACTACACCGACAGCGACGACGGCGCATATCTTGTGACAATGCGCATTTATGAAAGTTTAATCACCACCCCACTTTTTGAAATTAAAGTTAAAGCACCAACAAGGCAAAGTGCCGAAGAGTGTTGCAAAAAATGGCGTCAACAAGCACCAAACATATACGAATTTGTTTTTGATAATTTAATTAACACCGACTAAATTTTTAAAAAAATACATAAAATCAACAAAAAACACGCCAAAAATCGCATTTTTTTGCGATTTTTTTTGATTTTTTCCATGTTTTTTCAATTTTTATCTTGCTTTAAAATTTCATAAATTTTCTTTTTGCAAATTTCTTTAATCTTTACAGCTTAAAAAATAACTTATTTCTAAAATATACCTTTACAAATTTATTCAAGTTTGATATAATAAAATTATGGAAGAAAAAGTTGTTTTAAGTGTGGAAAATTTAAGCACACTTGTTAAGAAAAAATTTTTGCTAAACCACATTTCTTTTTCCTTGCATGAAGGAGAAATCTTGGGTGTGATTGGCGAAAAAGGCTCTGGAAAAACAAGCCTAATTAAAGCAATTTCCAATGCTCTCCCAGTTTCTGAGGGCGATATTTATCTTGACGGCATAAGCCTTGTTAAGAACAAAAAATTGCAATCTGAAATCAATCTTTGCCTTGACCCTCCAATGTTTTTCAAATTCCAAAGTGTTAAAAACAATTTGAAGTTTATGTCAAGTTTAAAAAATCATTATAACAAGCAAAAAATGCTTTCTTCTCTTGAACAGTTTGAAATGAAAAAGAGAAAAAACTCAAAAGTATTAAGGCTCAACTTTTACGAGAAGAAAAAAATGGCAATCGCACTCACCTTCATAACCGATGCCCGCGTCTATATTTTAGACGAACCTTTTAAATGTGTTGATGAGGAATTTTCTTTGAATCTTAAAAAGTTTTTGCGCCAACTTGCCAAAAAAGGCGGAAGCGTGATTTTAACAAGCGAGTCTGCTGATAGTCTTACAGATGTTTGCGACACTTTCCTACTCCTCGCCAACAGAACTGTTGACGCCATTATGCCAAACGAAAATGTTGTTAACTTTGTGGAGGAGGAAAACTACACCTTCATTGAATCGCCATATCCAAACTATGCTGGCAAACTTTTGCGTGACGAAAAAGGCTTTGAAGTTAAACTTTTAAACAACAAGGTGCTTTTAACAGACTGCGATGAAGAGGAATGTGCTAAACTCATCACATTTTTAACCGAAAAGAAAATTGAAGTTAAAAGTGCAGGAACTTTAACAGATAAAACTGAGCAGATTTTCGCCAGCCTCGCTCCAAAGCTTCCACAAGAGGAGAATAACGAATGAAAACCTTAAAAATCGCCTTTTATGATTTCAAACGCCTTGTTTTTAATCCTATTACCTACTTTGGAATAGGAATTATTCTCATTTTAACTGCAATTTTAGGAATTTTTTACAGTCCGACCATAACACCCGCCTACTCTCTTTCCTATGAAAGCGAAACAAGCGAAGAACTTTTTAACAATTTTTACTATTCTAACGAAGCCGATTCCAAAAGCAACCTAGTGGCAATCATTGAAAACAACGAAAATTTAATCGGTGCCCAGCGCACAAACGAAATTGCCACAGAATTTGAAAGTGTGAAAACCACTCTTGATGAACTTTTCAGAGAAATTCAATATTTTGTTTCCTATCCTAACGGTGAACCTTTATATAGTAATCTTGAAAATGTCAACCGAAGAAACGAATACTTAAATTTTGTGGAAAAGGTGGAAAACGCCGAAGTCTTTGAAAGCACTTTATATTTCACAGAAAGCGACCTTGAAGTTTTAACAAACCTTGCTGAAATGTTATCTTCCACACTTTTTGCTGCTTCTGATAACAATTCAATAAGAACAATTTATGCGAATGTGTGGGCTCAAAGAGATTTATATTATGCCTTTACTTCATTAGAGCCAATAAACTATGAAATGGACGAAGAAGTTTTAAATTCGCTTGAAGAAAGTTTCGTGACAAATGCACAAGCAAAACTAGATAGCATTGAAGAGGAATTTTTAAATTTATATCAAAACAACGGGAGCTTAACAGATTTAGAAAGTTTAATTTTAAACTATAAACTTGTGGCTGAAAGTGCGGGAAGTGCCTTAAATGATTCTCTTTACATCGAACTTATTCACAGTTTTCCAACCTATGCCAATTTCATAGGCTATGAAACACAAGAAGAAGTTGAATTATTGCAAAACTTAGCCCTCAGAAACAGTGCAATTTCCTCAGAAGAACTTTATTACCAAAATCATCTTTCGCCTATGGACTTTAACAAGGCAACTGGCGAAATCACCGCTTATGATTTTGCTTACTACGAAATGTGCATAGTTGGTTTTGTGCTCACAATTTGTGCCATTTTCTTTGTTTACAAACTTTTCGGACGCGACAGGCAAACAGGAAAAGTGGATATGGTGCTTTCGCAAAATGTTTCCTTCTACTCTGCCTTTGGTGGCAAATTTTTAGCAATCGTTTTCAGCACACTCTTCTTGCTTTTCCTTTTCTCAGCATTATATCTTATTGCTGGCTATCTCATATACGGCGTCACCTTCACGCCAATTTTAACCGTGTTTAACTACATCACAACCTTCTCGATAAGCCCAATTCTCTATCTCCTCATAAAATTCTTTTGCATTGAACTTGAAATTCTTTTCTATGTCATCATCTCCATGTTCATCATGAATTTGTCGAGAAAGTTTGAACTTATGTTTGCAATCTCACTTCTTGTGTTTGGCGCGGGACTAGTTATGAACATCTTTTTAAGTGGATTTTTTGTTTACACCATCTTCCCATTCGTTCATTCCAACTTATTCACTTTCTTTGGTGGAGGCGCGGTGAATTTCGGCTTTTTAACAACCAAACTTGTGGCTGGAGGAAGTTTCTACATTTCCATTATCTACTATCTCGTGCTTATGATTGCGCTATACAACTTCACCAACCAACTTTTTAAACGAAATTAACTAAAAAAATTTGAAATAAAACGAAGAATTGCTTGCCAAACGCGAGCAATTTTTTTATAATATATATAGGATAAAATTCAAGAGAGGTATATATGAAATATAAAATTGTCACAGAAGCTTCCGTTGATATGCCTGAGAAATTTGCAAAGGAAAATGACATCACCATTTTGCCAATCGAAGTTAACTTTAATGGCGAACTCTATCCTGAAGGCTTGCCTAATGACGAATTTTATGCCAAACTTAAATCAACTGGCATAATTCCAAAAACCAGCCAGCCAAATCAATATAAATTTGAAAACGCACTAACCCCTTATTGCAACAAGGAGGGTTGGTTTGTTTTGACGATTGTTATTTCTTCCAATCTTGCTGGCACAATTGCACAAGCAAAAAACGCAGTTGATGCACTTAACATGAAAAATGTGTATATTTGCGATTCACTTATAACCACTTTTGCAGAAGGCGCGCTTATCATGGAAATTGTGAAGTTTATTAAGGAAAAAGACAGACAACCACAAGAAGTTATTGATGAACTTGAAAGGCTTAAAAGCAAAATCAAACTTATTGCTGTTATCAACGACCTTAAATATCTTAAACAAGGCGGAAGAATCAGTGGCGTTGCTGCCGCCCTTGGAACAGCGCTTAATGTTAAACCTATAATATCACTAGAAGGTGGAAAGGTCACCAACATTGCGAAAAAGCGTGGTGAGCAAGCAAACTTATTCATGCTTGACTGCGTGAAAAATCGCGATAAAAGTTATCCAATCTATTTTGGTTACTCCGCGGACGATGACAATATAAGAAAGTTTGTGGAAAAATATTTTAAGGAACTTGAAGTTGACCCAAAAAATATGGAATATCACAGCATTGGTTGCGTTGTTGGAACTCACGCAGGCCCTGGTTGCTATGGAATGGTGTATTTTTCAAAATAAAATTAAAGGCTTCAGAAATTGAAGTCTTTTTTTATCATTAAAATTTAAATAATTTATACATATTTTTTTCACAACTTCCATTTACAAGCTATTCTAAAAATTCAATCATAGGATCTTTCCAAAAGGTTTAATTCTTTCCGCGTCAACTTCCAGCATAAATCGATAGCCATTTCCGCATTTTTTGTATCTAACAATCACATCGGAAGATAGCGCTATATAGTTTCTTAAAATGGGTGTGATTTCATGTTCCAAAAGCCTTGCCACCTCGCTGATGTTTGAAAATTTATCATTCACCAAAACCTCATCCAGTCGAAACAACTCCATAAAACCTCCTAAACTCGTTTCTTGATTGTTCGTTTGAAATAGCCCATAATTCCGCGATATTTATAAGTGCAATCGAAAATCTTTTTGCTTCCGTTATGTATGTTTTCGGAAAGCAAAGTGAAAGCCCGCGCGCTTTCTGAGTCAGTCAAAATTCTGCCATTTGACGACATTTTTCCAACCGAGTCGTCCTCTGGAATAACGCCGATAAGTGGAATATTCATAGCCTTAACAATACTTTCAATGTTAATCATCTCGCCTGAAAGAAGCAAGTCGCCACGCATACGATTGATAACAAGATACTTGCTTTCAATGTGATAGGAAGAGATTATTGAAAGCACCTTGTCGGCATCGCGAAGGGAACTTAAATGAGGCGTCACAACAATAATAGCCTCATTTGCTGGATACACTGCCCGATGAAAACCCGCCTCAACTCCCGCTGGGCAATCTAAAAGAATGTAGTCAAAAGAGTGGTCGATGATGTCGGTTATGTTTTTAATATGCTCGCCAGTAATCTTGCTGGAAGCATAGGAATGTGAGGACGGCAAAAGATAAAGCGAAGGATAATTCACATCCTGCACAAGCGCTTGCCTAACCCGACACTTTCCACTGACAACATCCGTTATGTCGAAAACGACTTGCTTCTCTAACCCCATAACAACATCCAAGTTGTTAAGCCCAATATCCACATCCAGCATTGCCACACGAAAGCCAAGGCGAGAAAGATAAACGCCCAAATTTGCACATATTGTTGTTTTGCCAACCCCGCCTTTGCCACTTGTCACCACAATTTTCCTTGCCAATTCAATCACCTCAAACACAATTATAGAGGAATGTGCAGTAAAAACAAAGACAAAACTTCGCCCATTTAGTCATTTTTTGTCTAAATTTAAGGAAAATATTTTGTTTCCATAAACTCCCCGTTTACATTTCATTAAATTTAATGTTTTTTCAATTTTAATCTTCAAAAGGATAAACATCCAAAACTTTACTCTTAACTTCTTGCGTGCCATTTGCCAAACGATCGGCGCTTATTTTAACCTTTTTCGCTTCAATAAGTTTAAACTTTAAGCCTTGGTCAATGGCAAGTTTCTCGCATCCAGAAACTGAAAGCACTTTCTTTCCGCCAGCGAAATTGATGTATTTCACGCCCTTTCTGTATCTAGCGCACTTTGGAATTTGCACTGTGCTCAACCTCTTCACATAGCCGTTGTCGGTGACTGCAATCACGCTGTCGGTTTTGTTTTGACAAGCACAAACAACATAATCGCCGTCCTCAAGGTTAACACCTTTTACGCCACCAGAAACTCTGCCTTGAAGTGGAATTTCACTTGTTTCAAAGTTAACGCAATAGCCATGTGCGGTGAACATCAGCATACTCTTACCCTTTTCATCCACTTCGGCATTTATCATTTGGTCGTTATCTGCCACTTTCAAAACATTATAATATGACTTTGTGATAACCGCCTCTTCGCCTTTCATGCGTTTAATCATACCGTCTTTTGTCATCATCAAAATTTCTGATTTGGTGGTTGGAAGAATGGTAACAGGGCACTCCATAATGTCAACAGATTTGTCAAGTTGTTTAAGCGTTGCACCCTTATCACGCCACTTGCACTCTGGAATTTTGTCCACCGAAATCTTGACGCAATTACCTTTTTCGGTCAAGATAAGCACTGTGTCGTTCGATTTCACAAGCATTTTTCTTGTGATTATATCAAACAGTGTCGAGCCGTCGGCAACCGTTTTTTGCGTTTTGTTATAGTTTGTCATGTTAACTTTCTTAATGGTTTTGCCAGCAGAGAGAAGAAGGTAAAATTCTTTAACATCTTCCACTTCTTCCATTTTGGTTAAAACAATCTCACCGTCTTTAATTTCCACACTGCGTCTACGGTTGTTAAATTTGCGTTTGATTTCCAAAATTTCCGTTTTAACCACTTCAAGTTGGCGTTTTTTACTGCCCAAAATCTCCTCGTATTCCTTGATTTTTTGTTTTAAGCCTTTAAGTTCCTCTTGAAGTTTGTTCACTTCCAAATTAACAAGGCGAGCCAGCCTCATATCCAAAATCGCTTGCGCTTGTTTTTCGGAAAGAGCAAATTTTGCACGCAACCTTGTTTTTGCCTCCGTCACATTCGCAGAGGTTTTTATGATTTTGATAACCGCGTCAATATTTTTTATGGCAATTAAAAGCCCTTCCACAATATGCGCGCGCTCTTTGGCAACATTAAGGTCAAACTTTGTGCGTCTTACAATAACATCGCGTTGGAAAGCAGTGTAGTAGGAGATTATTTCCATAAGCCCCATAAGTTTTGGTTTTCCGCCTGCGATTGCCACCATGTTGATGGCATAAGAAATTTGCATATTGGTGTTTTGATAAAGATACGCCAAAATCTTCTTAGCGTTAGCGTCTTTTTTAAGCCTAATAACCGCGCGCATACCAGACCTATCACTTTCATCTCGTATCTCGCTGATGTCGGCAAGTTTATCGCGATTTTTCTCTTTAAGTTCGGCAATTTTTTGAAGAAGTTGCGCTTTATTCACTTGATATGGCAGTTCTGTGATAACCAAATTTTGCTTATCACCATTCTGCTCAATTCCCACTTTGGCACGAATGATGATTTTTCCCTTTCCTGTTTCATAGGCACTCTTCAAGCCGTCGCCTAAAATAAGTTCTCCGCCTGTTGGAAAATCTGGACCTTTAATTATTTTCATCATTTCTTTGAGAGTTATGTTAGGTTTATTGATATACGCCACCACGCCGTCGATGACTTCGCCCAAGTTGTGTGGAGGTATGTTGGTGGCAACACCAACCGCAATTCCAGAAGCACCATTAACTAAGAGGTTTGGAAAACGCCCTGGAAGCACATCTGGCTCTTTTAAAGTGTCGTCGAAGTTCAAACTCCACCTAACAGTATCTTTTTCTAGATCGCGAAGAAGTTCCAATGCAAGTGGCGTCATTCTCGCTTCCGTATAACGCATAGCCGCAGCGCTGTCGCCGTCCACCGAACCGAAGTTTCCGTGACCGTCCACAAGTGGAGCGCGAAGCACGAAATCTTGCGAAAGCCTAACCATTGCGTCATACACGGATGAGTCGCCGTGTGGATGATATTTACCCATGCAATCGCCGACAATTCTTGCCGACTTTCTGTATGGCTTGTCTGGTGTTAAGCCAAGTTCCATCATGGAGTAAAGGATACGCCTTTGAACAGGCTTTAACCCGTCCTCCACTCTTGGCAAGGCTCTATCCATAACCACGTGTTCAGTGTATGGTATCATAGAGTCGTGAAGGACATCACTTAATTCCTTTGTTATAATTCCGCTTCCGCCATCTCCATAAAATCCGTCTTTTCTTTCTTCCATTTTTCTCTCACTTGTTTCAAAATTTTTTCTTTTTGATTTCGCATATGAAGTTAAATCAAATCTTGCATCGTTTTCATAGTCAACATCCTCGCTCATTCCCTCGTCTGCCTCGTCTATGCTTTCAGCGCTTTCAAAATTTTCTTCATTTTCTTCTTCTAAACTTTCTTCGTTTTCTTCTAAAAAATTATCAATCTCTTCATCAACTTTTTCTTCTTTTACTTTTGAAAGGTTTTTAACATCTTTTGAAGAATAATGTTTAGTTTCGTTTTCTTCAATTTTCGGAACTTCTATTTCCTCTTCTTCAACATCGCTTTTTATTTCATCTTTTAAGTCTTCCTTAGTGTTTTCGCTAATTACATCTTCTGTTGTTTCTAAAGTTTCTTTTTCGTTATCTTTATCCTCATTAACCTGTTTTTTTTCTGAATTTTTATTCTCAACAGGCTTTATCGACCAAATATCCAACTGCCCGTCCAAAACAACTGGCGGACCTTCTTCTGGCTCGTCACTTTCTGGAAGAAGGAGTTCGTCATAACACATCTGCCCATCAATCGGCTTATTTTGGTCAAATTCTTTATCGTCCATATTTCTCCGAAAAATTAAATGTTTTTATATTCTTTCATGAAGTTATCTTCTTTGTCGAAATTCGCGTGTTCACTGATGTATGCTTTTCTATCCTCAATCGCATCGCCCATAAGTGTGGTTATAAGTTTTTCCGCTTCCGCCGCGTCCTCAATGGTCACTTGAATAAGCGTGCGCTTTTCTGGATCCATAGTGGTTTCCCAAAGTTGCTCTGGGTTCATCTCGCCAAGACCTTTATATCTTTGAATCATATATCCCTTTCCAACCGCTTTCACTGCGTCAGCAAGTTCCGCATCGGAATAGACATATTTTTCATAGTCTTTCTTATACACCTTGTAAAGCGGTGGAAGCCCAATGAAAACATGGCCATCGGTGATAAGTGGTCGCATATATCGGAAGAAGAATGTTAAAAGTATCGCTCTGATGTGTGCGCCGTCTTGGTCGGCATCGGAAAGGATGATAACTTTGTTGTATCTTAAACTGTCAAGGTCAAAGTCCTCGCCAAACCCAGTGTCAAGCGCAGAGATAATAGTTCTAATTTCCTCGTTTGCAAGCACTTGGTCAACACGCTTTTTCTCAGCGTTAAGTGGTTTTCCGCGAAGTGGTAAAATTGCTTGGAAAGAGCGGTCGCGCCCCTGTTTTGCACTTCCACCTGCGGAATCTCCTTCCACAATGAAAAGTTCGCTTTTCTCTCTGTTTCTTGAAGTGGAAGCGGCAAGTTTTCCAACAAGGTTAAAGTTTTCAGCGTTTGCCTTTGCACGAGTGAGTTCCTTTGCCTTTTTCGCTGCTAATCTAACTTTTGCCGCTTGCTTTGCCTTGTTCACAATGATTTCAGCCACGGTTGAGTTCTTCTTATCATCCAAAATCTTAGATAGTTCGCGTAGCGTCAAATTTTCCACTTCAATTTTTGCTTCAATGTTACCAAGTTTGGTTTTAGTTTGCCCCTCAAACTGAACATTGTTCATCTTAACATTTATAATAACCGTGATGCCCTCGCGGAAATCTTCGCCAAGAAGATTAGGTTCTTTATCCTTCAAAAGTCCGCTTGCGCGCGCATAGTCGTTAAACACCTTTGTGAATGCCGACTTAAAACCAGTTTCATGCATACCACCTTCTGTGGTTGGAATGTTGTTGACAAACGAGAAGGTGTTTTCGGTGTAAGAATCGGTCAAAATGAAAGCAACCTCTAAGTATAGCACTTTGCTTTCGGCGGAAAAGTAAATTGGATTTTTAAATAATGAGTTTTTGCCTTCAACAAGATAGAGCGCAAAGTCAGAAATTCCACCTTCATAGTGGAAGAAATATTCCTCGCCAGTGTTTCTATCGGTCACTTCAATGCGAAGCCCTTTGTTTAAAAAGGCAAGTTCTCTTGCACGCCTAACAATCGCCTCACAACTAAATCTTTGGTCGCCAAACACTTTTGGGTCAGGCAAAAAAGTCACACTTGTGCCAGAAGTGGTGGAAGTTCCAATTTCTTTTAAAGGTGCAACAGGAACACCGCTGTGCATCTTTCCGTTTTCATCCTCATAGGAGTGGAATTCGATGAAATATTTTTTGCCATTCTTGCAAACAGTCACTTTGCACCACTTTGAAAGTGCGTTTGTGACAGATGCGCCCACGCCGTGCAATCCGCCTGAAAATTTATAGTTATCGTTATTAAATTTTCCGCCAGCGTGAAGAGTGGTGTAAACAACCTCAACACCGCTCTTTTTAAGTGTTGGATGAATGTCCACTGGAATACCGCGCCCATTATCCTCCACCGTTGCACTTCCGTCAGTGTTTAAAAAGATTTTGATTGTGTCGCCATAGCCGTTTGCAATTTCGTCGATGGCGTTATCAACAATTTCCCAAAGGATGTGGTGGTATCCGCGTGCGCTTGTTGTTCCGATATACATTCCCGGGCGAAGCCTAACAGCATCCAACCCTTCCAAAACCACAATATCTTTTGACTCATACTTTTTTTCTGCCATAACCACCTCAAAATATGTAAAAATTCAAAAAATAGTTTTAAATTAAAACTTTTCATTTTATTATAACACAAATTTTAAAAAATCAAAAAATGATTTTCGACCTTTGCATAAAATTTCTTTTACGCGAAAAATTTGGCAAATTTATAATAAAAATCATAAAAAATAGATAAAAAAGCAAAATAAAACTAAGTTTATATTATCGGAAGCCGAGCCAAGCGCGACGAAGTCGCATTTGAGCGAGGCTGATGGTTATACAAACAGTGATGGCGGGCAAAGCACGCAAATTTGCCAGAATTTATTAAAAATTTATGCTAGTAAATTTTTAACATCACATAGTTTATATTAAGAGGAAAATATGAAAAAAATCATTTTAACTGGTGGCGGAACGGCAGGCCATGTCTATCCAGCACTTGCCGTGGCTGAAAAACTTAAAGACTATGAAATCCACTATTTCGGTGGAAGTGGAATGGAAAAGGATATTTTAAAAGCTTACCCAAAAATTACATATCACGAAATACCAGTTGTGAAACTGGAAAGAAAATTGACTTTGAAAAACTTGCTCATTCCCTTCAAACTTTTTCGGTCGATTAGAATTTGCAAAAAGGAAATAAAAAAGTTAAAACCAAACATTGTGTTTTCAAAAGGCGGTTTTGTTGCCGTGCCAGTTGTTATCGCCTCACACAAGCAAAAAGTGCCAGTTATTAGCCATGAAAGCGACTTATCTATGGGGCTTGCAAACAAAATCATTCTGCGTTTTTGTAAATGTATGTGCACCGCATTTCAAAAGACGGCAGAGGAAAATAAAAAGTGCGTGTTCACTGGTCAGCCCATTCGAGATAAAATTTTGAAAGGAAACAAGGATAAAATTCAAATGGAGGAAAAATTGCCATATCTATTAATTTTAGGTGGAAGTTTAGGTGCAAAATTTTTAAACGACTTTGTGAAAGAAAACTTAGATTTTCTCACAACAAAATTTAATGTGATGCATTTACACGGCAAACAAAACACCGCCATTTCCTTTCATAAAAACTATCTACCTCTTCCATATGCAGAAAATATTGAAGATTATTATGCTCGCGCCGATGTTGTCATCTCTCGCGCTGGAAGCGGAGTTATCAACGAACTTCTTGTTTTAAATAAACCTATGCTTTTAATTCCACTTTCAAAAAAATGCTCGCGTGGCGACCAAATTGAAAACGCTAAACTTTTTCAAAGCCTAAACCTTGCCAAGATGTTAGAAGAGGAAGAAGTTTCCAAAGACTCTATTTTTAAAAATTTAGATTATCTTTTAAAAAACAGCGAAAACATCAAAAAAAACATGAAAAATTACGCAAAAAACGATGCAAAAACCTTAATTTTTGAAATTATAAAAGATAACGAATTAAAATAAACTATGTGATGCTAAAACTTAAACAAGTTAAGTTTAAATTTTGCTAAACGCAAAACACACAATAAATTGTGTTCATCACATAGTGTGTATGACCATCAGCCTCGCTCAAATGCGACTTCGTCGCGCTTGGCTCGGCTTCCGATAATATAAACTTGCATACCACCACAAAATCTTGTGTATTATGCAAGCCTTTAAACTAAACTTGGCACAAAAATAAAAAACGAGAATTCTTTTAATCCTCTTGATTTGATTTTTTTAAAGCGTGAAAAAAGTTGTGTTTTGAATTTTGCTTGTGCGGGAAAACGCGGGCGAAAGTCCATGCAAAGCATGGGCGTGCGTAAGCACGCTGGCTTTTTGCCTTGCAAATATTTTATTTCAAAAGCATCTTATTAAAAATTAAAAAAGCAAAGTTTTCAAACATAGTAGCAAAAAGCCACTTTCGCCCACTCACCAATATTATGACAATAAAAAAGAGTGCTTAAAGCACTCTTAAACCTTAGTTATTATCTGCTGATTTAACTTTGGCAGCCTTTCCAGTGAGGTCACGAACATAGTAAAGTTTTGCTCTTTTTGGCTTACCTTTTCTGATAACTTCAATGCTTGCAATTTTTGGTGAGTGAATTGGATAGGTTTTTTCCACACCAACGCCATAAGAGATTTTTCTAACAGTGAAAGTTTCTCTAACGCCACCATTTTTTCTTGCAATAACCACACCTTCAAAAGCCTGAATTCTTTCCTTGTCGCCTTCTTTAATTCTGACATTAACCCTAACAGTGTCGCCAACAGAGAAGACAGGAACAGACTCTTTCATGTTTTCTTTTTCAATTTGGTCGATTAAATTTGCCATGACTTATCTCCTTTTTTCAGATTTTCGACATGATGTTCGTAAAGCCTCAAGCCACAGCGGAACATCCGAAGTCGTATTAATTATATCACACATAGACCAGCAAATTCAAGCATTTTTCAAAAAAAATTTTAATTTGACAACTTTTTCTTCAAAGTATCCAAAATTTTGTTTTCAAGACGCGACACCTGCACTTGTGAAACGCCCAAAACTTTGGCAATTTCACTTTGAGTTTTATCTTGAAAATACCTTAAAAGGATGATTTTCTTATCTCTGTCATCCAGTTTTTCAATAACTTCTTTAAGCGCCAGATTATCAACAAAGTCACTCCCACCGCTTTCACTGTCGAACCTGTCTATCACAGTCAAGCCCTCTTCCTCACCGTCGTCAAAGGGTGCAAAAAGGGAGACTGGCATTTTGGCAGAGTCCATCACCATCACAACTTCCTGTTCTTGAATATGAAAAGTCTTAGCAATCTCCTGAATTGTTGGACGCCTATTGTTAACAGCAAAAAAGTCATCAACAAATTTGTTGATTTTGATGTTTTGCGATTTAATCGCCCTCGACACTTTCACAGCCCCGTCATCACGCATAAAGCGCTTAATTTCGCCCACCACCATTGGCACAACATAGGTGGAAAATTTCACATTAAAGGAGCAATCAAAATTATTAATTGCCTTTAAAAAGCCAAGGCATCCAAGTTGGTAGAGGTCTTCATTTTCAATACCCTTATCCTTAAACCACTTCACAACGCTTTTAATAAGCGGAGAGTTTTCGTTAACCAAGGTTTCCTTGGCATCTTGGTCGCCGTTTTGCGCTTTTTTGATGAGAGAGATAGTTTCTTCCTGACTTAACATTCCTTAGCCACTTCGCAAGTTGCGATTCTTTTAGTCATTTTCACGGTTGTGCCAAATGAGTTGCTGGAAACATCCACGCTGTCCATAAAACTTTCCATAACCGTGAAGCCCATGCCAGAGCGTTCCTCCGACGGCTTTGAGGTATAGAAAGGTTCGCGTGCCTTTTCCACATCTTTAATCCCCACGCCTCTATCGGATATTGTGATAGAAACAAGATCGCCTTCAAGTTCACATCTAAGCGTAATATCTCCTTTTATTGCATTAGGATAGGCATGCACAACGCAGTTGGTCACCGCCTCACTGACAGCAGTTTTGATGTCGGTTATTTCATCCACCGAAGGATTGAGTTGCACACAAAAAGAAGCGACGCAAACACGCGCAAACCCCTCATTAACCGACAAAGCCTTGAAGGTCACTTCCATAAAATTTGAATATTTCATAAATAAAACTCCTTAAACAATTTTGGGCATAATTTCGTAAAGCCCTGTCATTTTAAAAATCTTTTCTGCGTGGCTGGAAGGATTGCAGATATAGATAGGAATATTTTTGTCCTTCATCTTCTTATAGCGTCCAATCAAAACGCCAATACCTGTGGAGTCCATAAACGATAATTCCGACAAATCAATCACAATTTTTTGAAAATTCGTTCCCAAAAACAGCTTATCGAGAGTGAGTTTTGTGTATGAAGCGGAATGTTCGTCAAGTTCTCCGCATAAAAGCACATATAGCGTGTTATTATGCACACGACTTTTTATTTGCATAACACCTCCTTGCCAAAATTCTAGCATACGAAAAATGTGAAGATTTATCTTACTTTGTCAAATCGTGAGTTATTTTGGAGAATGTGGAATTTGACTTTTATCAATAAAAATAAAACTAAATATGGTGTATTATGCAAAAAATTTTCCTGCATACCACACAATATTTAGAAAACTTAAAAAAATAAAAAAATTTCCCTTATCATTTGCTTGGGGAAATTAAATATGATATAATAAATTGAAATTGTTAAAAGGTGTTTTAATTATGGAACAAAAAATTGATTGTATTGTTGTGACAGATCCTGGTGTTGACGACGCCACAGCTATCATGTATGCCCTATTTTGCAAAGAGATAAACATAAAACTTTTTTGCATCGCTGGTGGAAATGGACCAATTATAAACGCCACAAACAACTGCCTTTTTTTAATGGATTTATTCAAGCAAAACATCCCAGTTGCTGTTGGACCTGACCACCCTTTAAAGCGCCCACCAACCTACGCCCTCAATGCGCAAGGCAAAGGCGGGCTTGGCGGATATAAGGTTAACACTAAAAAAATTAAGAGTAAAATAATTGAAACTCCTGCTTGCGATGCGATGTTTGAAATGCTGAAAGAAAGTAAGAAAAAACTGCCTATTGTTGCCATTGGACCTATGACGCCGATTGCCGAAATGTTGGAAAAATATCCTGACAGCAAAAAATATGTTAAAGAAATAATTTTCATGGGCGGAACGAAAGAGAAAATCTATGGCAAACCATACCGCGAATTTAACATTGCCTTTGACCCAGAAAGTGTGGAAATTGTGCTTAAAAGCAAAATACCTCTTGTTATGGTGCCAATGGAACTTGGGCATTTTGCCTATCTTGATAAGAACGATATTAAAATTTTCAAAAAGACAAATAAAATTGGTAAAATTTTTGCAAAGATGTTCAAAAAATATAAGGATTTTCATGTCGGTCATCTTGGTGCTGCCGTGCATGATGTCTGCACCATATATTACCTCACAAATCCACAAAACATGAAATGGGAAAACGGATATGTTGAAATGAAATACTATAAAAATGGCAATGAAGAATATGGCTATCTCGACACCTCATATGACAAAAAACCGAACGCAAAAATTTGTGTTGATATAGACATAACCGACTTTAAAACCGACATCTTTAACGCTTTAAAAATGACTTCTGAAGTTTTATAAACAAAAATGCGTATATCTTTTTTGATATACGCGTTTTTTAATAAAAGAAATTCTTTTTAAATTTTAATTGGAATTTTTTTTACGCCACGCAACCATACTCCGTGAAGCGAACGGTGAATTGCACTCCGCGATAGTCTGTGGCAAAGCGTTGAACTTCTCTACCTACTTCATTAAAGCAAACAATGTTGTTGTAGTTTGAGCCAAGGTCACGCGTAAAATACACATTCGTTCCGCCATAGTATTTTATCATATCTTCCACAAGGTCTGAAAATTCAACTGCAGTGGTTTTCGCCACACTTTCAATTTCATTTGTGCTTGCCACCAAAACCTGCTCATTGGTAGTGGTTGTGTTTATGAAAGTTGTGCCGTCACTAAAGTTTTCCACGACATACGAATATGAATCGAGATACTGAGTTGAAATTGCATTATGCAAAAATTCATTAACCGCTTCAGTCGAATATCCTGCACCCACATTTAACTCGATTGAAGAATATTGGTCAACATAAACAATTTCGGCTAAAACAGCACTAATGGGGCTTGTGGAATTGTACCCAACTGCTTGATTTGTGTCAGAAGTCAATCTCCACTTAATCGGCTCAACTTCATACCAAGTTTCATTCCACTCACAATACTCAGTACCACTATACACTCTCGCTTGCAAGGTTTGCCCTGCGATATAGTAAGTTGAACCAGTGGTTGTTACTGAATTCAAGGCGTTAATAAGTGTGCTGTCGGTCACTTTTGTTTGAGGAATTTTTCCATTTTCAACATACCAATATCCGCCAGCGCTGTCATATTTTGCTTGAACGGTTGCCTCCCATTGTGCATAGAAGTACACCATTCCACCATTTGAAGAGGTTAAGTTGGAAACCGTTGCCATATCACCATAACTAACACCCGCTGTGGATGAGCCAACACTCCAACCCAAAAATTTATATCCACTTCTTGTAAATCTGTTGGCAGTAAGAGTGGTGGAAACTCCCCATGTGAAAGTTTGAGTGTAAGCACTTCCGCTTGCTCCGTTTGGCTGGAAGGAAACATAGTAGTTATTCACCGCCCACTTTGCATACAGTGTGTCACTGGCATTTATTGTGTAAGTATCTTGATCGTCATATACAACTGCACCTGTTGAACTTGTTGCCCACCCCACAAAATGATAGCCCGTTCTTGTGAATCCATTTGCCCTCAAAGTGACCGATGTGCCATAATATTTTGTTGTTGGGCTTGTGCTTCCACCAGTGTTACCATTTCCGTTATATGTAATTGTGTAAGTAATCCTATTCCAAACCGCATAAAGCGTTGGATAGCCATTGCTAGTGTAAGAATCACCAGGTTGATACATTGCACTGCCAGTCGAAGAGATTGCCCAACCTGCAAAAGCATATCCAGTTCGGCTAAAACCATTTGATGCAATTGTTGGCCAAGACGAATCTCTGTATGCATAATATGTTGTTGAAGTAGAGCCAGATGTCGCCCCATTTCCGTTATAAGTTATGGCATAGCGCTGTTCAGTGTAAATTGTCACTGACCTATCAGAATTTCTGCTCCAAGAAAAAGAATAAGAGGTCAAACTTGTTGGATTAGAAGATGTGCCAACATAAAAATAGTTCGGCGATGGCGAAGTTTCAGCAACCGTCACAGTTATTGACGATGCCGAACCATCAGTTAGATATGAAAACGAAGCAGTTCCTCCTTCGCTTATTGTTCTTGTGCTTAGCCCAGAGCCACTGACGCGTAACGAAACAGCATAAGTGCCATAATTTCTGGCAAAATATACATCCAAATAAACATAATATGAAGTTTGCTCCCAAACAGCATATAAATCAAGATCTTGTTCCAACCAAATACTATCGCCTGGTTCATAATATACACTACCACTTGATGATGTTGACCAGCCCATAAACTCATAACCAGAGCGATAAAATGGACAACTGCCAATCGTGTAAGTTTGTTCGCTTAAACGTTCCACACGAGCACTGCCACTTGCACCATTTGGATAATATGTAACAACGCAACAATGCTCCACAGAGAAACTAAGACTTGTTGTTCCAGATGAACCAACCGACACACTCACGCTTAAACTATTAAGTCCTTGCCTTCCATTGCAACTAATCCAATAGTTCCATGGTCCATCTGCAGAAAGGCTTACTGTCACGCTTGTGGAGGTTAGATTACTAAATGTATAACTTCCATATTGATTTAGTGTTGCGCCACGACCACTAACGCTAACATAAACACTTGATTCAAAGGAATAATTCCCACTATAACTACTATAATAAACCTCAAGTGAAGCAGCATAAGGATGAACATCGCTTGTTGGAGTTTCGTTGTTTTTATCTTCACTTATGTTTTCGGCATTTTCATTTGATTCGTTAATATTTTCTTGTTCATTTAAAATTTCATCTTGAAATCCCCCCCCCGCTTTCCGCTTGCTCATAGTTACAACCAGAAAGAAGAAGTGCCGAGCCTGTCACCATTCCGCCAAAAAATATGAAAGATATAATAATCAATAGAACTCTTTTCATATATCCTCTCAATTTAACAATATTATACCTAATTTCCAATTATTTTACAAATAAAATAACAATCTTTTCAAAAGAGTTTTGAAATTATGACTAAATTTTTGATAAAAAGGTTTAGTTTATTGAAGCGAGGAAGGGTGAGCGCAAGCGAACTGGCACGAGTGCCAAAAAATTTTACGAAGTCAAAATTTTTGCTTCCGAAGCGCCGTGTCACCTTAAAATCTTCAAAAGATTTGGCACACCATATCCCTCACTGTTTGCATCAAAACCAATGCTGGAACAACCTTGCAAAAGCCTTGTTTTAATTTGATTAGGCGTTAAATTTGGAAAACGCTCTAACATCAAGCACACCAAGCCAGCAATCATTGGAGTTGCCACGCTTGTGCCACTAAGTTTGGTGTAAAAATTCCTTATTCCGCACGAGGTTATGTCCACACTCGGTGCAACCAAATCTGGTTTGAAATGTCTAAGCGCTGGTCCGCGAGAAGAAAAGTTTGCCATTTCAAAAAAATCTTTATTAAACGAATTATCGTCAAAGCGGTTATCATCAAATCCGCCAACAGTGATAATTTCAGGGCTAATACCTGGAGATTTAATTGTGCTTTCCTTTGGACCGCTATTCCCAGCCGCCGCAACCACCACAACGCCGTCCTTCCAAAGCGCGTTCGCACCAAGCATAATTGGGTCGTTATAACCAATCGGCTCACTGCCAAAACTCATACAAACAACCCTAATATTTTCGGTAATATGGTGGTCAAACACCCACTCCATAGCATCCAAAATCTTATTAGCCGTCGCCTCTCCATTTTCATCCAATGCTTTAAGCACAAAAAGTTTCGCCTTTGGAGCAATTCCGCAAAATTTAAATTTAGAAAGATACCCTCCACCCGCGCACACACCGCAAACAAAAGTGCCATGGCCGTTATCGTCATACGGTTCTTTTTTTTCAGCAACAAAATCTTTAAAAAACTTAATTCTGTTTTCTCCAAGCAAAAAATCGGCATGAGGAAAAATGCCAGTGTCAATAACTGCAACATTCACTCCCTTCCCCATTAAAGCCACTTCCTCAGCCTTTAAAATTTCCTTAGAAACATTCATCTGACAATTCGCTTTGGAAAGAGAGGAAATATATTCAACAGCATTAAGTTTTGAGTAGGTTAAAATTTCCTCTTTTGTCATCTTGCAGTGAAGAGCGCGAATAAAGAAATAGTCATTTTCAATATGTATGTTTTTAAAAATCCTCAAAATCTCCGCTTTATTTCGATAATAAACAAAGCAATCAATTTTTTTAACATCGGCAAACGAGGTAATTAGGTTTGTTAATCTTTTGTCAATCTTTTCCATTTATCTCATCAATAATCCTTATCATGTTTTCGTAAACGCCATTAGGAAGATATGCCCTAATTTGATTTAAGGAATTAATCATACCTTCATAATTAAAACTACCATTAGCCTTTTGCTTTTTAATGTCCTCTTGAAGTCTATTTAAAAGTTCGTCATGTGAAAGATTTTTCATTTCGTCGTAAGTGCTTGTTAAATCTTTTTCCATATCTAAAGAATTCTGTGATTTCTCTGCAAATTCGCTTAATTTCATAACTTCTCCTATAATCAATATATGTTTAAGAAAAATAAATTTGACTTAAAAGTTTAAAATTTTAATGCTTATTTGCATATATATTATGTATGAACGAAAACAATGTGAACAATGTTTATTATCCCGAAGAAATTTTCATGAAAGACGGAAGAGTGGTCACACAAAACTCTTCTATTAATCAATCTAATCAAAACACTTCACAAAACGAAAATAAAAACACATCTCAAAGAAATTTTCTTTCCCATCTTTTTCCTCAGTTTTCAGATAAAAATTTAAGCGACTTACTTCCTCTTCTACTTGGCAAAAAGAATGGCGCTGATGTTATGTCGTCACTTCTAGGAACTCAAAAAAAGGAAGTCTCTAAGCAAAGCGTAAACAAAAAAAATAATTCTCCGCAAAAGTTTATCGAAGAATTATAATTTTATAAATTCAGTTAAAATTAAATCTTAAATAACAGAAAAATGCACTTTTTTCAAATTTTTTGCGATTTTTCGGTTAAAATTTGTGATTTTTAATCATCAACTATGGAGCCATGTTCAAAAAACACTTTACGCTTGCAAATTTTATCTGCAAGTTCAGGACGCGAACAAGCCAAAATTAAAGTTGTTTTTGGTGTTTTTAATTTTTTGATTAAACTTAAAATCGCCTCAGTGTAAACATCGGAAATTTCGTCGAAAATATTGTCAATTAAAAGTAAGTCAATAGGTCTAAACGAAAGCCTAATGAGAGATAGAATATATTTATCTTCCACACGAATATTTTTCACTTTTGTGTCGCGAAGTTTCTCTATGGAAAATTCAATAATAGCATTATTTATCATCTTTTCAGCATCTGCAGGTTTCACGCCTTTTTTGCTTAGAATGTATTGAAAATTTTCATACACCGTTTTATTTTCCAAAAACACTGGGCAATATGGCACATAGCCCAAACTTATGTCAGTGCGGAAATCCACTTTTTTGATTGGAATTTTGTTGATGTAAATTTCTCCACTATCAAAGTTTTCAAGTTTGCAAATAACTCTAAGTAAACTTGTTTTACCACTGCCCTGTTCGCCAACAAGCGCCACGCTTTCCCCTTCTGCAACATCCAAATTGATGTCGTTAAGCGCAAAATATTCCTTGGTGTATTTTAAATATAAATTTCTGATAGATAACATACCTTTCTCCAATTTATATATATCATACAACAATTTTAAAAAAAATGAAAGTGTTTTTATGCAATTACTTTCATTATTCTTCGTTTTTCTTAACTTCAATTTCCAGTTCGTCTGAAACTGGTTCGCTGGAAGTTAACACTTGACCGTTTCCAGAGTCACTTAAAACCGCTTCGCCAACAATAACTCGAAATGTTAATTTGGTGTCTACTAAGGATGTGAAAAGATAGGTTTTGTTACCTTTGTCTTGATAAGTTTCATACTTCTCATTCTCCAAGCCGTTAGCCTGCGCCATTAAATAGGACAGATTATACCACTCGTCAGCCTTAACAAAATTAAGTTCCACTTTATCCATTCCCTCTTCGCCAAAGAGAATTTTTTGGTTTTCATTGCTACTCTTAATTTGAAGGTCAACTTCCTTTTCCTTCACTCTTTCATCTTCATCCAGCACCATTCTTATGGCATAGTTGGTGCTAAGTCCTTGCGTGGCATTAGTTAAATGCGCACACCTAAGTCCCTGCGTTTCGCATCCCACACATACAAACAAAATTGCAAGTAATATTAAACCTAATTTCTTCATAAAATTAGTTTGCACTTTTTATTTAATAATCATACCTAAAATTTAAATAAAACATTTTAAAAATTGAAAAATTAAGAAAAAAACACTTAAAAATCAATAAAATTTCTTAAAAAAATGCGATTTTTGCTAGTTTTTCCTTTGCCAGAATATTTTTAAAATAAAAAACGGCAAGCAAAAACTTACCGTTTCTTAAGTTTTATAATTAATAGTTCACTTCAATTAAACCAAACTTGCCGTCATTTCTGCGATACAAAACATTTACCTTTCCGCTTTCAGCATTGAGGAAAATGTAGAAAGTGTGACCAAGGCGTTCAATGGCATCCTTTGCTTCATCTTCACTCATAGGGTCAAGATTAAAGGATTTCTTTTTGAAAACTTCAGGCAATTTAACCTCAGGCATTTCATAGATAAATTCAAACTCGTTTTTCTTCTTTTTCGCGTCAATTTTCTTTTCACGATTTCTAACAATTTGCTTTTCAAGTTTTGGAAGAGCAAGGTCAATGTTGTCATACATATTGTCGCTCATAACCTCTGAGCGAAACAAAATACCTTTGTTTGAAACAGTGATTTCCAATTTTTCTTGTTTATTTTGCTTAACGCAAGCAACGGTCACTGTTGCATCGTCGCCAAAATACCTTTTAAGTTTTTCAAGTTTTGCTTTCATAACCTCTTTAAAGCGGTCAGCAATCTTATAGTTTCTCTCTACAAATTTAATTTTCATAGTTTCTTCTCCTTACACCTTAATTATAGCAAAATCAAAAATTTCTTCCAAACAAATTGCATATTTTTCTTAATTTTCTTTTCTTAAATTTCCACACAAAAAAAGAACATATTAAAATTTACATCAATATGTCCTCTTTTGTTTTAAAACACGCGCTTATTTATCCATTTTAAAATCAATTTGGTCACCGTTCAAAAAGACTTTGATTTTGCCTTTTTCATCAAGTTCGCCAAGTAAGAGTTTTTCGGCAATTCTGTCTTCAATTTGTTGCTCAATATATCTTCTCAAAGGTCTTGCGCCATATTCCATGTTAGAGCCCTTGCCAACAATATATTCCACAACATCGTCTGGAATTTCTAATGTTAAGCCACGCGCTTCCAGACGCTTATTGATGTTATTAAGAAGAATGTGTGCAATTTTGATAAGGTCTTGTTTCGATAAGGTTTCAAAGATGCAAATCACATCAATTCTGTTGATAAGTTCTGGTTTAAAGCGTTTTTTGAGTGCTTCCATATAGATTTCTTTTTCGGAAATTTTCTCTTGAACTTCTCCACCAAAACCTAGTTTCTTGTGTTGTTTAATTTCATTTGCACCGATGTTGCTTGTCATGATGATGATGGTGTTTTTGAAACTAACAGTTCTTCCTTTGCTGTCGGTTAATCTACCATCGTCAAGAATTTGAAGTAAGGCATTTAAAACCTCAGGATGCGCCTTTTCGATTTCGTCGAACAAAACAACTGAATATGGTTTTCTTCTGACTTGTTCGGTCAGTTGCCCACCCTCATCAAATCCAACATACCCTGGTGGCGAACCGATAAGTTTGGAAACGGTGTGCGCCTCCATATACTCGCTCATGTCAATTCTTATGATGTTGTTCTCGTTATCGAACATCGCCTCCGCAATCGCCTTAGATAGTTCTGTTTTACCAACACCCGTTGGACCCATGAATAAGAATGAGCCAATTGGACGCTTGCTGTCTTGCAAGCCAACTCTTGCACGCCTGATTGCTTTTGCAACTGCATCCACAGCCTCATCCTGCCCAACCACGCGTTTATGCAAAATCTCTTCCAAATGAACAAGTTTTTCTTTTTCGCCTTCCGTGATTTTAGTCACAGGAATGCCTGTCCATTTTGAAACAACTTCGGCAATTTCGTTTGCGCCAATTTGACCGCTGGAACTTTTTCTTTTAACTGTGGCATCAAATTTTTTAAGTTCATCTTCAAGTTTAACGATTTCCGATTGGAGTTTTGCCGCTTTTTCATAGTTCCTTTGAAGCGATGCCTCGTCACGATTTGCAGATAAGCCTCGGATTTTCTCCTCCAAATCGCGAACTTTTTGAGGTTTCAAAGTGAAATTGACTTTCGCTCTTGAACAAGCCTCATCAATAAGGTCAATCGCCTTGTCAGGTAAACTTCTGTCCATAATATAGCGGTCAGAAAGTGTGGCAGCAGCCTCAATCGCCTCGTTCGTGATGATAATTTTATGAAACGCCTCGTAGGTGTCTTTCAAGCCTTTCAAAATTTCAATGGTTTGCTCCACGCTTGGCGGATTAACCATGACAGGTTGAAATCTTCGCTCCAAAGCCTTGTCTTTTTCAATAAATTTTCGGTATTCATCTGTGGTTGTTGCACCAATCGTTTGAAGTTCTCCGCGTGCAAGATATGGTTTAAGCATATCAGCAGGGCTGGTTTCGCCTTTTTCACTGCCCGCTTGCGCCAAAGTGTGAATTTCGTCGATAAAAACAATGATATTTCCACTTTTTATTATCGTTTCGATGGCGTCTTTTAGCCTTTCTTCCATTTGTCCACGATATTTTGTGCCAGCCATAAGCCCGCCAATTTCAAGCGCATAGATGATTTTATCTTTAAGCTCTTCTGGAACATCTCCGCTGACAATAGCCTGTGCCAGACCTTCAACCACCGCCGTTTTACCCACGCCCGCTTCGCCAATAAGAACAGGATTATTTTTCGTTTTACGGCAAAGAATTTCAATTATCCTTTGAATTTCTTCCTCTCTTCCAATCACTGGGTCAAGTTTATGTTGTTTTGCTTTTAAGGTGATGTCACTTCCCATTTCAAGAAGTTTGTCTGGAAGTTCGCTTCCAATTTGTCTGCTTTCTTCAACATTATTGTTCGACGGAGCATTGATTTGCATATTATTCATAATTTGGTCTTTAAGTTTATCAACATCAACATTGAATGCACCAATAAGCACCTTGGTGGCATAGCAAGACTTATTGGAAATCATGGCAAGAAGAAGATGCTCTGTGCCGATAAACGAGTGATTGAACTGCATAGCAATTTGTTGTGCTTGCTTAAAAAGTTCCTTGGTTCTTGGAGTTAGTTCCACATTTCCAAAAATTGAAATTCCTGAAAAAGATTGCTCAAACAAGTCGAAAAGTTCATTTTCTGTCACGCCATAATCTCTTAAAAGTTTGCTGGCAAGGCAGTCTTGAATACTGACAATGCCATAGAGGATATGCTCGGTGCCAACAAGTTGACTGCCAAAGCGAAGAGCAATTTTGCTGGCATTTTTAATCACTTTTTCGATGTTGTCTGAAAATTGAATGTTGTTATTGTAGCCCATTTTAACCTCCTTTACTTACTAATTCGCTTATCTTCTTATTTATATACTCCGCACGCACCACTTCTTCCTTTTTTATTTCAAAAAAATTTGCAAGTTCTCTTAAATTTGCCGACGCTCCCTCTGTGAAAAGTTTTTCAAATTCCTTTTCTTTTATTTTTAAAAAGCCAAGTGCCCCGCCAAATTTGACAAGTGATAAAAGTTTAATCATCTCAGTTTCTTCTAAAAGCGCACACTCTTTAAGTGTTCCATATGCGCGAAAAATTTCATCTTTAATTTTTAAGTGGTCGCTGGATAAAATATCTTCGCGCGCCGACATTTCCATTTCGCAGATATTAAAAATTTGCTCGGAAACACAATCGATGATTTCTTCTTCACTATTTCCCAGCGAATTTTGATTGGAAATTTGATAAAATCCGCCGTAATTTTTACTTCCTTCGCCATAAAGTCCGCGAATTGTGCAACCATTTTGAAGAACTTCTTTCTTCATAATTTCAATTTCGCCTCGATGTTCAAGTGCTGGCAAAAAAAGCATAACTGACGCTCTCATTCCAGTTCCCAAATTGGATGGACTTGCCGTGATAAAGCCTAAGTCATCGCGGTATGCGATGTCGATTTCAGATAAAATTAAATCATCAAGCGCCTTGATTTCGCGATAAGGTCTATTTAAATTGAAACCGTCGTATAAGCACTGCAATCTTAAATGGTCCTCTTCATTCATCATAACAATCAAATGTTCGTCGGCACTTATGGCAACTGCAGAAATATCCTTATTTTCGATAAGTTCTTTGCTTATAATATGCCTTTCAAGAAGAGCATTACACTCATTGAGTGAAAGCTTTTTAAGGCGAATAAAATCGAAAGAGCCAAACTTGCTTAAAATGTTTTCCATGGTTTTCAAAATGAACATAGCGTCATTTTCGTTGGTTAATTTCGTAAAAAAGTTAAAGCCAGCCACATTACGCGCCAGCCTAACTCTTGATGATATTGCCACTCTTTCAAAATCGCTCATATTCACCTTTAAATCACATAAATTATTTAATTTTTATGCCTTTTTCCGCCATATAAATTTTGAACTGCCTTTTTTATTGTTGGAAGGTCATAGCATTTTTCGCAACCAACAAAGCCAGTTTGCAAAATCTCTTCGGCGGTTGTTCCGCATTTAGAACACCTTTCCATTATTCTTCCTCAACGCCTTTCATTGTGAGAGAGATTCTCTTTTTGTTAAGGTCAACTGCAAGCACTTTAACCTTAACTTTATTTCCCACCTTCACAACTTCAGAAGGATGTTTAACATATCCGTCAGATAGTTGTGAGATATGCACAAGCCCGTCTTGGTGCACACCAATGTCCACAAACGCGCCAAAGTCCACAACATTTCTAACAACGCCGTCAAAAATCATGCCTTCTTTAAGGTCTTCCATGTGAATAACATCACTTCTTAAAACTGGCTTTGGCATGCTTTCGCGAATATCTCTGCCCGGTTTTTGAAGTTCTGTTGTGATGTCTTCAAGAGTTGGAACGCCCACACCACATTCTTTTGCCACTTTTGCTTCGCCTTTTTCTTCAATAAGTTTTGGCAACAAAACAAGGTTATGATTTTTAACATCATCCTCTGTTAAGTTGAAAAGTTTCAAAAGTTTTCTTGTTGCGTCATAACTTTCTGGATGCACAGCGGTGTTATCCAAAATGTTTTCGCCACCCACAACACGCAAGAAACCAGCACATTGCTCATAGGCTTTTGGCCCAAGTTTTGGCACGGCTAAAAGTTCCTCTCTGTTTTTAAAGCCTTTGATTTTTGTTCGGTATGCCACAATGTTTTTGGCAATCGACATGTTGAGCCCTGAAACATAGGATAAAAGTGAAGGAGAAGCCGTGTTAAGATCCACTCCCACGCTGTTAACGCAGTCCTCAACCACCCCTGTCAAAACTTCGGTTAGCCTGTTTTGTGGCATATCATGTTGATATTGCCCAACACCTATAGACTTAACATCAATTTTAATGAGTTCTGCCAAAGGGTCTTGTAAGCGTCTTGCAATGGAAACTGCTGAACGCAAGGAAACATCATAGTCAGGAAATTCCTCAGCACCAAGTTTGGAGGCTGAATAAACCGACGCTCCTGCCTCAGAAACCACAGCATAACTAACAGGACGATTGACGTGTTTGATAAGTTCTGCAACGAAAATCTCTGCCTCTTTTGAAGCTGTGCCGTTTCCAATGGAAATGATGTCAACATTATATTTTTCAATGAGTGCTTTAAGTTTTTCAATGCTCTCTTCCGTTTTTGATTGAGGAGGAGTTGGATAGATAACAGTTGTGGCAAGCACAGCGCCGTTTTTATCTATAACTGCAATTTTACACCCTGTTCTATACGCTGGGTCAAGCCCTAAAATGATGTTGTTTTTAAGTGGCGCTTCAAGCAATAGTGGTTTTAAATTCACTTCAAACATCTTGATGGCCTGCTCGTCTGCACGGTCAGTTAAATTGCTTCTGCATTCGCGTTCAAGCGCTGGAAAGAGTAAGCGGTCGTAAGAGTCACGAATAACCTCTTCCATAACAGCGTCAGTGTCAGGGTTATTTTTCTTAAAGTGTTTGTTGATAACCGAGAACATCAACTTTTCATCAACCGTTATCTCCACCTTCAAGCATTTTTCTTTCTCGCCACGATTGATTGCCAAAATTCTGTGGCTTGGCAAATTCTTAACCTCTTGCTTAAAACCTGCATAGGTTTCATAGGTCAAGTTGTTTTCATTTTCAAGAAGAGTGCAGTTGATTATTCCTTTTTCCGCCAAAATTTCTCTAAGTTCCTTTCTTAGTTCTGCATTATCAGAAATTCTTTCAGCCACAATGTCTTTTGCGCCTTGAACAGCCTCTTCCACTGTTGGAACATCTTCCTTAACATACTTTTGTGCCTCGTCAAGAAGAACATAACTTTTGCTTTGCGCTTGCAAAATATCTGCAAGACCCTCTAAGCCTTTGGCAATCGCAACTGATGCGCGAGTCTTTCTCTTTGGCTTATATGGTCTATAAATATCTTCAACTTCGGTCAAGGTCATAGCCTCGCTGAGAGCTTTAGCAAGTTCATCTGTCCATTTTCCTTGCTCAGTTATCACTTTTTGAACCTTTTCTTTTTCTTCATTTAAATTTCTTAGATATTTCAGTCTGTCAGCAAAATCTCTTAAAACTTGGTCGTCGCAAGAGCCGTGCATTTCCTTACGGTATCTTGCAATGAAAGGAATGGTGTTCCCTTCGTCAATCAAGTTGATGATGTTTTCTGCATAGTCTTGCCTAAGACCAAATTCACTTGCAAGTTGTTCTTTAATTTCCATTGTTTTTTCTCCTTAATGTCGCTGGTTTAATGTTTTATTTCTAGAAGCGAAAGCGCTAAAAATTACAACCGCTTCTTTATGATATTTTAACATATTCTCTTCAATTTTCCATAACAAAAACGCCATTTTCTTGAAGAATTTTTCCATTTTTTATTGTGAACAAGATGTCGTTATTATTTTTACCAAAAACAATTTCGTTAAATGGGTTAATATATCTTTCATCGCGTTTAACAATAAGAAAATTCGCCTTGTTTTTCTCTTTCACTTCACCGTTTTCGCCCAACATCTCTGCACCTTTAATCGTGGCAATTTCCAAAATTTCCTTCGCCGTCATAAGCGAGGAATTTTCCATAACAAAAGAGTTATACGACAGAATTTGACGCATCATTTCAAAGAAGTTTATTTCGGCAAACTCGCCACTTCCAAGTCCAAAAGAAATTTCATATTTTTTCAAAGTGTTGATGTTTGCAAATCTTCTTCCGCTTCGAGCGTCGTCGCTTGGCAAGAGGATAAAAGAAACATTATAATTTGAGAAAAGTTCAATTTCGTCCTTTTCAAAACAATTACCGCCAATGATAAAAGTTTTCTTATCCAAAATTCCAAAATCTTCCAAATATTCACTTGGCATTTTTTTGGAAAGAGCGTTTATCTCGCCCATTTCCTCTAAGTTCTGCCCAATTTTCACATAGACTGGGCTTTTCAGGTTTAAGCAGATTTCGTCTAATTGTTTCTCGCTAAAACTTGCGATGTTTTCAAGATATGACGAGTCTAATTCTTTTCCAAAGCACACGCCAGCCAAAGCGCTGTTTTTAAAAAATTCGTCAGCATTTATCTTTCCATAACTATTTTTAATCGCCCTCTCAGCGTTAAAGTATAAGTTTGCAAACGCTGGCATAAGAATATTTCCCGTTGCGTCAATTACTCTTCCACAAGATGTGTCAATGTTATTTGAAATCTTCACAATTTCATTTCCGTCAACCAAAACATCTTTTTTTTCAAATTTCTCCTTAGAAAAACTTAAAATGTTGGCATTTTTTATTAAAATTCGCATATTTCCACCTCCAAAACGGCATAACAAAATCATGACAATTAATAATATACCAAAATGGAGGAGAAAAAGCAAATGAAAACAATCTTACATTCCGATGTCAACAACTTTTTTGCCTCCGTGGAGTGTGCAACGCGCCCAGAACTTAAAGATAAGCCAGTGGCAGTGACTGGAAATCCTGAAAAAAGAAATGGAATTATTTTAGCAAAAAATGAAATCGCAAAGAAATTTGGTGTTAAAACTGGAGAAGCGATTTGGGAAGCAAAACTGAAATGCCAAGACCTTGTTTGCCTTCCTCCGCACTATGATGTTTATGAAAAAATTTCCAAAAAACTTCATGAAATCTATCTTGACTACACCGATTTTGTCGAACCACTTGGGCTTGACGAATGTTGGCTGGATGTGACCAACTCGCTTACCTATCTCAAAAAAAGTGGAAAGGAAATTGCCGATGAAATTCGCGAAAGAGTTAAAGAGGAATTTCAAATAACCGTTTCAGTTGGAGTTTCCTTTTCTAAGATTTTTGCTAAACTTGGCTCAGATATGAAAAAGCCAGATGCCACAACTGTTATTCCTTACGAAAAGTTTAAAGAAATGACCTATAAACTACCTCTAAACACCATTGTTGGCATCGGCGGAAAACTTGAAAGGCGATTTCAAAACATGAACATCTTGACGATTGGAGATTTCTCGAATTTAGATGAGGATATTGTGAAAAGCATCATGGGCAAAACTGGCGTGGAACTTAGGCTTAAACTTCGAGGAGAATTAGTGGAAAATGTTGCTAACTATTTTGCGTTAACTCCACCTAAAAGCATCGGCAATGGAACCACCACCATTATGGACATTGAAAAAAGAAACGATGTTTGCAAAGTGATTGCTTTTCTTTGTGAAAAAATTGCCATGCGTATGGCAAAAGGTGGATATGAAGGGAAAACCATTTCTGTCACAGTGAAAACGAAGGAACTTAAAAAATTTCGCCACGCAAAAACCTTTTCGCCAATGAAAAGTTATGAAAAAATCTATGAAAACGCCATGCAACTTCTTGACTCTTATTGGAACTATGATAAAAAAATTCGCGCACTCAGAGTGCGTGTTTCCAACCTATCCTCCACCGAAAAACAACACCAACTTTCCATGTTTGACGACGACAAAATAAAGTTAACTGAAAGTGTGGAAGAAATAAAAAATAGGTATGGCAAAAACAAAATCTTTATCGCCAGCGACACTTCCTCCTTTATCAACCGCAAAACCGAACAAGAGGAACTTTAATGATTATATTTAATAAATTAAAAGATATTTTATCTTATAAAATTTATTATAATTATTCAATATCTAAAATATTTATATCAAAAAATGGGCTATCTAAAAAATCAATTACAGACATATTAAAGCCTTGAGCAATTAACATAACAGTGGATAAGGTGACAGTTTTATTTTTTTCTTTCATTATACAACCAAGTCGACTATGAGAAATTCCACTATTTTCAGCTAATCGATATTGAGTCATATTCTTTTCAATTAAAAGTTGACTTATTCGCATAGCAACTGCTTTATTCACAGTCATTAATATCCCCCTCCACTATGCGTATATTATCAAAATATTAAAATAAATTTATACAAGTATACTTGTATATATTATTTATTTATGCTATAATTAGCCAAAGAGGGTTTAATTATGAATAAAAAAATTATATGGATTTTTATTTTAGGTATTTTTTTGCTTGCTTTATTGCTCTATGGTATAGAAAATGGAGCTGGATGGTATATATTGGGTGGATTTATTATTTGTATTGCTATAATTTTAACATTATTTTTTATTAAAAAATCAAAGAGAAAAAAAGAAAAACAGCTAAAAATTTATATATTAGAAAAAGAAAGTCAGCAAAGAAAAGAAAAAAAAGAAAAGAAAGAAAAAATGACTGAACTAATCACTATTTTAGACAATACTATAAGGAGAAAAACATTTTGTTTAATTCTTGATAAATTACATATATACCTAAATGATAAATCTTTGGTTAAAATTTGTTATAACTTTATAGCTAAAAATAATGGATTACCAACAATAGACTACTTAATTAATTATCATGATAAAAATTTACCACAACACGATACTAATGGAAAAAATAAATTATATCCATATATAACAATTGAAGCATTTCAATCTTTTATTGAATTAGATTGTTCAAAAAAGAGTGAGATTAGTAATATGATAAATATTTCAAATTATATATTTAAAAATGATACATTTTTATGGAAATTAACGACTTCTTATTTAAATAAAAATTTAGATTTATCTATTGATAATGATACAGATATTAGTTTTGAGGCTGACAATAACGAATTTATATATACATTTAATGACAAAATATTAAAATTTATAAAATTGCTTTATAATAATGATAAAATTAATAATAACATTGTAGATAAACAAGCAATCTTGTATTTACTTTGGATAATTAATAAGAATTATTTGATTTCTCTTTTGAATGGAATTTATGAACAATATAACATAAGCAATACAATGACAATGATGGATAAAGTTGAAAAAATCTATAGTATATATAATGAAGAAGCTATATCAATTTTATTCATTGAAGATTATTTAAAAAATTTAGACAAACCATTATTAGTTTATTATAATGAAAACATAAAAAAAATTAAATCTTATATAAAAATTATACAAAATAAGGAAAAATTAAAAAGGATAGAAAATTATGATGAATCTGAATCACTTATTTCTCTTTCCGAAATTGATATAATGACAGGTGGTGAATTTGAAAACTTCATAGCAAATTGGTTTAACAATATGGGTTATACTACTAAAATTACAAAAGCTAGCGGAGATCAAGGAATAGACGTTCTTGCAAGAAAGCATAACTTCACAATTGCAATTCAAGCCAAATGCTATAGTGGAGTGGTTGGAAATCATGCCATTATGGAAGCAGTAGCTGGAATGAAATATTATAATGCCGACAAATGTATGGTAATTACAAACAGAACTTTTACTAAGTCAGCGGTAGATTTAGCAAAAGCTAATAATGTTGAACTTTGGGATAGATTTGTTCTCAAAGAAAAACTTAACTTAAAATAATCCTGAATTTAAAAATCATAAAAGATTTTCTTAATAAAAATTTTTATATAAAAAATATGCTGAAACCAGCATATTTTTAAACTTCGTATTGTTGACCTTTTTTCGCTTTTTCTTCTTGGCGTTTTCTTTTTGCTTCCATTCTTGCAATCTTCTTCTTGGAAGGACGGTATGCAATCGCCCAAAGCCCAGGTGTTAAGAACACGGAAGAATAGAACCCTGAAAGAATACCAATCATGATTGGGAAAGCAAATTCTTGAATGTCGCTAACACCAATCACTGTAACGAAGAAAATCATAATGAAAGTGGTTAAAGTGGTTAAAATGGAACGAGTGAGCGTCTGTCTAACAGACCTATCTGCCACCTCAAATGTGTTGATTTTGCCAAGATTCTTACTCATCTTAACATTTTCTCTGATTCTATCGAAAATGATAATGGTGTTATTAATTGAGTAGCCCAAAATTGTGATAAGTGCCGCAATGAATGCGGAATTAATTTGCACTCGGCAGATAAGCATAATGGAACTTGTGATGATGATGTCGTGGAAAAGCGCCAAAATGGCTGCAAGCCCGCTTGTTAATTCAAACCTTATTGCCACATAAATTAAGATTAAAACAATGGCAACAAGAAGTGCTAAGAAAGACCTCATCATAAGTTCACTGCTTGCACTTGCAGTTGTGACACCACCATTTGCAATTAGTGCCGAATGGTTTGTTCCGTCGATGAAACTTTGAACTGCGCTATCATCTAAATTCATGATGTCAGTGTTTTCAGGAAGTGAAATATATCCAAACTCTTCCATAAGAGCAAGCCTGATTTTGTTGTTTATCTCTTCAACATCGCCGTCGCCGTTTTGGAATTTAACAATAACCGCACCACCGTCTGAGATAACAAAGCCAAGCCCTCTGTCTGCATTAATGTCTATGGTGGTTTTTTGATAGGAACTAGCCTCCAAGCCAAATTCGCTTAGCACGCTGTCAATTTTTCCAAGCACGGTGTTATAATCTTCATCATTGTCAACATCATAACTTTGCTCAGAAAAAGCACCATTTTCCAACCTTTCGCCATTGGTGTAAACCGTCATGTTTGTTCCGCCAGTGAAGTCGAAACCAAGGTTAAAGCCCAAAGTACAAAGAAGCACAATTCCAATAATAGTGATGATGATTGGAGCAATTAAGAAAT
Organism: uncultured Clostridia bacterium; assembly: GCA_930971385.1. Taxonomy (GTDB): domain Bacteria; phylum Bacillota; class Clostridia; order Christensenellales; family UBA1242; genus Caccovivens. The sequence continues at coordinate 197,466 of CAKNGB010000001.1, read as the reverse complement.
ATTTTAAATTCTTTGTGAAACTGAACTTGCTGTTTGCAATTTTGTCGTCAATAGAGAAGTGTTTAATTTTCTTATTCATTGCCAGCACCTCCCTCAACGATAACTTCAATTTCATTTGCAGAGCCAACTTGCTCTTTCACTGGCTTAATTTGTTTTGGCAAGTGAAGAGGTTTTGCTTTCACGCTGTTGAAAGGAAGATACCACTTAACGAAAAATCTTAAAATAACTAAGTTCATAAACATCGACAAAATGATGCCGATAAGAAGAGTTGTGGCAAAGCCTTGAATGGAACTTGTTCCCAAAATGAGAAGCACAACTGCCGAAATTATTGTTGTGATGTTAGAGTCGAAAATTGGCCAGAATGCACGCTTGAAGCCATTTCTGCAAGCAAGTGGAATTTTCTTGCCAGAGCGGTAGTCCTCACGCACCTTTTCAAAGATGATAACAGTGCCGTCAACTGCCATACCAATACTCAGCATGATTCCCGCAAGCCCTGGAAGAGTGAGTTGAACAAAACTTATTGCTTGCAAGAAGAAGAGCATCAAAACGATGTATATGACAAGTGCAAAGGATGCAAGTAAGCCAAAATCGCCATATCTAAGCCATAATATAAGCATGATTAAAACAATGCCAACTGCTCCGCCAATCAAACACAACATAAGCGCTTGTGAGCCTAGCGTTGCAGAAACCACTGAACTTTCTTTAAGCGACATTTCCACATTGAAAGTGCCAGACATAATTCTTAAAGCATACTCCTCAGCATCGTCAAGTGACCAAGAGTTTGAACTGTCAGAGCCACCAGAAATAAAGGTTGTGCCACCAGTTATTGCCTCTGAGCACTGAACAGATGTACTCCAAACAGCATTATCCGAAATTTCGCCTAAATAAATATAGATATTGCCAGTTGTGCTCCCATTATTAGAAGCGTCGCTCGTTAATTCTTCAAACTTTTGGCTACCTTCATCTGTGAAGTCAATAACAACACCATATTGATTGTTTTGGAAAGAAACATAAACATTATCAATGTCTTGTCCGTTAATTCTTTCCTCGCCATATTCGTCAAGAGTCATATATAGAGGCGTTGGCTCTCCGATAAGCCTGAAAATTTCGTCAGAATCGGTGACACTTGGAACTTCAATTCTGATTTCATTACTGCCCTGCCTTGTGATGACTGCCTCAGAGTGTTCCGCTCCGATAACCGATTCAAGACGCGCCACTGTGGCGTCGATTGCTGTGTTTAAATCAGTGGTGGAGTCCTCTGAAGGTGAGCAATCATAAACAAAATAAATTCCTCCCGCAAGGTCAAGACCAAGCGAAATGGAATTTGCAAAGCCGTTGTAGGTTGTGTTTGTGTATGGAATTGTGAAACTGCACACTGAAAGCAGAATTCCAACAAGAGTTAGCACTGCAACCGCAACAAAATTTAATATGGAATTTTTTTTGAGTCTGTTCTTTGCCATACTGCCCCTTACTAATGGTATTTTGGTTAAATCTACCATTTAAGTATATACCAAAACGGGACGGTTGTCAATTAAATAACTAAATTTTTTTCAAATTCACGCAAATTATGCCACAAATCGCACCAATTATCGTTCCAAAAATGATGTCGTTTAGAAGAGTTCGATTGAACGAGAATGTCCCGTCAAGCAAAGAAAACACCAAAAAGGCAAGAATTATAAAGAAAAACCCAATTAATGCGCCATTTATTATGCCGTTTTCTTTCACTTTTCTAAGCCCAAAAAACACACCAAGAAAAATTGCCACACCTTTAATGACTTGATTCACTGGCGAAATTATGCTGTCGGAAACACTTGTAAACCTCAAAATAAAGGCAAAGAGGAGAATTGCCACCAGTGAAACACAAAGCGAAGTGAAAACGCCTTTCAAAATTGGCTTAAAAAATTTGCTTTTGCCCTCAGTTTTTAATATCTTTGCTTTCAATTTCATTATTGACTCCTTTATCAAAATTATACGCTCACACTTTCATGAAAAAGTTCATAGTTTAAATCTATGCTTTAACTTTTTCAATTATCACCATGGCTTTTGAAAAGGGTTTGAAAAAGATTTTCATTAATAGATGTTAAAATGACTTAATAAAGCAAATTTTAATCTTATTCCACAGTCACAGACTTTGCCAGATTTTTTGGTTTGTCTGGATTATATCCCAATTTCTCACACATCCTAAGCGCAAAAAATTGAAGAGGAATAATGGAAACTATTGGCATAAAGTTTTCGTGCATGGCTTGAAGTGGAATTTTTATGTAATCTTTGCAACTAAAATTTGAAACAAGCACAACCTCGCCTCCGCGCGCCCTTATCTCCTCCAAATTTGAAAGAAGTTTTTCTCGCACATTTTTTTCGGTTGAAATGGCAATAACAAGCGTGTTTTCATCCACAAGTGCCAATGTGCCGTGTTTAAGTTCACCAGCAGGAATGGCAATGGAATTTATATAGGAAATTTCTTTAAGTTTCAAACTTGCCTCTAACGCGGTTATGTAGTCTTTTTCTCGTCCAACAAAGAAAATTTTTTGGAAGGAGGAAATTTTGTTAAGTAGGTCTTTGTCAAAATCTTGAATTTGAAATTCGTTTGTAAATTTAATTAGCTCATCAATGTTATCTTGTAGTTTTTGCGAGAGAAAAAGAGAGAAGATAAACAAAACAAAAACCTGACAACAATAGGCCTTTGTGGAGGCAACTGCAAACTCCTTACCTGCAAAAGTTGGCAAAACATTTTCGCAAATTCTGTTTAAAACGCAATTCGGCGTGTTGGTTAACGCAAGAAGATGCATTTTCTTTTCTTTCAAAAGTTTAGCGCAAGCAATGGTGTCCGCCGTCTCTCCGCTTTGACTAACAAAAATATATAGGGCATTTTTATTTAAAATTTCCCTGCCATAGCGAAATTCACTGGCAACATAAGTATGAGAGTTAATTCCCTGTTCCTTAAAAAATTCTGCCCCCATAAGCGCACTGTGAAATGCTGTTCCGCAGGCAATAAGGTTGATTTCTTTAATATTTTTGGGCAAGTTCAAGTCACTAAAAACACTGGAATTTAAATATTCCTTTAAAGTGTTTTTTAAAACAATTTTCGTTTCCTTAATCTCGCTTTCCATGTGAGTTTTATCAAAAATCTTGAAATTTTGAGTGATTTTTGGCAAAATTTCTGCATTTTTTTTGATTTTTTCGCCATTTTCATTAAAAAATTCAATTTTATTCTCATTTAAACTGGCAAATTCGTTATCGTTTAAAATGTAAAATTCTTTCACATTTCCAACAAAAGCCGAAATGTCACTTGTGGCAACAACTCCGCCATCAAAGTAAGCAACATAAAGCGGACTTTCTCTTTTTCCAACCACAAGTTCGCCATTTTCAATCACTGCAATCGCAAAAGTTCCTTCCACTTTTTTTGAAGCAGAAATCACTTTTTCAATTAAACTTCCTTTCTCACTTTCAATCAAATTAACCAAAACTTCGCTGTCGGTTTCTGATTGAAAAGCACAGTTTAAATTTTCTTTCAGCGTTTTATAGTTTTCAATAATTCCGTTATGAACAAGCGCAATTTTATTTGAGGAAGAAAGATGAGGATGAGCGTTTTTAAGCGTGACACCTCCATGCGTTGCCCACCTCGTGTGCCCAATAACTAAATTTGATGTTTTGTTTTCTGTTTTCTTTTTTAAATCGTCGATATCTATTAAAGATTTTACCGTTTCAATTTCGCCGTTCTTTAAAAAAGAAATACCGCACGAGTCATACCCGCGATATTCCAAAATTTTCAAACTTTCAACGGCAAATTTAACGGCATTTTCTTTTGTTTTGTATGCACAAATCCCACACATATTCACTCCTAGGAATATATATGAAAAAGGCAAGAATAAGTTTATTGAAGTTCCAAATATGTAAGTGTTATGTTGCCATATCTTTTTTCATCATAAACGGAAAAAGGCGAATAATTAAAGGTGTCTTTCGAGTCGTGTTCACAAACGATAACACCGCCTTCGTTTAAAATGCTTGGAATATGGGGAATGATTTTTTCATAAAGTCCACTTTTATATGGCGGGTCAAGCAAAATAAGGTCGAATTTAACCTTGCAAACCTCCACAAATTTCACTGCGTCACACTTCACAACCTTGGCATCACTTCCCACAATTTTAAGATTTTGTTTTGTGAGTGCCACACTTCGCGCATCTTTATCCACAAAAATCACGCTGTTCGCGCCTCGACTAAGAGCCTCAATTCCCATCGCGCCCGTGCCACAAAAAAGGTCCAAAACATCCTTATCAGGAAGAAAAAACTGGAGTTTCACAAAAAGTGCTTCTCTAACCTTGTCCGTGGTTGGACGGATATGCTCGTATTTATTTTCCACTAAGCGTCTGCCTTTAAATTTCCCTGCAACAATTCTCATGTTGATATTATATCAAAAATTGCGCATTTTTCCAAAAAAAATAGCATTTTTTATTATTCTAATCAAAATTTTTAAACATTTAACGAAAACTTAAAAATTTAATTTCTAATAATTTTTACCTCGCCTCTAAGTTTAGAAAAGTTTGTCAGAATTTCATAAGGAATGGTTTTTGCCTTTTTGGCAAGATATGAAGCATCAAACATAACCTCCACTTCATCCCCCACATGAACACTTTCATCAATCTTCACAAAGAACGAGTCCATGCAGATATTTCCAACCGCGCGGAATTTTTTGCCATTAATTTTCACATAGAATTTTTGCGAAAGATTGCGTAAAAGCCCGTCGCCATAGCCTATTGGAACAATGCCAATAAAACATGGAGATTTTGCGCGGAATTTTTTACCGTAGCCCACAAACTCGCCTTTTTTCACATACAGTGTTTTAATAATTTGGGAACGAATCTGCATAACAAATTCGCACTCGTTTCCATATCCATAGCCAGCAATACCCAATCTTATCATGTCGGCGCTAAAATAACTTGCTCCACTTCCGCCCAAACAAATTGGTGCATCTTCGGAAATGTAATTTCTAAGTTTCAAAAAGTTTTGGAATTGCTTATTGGTCACACGCTCATTTTCAACTTGCGAAAAATGCGTGTAAATCGATTTCAAATTAATCTTCTTTTCCTTTAAAATTTGGTCGATGTTTTTAAGCACAATTTCGCTTTTTGTGCCAAACCTGTTCATGCCAGAGTTTATGGCAAGATGTAATAGATTCTTACAACCATATTCAATGGCCTGCCAAAGCATTTCTTCATTCTCAATCATAAACTCCAACTTTTCCGACTTGCAAAAAAGAAAGTCTCGTGCAACAGAAAAAATGATAACACGATTCTTTGTCAGTTTTCTAAGTTCTGCTCCCTCTTCTTCACTAACAACACCATATGCATCCACCAAATCATCACAAATTTCCACAACTTCTTTAAGTCCATGGCCATAGGCGTTTGCTTTCACCATAAGGCACACCTTTTTATCCTTAAATAAGGAGATATTATGACGAAGATTATCCGCATTGATTAACTTTAAATTCACACTCATAGTAAATTTATATGTAAAAACTCAAGTTTGTGCATATTGGTGTCGAAATATGTCGAAAATATATTATTTTTGCAAAATTTAAATGGAAAATCGCAAATTTTTTAGTAAAATTCTATATGGAGGTGAAATTATGGAACACAAATATCCAAGGTTTACACTGAGAATTTCCACAACACTGCATGAAAAACTTCAATGCACAGCCGATTATAACGCACGCTCGAAAAATAAGGAGATTGAAATTGCCATAAAGCGCTACATAACCGACTTTGAAAGGCTTCATGGCGAAATAAAAACAAAATCATATGAAAAGTCAAACAAATTTAAGCACTTTTTATAAAAAAAATAAAAATTTTTGATTTTTAGTGTAGAATATGAGAGAAACACACCCCTTTTAACCTATTGCAATAGGTTAAAAGGGGAAAATTGACAAATTTTGACAAAGATAAAATAAGTGTTGCTTCCAGCACCTTTAAAAGAAATATTTAAAATTTTGCTAAGTAATCATTTTCATACACTTATCGAACAACTCTTGCGATGTTGCAAAATTCAAAACTTTTCTAGGGTAATTATTTAACCAATTTTGAATTTTCTCAACATCGTTATTTGTATAAACCGATAAGTTTGTTCCCTTTGGAACAAGTCTGCGTATTTCACGATTCATGCGTTCATTCGTGCCACGCTCACAAGAACAATAAGGGTGACAGTAATAAACAGATGTGCGTTTTGAATTTTTGTCAAACACAGACCTTTCCAAAGATTGAAAGTCTAAAAATTCCGCGCCATTATCAACAGTAATTGTTTTAAATACTTGTTTAAATTTTTCTTTACCGTATTGTCTTTCTAAATTGTCAAGGCATTTTAAAACGCTCTCTGCTTTTTGATTTTCCATTTTAAAGATTATTTCTTGCCTTGTATAGCGTTCTGTCATAACCAAAAAAGTATCATGAGAAGAACCGCAAAGACAGTCCATTTCCCAGTGACCAAAAATTAGACGATTTTTTATTTCCAAAGGACGCAATTCAATAGAAACACCACGAGCAACACGCTTTATTGCTTTTTGCTGTTTATGTTTTTGTTTTTTAACTTTTCCTATTTGTTTATTTTCAATAATACCCAACTCTATATAATTATAAAGCGTTTGTTTACTTATTTGTGTTTTAAATCGCATTTGCTTATATTGAATTTGACCCCATACAGCATGTGCTGTTATCTTTTCGTTTTTAACACGGTTATTTATATAATTGACAAACTCAAAATCATTACCAACTTTTAAAGGGCGACCTTTTGCAGAACATAAATTATTATAACGCTGTTGTGCTTTTTCAGCAGAATAGCGTTTTACTTTTTTATACTTATCACCATACCAAAAATTAGACTGCTTTGTTAAATGTTCATATTCGCCACGCTTTAATTCTCTTTGTATTGTGCGTAAACTCACACCAACCATTTTAGCAATTTCTTGCTTATGATGTTTAGCATTAAAAAGAATTTCTATTTGAAGTCTTTGAGTATATGTTAAATTTTTCGTGCCTTTCTTTTTCATAAATCACTCTCCATAAGTATTTTACAATACATTTTGCCTTATTTCAAGGGCAAAATTTATTACAGAGAGAATTAGACGCCCCCTTGTCTTTTTAACGAGTGCCGTGCGTTGCACGGCAACGACAAGGGGCGTCTAACAAGCAAGAATTGAACAAAAAAAAACAAAAAGGGGAAGGGGCATTCACGCTAAACCGCTTGTGAATTGCCCCTTAAACCCCATTTTTTATATTTTTTATTTTATTTTATAAAACTTTTACTATGACGAAAACGCAAAAAAATCTCTTACATTGTAAGAGTTAAAATATTATAAAAATATAAAAATCTAACAAACATCAAACATAGATATTTGTGATAATATTTTTTTTCGTGGTGGTATTTTTAAAACATCCCTTTCATAATCAATCACATCATCAAACAAGATAAACTTTTGAACAAAATCAAACATTAAACAAGCAACATCTTTATAATCAATCTTTTTTATAAGCTCACTAGGGATACCACGAGAATACAAAATTCTTTCGTCAGTTTTTGCTATATATTTAATGATATAATCTAACGCTTTACCATTTTTAATATCAGCGTCAGTTATATTTTCAAAATCATTTCTGCCGAATTTTTCTAAAAAGAAAGTATTTTGATAAGTTGTTTGCATTTTATGCTGTGCAGTAGAATAATCAGTTATTTTTTCAATAGTTCCGACCATTTCGTTTTCTGGAATATACATCAAAGCGTGAAAATGAAGTCTTTTTGTTTCTGGTGCATATTCAAATACGCCCATATATTTCCAACCACGGCGTGTATGAAAATTAGCAAGCGTTTTTCTTAACTTTTGCCTAAAAGTTTCAGCAGTATGTTTTTTGTCGTCATAAGTAATTGTCACAAAAGTATTCCATTTGTTTAAATTTGCCTTACGCTTAAAAAGTTTAAAACGCTTATGCAGATTATGTAATTTTCGCTTAAAATTAACTGCAACATATTCTTTAACATACTCCAAGTCAAAGTTAAATTTATCTACAATAGAATCAATTAAAAAATTAGACAACACAGTGCCTTTTAAGTTATTTCTTAAACCCAACAAAAAAGCACTTTCAAAAAAGTTGTCTAATTCTGTTTTTTCACGTTTATAATTTTGTTTATATTGATAATATTTCAAGTTATCTTCAAAAATAGGTTTTGCAACATAATGACCACCATCATTATATATCTTAACAAATTGCTCTTTATCAATAACACGATTGTTATTACAATAACAATTATGTTGTGCAAAGAAAGGATACAACTCATCAAAAGGTAATAATGTATCAACAATAGTTAATTCATTTTTAAACATAACACACCTCATAAGTTTATTTTTTGTCTGCAAGGTCGTTGTTCAAGTTGCCCACATTACCACACTTCGCATGGAAATATGGACAACTTTGGAAATGTGGAAAAAGCAAGTAAGAAGAAAGTTTGCTTTTACACACATTACCACAACGACTGGAAAAGTGGAAAACTTAAAAGTTTACCACTATTCCACAGACACGATTACAATTATTACGCCAAAAAATTAATTATCTTCATTCTGCTTATCAGTCAAATCAGTGATAAAATAACTATGCTGTTCTTTTAATTCGTCAAAAGTTGCCTTTTCAGTTCCATATTCTTTTAAATCGTTTATGCCATATTTAGAATTTAATGCCTTTTTATCAAAGAAATCACTAAAACAGTCCGTAGAAAAACGCTTGCTATATATCTTTTTACTCATAAGATAATATTTTTTATCGTTTAAAATACCGTCTTGCGTTCCATTTTCAACTTGCACTTTAAGTTTACAATAACCAAAAGTGTTATATGTTCGAGCGTAAAGGTTATGAAACATAATTGCAAGTTTTTTAATTAAATACATAAATAAAGTGTTATCAGCACGATTATAACGATATTTGCGATAAAGTTCTTCAAACTTATCAAAAATTGTTAAGTACAAAAATTCAGTCAAAGAAAAGAAAGGCAGTGCGAGTTTAATTTCGCTTGTTTCTTTTATATGCACAATTTCTAATAAATCTCTTGCATCTGCGCCCCAACTTTCAGGGCGTTGTTCGTCAGTTATTACTTTCACAAAAGGAAAATTATCAACAGTAGCGGAGTGTCTAACCATTTTTAACCAATCGTTAAAACCGTCATTCTTTTGATTAGTTTCTTCATTATTTTTTCGAGTGTCTTTCAATTCCAAATTGTTTTTACGCTCTTTTCCTATCTCTGTTATATTTATAACACCAAACTCAAAACTATCCTTTAAAACATTATTTTCAACTATCTTTTTACCTAATCTCAAACTATCAAAATCTAATATATGCGAGTGCCTAGAAAAACAATCAATAAGTCTGCTATCTTTTTGGAAAAAGTCATTATTCCATAAAGGAAAATTGCCTATGTCGTCAATTAAATTATCAGTCCTTATTGAATAGTTAGAAATAATTAAGCTACTTTGTATTATGTATATAAAATACAACTGCGAATAAGTTTCAAGCACACTCCAAACATTAGTCATTTTCAATTTGTCGTCATACCAAAGACCATAACGATTAAAGTCATATTCAAAGATAAAATCTTTAAAATAATAAGCATAACGCTTTCGTAAGTGTCTTTGCATAGATTTTATAACCGCTCTATCTTTTGTTTTAAACTCAAACATATACCTTAAATGCTGAATATAATGTCTAATAGTTGCAAGATTATAAATAATATGCTTACTCATTGCAAGTTTTAAAGCGTTTTCCAAGTTTACCCATGGAAAAAATGGAAATTTCAAGTCATTTTCAAGTATCTTTTGAAACGCTTTATCTTTAAGCATATTTTCTTGCGAAAGTGCCATATCGGTTATAGCAGTTGTTTTCTTTTTACCCATTGTGCCACATACCATAAAAACAATAGGTCGTTCATTGATAAAACCACAATTCATTCGTTCGTAATGATTAAGGCGGGCATAGGCAATTTTCTTGCGTATTCTGTTAAATATATAATAAGCAATAAACAACCAAAATATAAGTGGCACAAAAGTAAACATGACGCTTAAATCACAGCATAATTTATAAACTTGCCTATAAATACTAACAAAATCAAAAGATATAACAAAATAAAAACAAAACGCAATAAACTCAATACAAATAGTTATGATATTAAAATTGTATAACCAAATCAAAAACCATATTTTAACATACCAACTATCTTTAACAAAATACCAAAAATCGATTAACCAATTTTTAATAGGAACATAAGTTTTTCCAGATAACCATTTTACAAAGGTTAAGCATTTGCTATCTTTGTTATACTTATTATTTTGCTTTTTGAAATACATCTTAAAAGAAACAAATAAGATTAAAATTAAAGGCAAAACTATTAAAAGAGTATATTTAAAAATGTTTAAAACTAAATTTCCAATAAAAGAAAGATAGTTTAAAAAATTATCTAGTGAAGCAAAAGTTGTCCAATAACTAGACCAACCAACACTAAACTCTTCCCAAGTTTGTGGCATGTTCAAAATAGGCTCAAATTGTATAGAACTATAATCATTGACTGTTGGAATCACTGTTGCGTCAATTCCAATTAAACGACAAAAATAATATAAAATACTATTCCAAATATCAACAAAACTTTCAATTAACCTAGTCCACGCATTAGGAAAAACCAAAATCGAACAACAAACAAAACCTATCGTTATAAAAAAACAAATATAATGCCTATAATCGACCTTTCTAAAAAATTCCTTAACCTTTCTCATATTATTGTCCTATCGTATAGATAAAATAACCAAGCACAAACAAAATAACTATTCCTAACAAAATTTTTAACAGCAACTTAAATTTCTTCTTCATCACTTTGCTCATTTTGTTGCTTTATAAGTTCATTTTCCGCAAGTGCAATAAACCTATTTGCGTTTGATATTGCATTCAAATGTCTATCTTTGCGTTTCTTTTCTTCTTCATATCTACGCATAATATATGGTGTTTCTTTTTCTAATCTTTTTATATTTTCTTTCGCCGATAAAATACATTGCTGTAAATCACCATAATAACTAAACCCATGCTTTGTTTTTCTATAACCATTACCTTTACTCATTTTCACTTTTTCCTTTTAACATTTTTATTATTTTGTTCTACTGTTCGATCCTTTCCAGAATAAACGAAATTTTTATTTAACTTATCGTTTATCTTTTTGCTTAAATATTTATTCTTCTTAAAACCTTTACTATCTTGCGCAAACTTTGAAAAAGTGTAAAATCGTTTTCCATTCATATTTTTTACAACACAGTAGTTGGCGGAATTAATCGCTTCATTAACTTTTTGCCACTCACTGCGTCGCAATTTGATTGAAATAAAATTGTTTTTCATAGTTTTTTCCCTTTATTTTTATTTTTTTTGTTTAAACTATTGACTTTTATGTTTTTATAGCATATAATAATAACAATTAAAGAAACTAATTCTTTTTCCACCGTCATCTTAAAGTTGGGCGGTGGAATTCTTTTTTTATTTCTTTCTACCAAACTCATACCTATGTTTTGCAAAGCGTTTTATAAAATCGCTTTGTTTTTTATTTAAATAACGATTACTTACAGCAACAACATTAGACCTATCGTTTAAATCAATTTTTCTACCAGTCAAAGTAGTGCCATAATAATAATTTTTAACACCACTAGGAACATCAAATTCTTTAAACTTTGTAATTGCTATATTACCTTTTTTAACTTGTTGGAAACGCTTATCGTCTTTAACATATAAATGAGTTAAAGCAACCGCACGATTTTCGCCAGTCTTTTTATCTTTATAAACTGCATAAGTATGAGTTCCGTGCGGTTTATCACTTTTAAACAAATACTTATTTTTTATCTTAAATAATCTCATTTTTTATCCTTCTTTTTAAAAATTGATTTTATAAGTTTGAATGGGAAACAAATAACACTCCACGCAAAAGATAAGATAGAAGGCAAAATCGGGAACAATAAAATTATCAATAAAACTATCAAAATTATTGTTAATAATTTCTTTAACCAATCTTCTTGTTTGTTTGTAGGAGCAGGAGAACCAGTTTGTTTATTATCAACAACACCTAAATTATAAACAACACCATTAGTTTCAAATTTTAACCTTAAAATTGTCACATCATTAACTTTTGTTCCGCTCTCACTTATTGAGGGAAACGTTCCAGTTATTGTTTTAAAACTATAAGAAGTTTCTGCAAATCTTAAAACCCATTGTTTATTGTTTAAACTTGTAATAGTATCGTCTGTAAGTTCTATTCCGTCATCTTCTAAACCTTGCTTAAATTCTTCAACGCTTTCAATTCTTTGCCATTCGTATTTATGTTGAAAAATTAAACCAGGACTAACTTCAACTTTTTCATCATAAGTTAAAGTTACATAATTTTCTACTTCTTCTCCATATTCGTAATTATCACTAGCCATAGTTGAAACTTCGTCATCAACAGACAAAATCATTCCACCACCAGTAGAACCTTTTGTTTTAAATGTTTGCGATACATAATAAACATCCGCTTCTAATAACTTATCAATAGGCAAATCGGTAGAAAATGCTATATAATGAGAGTCGCAAGCACCAACTGTGTAAAGGGGAAAGCCATTTGTATAACGAATAAAACCAACAAACTTATCAGTCACAACAATAGTTTCAGTTCCAGTGCAGTTATAATAAACTTCTCCATCGACAGTGCAAGCAGTATATAATTTTGATACACCAAACGATACTTCGTCAATATTATTTCCAGTATAATCAGGAACATCAGTGTCAAAATCAGAATTCCACTCACGAAAAATTGAAGATATATCATAATATCTCAATGCGTCATCCTTAACTACAAAATCTTCAACTTTATACTTATACAAAGTTCCAGAAGAATTAAGTAAACTTAATTTATAATTTTTATAACTTAAATTTTCTTCTATTCCAGTAGAAATATTAATTGATGTTGCTGTTAAGTTTCCAATTTCGCCACTTGGCTGATATGCGTAAATAAACAACTCTTTATTTTCACTTTCAGCAATTTGAATGACTTGCAGAGAATAGTCCTTGTCGTTAAGGGGATAACTTTCTACATTAAAAGAACTATCACTCTGCAAATCTTCAAGAACTGTCGAATACTCTATTCCGTCAATTAGAATAGAAGCATAAGAGTTATAAATCGGAACAGCAAAAATTGAAACCAAAACAGCAGATAAAATCAAAACAAAAAGAAGAAACATTTTGTTAATTTTAACTGCCATAATCTTATACACCTTTTAAACAAAAATTAAGATTTAAACTATAATTTTCAGTTGCGACAACAAGTGTAAAATATGCCAGTCCACTATCGACAGCGGTAGGGGAATCAGTTATTGTTTGCCCAGCATAATAATCAGCAAGAACTTCGCTTAATTCTTTTGTTGCTTTAAATGTAAAATGATTATCATAAGTTTGAATATCAAAACTATCAGTAAAGACAGTTTCGCAACCATACTTATAACTATAAGCACCAACCATATATGTAAAAGAAGTTTCGTCATTAACATTTGGAACAACTGAAATTGTATAGTTGTTTTTGTCGGTGATTTTATCTAAATTGCTGACAATTTCAAAATCGTATTCTTCATTAAAATTTATTTCAAAATTATCAACATTTTCAGTAATAATTTCGTCATGACATTTTAGATAAAAATCACCGATACCAGTCTTGAAATTGTTTGTCAAAAACCAAACAAGACCAACAAAACCAACTATCAACAAAAGAATTAAAACAAAGGAAACACCTTGAAAGAAACCTTTATTTTTCTCTTTTGCCATATAACACCTACCTTATTCCCAGTAAGCAACTGCCTTTAAAATAATAGTATCAAGATTTAATTCATACTTAATATTGTCATCACAATAAATGTAAACTAAATTATCTTTAACTTGTATTTCATTAATTGATATTTTAGTATTATTTATTAATCTCTTAAATACATCATTTTCAAAATTATAATAACAAATTCCAGTATTACCTTCAAAAATATAGATATTATCCTTAATTTCAAAGCCTTTATCAATAGTCACAGAAATTGATAGTAAATTAAATTTATATGCATTATCAGTTAAAAATTCAATTTCAGAAATATATGAAGTTCCAGAGGTACTATCATAAACATAATATTTTCCTTTCAATTCTGTAATAAAGGCAGATCCAGATGAACCAGACGCTGGGCTAGTATAAACTATATCTAAGTCTAATGTATCTTCATTAAAAACAGCAATAGCGGAACGATTATTATTATATGATGAACTAATCGAATAAAATACTACATCATTTATATAATAAGTTAAAAACGTATCGCCACCACCATATTCTAATTCTGTTGTAGTTTCATCCTCAAAATTATAATATAAACTTCTAGAAGTAGAATAAGCACTATTCATATTAAAAAGATTGGAAACAGAATAAGATTTAAAAATCAAAAGACCATGTTCCAATTCTTTTATTTCTGCATTTGCATAACTATAAGAAGAAATATTAGTAAAGATTCCAGTGCTTAAATCTATTTTACCAAATACAGAACCAGAAGATGAATTTTTAAAAACGCCATAAAGATAATTATTTTTAACAACATAGTTGTCGCTATATAATGAAGCATTTGCTACTGAAATTATAACAGAGGAACTCTTATTAATTAACAATGAACCATAATTACTACTGCCAGTTGCAGAACAACCCAAATAGTAATCACCTATATCAATTACTTGATTTAGATAATTATATTGGGTAGAATCACTTAATTTAATTTCCAACTCTACAATATTATTTTCAGTATTTAATATTGAAAAAGTATAATTTGAGATACCAGTTGTATAATATTTAAAATATAATAAATTATTTTGAAAGCCCAAAATTTTAAAATTAGTAGGATTATAAGTTAAATTTAAATCAATTTTCTCAAACTTACCTGTTTCAATATTAATTCTAATAAATGAATAATCAGCAAACAAAAAATATCTAAAGCCATTTATTGCTTCCAATTCAATTTCGTCACTATATGAAGATAAATAAGATGAACTAACATACTCAAAATCTTTTGTTTCCTCATTCAAAATATATGTTCCCACATTTGAAGAAGTAAACATTGTAAATTTATCACTAATATTATATATATTAAATGACCCAAAATTTAAATCACCCGGCAATTCATATTCTGCAAAATCAGCTTTATCAGTCACAGTAGAACCAGTACCAATAGGCGTTTTATTATCATTTTTATTATTCCCAATAAAGAACGCACTTAAACCGCCAGCAAGTGCAAGTACAGCAAGCGACACTCCACCAATCACCAAGCCAGTTTTAAGTTTATTACTCTTCGTTTTATTTTGAGTGCTTGAAGAACTATAAGCACTTTTTTGTTTTTTCTTTTTCATAAATCACTCCCAATTTACAGATTTTAATTTTTTATTTAAATTTGATATAACTTTCTTTTTTGAAGAAGAAAGTTGTTTGAGTTGCTGTTTTATTTCGTCGTAAGTTTCAACAGTGCAAATTCCAGAACTTACACCAGAACTATCACAACCAGTTTCAATAAAGCAAGTATTATCAGCGTTGCAAACTATAGAACATATTTTGCGAATAGGTATTAACGCCTTATTTTCACTATCGCTTATCGTTATTTCAATAAAATTATTCATTTTGCACCACCTACAAATATAGGCATTTCCAAAATTTCATTTATCGAATAACCTTTTTTAAGCAACTCGTCAAACATTTTACGGACATCATTAAAAGACAAACTTTTCATAATACACCACCTTATCTTTTAACTTTCATAGTGTTAATAAGCATTTGTAAAAGGGCTTTATCACTATTTCGAGTAGGCTTAACACCAACAGCATATTCAACACCGTCAGCGTCAACATTTTTTACAGTGTATGTATCATAAGTCGACTTTCTTCCTGTATTACTATCGACCATTTCTTCTTTACCGATAGTTAATTCTGCTTTATCTTGCACATCAAAGACAATATCAAGTGGTTCATATCCACCTTTGTCTTTTGGAGCAAAATCAACACGAACATCACGACCACGAACCTTACCTTTCAAAAAATATGAATAATATTCCTTACCGTCATTTCCAGTAAATTTTTCTCTTTCAACAAACAACTTTACTGTTTCCTTTTCTTCAACTTTTACATTTTCATTTACATTAACATTTTCTTTCTTTTCCATTTCCTTATTTCCTTTTAATTTTTAAATTTTTGTTTAACTTCAAGGGGTAAACAGTCCCTTTTAAAAAAACTTTCTTGCATTCTTTTCAGCAACTTTTACGGCCGACTTTCTAGACTTAAAGCCATAATAGCCTTGTGCCCAAGTGCCGTCTTTGGTGTTATAACCATTTGCAACAACAAAATCTTTAACTTTTGGTCGAAACACAACAGCATAATTTCTTCCAGATTTTGACTTTCGAAGATTAGTGACAACATAATCTTTCCTAGTTGCAACATTTTTCTTACTTTTCAGCATTTACATATTTCACCCCCTTTTACATTGAATTTTTGTAAAAGTATATAAAAGTGCCTAATAAAAAAAGTCCTATACCTTACGACAATAAGTATAAGACCTAACATATGAAAAGTCAAACAAATTTAAGCACTTTTTATAAAAAAAATAAAAATTTTTGATTTTTAGTGTAGAATATGAGAGAAACACACCCCTTTTAACCTATTGCAATAGGTTAAAAGGGGAAAATTGACAAATTTTGACAAAGATAAAATAAGTGTTGCTTCCAGCACCTTTAAAAGAAATATTTAAAATTTTGCTAAGTAATCATTTTCATACACTTATCGAACAACTCTTGCGATGTTGCAAAATTCAAAACTTTTCTAGGGTAATTATTTAACCAATTTTGAATTTTCTCAACATCGTTATTTGTATAAACCGATAAGTTTGTTCCCTTTGGAACAAGTCTGCGTATTTCACGATTCATGCGTTCATTCGTGCCACGCTCACAAGAACAATAAGGGTGACAGTAATAAACAGATGTGCGTTTTGAATTTTTGTCAAACA
Source organism: uncultured Clostridia bacterium (assembly GCA_930971385.1). Taxonomy (GTDB): domain Bacteria; phylum Bacillota; class Clostridia; order Christensenellales; family UBA1242; genus Caccovivens. Next base: position 180,375 of record CAKNGB010000001.1, on the reverse strand, counting down.
CAGACCTTTCCAAAGATTGAAAGTCTAAAAATTCCGCGCCATTATCAACAGTAATTGTTTTAAATACTTGTTTAAATTTTTCTTTACCGTATTGTCTTTCTAAATTGTCAAGGCATTTTAAAACGCTCTCTGCTTTTTGATTTTCCATTTTAAAGATTATTTCTTGCCTTGTATAGCGTTCTGTCATAACCAAAAAAGTATCATGAGAAGAACCGCAAAGACAGTCCATTTCCCAGTGACCAAAAATTAGACGATTTTTTATTTCCAAAGGACGCAATTCAATAGAAACACCACGAGCAACACGCTTTATTGCTTTTTGCTGTTTATGTTTTTGTTTTTTAACTTTTCCTATTTGTTTATTTTCAATAATACCCAACTCTATATAATTATAAAGCGTTTGTTTACTTATTTGTGTTTTAAATCGCATTTGCTTATATTGAATTTGACCCCATACAGCATGTGCTGTTATCTTTTCGTTTTTAACACGGTTATTTATATAATTGACAAACTCAAAATCATTACCAACTTTTAAAGGGCGACCTTTTGCAGAACATAAATTATTATAACGCTGTTGTGCTTTTTCAGCAGAATAGCGTTTTACTTTTTTATACTTATCACCATACCAAAAATTAGACTGCTTTGTTAAATGTTCATATTCGCCACGCTTTAATTCTCTTTGTATTGTGCGTAAACTCACACCAACCATTTTAGCAATTTCTTGCTTATGATGTTTAGCATTAAAAAGAATTTCTATTTGAAGTCTTTGAGTATATGTTAAATTTTTCGTGCCTTTCTTTTTCATAAATCACTCTCCATAAGTATTTTACAATACATTTTGCCTTATTTCAAGGGCAAAATTTATTACAGAGAGAATTAGACGCCCCCTTGTCTTTTTAACGAGTGCCGTGCGTTGCACGGCAACGACAAGGGGCGTCTAACAAGCAAGAATTGAACAAAAAAAAACAAAAAGGGGAAGGGGCATTCACGCTAAACCGCTTGTGAATTGCCCCTTAAACCCCATTTTTTATATTTTTTATTTTATTTTATAAAACTTTTACTATGACGAAAACGCAAAAAAATCTCTTACATTGTAAGAGTTAAAATATTATAAAAATATAAAAATCTAACAAACATCAAACATAGATATTTGTGATAATATTTTTTTTCGTGGTGGTATTTTTAAAACATCCCTTTCATAATCAATCACATCATCAAACAAGATAAACTTTTGAACAAAATCAAACATTAAACAAGCAACATCTTTATAATCAATCTTTTTTATAAGCTCACTAGGGATACCACGAGAATACAAAATTCTTTCGTCAGTTTTTGCTATATATTTAATGATATAATCTAACGCTTTACCATTTTTAATATCAGCGTCAGTTATATTTTCAAAATCATTTCTGCCGAATTTTTCTAAAAAGAAAGTATTTTGATAAGTTGTTTGCATTTTATGCTGTGCAGTAGAATAATCAGTTATTTTTTCAATAGTTCCGACCATTTCGTTTTCTGGAATATACATCAAAGCGTGAAAATGAAGTCTTTTTGTTTCTGGTGCATATTCAAATACGCCCATATATTTCCAACCACGGCGTGTATGAAAATTAGCAAGCGTTTTTCTTAACTTTTGCCTAAAAGTTTCAGCAGTATGTTTTTTGTCGTCATAAGTAATTGTCACAAAAGTATTCCATTTGTTTAAATTTGCCTTACGCTTAAAAAGTTTAAAACGCTTATGCAGATTATGTAATTTTCGCTTAAAATTAACTGCAACATATTCTTTAACATACTCCAAGTCAAAGTTAAATTTATCTACAATAGAATCAATTAAAAAATTAGACAACACAGTGCCTTTTAAGTTATTTCTTAAACCCAACAAAAAAGCACTTTCAAAAAAGTTGTCTAATTCTGTTTTTTCACGTTTATAATTTTGTTTATATTGATAATATTTCAAGTTATCTTCAAAAATAGGTTTTGCAACATAATGACCACCATCATTATATATCTTAACAAATTGCTCTTTATCAATAACACGATTGTTATTACAATAACAATTATGTTGTGCAAAGAAAGGATACAACTCATCAAAAGGTAATAATGTATCAACAATAGTTAATTCATTTTTAAACATAACACACCTCATAAGTTTATTTTTTGTCTGCAAGGTCGTTGTTCAAGTTGCCCACATTACCACACTTCGCATGGAAATATGGACAACTTTGGAAATGTGGAAAAAGCAAGTAAGAAGAAAGTTTGCTTTTACACACATTACCACAACGACTGGAAAAGTGGAAAACTTAAAAGTTTACCACTATTCCACAGACACGATTACAATTATTACGCCAAAAAATTAATTATCTTCATTCTGCTTATCAGTCAAATCAGTGATAAAATAACTATGCTGTTCTTTTAATTCGTCAAAAGTTGCCTTTTCAGTTCCATATTCTTTTAAATCGTTTATGCCATATTTAGAATTTAATGCCTTTTTATCAAAGAAATCACTAAAACAGTCCGTAGAAAAACGCTTGCTATATATCTTTTTACTCATAAGATAATATTTTTTATCGTTTAAAATACCGTCTTGCGTTCCATTTTCAACTTGCACTTTAAGTTTACAATAACCAAAAGTGTTATATGTTCGAGCGTAAAGGTTATGAAACATAATTGCAAGTTTTTTAATTAAATACATAAATAAAGTGTTATCAGCACGATTATAACGATATTTGCGATAAAGTTCTTCAAACTTATCAAAAATTGTTAAGTACAAAAATTCAGTCAAAGAAAAGAAAGGCAGTGCGAGTTTAATTTCGCTTGTTTCTTTTATATGCACAATTTCTAATAAATCTCTTGCATCTGCGCCCCAACTTTCAGGGCGTTGTTCGTCAGTTATTACTTTCACAAAAGGAAAATTATCAACAGTAGCGGAGTGTCTAACCATTTTTAACCAATCGTTAAAACCGTCATTCTTTTGATTAGTTTCTTCATTATTTTTTCGAGTGTCTTTCAATTCCAAATTGTTTTTACGCTCTTTTCCTATCTCTGTTATATTTATAACACCAAACTCAAAACTATCCTTTAAAACATTATTTTCAACTATCTTTTTACCTAATCTCAAACTATCAAAATCTAATATATGCGAGTGCCTAGAAAAACAATCAATAAGTCTGCTATCTTTTTGGAAAAAGTCATTATTCCATAAAGGAAAATTGCCTATGTCGTCAATTAAATTATCAGTCCTTATTGAATAGTTAGAAATAATTAAGCTACTTTGTATTATGTATATAAAATACAACTGCGAATAAGTTTCAAGCACACTCCAAACATTAGTCATTTTCAATTTGTCGTCATACCAAAGACCATAACGATTAAAGTCATATTCAAAGATAAAATCTTTAAAATAATAAGCATAACGCTTTCGTAAGTGTCTTTGCATAGATTTTATAACCGCTCTATCTTTTGTTTTAAACTCAAACATATACCTTAAATGCTGAATATAATGTCTAATAGTTGCAAGATTATAAATAATATGCTTACTCATTGCAAGTTTTAAAGCGTTTTCCAAGTTTACCCATGGAAAAAATGGAAATTTCAAGTCATTTTCAAGTATCTTTTGAAACGCTTTATCTTTAAGCATATTTTCTTGCGAAAGTGCCATATCGGTTATAGCAGTTGTTTTCTTTTTACCCATTGTGCCACATACCATAAAAACAATAGGTCGTTCATTGATAAAACCACAATTCATTCGTTCGTAATGATTAAGGCGGGCATAGGCAATTTTCTTGCGTATTCTGTTAAATATATAATAAGCAATAAACAACCAAAATATAAGTGGCACAAAAGTAAACATGACGCTTAAATCACAGCATAATTTATAAACTTGCCTATAAATACTAACAAAATCAAAAGATATAACAAAATAAAAACAAAACGCAATAAACTCAATACAAATAGTTATGATATTAAAATTGTATAACCAAATCAAAAACCATATTTTAACATACCAACTATCTTTAACAAAATACCAAAAATCGATTAACCAATTTTTAATAGGAACATAAGTTTTTCCAGATAACCATTTTACAAAGGTTAAGCATTTGCTATCTTTGTTATACTTATTATTTTGCTTTTTGAAATACATCTTAAAAGAAACAAATAAGATTAAAATTAAAGGCAAAACTATTAAAAGAGTATATTTAAAAATGTTTAAAACTAAATTTCCAATAAAAGAAAGATAGTTTAAAAAATTATCTAGTGAAGCAAAAGTTGTCCAATAACTAGACCAACCAACACTAAACTCTTCCCAAGTTTGTGGCATGTTCAAAATAGGCTCAAATTGTATAGAACTATAATCATTGACTGTTGGAATCACTGTTGCGTCAATTCCAATTAAACGACAAAAATAATATAAAATACTATTCCAAATATCAACAAAACTTTCAATTAACCTAGTCCACGCATTAGGAAAAACCAAAATCGAACAACAAACAAAACCTATCGTTATAAAAAAACAAATATAATGCCTATAATCGACCTTTCTAAAAAATTCCTTAACCTTTCTCATATTATTGTCCTATCGTATAGATAAAATAACCAAGCACAAACAAAATAACTATTCCTAACAAAATTTTTAACAGCAACTTAAATTTCTTCTTCATCACTTTGCTCATTTTGTTGCTTTATAAGTTCATTTTCCGCAAGTGCAATAAACCTATTTGCGTTTGATATTGCATTCAAATGTCTATCTTTGCGTTTCTTTTCTTCTTCATATCTACGCATAATATATGGTGTTTCTTTTTCTAATCTTTTTATATTTTCTTTCGCCGATAAAATACATTGCTGTAAATCACCATAATAACTAAACCCATGCTTTGTTTTTCTATAACCATTACCTTTACTCATTTTCACTTTTTCCTTTTAACATTTTTATTATTTTGTTCTACTGTTCGATCCTTTCCAGAATAAACGAAATTTTTATTTAACTTATCGTTTATCTTTTTGCTTAAATATTTATTCTTCTTAAAACCTTTACTATCTTGCGCAAACTTTGAAAAAGTGTAAAATCGTTTTCCATTCATATTTTTTACAACACAGTAGTTGGCGGAATTAATCGCTTCATTAACTTTTTGCCACTCACTGCGTCGCAATTTGATTGAAATAAAATTGTTTTTCATAGTTTTTTCCCTTTATTTTTATTTTTTTTGTTTAAACTATTGACTTTTATGTTTTTATAGCATATAATAATAACAATTAAAGAAACTAATTCTTTTTCCACCGTCATCTTAAAGTTGGGCGGTGGAATTCTTTTTTTATTTCTTTCTACCAAACTCATACCTATGTTTTGCAAAGCGTTTTATAAAATCGCTTTGTTTTTTATTTAAATAACGATTACTTACAGCAACAACATTAGACCTATCGTTTAAATCAATTTTTCTACCAGTCAAAGTAGTGCCATAATAATAATTTTTAACACCACTAGGAACATCAAATTCTTTAAACTTTGTAATTGCTATATTACCTTTTTTAACTTGTTGGAAACGCTTATCGTCTTTAACATATAAATGAGTTAAAGCAACCGCACGATTTTCGCCAGTCTTTTTATCTTTATAAACTGCATAAGTATGAGTTCCGTGCGGTTTATCACTTTTAAACAAATACTTATTTTTTATCTTAAATAATCTCATTTTTTATCCTTCTTTTTAAAAATTGATTTTATAAGTTTGAATGGGAAACAAATAACACTCCACGCAAAAGATAAGATAGAAGGCAAAATCGGGAACAATAAAATTATCAATAAAACTATCAAAATTATTGTTAATAATTTCTTTAACCAATCTTCTTGTTTGTTTGTAGGAGCAGGAGAACCAGTTTGTTTATTATCAACAACACCTAAATTATAAACAACACCATTAGTTTCAAATTTTAACCTTAAAATTGTCACATCATTAACTTTTGTTCCGCTCTCACTTATTGAGGGAAACGTTCCAGTTATTGTTTTAAAACTATAAGAAGTTTCTGCAAATCTTAAAACCCATTGTTTATTGTTTAAACTTGTAATAGTATCGTCTGTAAGTTCTATTCCGTCATCTTCTAAACCTTGCTTAAATTCTTCAACGCTTTCAATTCTTTGCCATTCGTATTTATGTTGAAAAATTAAACCAGGACTAACTTCAACTTTTTCATCATAAGTTAAAGTTACATAATTTTCTACTTCTTCTCCATATTCGTAATTATCACTAGCCATAGTTGAAACTTCGTCATCAACAGACAAAATCATTCCACCACCAGTAGAACCTTTTGTTTTAAATGTTTGCGATACATAATAAACATCCGCTTCTAATAACTTATCAATAGGCAAATCGGTAGAAAATGCTATATAATGAGAGTCGCAAGCACCAACTGTGTAAAGGGGAAAGCCATTTGTATAACGAATAAAACCAACAAACTTATCAGTCACAACAATAGTTTCAGTTCCAGTGCAGTTATAATAAACTTCTCCATCGACAGTGCAAGCAGTATATAATTTTGATACACCAAACGATACTTCGTCAATATTATTTCCAGTATAATCAGGAACATCAGTGTCAAAATCAGAATTCCACTCACGAAAAATTGAAGATATATCATAATATCTCAATGCGTCATCCTTAACTACAAAATCTTCAACTTTATACTTATACAAAGTTCCAGAAGAATTAAGTAAACTTAATTTATAATTTTTATAACTTAAATTTTCTTCTATTCCAGTAGAAATATTAATTGATGTTGCTGTTAAGTTTCCAATTTCGCCACTTGGCTGATATGCGTAAATAAACAACTCTTTATTTTCACTTTCAGCAATTTGAATGACTTGCAGAGAATAGTCCTTGTCGTTAAGGGGATAACTTTCTACATTAAAAGAACTATCACTCTGCAAATCTTCAAGAACTGTCGAATACTCTATTCCGTCAATTAGAATAGAAGCATAAGAGTTATAAATCGGAACAGCAAAAATTGAAACCAAAACAGCAGATAAAATCAAAACAAAAAGAAGAAACATTTTGTTAATTTTAACTGCCATAATCTTATACACCTTTTAAACAAAAATTAAGATTTAAACTATAATTTTCAGTTGCGACAACAAGTGTAAAATATGCCAGTCCACTATCGACAGCGGTAGGGGAATCAGTTATTGTTTGCCCAGCATAATAATCAGCAAGAACTTCGCTTAATTCTTTTGTTGCTTTAAATGTAAAATGATTATCATAAGTTTGAATATCAAAACTATCAGTAAAGACAGTTTCGCAACCATACTTATAACTATAAGCACCAACCATATATGTAAAAGAAGTTTCGTCATTAACATTTGGAACAACTGAAATTGTATAGTTGTTTTTGTCGGTGATTTTATCTAAATTGCTGACAATTTCAAAATCGTATTCTTCATTAAAATTTATTTCAAAATTATCAACATTTTCAGTAATAATTTCGTCATGACATTTTAGATAAAAATCACCGATACCAGTCTTGAAATTGTTTGTCAAAAACCAAACAAGACCAACAAAACCAACTATCAACAAAAGAATTAAAACAAAGGAAACACCTTGAAAGAAACCTTTATTTTTCTCTTTTGCCATATAACACCTACCTTATTCCCAGTAAGCAACTGCCTTTAAAATAATAGTATCAAGATTTAATTCATACTTAATATTGTCATCACAATAAATGTAAACTAAATTATCTTTAACTTGTATTTCATTAATTGATATTTTAGTATTATTTATTAATCTCTTAAATACATCATTTTCAAAATTATAATAACAAATTCCAGTATTACCTTCAAAAATATAGATATTATCCTTAATTTCAAAGCCTTTATCAATAGTCACAGAAATTGATAGTAAATTAAATTTATATGCATTATCAGTTAAAAATTCAATTTCAGAAATATATGAAGTTCCAGAGGTACTATCATAAACATAATATTTTCCTTTCAATTCTGTAATAAAGGCAGATCCAGATGAACCAGACGCTGGGCTAGTATAAACTATATCTAAGTCTAATGTATCTTCATTAAAAACAGCAATAGCGGAACGATTATTATTATATGATGAACTAATCGAATAAAATACTACATCATTTATATAATAAGTTAAAAACGTATCGCCACCACCATATTCTAATTCTGTTGTAGTTTCATCCTCAAAATTATAATATAAACTTCTAGAAGTAGAATAAGCACTATTCATATTAAAAAGATTGGAAACAGAATAAGATTTAAAAATCAAAAGACCATGTTCCAATTCTTTTATTTCTGCATTTGCATAACTATAAGAAGAAATATTAGTAAAGATTCCAGTGCTTAAATCTATTTTACCAAATACAGAACCAGAAGATGAATTTTTAAAAACGCCATAAAGATAATTATTTTTAACAACATAGTTGTCGCTATATAATGAAGCATTTGCTACTGAAATTATAACAGAGGAACTCTTATTAATTAACAATGAACCATAATTACTACTGCCAGTTGCAGAACAACCCAAATAGTAATCACCTATATCAATTACTTGATTTAGATAATTATATTGGGTAGAATCACTTAATTTAATTTCCAACTCTACAATATTATTTTCAGTATTTAATATTGAAAAAGTATAATTTGAGATACCAGTTGTATAATATTTAAAATATAATAAATTATTTTGAAAGCCCAAAATTTTAAAATTAGTAGGATTATAAGTTAAATTTAAATCAATTTTCTCAAACTTACCTGTTTCAATATTAATTCTAATAAATGAATAATCAGCAAACAAAAAATATCTAAAGCCATTTATTGCTTCCAATTCAATTTCGTCACTATATGAAGATAAATAAGATGAACTAACATACTCAAAATCTTTTGTTTCCTCATTCAAAATATATGTTCCCACATTTGAAGAAGTAAACATTGTAAATTTATCACTAATATTATATATATTAAATGACCCAAAATTTAAATCACCCGGCAATTCATATTCTGCAAAATCAGCTTTATCAGTCACAGTAGAACCAGTACCAATAGGCGTTTTATTATCATTTTTATTATTCCCAATAAAGAACGCACTTAAACCGCCAGCAAGTGCAAGTACAGCAAGCGACACTCCACCAATCACCAAGCCAGTTTTAAGTTTATTACTCTTCGTTTTATTTTGAGTGCTTGAAGAACTATAAGCACTTTTTTGTTTTTTCTTTTTCATAAATCACTCCCAATTTACAGATTTTAATTTTTTATTTAAATTTGATATAACTTTCTTTTTTGAAGAAGAAAGTTGTTTGAGTTGCTGTTTTATTTCGTCGTAAGTTTCAACAGTGCAAATTCCAGAACTTACACCAGAACTATCACAACCAGTTTCAATAAAGCAAGTATTATCAGCGTTGCAAACTATAGAACATATTTTGCGAATAGGTATTAACGCCTTATTTTCACTATCGCTTATCGTTATTTCAATAAAATTATTCATTTTGCACCACCTACAAATATAGGCATTTCCAAAATTTCATTTATCGAATAACCTTTTTTAAGCAACTCGTCAAACATTTTACGGACATCATTAAAAGACAAACTTTTCATAATACACCACCTTATCTTTTAACTTTCATAGTGTTAATAAGCATTTGTAAAAGGGCTTTATCACTATTTCGAGTAGGCTTAACACCAACAGCATATTCAACACCGTCAGCGTCAACATTTTTTACAGTGTATGTATCATAAGTCGACTTTCTTCCTGTATTACTATCGACCATTTCTTCTTTACCGATAGTTAATTCTGCTTTATCTTGCACATCAAAGACAATATCAAGTGGTTCATATCCACCTTTGTCTTTTGGAGCAAAATCAACACGAACATCACGACCACGAACCTTACCTTTCAAAAAATATGAATAATATTCCTTACCGTCATTTCCAGTAAATTTTTCTCTTTCAACAAACAACTTTACTGTTTCCTTTTCTTCAACTTTTACATTTTCATTTACATTAACATTTTCTTTCTTTTCCATTTCCTTATTTCCTTTTAATTTTTAAATTTTTGTTTAACTTCAAGGGGTAAACAGTCCCTTTTAAAAAAACTTTCTTGCATTCTTTTCAGCAACTTTTACGGCCGACTTTCTAGACTTAAAGCCATAATAGCCTTGTGCCCAAGTGCCGTCTTTGGTGTTATAACCATTTGCAACAACAAAATCTTTAACTTTTGGTCGAAACACAACAGCATAATTTCTTCCAGATTTTGACTTTCGAAGATTAGTGACAACATAATCTTTCCTAGTTGCAACATTTTTCTTACTTTTCAGCATTTACATATTTCACCCCCTTTTACATTGAATTTTTGTAAAAGTATATAAAAGTGCCTAATAAAAAAAGTCCTATACCTTACGACAATAAGTATAAGACCTAACAAAAAACAAAATCATAAGAGAAATTTATTAAAAATAATTGACAAAAATTTTAATGTGTTGTATAATACACATAGTTTTTTTATTGCGCGCTAAAAAATTAACAACTTTTCCACAAAATTTAAGTAAAATAGAGAAAAGTTGAAAAATTAGCCGAAATTGTAACGCAATGAAAGTCATATGGACTGCTAGCTCAGTTGGTAGAGCACGAGACTCTTAATCCCGGGGTCCAGGGTTCGAGCCCCTGGCAGTCCACCAAATTAAAAAACACTTTGCCATAGCAAAGTGTTTTTACGTTTGGCGAAACAAATTAAGCAAAATGGTTTGAATGTGGATTAAAATGCATTTGTTTTAACTTATTTCTTATTTGGTTTAGTTTCCGTTTTTGTTTCTTTTTTAGGTTCTTGTTTTGGCTTTGTGGCTTCTCCTGTGACGATGTTGCCCTCTTTGATAACCTCTGCCATGCTGGTAAGAAGTCCGCTGACATTTTGAAGTTCGCTTGGCACAATGATTTTTGTGGAATTTCCTTCAGCAAGCACTTTAAGCGCCTCAAATCCTTGAAGAGTGATGTAAGATGCGTCTGGCTTTGCACTGTTAATTAAATTGATCGCCTTGTTTTCACCTTCCGCCCTTGCAATGAGTGCCTCTTTATCAGCCTCAGCTTGCAAAATTTTAGTTTGTTTTTCCGCTTCTGCGCGAAGAATTTGTGCTTGTTTCTCACCTTCTGCCACCAAGATGTTGGAACGCTTTTCGCCTTCCGCCTTCAAAATTTGCTCACGGCGTTCGCGCTCTGCACGCATCTGTTTTTCCATGGCGTCTTGAATATCTTTTGGAGGCAAAATGTTTTTAAGTTCCACACGGTTAATTTTAATTCCCCATGGGTCAGTTGCTTCGTCCAAAATTATTCTCATCTTCGAGTTAACAGTGTCACGCGAGGTCAAAGTTTCGTCAAGTTCAAGTTCGCCGACAATATTTCTTAAAGTTGTTGCAGTTAAGTTTTCAATGGCAAGCACTGGCCTATCCACGCCATAGGTATAAAGTTTTGGATCGGTAATTTGAAAATACACAACCGTGTCGATTTGCATGGTGACGTTATCCTTTGTGATAACTGGTTGTGGGCGGAAATCTGCCACAATTTCTTTTAAAGAAATAGGCTTACTGCAACGGTCAAAAAACGGAATGACCATGTGGACGCCTGTTTCTAAGGTTTTGCGATATTTACCAAGCCTTTCCACAACAACTGCGGTTGCTTGACGCACAATTCTGATTGAACAAAATAGGCAGATTAACAATAATGCCCCTAAAACAATGAAAACTATGGCAACTGGATGCATAACTATTTTTCCTCCTTCTTACTTTTTTTCTTTTCCTCTGTTTCAACAAGTTCGCCTGTTTCTTTCCTGTTGTCTCTCTTATCTTCAATTTTTTTGACGATGACTTTATTTCCAGAAATTTTCACAACTTCCACAATTTCGTCTTTTTCAATGGTCTCGTTATGCTCGCCAACTGCCGACCAAACCACATCATTGATTTTAACCGAGCCCATGGTTTCAAAATCGGTGCGTTCCAACATTCTCACTTTTTTGCCCACCAGCAAATCTAAATTGGTCTTTTCTTTTGCGTTTTTAAGAAGAAATTTCTTTGTCACACCGCGAAGTGAAAGCATTAAAATTGCGGAAACTGCCACAAAAATCAAGATTTGCCACTCAAGCGCAAGCGTCGTCGTTCCCGAAAGGATGAAAGGAATAATCGCACCAATCGTGAACCAAATCGACACAAGTTCCATGGTAAAAATTTCCACAATCGCTGTGACCACGATAATCCCTAGCCACACCCAGAACATTACACTCATATCAAACTCCTATATATGAATATATTAACATATATCAAAAATAATTCAAAACAATTCTTAAAAAATTTTAAAGAAAAAAGAGATTTGATTAACAAACCTCTTAAATCTTACTTGTTTTCTTCTTTTTCAATGCGTTTAAGGTCAATTCTGCCTTTCTCGTCAATCTTGATAACTTCAACTTCCACGCTGTCGCCAATCTTTACAACATCTTCCACCTTGTTCACGCGTTTTTTGGAAAGTTTGGAAATGTGAATCATCCCTTCTTTTCCACCGCCAAGGTCAACAAAAGCGCCGAACGAGGTTATTCTTGCCACCTTGCCGTCGTAAACATCGCCAACTTCCACATCTTCCACAATGGATAGGATGATTTTCTTTGCCTTTTCGTTCATAGCGGAGTCTACAGATGCAATGAACACGCTTCCGTCGTCTTCAATATCAATCTTCACGCCAGTTTCAGCAATGATTTTGTTGATTGTTTTTCCGCCAGAGCCGATAACATCCTTAATTTTTTCAGGGTCAATTTCAAAGGTGATAATCTTAGGAGCATATTGAGAAATCTCCTTTCTTGGCTCGCTGATACATTCAAGAAGTTTGTTCATAATGAACATTCTTCCAATTTTTGCGCGTTCCAAAGCCTCTGTTAAGATTGCCTTGTCGATGCCCTTAATTTTAATATCCATTTGAATTGCTGTGACACCTTTGCTTGTGCCTGTCACTTTGAAGTCCATATCGCCGAGGAAGTCCTCTAAGCCTTGAATGTCAGAAAGCACTGCCACCTTGTGAGATTTATCATCTTTAATAAGCCCCATGGCAATTCCAGCAACTGGTGCTGAGATTGGCACACCGCCATCCATAAGTGCCAAAGTGGAGCCACAAACGCTTGCCATTGAGGATGAGCCGTTAGACGACAAAACTTCAGAAACAATTCTAAGAGCATATGGGAAAACATCTTCCTTTGGAACAACTGGCTCTAATGCGCGTTCTGCAAGAGCGCCATGCCCAATTTCTCTTCTTCCTGTTCCCTTAATCATCTTCGCTTCGCCTGTTGCATATGGTGGCATATTGTAGTGATGAACATAGCGGTTAACTTCTTCGTCATCCAAGCCGTCAAGTTGTTGCACATCGCTAACTGTGCCAAGTGTTAAAGCAGAGAGTACCTGTGTTTCGCCACGCGTGAAAACAGCACTTCCATGAACTCTTGGTAAAACGCCAACTTCGCACCAAATAGGACGAATTTGCTCCAAAGTTCTTCCGTCTGGACGAATGCCTTTTGTTAAAATTTTGTTGCGCACTTTTTCTTTGGTCATCTTGTATAGAACATCGCCAATTTCTCTTTCTTTCTCTGGGAAAATCTCAGCAAAATGCTCCTTAACCTTTGCGTCAACCTCGTCTTGCCTTACTTGGCGAACATGACGGTCGAAAGTGTCAAGTGCCTCGTCAAGCATAGTGTCGGCATACTTTCTAACTTCATTTTCAATTTCTTCAGGAACAACATAATAGGAAATTTTTGGATTGACTTCCTTTCCAATTTCCTCTTTAACTTTCTTAATGAATTTGCAAATTTTCTTGATTTCTTCGTGAGCAAGCATGATGCCTTCCAAAACTTCGCTTTCAGGAACTTCATTTGCTCCTGCTTCCACCATTAAAACGGCTTCTTCTGTGCCAGAAACAGTTAAGTGAAGGTCGCTTTTTTCACGCTCTTCCTGATTTGGATTGATGATGAATTTTCCGTCAACAAGCCCAACCAAAACTGAGCCAGTTGGCCCTTGGAAAGGTATGTCGGAAATGGAAAGAGCGAACGATGACCCAAGCATTGCAAGAGGTTCTGGAGAAACATCTGGGTCGATGGAAAGAGCAGTTGCCACAACCACAACATCGTTGAAAAATCCCTTTGGAAAAAGTGGACGAAGTGGACGGTCGATAAGGCGAGAAACCAAGATTGCCTTATCGGAAGGTCTGCCCTCTCTCTTTTTAAAACCTCCTGGAATTTTTCCAACTGAATACATCTTTTCTTGATATTCCACAGAAAGTGGGAAAAAGTCTATGCCAGGTTTTGGCTCGTCGCTCATTGTGACGTTAACCATGATAACTGTTTCGCCACAAGAAACAAGACAAGAGCCGTTTGCTTGCATACAAAGTGCGCCTGTTTCAAAGGTCACTTCCTTGCCCGCGATTTCAATTTTATATTTTTTTGATAACTCTGTTTTCATGCTAAACTCCTATTCGAACATTGAAAAAAGGGAAGAAAAAAACATTATCCTCCCCTTTAAAATTATTTAACTTCTCTGATATTTAATGCTTTGATAAGTTGTCTGTAAGCTTCAATATCTCTGTCTTTTAAGTATTGCAAAAAGCCCTTTCTTTTACCAACCATTTGAAGAAGTCCGCGTCTTGAATGGTTGTCTTTAGGGTTCTTTTTAAGGTGCTCGGTCAAGTGATTGATTCTTTCAGTTAAAAGTGCAACTTGAACTTGAACAGAGCCAGTGTCGTTTTCCGATTGCTTAAACTTTGCAATGATTTCGCCTTTAACTTGCTTATCCATATTTCCCTCCATTTAAAGTTTTTCTTGCACTCACAAAGCCAAGGGTCGAAGGACTCCACAAAACTGTGTGATGCATAAAATCGACTTTTTCATTTTAGCACATCTTTTTTAATTTGTAAAGAATTTTTAACAAATTTTCTTTGTTTATGAGAAAAATTTTATCTTTTTTGCCACCATTTCGTCAATTCTAGCGATATAATCGTTAATAAACTTACAATTTGGTTCACGCTCTAAGCGATTTTCAAGGTTGAACACCCTTTTAGATATCGCACCTGCACCCACGCCAATAACAGAAGAAACATCCTCCATGCTGTCGATGTTAAATATGCAAACATGGCCATCTCTAAAATATCCCACATTCTCTAAGCCCCCAATTTGATGTTTTTGACGATAAATATAATATGGTTTATAGCCATTTTCTTGCAAGATTTCTTCAGCATAGTCCACCATTTTTGGAACATCTCTGCCAAAAACTTGCGAGGTATCTTCTTTAAGTAATGCGCCGTTTTTAATGGACAAGGTGTGAACAGTGATGTTTTGTGGAGATAACTCCAAAAGTGTGTTAATAGAGCGTTTAAATATGCCAAGTTTTTCGCCTGGAAGCCCTGCAATCATGTCCATATTCACAATAAAATCATACTCCATGGCAAGCATATATGCGTCGAAAATCTGCTTGTTTGTCTGCTTTCTGCCAATACGCTTTAACGTGCTTTCGCAGAAGGTTTGAGGATTTATGGAAATTCTGTTGACATTATACTTTTTTAAGATTTCCAGTTTTTCTCGCGTTATCGTGTCGGCGCGACCGCACTCCACTGTAAATTCCGAAACTGGATAGTTGATTTCAGCAAGAAGTTTTTCAAGTTGCCTAACAGTTAAAACTGTTGGCGTGCCTCCGCCGATGTAGATTGTTCTTATAATATACGATTTTTCTGCGATAAGTTCTTTAACCGCCCTAAGTTCTTTTAAAAGGCAGTCGAGATATAAGTCCACCTTGTCCGCCACCGAGCATAATTCGTTTGAAATGAACGAGCAATAATTGCATCTTGTTGGGCAGATAGGAATGTTTATGAATAGGTCCACAAGTTTGTCGTTTTTAATTATGCACTTTTGGTTTTTCATGATTTCAAACACAAGTTTTGCCTTCTTTTCATCCACAAAAAATTCTTTCATCAAAACTTCTGGCACAATGTGTTCTTTAATTTCTCCGCGTTCCACCATTTCACGCATCATCTTGCAAGGTCTAATGCCAGTGAGTGAACCCCAAGGCAAAGTTTTCTTTGCAATTGCGCTTAAAACTTGATAGAGATGATTTTTAAAAGCGCCTTTTTTAAAACTTTTTTCGCGAAGAGGCGTTAAGCCGTTTGGAAGAGTGAAAAATTTAACATATTCCTTTTCGTTCAAGCCGTCATTAATAATTATTGTGCTTGTTATGGTTGAACCCAAAGTGCTGTCTTTATGATGAATGGAAAAAGGCGCACCCTCTGGATAAAAGAGGTTGACAAGGTCTTGCATATCCTTTTCATATTCATAGCTTTCACAAACAATTTTCATCATTCACTCCTATAAACTTTATTAACTCCCTTCACTCCTTCAAATATGTTGATTGCATTATCAATTTCCTCTTTGCCATTAACTTCCAAGATAACATTAAACTGAATTTCCTCTTTAACTTTTTTATAGTTAAAGGCTTTAAGTGTAATTTTCAAATTCCTAAGCACATTGTTAACATAGTCCACAACTTTTGGCTCGTTTTCGGCGATAATTTTAATGGTGGCAACAAATTTGGAGTTGATGTTATCCTCCCATTTCGCTCCAATCAGCCTTTCTTTTTCAAGGAATTTTAAGTTTGGGCACTCTTTTCTATGTATGGTCACTCCGCGTCCACGAGAGATATATCCTATTATATCATCTCCCATAACTGGAGTGCAACATCCTGCATAGCGAATTAAAAGCCCGCTTTCGCCGTCCACCAAAACGCCGTCTTTATTCTTCTTAACTTCAATCACGCTTGGCTTAATTTCTTTTGCGCGGTCTTTGAAATATAAATTCATAAACCTGCCCATAAGAGAATTTATGGCAAGAGACCCGCCTCCCACTTCGGCAAATAGCATATCAATATTTTCCATCATCATGCTGGAAGCAATTTCTTTAAGGTAGTTTTCCTTATCTTGCTTAGAGATGTTTAAGTTTTTCGCTTTAAGTGCTTGTTCAAAGATGATTTTTCCTTGTTTGGTGTTTTCTTCCTTAAATTCACTTTTGAAAAACGAGCGAATTTTACTTCTTGCAGAAGAGGTTTTAATGTGTTTAAGCCAATCACGCGATGGACCTTTGCTGTTTTGGTTTGTGATAATCTCCACCGTGTCGCCGTTATTTAATTCTGTGGTTATTGGATAGAGTTTTCCATTAATTTTTCCGCCCACGCACTTGTTACCGATTTCGGTGTGAATGGCATAGGCAAAATCGATGACAGTGGAATGCACTGGAAGTTCCAAAACCTTACCTTTTGGCGTTTGAACAAAGATGCTTTCGCCGTATAGGTCAGTTTTCAAAGTTTCAAGGAACTCCTCTGGGCTTAATTCTTTCGAGTTATCCAAAATTTGCTTGATACGAGCAAACTTAGCATCAAACTTATTCGACGAGCGTCTTTCTTTATATATCCAATGTGCTGCAATTCCGTATTCCGCGTGCTTATGCATATCAAAGGTTCTAATTTGAATTTCCAGCGGTCTATTGTTGTCAGCAATAATTGTGGTGTGTAAACTTTGATAGCCATTTGGCTTAGGATTGGCAATATAATCTTTCACACGCTCTGGAATAGGCTTATAAATGGCGTGAATTTTTCCAAGCACAGAATAGCAATCTTCCACCGTCGGCACAATAACGCGCATAGCAAGAAGGTCATACACCTTGCCAAGAGTGATGTTTTTCTTTTTGATTTTCTTATACACACTGTAATAGTGCTTTTGACGCTTTTGAATTTCGCCTTTGATTTGAAGTTCATCCAAAATTTTTTGAAGTTTTTTCTCCACCACTTCCATAAGGCGCATATTGTCGTCCACTTTCATTAGCGCATTGTCTTTAAGTTCGTTATACGCCTTTGGCTCTAAAAGTTTAAAAGTGGTTTCCTCAAAAGACGACTTAAACTTACTAAGTCCCAAACTTTCAGCAAGAGGAGCAAAAATATCAGAAACCATTTTGGCAAATTTTCTTGTTTCGTCGGTAAGTGGCAATGTTATTCTTTGAAGGTCATAGTCAATCGTTGCAAACTTGATGATAACAACACGCATATCTTGGCAGATTGCCACAAACATACGCTTAATATCCTCCGCCTCACCACTTCGGCTTATTGTGTGCACATTTCTTAATTGTTTAAAAGTGGCAAAAAGTTTGCGCTCGGCAATCGTCAATTTTTCTTCATAAGATTCCGCCTCTTCTGGCAAAACTTTATAGAATTGGAAAAGAAGATATGCCATCAAAACCTCGGTCTGCATATAGTATTCCGCCATGATGTCCACCACATGATTAAGCCTGTCGAGGTTGATTTCCTCCACCACAAAAATGTTCACAAGTTTAAGTTCGTGTGCCGAAAGTTTAAAGTGCGTTTTGATGTTTTCAATAACCTTATCTCTCATTTTTACTCCATGAATTTTTAATAAGCGACAATTTGTTATATAGCGTTGAATTTGTCAGCGGTCTTTTAATGTTCTTAACCTCAGTAAAATTAAAATATGTTTCATCCACTTTTTTTATAAGCCCAAGTTGGCAAAAAGTTAAATACGCTGAATAGAATGTGTCAAACGAAACTTTTCCTTTCAGTTTATCTTCATAAAAATCAACTGGAGAATAATATTTTTTCCCACTTCTTCCCGCAAGCGCCTTGAAAACCTTGCCAAAACTTTCGCGAGATAAATTTATGCCGTTAAAGCGATTTTTGTCTTGAAAAGTTTCAAGTGGAAGATAGATTTCCGCCTTTGAAACCTTTTTAATCTCACTTAAAAAGCCACTGTCTAAAACTGGCGAAAGGAAGATGATTTTTTCAAAATTTTTTGCCCAATTAACCCCTCTTGGCGAAAGAAGAAGGCTGTTATAACCAAGAAGTTCCTCGTCGTAAATGCCGATGTGGAAGATGTTTTCTTTGGAGTAATTTTTGGAAAAAGAAACAAAATCGTAAGCCGAATATGTCACAAACGCCGTGCCGTAAACCGTGCTTTGCGTGCCAGCAACAAAGTTTAAAAGGTCACTTTGAGGATAGTAAGAAAAAGTTAAATCGTCTAAATTTGCAAACATAAGTTGTTCAAGTTGCACTGGATATGTGTAGATATGCGCATTGTCGATGATGAAACTTCCTGCATCGAAATCGGAAACTGTGCCACGCTTGCCGTTTTCCTGAAATTCAAAGATGAACGATTTATATCTTGAAAAGAAAAGCGGATTAAATTTCTTAGCAAAATTAAAGTAAACAAGTTGTAAGTCGCCAATGTTGATGTTGGCGTGTTGCTGGCAATATTTCATAGGCAAAATTTCCACATTTTCTGCGGTTATTCTAAACTTTGGTTTCGGATTTCCACATCCATAAGGTTCCAAAAGTTTAAGTTCGTTTAAAAACCT
This sequence comes from uncultured Clostridia bacterium, assembly GCA_930971385.1. Lineage (GTDB taxonomy): Bacteria > Bacillota > Clostridia > Christensenellales > UBA1242 > Caccovivens. The sequence goes on along the minus strand of CAKNGB010000001.1, from coordinate 160,963 downwards.
ATCATCAAGTTCTTCAAGTTTGATGTCAAGGTCGTAATACTTAATTGGGATGAAAACTTTATCACTAATATGCTCAAACACAAACGCATTGACGCGCTTTGAAAAATCTTCATAGTTTTCGCGTTTAAGCGTCAGCCCTGCTGCCATGGTGTGACCGCCAAAAGTTTCCAAAATATCCTGCATGGAAGAGAGAAGTTCGTGGATATTAATGTCGGTTATGCTTCTTCCCGAGCCGTGAAGCACATCGCCTGTCTGCGAAAAAAGAAAGACCGGTCTATTATACTCTTCCACAAGCCTTGCGCACGCAATACCCAAAATTCCTTGGTCCCATTTTTTCGAGGCAAGCACAATGACGCGTGTTTTGGATAAGTCCATTTTTTTAATTGCTTTTTCGCAGTCCTCCATAATAGCCGAAGAAAGTTCCTGCCTTTTTTGGTTGTGAGCGGAAATTTTTTGAAGGTGTTTTTTAATTTCCACCATATCTTCACTCATATACAAAACCAAACTGTCCTCCGCCTTTCCCATGCGCCCAGCCGAGTTTATCTTTGGCGAAATTTTAAAAGCAATGTCGGTGGCATTAGGAGATGTCAGCGAAACCTTGTTTTCTTTAAAAAGTTGTTTAAGTCCGATTGGCAGTTTGTCAAACATATCAAAACCACGCTTAACGATGTTCCTATTTTCTCCTGTCAACGAAACAATGTCGGCAATCGTTGCGATGGAGGCAATCGGCAAAAACTCCTCTGCCTTTTTCTGCCCTAAAAGCGCCTCGCTGATTTTGTAGGCAAGTCCTGTTCCGCAAAGTTCTCGGAAAGGATATTCTTGGTCCAAAATCTTAGCGTTCAAAACAAGCGTATCTGGCAATTTTTCTGGAATTTCGTGGTGGTCAGTGATGATGATTTCAATGCCTTTTTCCTTTGCATACTCCACCTCTTGCCAGCAAGAAATTCCGCAATCCACCGTGATAATTAGGTCAGGATAGAACTTTTTTTCAATCTTATCAATCACAGCGCATGATAAACCATAACCGTCCTCATAACGATTTGGAAGATAAAAATCCGCGTTAATACCCAGCCTTTTCAGCGTTTTAAGCATAATTGCCGTGGCACTTATACCATCAACATCATAGTCGCCAAAAACTAAAATTCTGTCGCCCACTTTCTTTGCTAAATCAATTCGCTCGCAAAATTCTTTCATCCCTTTAATGAGGAAAGGATCTATTAGCTTGCCAGTGGAAAGATAGTCTTTAATTTCTTCTTCGCTTGTCAGCCCGCGTGACAGCATCAAATACATTGTTGATGGTAAAACATTGAACTTTTCTGCATACTCCTTAACGAGAGCAGACTCCTTATTAAAAAACTTCTTAAAAATCATTTTGTTTTACCCAATTTTAAACTTTTTTCATATCTATTATATTATTTTCTCAACAATTTAGCAAGAGAAATTTATAACTAATTTAAAAAATAATCAAAAACGCTTGCAAAATATGAAGAATTATGCTAAAATCTTACCGTTAACCTCGAAAACCAAAATGTGCAGGTGTGGCGGAATGGCAGACGCAAGGGACTCAAAATCCCTCGAGGGCAACTTCATGAGGGTTCGACCCCCTCCACCTGCACCATTATTAAAACTTTTTGCGGGATTTTGAGTCCCACGGGACATCAACTCCTGTCGGAGCCTGACCGCGAACAAGTCGCTCCCTGGCTTTGGCTAAAAACAACCCACTGGGTTGCTTTATTTACGCGTCGCCCCCTCGAGGGCAACTTCATGAGGGTTCGACCCCCTCCACCTGCACCAGACAAGGATAATCCGAACTATCTGTTTTGGATTATTTTTGTTTTTATTATTTTCAATATTGTTTAAATGATAATACACCAATAAAACAAAATTATTAATTAAATTATTATAATTTGTATTATATTGTAACATTTTTAATATTTTTGTTTAATGTTTTGTAAAATATTGTATATAATTTAAATATGTAGACATTTTGGCGCTTAGTTTTCTATTTTTTGTTGTAAAATTATGAGTTTTGAATTATATTGTAAAATTCCAAATAATAATTATAGTATAACATATTACAATCGCTATTTTTGTTTTATTTTGTAAATATTTGAATTTTTTTTGATTTATTCTATTGATTAAATTGTGCAATATTGTAATTTTTTTTGTTAATATTATTATTTTGTAAAGTTGTAGTTTGTTTGGAATAATTTGTGAAGAAAATATGTAAACACTTAGTCACCCATGTTTATTGTTTTGGTGGTTGCAAACATATGAATTTTTTATATTTTAACATTTTGTAAAATAATGTAATATAGGTTAAATTATTTAAAATGGTAAAAATTTGATTATTTAGACTTTTGTGTTGTTTTGTATATTTTTAAAAATTAGGCAATTTGAAATTGTTTGGTTTGACAACAGTATAAATATATTTGTATAATATTGTAAAATAAAATATTTATTTTCTTTCATATTTTACCAATTTATTCCTTGCCACATTTTTTATATTAAGATAAAATATACATTACCTATATGGATTTGCCCCCTTTCAACTATAAGTAAGTGTTGGGGTTAATTTTATAAAAAATTCGATTTTTTTACTATATCAAAACGCAATCGCGATTTCCACTTAAGCATGTATTAATTTTATAAAACTTTGCCAAATTTGCTTTTTGTAAAATTTTGCATTATTTGTTGCGTTTATTCTAAATTGAACAGTCTTAAGATGTAGAATTCATCAAACGCCTATTCTTATCACGTTAAAAAGCCTCGCCTGTCAACGAAATTAACATTTTCAGCACCCCTCGTATAAATAAAATCAACTTTTTTAAGATATTGTAAGATATTGTATATTTATTTTATTTTAATAACTTATTACTTATATAGGCATAATTTGCATTTTTTACAACATTCATTGTTTTTCAGATTTATAATTTTGTAAATTATTGAATTAATTTCCTTTTTCAAGTTTTTCTAGATGAAATGCAAGGTCTTTAAATGCGCCAGAATACTTATTTTTATCGCTTTCCAAGAAAAACTCATCTGGTCTATTAAGCCCATTTTTCATCATATTTTTAATATCTTTGTCATTCAAACAAGTGGGATTGGCATTTTTCAAATTGAAATTATTGCGATAGATAAACGCTTGAAGGTCAGCCTCCATTTTATCGCACATATAAGCAAACTTCGCTTCATTTGTTTCACGTTTTTCAAACTCGGCTATCACATCCAAAAATTTTTTACTGTTCCCCTCCTTAAAAAGTTTTTCAACAGCTTTGCGTCCCGCCTCTTTTTTCGTTGCCAACCTTTCTTTATCATAGATGGTTATATCACCAATCAAAATTTCCTCGGTTTCATGAAGAGCAAGCATAAGTGCCACCTTTTCAATATCCAAATCTTCAAACTCCTTGCTGTTGGCATAAACGGAAACTGCAAGCATAAGCGTGCCAAAAACATGCTCAGCAATACTTTCCACTCGCACCCCTTCCACACTCCAATATATCCAGCCAGTCCTTAAAGTGTTTTTCAATTTGTTTGTGGCAAAATAGAATTCCAATATTTTTTCACTCGTATTCATCCCAAATTCTCCTAACTAAATTTTATCAAATTATAAGATTTTTGTCAAAGAACTTACTGCGTCTTGCCTATTAAACATCTAAAAACAACATCAAAAACACGAACAAAATAAACTAATTCACATCTTCTTATTTGCCAATTTTTAAATATTAAAATTGGGAAAAATTAAAAAATAAGAAAAAATCAAAAAATTCACGCAAAAAGCATGAATTTTCATATATTTTTTGATGATTTTTGGAAATAGAAATTTTTTTATTTTTCATTAAATGTTTTAAAAGCCTGATACGCTGAGTATAAATCCGCCTTGGAAATGAGTTCATAAGGCGCGTGCATGGATATAACAGGAACACCCAAATCAAGCGTGTCGATATTCAATCCTGCCACATATTTTGCGATTGTTCCGCCACCGCCAATATCCACCTTTCCAAGCTCTGAACTTTGCCAGAGAATATTTTTATCATCAAACAACTTTTTAATTTCTCCAACAAGTTCCGCAGATGCATCACTCGCGTCACTTTTACCTCGCGCCCCAGTAAACTTATTCACAGCAACACCATGTGAAATCATTGCAGAATTTGATTTTTCATAAACCTCAGCAAAATTTGGGTCGTATGCACTTGTCACATCAGCCGACAAACATTTCGACTTCGCCCTCACTTTCCTTGGAAGAGCGTTGAAATTTGCACAAATTTCGTCGATTAAATCTTCATAAACTTTGCACTTCATTCCAGTTGAACCCTCGCTTCCAATTTCCTCTTTGTCAACAAGAAGCGCCATTATAGTGTCAGAATTTTTTGCATCCAAAATTGCCTTAACAGCAGGGTAAGCGCAACTTTTATCGTCGTGACCATACCCAGCGATAAAAGTTCTGTCAAGCCCAACATCGCGCGCTTTCATGCTTGGCACCGCGCAAAGTTCAGCACTCATGAAATCAGCCTCGCGAATGCCATATTTTTCAAACAGAATTTTGAGAATATTCGCCTTAATTTTTTCATTAATCGAGGTATCTTTAAAAATTTGCCCACCAAAAACGATGTTTAATTGCTCGCCACTAATAAGTTCTCCACCGCTCTTCTTCATTTGACTTTGCGCAAGGTGTGGCAAAAGGTCGTTGATATAGAAAACTGGCTCATCCTCTTTTTCGCCAATATTAATTTCCACTTTACTGCCGTCGCGAATGATAACAACTCCATGCAAGGAAAGAGGAATGGTCGTCCATTGATATTTCTTAATGCCTCCATAATAATGCGTTTTCAAAAAGCAAAAACCATCACTTTCATAAAAAGGATTTTGTTTTAAATCGAGGCGTGGCGAGTCGATGTGAGCACCGATAAGCCTCATACCATTTTCCTCTAAATTAGCGTTTCCAATTTTAAAAAGAACTACACTTTTTTCGCGATTTACAAAATATCTTTTGTCACCTTTTTTAAGTTTATCACTAAACTTAAACTCTTTAAACCCAGCCTCTTTTGCCATATTCACAATAAACTTGCAAGCCTCGCGCTCAGTTTTACTGGCGTTCAAAAACTCTTTATATTCTTCTGCAAAATTGAAGCAATTTTCAATCTCTTTAACGCTGGCAATTTCAAAAAAGTTTTTCTTTTTATAGATTAAATCTTTGATTAAATCATCACCTTTAAGTTTTTTATTGTCCATAATTTTCCTCCAAAATTAGTATACAACAAAAGAAAAAATTTTTGCAAACAAAATAGTTTAATGTTAAATTTATTTTTACTCAAAACTCTCGCCTATTGCATAATACCACAAGATGTTGTGTGGTATGCAATACATAAAACAAAATTTGGCACAAAATAAGAAACTGAAAATATTGAGTGTGAAAGAAATTTAAACTTTGCTTGTGCGAAAAGTAGTTGGTGGGCGAAAGCCCATGCAAAGCATGGGCACGCTTCGCGTGCTGTGCTTTTTGCGTGTTAGCAAAAACTCTTTTTGATATAAAACTTTAATATCCTTCAACTTGCCACACAAAGAAACACCGCAAAAAGCACTCTTTCGCCCACCCTTTAGTCCACAAGCAATTAAAAAAAGAGGATATTTATCCTCTTTAAAACGTCGCTTTTCAGTGACAAATTTTGCTATTTTTATTCAAAAATAAACACAACAATTTTAATTTCAATCCACGCAAGCATATTCTGTGAAGCGGATTGTGAATTGCACCCCGCGGAAGTCTGTGGCAAAGCGTTGACTATCAACTCCCACCTCATTAAAACAAGTAATGTTGTTGTAGTTAGAACCTAAGTCGCGCGTGAAGTATACATTTGTTCCGCCGTAGGACTTTATGATATCTTTTGCCAAATCGGAAAATTCTATTGCTGTTGTGGTGGAAACTGATTTAATTTCGCTTTCGCTTGCCACAAACATATTTGTGTAATCTTTATATAAGTTATACATCGTTGTGCCGTTTCCAAAGTTATATGCCTCGTTTTGATAATCCACAAGATATTTTTCGTCAATTCCGTTCTTCTTAAATTCCTCCACGGCTGTGGTTGAATATCCAGCTCCTGAGCCAAGATAAACATTTGAATATTGCCCAACAAACACAATCTCAGCTAAGACTGCATTAGTGTCCGTGGTTGTGCCATAACCGTCCTTTTGACTTGAAGATGCGTCTAATCTCCACCTAATCGGCTCAACTTCATACCAGTTGTTATTCCACTTGCAATACTCTTTTCCGCTATAAACCTTTGCTGTCAAGGTCTGCCCTGCAATATAGTAATTCGCACCATTTGTGGTGGCTTTATTAAGATTTGATATTAGTGTGGAGTTTGTCACCTTTGTTTGTGGTATTTTACCATTTTCAATATACCAATAATCGCCCGCACTATCATACTTCGCCACAACATTTGGTGTCCATTGTGCATACCAAATATCATCTGCAACAATTGTATTTAAATTCAAATATTCGCTATTCTGAAACATCACTGTGCCAGAGCCGTCAGCATTTGTTGTGAAAGAGGAAAATGAATAACCCGGACGAGTTTTTCGAGCTAAAAGTGCACTTCCAGAAATTCCAGTTGTGCATGCCTCAGAATCAAAAAGCATGTATCCGCCATATTTATAGTAGATAACTTCCCAACCATTACCAGATGCACCTTGCCAATCAAGTGTGATTGTGTAAACTTCCACTCGCCAAACGGCATAAAGCGTCATGCTAGCGGTTGGAGTTATCGTCTGCTCGTCAGAATATACCACCACGCCAGTTGAACTCAACGCCCAACCTGCAAACTCATATCCCGTTCTTGTGAAAGTGCATTCCGGAAGCGTCACGCTCGAATTCGGCTCAACCTCTACACTATCCATACTTCCTTGTCCGCCATTTGCATCAAAAGAAATGGTGTTAAACTTAATAAAGGCACTTAAAAAAGGATAACCATCATTTATAGAAGAATTAATCTCCCAAGTATTTTCAAAATCCCATGGATAACTTGAACTCCAGTTTGAAGAATCAGAATACCAACTTAAACTTTTAACCTCCTCTATTGTGCAAGTTCCGCAATTGGTTGCAGATCCACTGCCAACTGCAACACTTAATGTGCAATTTCCACCCCAATAGCAGTTCCTTATGGTTGAAGAAGTATACCCAGCAATTCCGCCAACATAATCGTTTGAACCTGTCACTGAACCTGTGTTATAGCAGTTCGTTATGGTTGAAGAAGAAGAAGAATAAGCATACCCAACAATTCCGCCAACATTATAGTTTGAACCTGTCACTGAACCTGTGTTATAGCAGTTCGTTATGGTTGAACGATAAGCATTCCCAGCAATTCCGCCAACATAATCGTTTGAACCTGTCACTGAACCTGTGTTATAGCAGTTCCTTATTGAAGTTGAAGAATAAGCCCACCCAGCAATTCCGCCAACATGATAACTAGAACCTGTCACTGAACCTGTGTTATAGCAGTTCCTTATTGAAGTTGAAGAATAAGCATACCCAGCAATTCCGCCAATATATTGATAACCTTGAATATCAGATTCAATTATTCCGACATCATGTATGTTTGCAGGTCGATAAACATATCCAAATAAACCTTGATAGGAATAGTCGGAGGTTGTTCCTGCCTCTGTGTAAAGCCCAGCAATTGTGAAACCGCCACCATTATATTTTCCGCTAAAATAATAAGAAGTACTATAACCGATTGCGTCCCACCAATATGCCGACATATTAAGATTTGTGGTTTGCTCGTAATATAAAGACCTATAAGATGAACTTGAAGAACCGTTTATCAAATACGCAAGTCTTGCAAGTTGCTGTGGCGTTGAAATAAGATATGGGTCGGTGGAAGTGCCCGAACCTCCTGCAAAATTATCCGCATAATTTCCCGCGTCTGTCCAATAGCCAGAGTTGGTTGGTGCGTTGGCGGTCACATCATCTAGATTTTCATTTTCAGAGGTTGTGAATTCCCCCCCCCGATTTGTTTCGGTGACTTGCAAGCCATTATTAATAAAAAAGGCAGAGGATGAAACCGCCCCACCTAAAAACATAAAGGATAAAATTAATAAAAATAATCTTTTCATATTTTTATTATATATATTTTCATAAGATTTTACAAACAAATTTGCAAGATTTTCTTGAATTTTGTTATTTTAATGCTATAAAAAAATAAAATCTTTCATAAATGGCTTATTTAAGTAAGAGCGAGAGAAAAGTTTGTGGTTTAATTTAGGCTTGTGCGTGGAAGGTGCGGGCGAAAGTGCCTTTTTGCTGTTTTACGAAGCACTTTTTCAATCATAAATGTCTTACCTTAAAAACACATAGGCTTATAAAACGCAAAAAGGCTGGCGCGCTTACAAGCGCACCATGCCCTGCATGGACTTTCGCCCGCCCATTATCAAAGCAGGATACAAAGCACTCCGCCTTTTCCCTCATTGATAATTCTGCCTAATGTTTTACGCATTTTTCTTTGTGCGTCTTGTGGCATCATAACAATTTTTGAAGAAATATTATCGCCAACAAGTGCCGACAGACTTTTTCCAAGAAGATTTGTTTCCCAAATTTGTTCTGGGTTATTTTCAAATTGTTCATTAAGATAGTTAACAAGGTCTTGGCTTTGCGTTTCTGTGCCCACAAGAGGAGTGACTTCCGTTTCCACATCCACTTTAATGATATGCAAACTTGGAGCGCTCGCTTTAATCTTCACGCCATAGCGATTGCCTTGTTTAACAACTTCTGGCTCTTGCAAAGAAAACTCTGACTGACTTGGAACAACAATTCCATATCCACCCTCTTCTGCCTCAGCAAGCGCGTTTTTAAGTTTGTCGTAGTTAACTTTTGCCACCGCCAAATCTTTGATATACGAAACAAGAGCAAAATCGTCTTTAATTTCAAAACCGCACTCGTCGGAAAGCACTTTGTAGAACAAATTCTCTTTTGGGATGACGCTGAACCTTATCACACCCTCACCCATTTCGACGCTTGAAAAGGTGATAGGGTCAAAACTTTCGCTTTCAGTGAACACCACAGTGTTTTTGTTGGTGTCGCCAATCTTTTTAATTCCGTTTCCAAACTTTTTAACCTCTGAAACAATTTCTTTTATGATTGGATTTGAAAATGGCAATGCAGAAATCCACTTTGGCATATCCACCTTAATGCTTGTGATAGGAAACTCTAGAAGCATTTTTTCAAAAACGCGTTCAATATCGCCCTCTTTCATTTCTTGAACATTCATAGCAACGACCTGCGCGCTGTATTTTTCACTTAAACTTTGAGCAAGTTTTTTGCTATCAGCACTCTGTGGATTTTTTGTGTTTAAAACAATAACAAACGGTTTACCACAATGTTTCATGTCTGCCACAATTTGTTCTTCGGCGGAAACATAACTTGCACGGTCTAAATCTGTCACCGAGCCATCGGTTGTCACAACAATACCGATTGTGGAGTGGTCTTCAATAACCTTTTTTGTGCCAAATTCTGCCGCCTTTTCAAAAGGCATTTCCTTATCTGACCAAGGCGTTTTCACAAGTCGTGGTTTGCTGTTTTCTTCCACACCCATTGCACCCGACACAAGATAGCCCACACAATCAATCATCCTCACTTTCAAGTTGACCTTATCAGCAACCGAAATTCTGACTGCCTCATTAGGCACAAACCTTGGCTGAGTGGTCATGATTGTTTTGCCGTCAGCGCTTTGAGGAAGTTCATCGATAGTGCGCTTCTTGCTGTTTTCGTTTTCAATGTTAGGAACAACAAGTTTTTTCATAAACTCGGAAATAAAAGTGGATTTTCCCACTCTGACTGGTCCAACCACGCCAACATATATATCACCATTGGTGCGGGTTTTAATATCTTCATAGATTTGATATTTTTCCATATAACCTCCATGCTTACCATATAATATGAAAGAGGAGATTTTTATAGAACAAAAAAACGCATTTAATTTGCGTCTTTATTGTTATCGTTTTTCAAATTTTCATCTGTCCTTTCTTCAATTTGATTTGTGTTTTCCACTTTTTCTTCCACGCTGTCGTTATTTTGGTTTTCCTCGTCGTTATCCTCTAAGTTCTGATCGCTTTTTTTCTTTTTCTTTAACTTGCTCATAAGGTCGACCTTATTTTCCTTGCCAGTAAATAGGCGATGTAGGTTTGCGTGATGAAGAGCGTAAATCATTATCACATTAAGCCAAATGATCACAAGAAGAGCAATCAAAAATGGATGATATGAGGTCGAAAACAACACGGTTGCGACCACCGACATTCCAGTCACATAAATAAGCGAAACAACCGAGCCAAATTTTACCACAAACAGCAACAACAGAAAGCAAATCACAAAACCGATGAGCGACATCCACCAAAAAATTGGATGAAAAGTGAAAAGCCCAAAGGTGCAAGCCACGCCTTTTCCACCTTTAAACTTATAAAAAACTGGAAAGCAATGGCCAACAATGGCAGCAAAACCTGCAATGAAAAATGCTAAATCTGCATAACCAGTGTAGAAATGCCCAATAAGATAATAGGAAACAAGTGCTGGCACGCCACATTTAATCGCTTCCATAACAAGCGTTAAAATTGCCTCGCCAAACCCACGCGTGCGAAGCATATTCATAGTTCCCGGGTTTTTACTTCCCACGGTTGTTATATCTTTTTTGGCAAAAGCCCAAGAAAAAATGCGAGCAAAATTGATGTTCCCAATTAAATAGGAAACAACAAATGCGATTACAAGTGCAATATAGACACTCATTCTTCCTCCTTACCCTTGAACACCAACTGAATAGGCGTTCCAGAAAAATCTAATTTTTCTCTTAATCTGTTTTCCAAATATCTTGAATATGAAAAGTTGATAAGTTCTGGCATTTTGCAGAAAAACACAAACTTTGGCGGATTTGTGCTGACCTCGGTGGCATACATAATTTTTGCCTTTTGACCGTTCTTGGCTGGCGGTTCAAAGTTCAAAATAGCGTCTTGCAATATGTCGTTCAAAACACCAGTGGTAATTCTTCTTGAAGCGTTCTCATAAACCGCGTCCACATTTTCCATAATTTCGCTCATGCCTTTGCCAGTAAGCGCAGAAACATAGCAAACTTTGAAGTAGGACATAAAGGCAAGTTTTTCCTTAAGATTATTCTCGAATTTGCCTTTATCCATCGTTTTTAAATCCCACTTGTTCACAACAATCACGGAAGGCTTCCCCTCTTCATGAACATATCCCGCAATTCTAACATCTTGCTCGGAAATATCTTTCGAGGCGTCAAACACAACAAGCACAACATCGCTTTCGGAAATTGCAGACATACTTCTAAGCACCGAGTAGCCCTCCACGCTTTCCTTTTCCACACCTCTTTGCCTTCTTAGGCCCGCCGTGTCAACAAGATAGTAGTCTTTTTTATTGCACTTAAAGGGAATGGTGACAGAATCTCTTGTTGTACCCTCAACATCGCTAACCACCACTCGTTTTTTTCCTAAAAGTCGGTTAATTAACGAGGACTTCCCAACATTTGGCTTACCAACAAGCGTGATTTTTATGCCGTCCACCTCCTCATGCTCTCTATCCTTTGGAAAATAGGAAACAATTTTATCAAGCACATCTCCAATTCCCCTGCCTTGTGTGCAAGAAATAGGCATTGGGTCGCCGAGCCCTAGACTGTAAAAATCATAGAGGTTTGTTAGGTCGAAATTGTCGAGTTTATTAACCACCAAAACGATTGGCAAATTCTTCTTTCTAAGCATTTTGGCAACCTGCATATCAGTGAGTGTGATGCCCGTTTTGCCGTCCACCAAAAACACAATCACAGTGGCGCTGTCAAGTGCAAGTTCCACTTGTTCTTTAATTTCGTCCTGAAAAATATCATCAGTTTTAAATTCCACACCACCAGTGTCAACAAGCGTGAATTTTTGCCCACACCATTCAGCGTCAGCATAAATTCTGTCGCGAGTGACGCCCGCAACATCGTCCACAATGGAAATTCTCTTTCCACAAATCTTATTAAAAAATGTGGACTTTCCCACATTTGCTCGCCCAACGACTGCAACAATCGGTTTCATATATATTAATATATCACATTAAGAAAAATAAGTAAATTGTTTTTCAAAAATAATATACTTAAAATTTTTTAAGGAAATGATTTATATTCGAATTAGTTAAAAATTTTTAATTAATATTAAAAAATTATCAAATTCAATTTTAATTATTTGCAGTTTTTTCGGCAATTTAAACAGTCTTTTGTGCATTTTTTAGTTTTCACAAATTTCACAACAAATATGATTGCAAAAAGAATTATAACAAGACCTAAAATTGCCAATATCGCAAGCAAGCCGAAAATCTCCACAGCAAAGGCAAGGTTGTAAACTATGAAACTTATGATATACGCGGATATTAATTCAATTCCAATTCCAATAAGCGTCCACTTTTTACCAATCTCTTCACTCATCATGCTCATGGAAGCAAGGCAAGGTGTGTAAAGCAAGCAAAAAACAAGGAAGGATAGAACGGAAGCGTGACTGGAAAAATACACCACACTGGTTGGCAAAAGAATGGACTCCGAAACCAGCCTCAAAGCGCTTGCATCCACGCCGTTAAACATGGCAATGGATGAAACCACAACTTCTTTTGCCACAAGCCCAGCAAGAAGCGCCGAAACAATCGCCCAGTTGTTAAAACCGAGAGGCGCAAAAATCGGTGCTAAAAATTTTCCAATTGTTTGCAAAATACTCCCCTCTCCGTCGCGCACGAACTGAAAGGTAAAAGTGAAAGAGGAAAGGATGAAAACAATCACATTCATGGCAATCATGATTGAGCCAACTTTAATCAAAAACGACTTGCTGTTTTTCCACAAAATTTTGCCCACGCGCTTAAATGAGGTTCGTCTGTATGGAGGAAATTCCAAAATGAAAGTTTGATTTGTGCTTTTCAAAATCGTTTTATCCAAAATTTTAGAAATCAAAATTGCCACAACCACGCCAAGAAGATAAAGACCCATGATAACAAAGATGTTGCTTGCGCCAAAAAACGCACCGCCCACCACGGTGTAGATAGGAATTTTTGCCGAACAACTCATATATGGGCAAATGAGAGCGGTTTTAATTTTACTGTTTTTGTTGTCCATGTTGCGCGCCGTCATTATGGCAGAAGTGGAGCAACCAAAACCCATAAGAAGAGTGTAAACGCTTTTTCCAGAAAGTCCAACCTTACTTAAAATATCCTCAAACAGAAATGCCACACGGCTTAAATATCCGCTATCTTCCAAAACGCTTAAAAAGAAGAACAAAAGCACAACTTGAGGCAAAAAGGAAAGCACCGTGCTAACTCCGCCAAAGATGGCATCGGCAAAAAGATAATAAATGAAACTTTCGCGGGTAGCACTATGAATAAAGTTTAAAATTGGCTCGCTAATAAGAGTTAACAGCGCGCTAAGCCCGTCGGATAAGAGTGCGCCAACAGAGAAAAAAGTTAGATAAAATATGCCTGCCAAAATCAGAAGAAAACAAGGAAAAGCAAAATATTTATTAAGTAAAATCTTATCCAACTTGCTTTTCCCATAAACAAAAGTATTCTCTTTTGCTGAGGACTCAATCACACTGTCAAGAAATTCATACCTTGCTTTCGCCAAAATTTCCATGCTGTTGTTTGGCACTTTATCAAAAATTTCTTTGATTTTTTCTTCGCTAAAACCCTTAAGTTTGAAAAAAGTTTCGTTTCGCTCAAACGCTTTTATGCAAAAAAGTTTGTCATTAAAAAATGCACTAATTGAAGAAAAGTCGATTTTGTTTAAATATGGCAAATTAACTTTCACTTTTCCAGTTTTTAGCATTTCTTTCTCAAGTTCCTTTGTTTCCATATGGCTATTCACTTCAAAAACTGGAATGCCTAAAACTGAAGATAGTTTTTTCTTGTCAACTTTAAACTTCAACTTCCTGTCAATTTCGTTAACCACCAAAACCACATCTCGCCCCTCTTCCAAAAGGCAAAGCGTGAGATATAAATTGCGTTGTAAGTTGTTTTGGTCGCATAGATTGATGATTTTTCTATACTTTCCACTTTCAATAATCTTAATGGAAACTTCTTCTTCAAACGAAAGAGGCGCAAGAGAATATATGCCGGGCGTGTCCACAATCAAAAAGTTTTCGCCGTCAATCTTTTTAACTTTTTTCTTCTCTTCCACCGTCACACCGTGCCAGTTGCCAACGTGCTCGTCCGATTTTGTTAAACTGTTAAAGAGTGTTGTTTTGCCAGAGTTTGGATTTCCCACCAACAAGATTTCTTCCATCACGCCACCTGCACCAGTTTTAGTATCGACGCCTTAACGCTGAGAAGATAGCCTCTAATCTCCACCAAATAGACCTTTTTAAGCGAAGATTTATTCAAAATTTTAATCGGTTGCCCAGCAATTATGCCAAGTTCCAAAAGGCGCCTTGTTTCCTTGCCCTGCCCGTTCACGCCCACAACGCGATAGGTTTTATTCACTTTTCCGTCACACAAACTCATCATATAAAAAATTTATGGTTTAACATTTTTGTTTATGAAAACTTTGCGAAAAAAGAAAATATTGTGCTTAAAAGGTTGCTTTAACCCAACATTTTGTGCTATCATAAGAAAAGAAGGAGAAAATTATGAAATGTATATATTGTGGAAGTGAAGCAAGCAAGGTGTTAGACTCAAGAAGCACCGAGGAAACCAATTCCATTCGCAGACGCCGTGAGTGCCTTAACTGCGGAAAGCGTTTTACTACATACGAAACGGTGGAAACAGTGCCAATTTTGGTTATTAAAAAAGACGGTTCTCGCCAACCTTTCAATATTGAAAAAATCAAATGCGGAATGATTAAAGCGTGCGAGAAACGACCAGTCAGCATGGCTCAAATCGACGCTATGGCAGAAGACATTGAAAAGACCATTCAAAATTCCCTTGTTCAAGAAATCAAGTCCAGCCAAATTGGCGAAATGATTATGGAAAGATTGAAAAAGGTGGACGAAATTGCCTATGTTCGTTTTGCTTCTGTTTATCGTCAATTTAAGGATGTCACAAACTTTATTAAACTCATAACTGAAATGTAAGGAAAAAATATGAAAAACGAAAAAGATGTTTTATTTAATGACTATTTTGATAAAATCAATATGAAAGTTGAAAAGGTCGAGAAAAATCCAAACATAAAAGGAAACTATCGCCTTCAAAATGGTCTATATAGGACAAACGCAGAAAAAAATAATTATAGAAAAAAATCGCTGGAAAGGGAACTTCCTTAAAGCGATTTTTCTTTTTAAATATTTATAAAAAATAAGTATCAAAAACTTATTTATCTTTTTTCTTGCCACCCATAATGTATGAAGTGGTTTGATTATTTGAGGTCGTGAAAATCTCCACCAAAATTGCATCCTCGCCCACTTTCACAATTTGCGAAATTGGAATGAAAAGTTCCATACCGCTTTTAAAAACATTCCAAAAACTTTTTTCGCCAGGGACGACAATGCCAAGCAAACACCCCGTTTGCAAATTGAAACAAATGTCAACAATATGCCCAAGCCTGCGCCCGTCCACCACATTGACCACTTCCTTACATCTCAGTTCCAAAAATGAAGTTTCCATGTGGTAATTTATGTCGTATTATGTCAAATAATGACAGAATTTTACTTTTTCAGCAAATTTAAAAAACAAGTTTATTCAACAAGCCCTAAGAGGTAGTCCGCCGAAACTTTGAAAAACTTACTTTTATACTTATAACTTAACTCGCCTCACTTTTACTAATATATTGATATCAATATATTAATATCATTATATTGATATTTGAACACATTTAATTATTAAAATGTTATTATTATAGCGATATAAAAATTTCTATATCAATATATTTAAAAAGAGGTAAAAAAATGAAACTGGAATTTAGATTTAAACAAGAAGCAATAAAAGAATATTTAAAAAACAATAAAATTAAACTACGCAACTTAACTTATTTTTGGGGAATAAGTATGAAAACAGCGGAAAAAATTTACAATGAAGAACCTTTTGAAATTGACATGAAATATCTATCCAAAGTGGAAATTTTAGATGAAGAAGCAAACATAAATTTAAACGATTTAATAAGAAAAAATGCAAAAAAATAGTTAAAAATCGCTAAATTTTTGCATTTTTATTAAAAAAATATGAAATTTTTACTCAAAAAACTTTTTTAATGTTTTAAGTGCAGTTTTTTCTAAGCGCGAAACTTGGGCTTGACTTATGCCAACTTCCTCGCTTACTTCCATTTGGGTTTTGCCAACATAGTATCGCATAAGCAGTATTTCTTTTTCGCGTTCCGTCAAGTTTTTTATGGCATCATTCAAGGTCATTTTTTCCACCAAATTATCGTCGTCATCTTTCACGCTGGCAATTTGGTCCATAATTCTAATGGTGTCGTTGCCGTCGTTGTAAACAGGTTCGGAAAGTGAGATTGTTTCACTGATGGCATCCAGCGCAAATGTGACCTCACTGACAGGTATTTCCAAAATGTTTGCAATCTCGTCAAGCGTTGGCTCGCGATTAAACTTCTTAATTATTTCTTCTTTCACTTTCAGCGACTTATAAGCCACATCACGAATGGAACGGCTGACACGCACAGAGTTGTTGTCACGCAAGTATCTTCTTATCTCGCCAATAATCATAGGAACGGCATATGTGGAGAATTTCACATTCAAAGTTTCGTCAAAATTGTCAATCGCTTTCAAAAGTCCAACACACCCCACTTGAAACATATCGTCCGCTTTGTCGCTGTGACTGGAAAACCTTTGAACAACGCTTAAAACAAGGCGTAAATTCGCCACAACAAATTGGTCGCGTGCAAATTCATCTCCTTGTTTAACCTTTTTCATAAGTTCGGCTATCTCTGCATTTTTAAGTTTAGGAAGGCTTGATGTGTTGACTCCTGAGATAAAAACTCTGTTTGCCATATCTCCCCCCCCTTAATAGACAATATCTTTGTCTATTTTAAAGAAGATTATGCAAAAATATTTATAATCGGCAAAAATAGCGAAATTTCGCGTATTTTTTTTGATTTTTTGCGTTTAAAATGCACTTTTCTCATTTTTCGTAATTTCGATTAAATTTATTTTTTCCAAACTGTCACAAAATATCCGTCTTCTCTAATTTTCGTTTCAACTTGCTTAAAATTTTCTTTTCAATACGCGAGATATAACTTTGGCTTATTCCCATCATGTCTGCCACCTCTTTTTGCGTCTTTTCTTCCTGCCCGTTTAAGCCAAAACGATAAATCATGATTTGCTGTTCTCTGACATCCAATTTTTTTAACACGCTGAAAAGTATTTGCCTATCAGACCCCATTTCCACGCCTTTGGAAACTGTGTCCTCGTCCACAGGAATAATGTCGGCAAGAAGAAGTTCATTTCCATCGCCGTCGGAGGATAGCGGTTCATCAAGGCTCACTTCATTTTTAATTCGCGTGTTCTTCCTAAGTTGCATAAGAATTTCATTTTCAATGCAACGGCTGGCATAAGTGGCAAGTTTAATGTTCTTGTCAAGGCTGTAAGTTTTAACCGCTTTAATAAGTCCAATCGCACCAATGGAAATCAGGTCTTCAAGGTCAAGCCCACTGGACTCGAATTTCTTAGCAATGTAAACCACAAGCCTGATGTTGTGTTCAATAAGGCGATCGCGTGCCACTTTGCTTCCGTTTTGTGCTTCCTCCAAAAGCAGTTGTTCCTCCTCACTGGAAAGAGGCTGAGGAAGCGCCTCTCTTCCGCACACATAAAACACAAAGTTTTCCGCCTCGCTCCACACCTCTTTATTCAACATTTTGTAGATAAGTATTTTGATTTTATCTATTAATTTCATACTCCCTCCCCAAAACTACTGTGCAAAATGATTTCATAATTAGGAAAATTTTTAAAGCAAAGCGCTAAGATTGGCTTTTCCACTTCCTTACCGTGCGCTTTAAGTTTGTCGATTTCAAACGCCAAAACTTTGCTTTTCCTGCCAACCGTGTCCAACATCACATAGTGCGCAAGTGGCAGTTTATCCACATTTTTTCTTAGCACATCTTCAAGGTCAACACCAGTTTCTAAATGCGAAAAAAGTTTCCAGCCAATTATGCAAATTGGTCTTTGTGTCAGCGGGTCAACAAGAAGATTTCCAGTGTCAAGAAAGCCCTTGCAGTTAAATTCCTTTTCGCCGTTTTTTAAAATGACCTCTGTGCAACAATTTTCCACATTTTTGCGCTTGTTCACAAACTTAACAGCGAATTGCATAATTAAATATGCCACAAAAATTATGCCAAGCATGATAAGCGTGTGAATTTGCCCCACACTTTGCACAAAAAATGTTGCCACTCCGCCATATAGGAATGTCACAAACATAAAAACGATATAGATTTTTAAAAAAGAGGAAAACTTTTTAAATTTAAAAGCAAGCGTGCATAAAAGAATGCCAAAAAACGCTTTAAGCACAATCGACCATACGCCAGAAACATGAAAGAGAGGAAAGATGATCGCAAAAATTGAGGCAAAAAGGGAAATAAGAAAGAAAAATCTTCCCTTGATTTTTAAAATCTTTTCCGTGGTTTTAAAAATGAAAAGGTCGATAAACAAATTTTGCAGAAGAACATATTCAACAACAATTTCCAAATCTTCCTCCTTTCCCATATTTTATTAAATTTATACGCAAACTTTTTAAGAAAAAAATATAAAAAAGTGGACAATTTCCACTCTTTTTGTCTAAACAAATTAATAACATTAAAAAAAAGAAGGCTAATGCCCTCTTAATTTTATATTATTTTTCTTACTTTTTGCCTCTATTTCTTATTTTCTCAATCCAAGGTGGAATGGAGGAACTTGGATTTACATCCACGCGTGAAGACTGATTGTTTTGTTCAAGTTTAACATTGTCTTTTCCTGGCTGTGCGGTGTAGCCAAAAGGATTGAAGCCTTTAAATTCGTTTTCTTCTTTTTCTTCTTCCTCTTCCTCGTGAGCCTCTTCTTGCTCTTCCTCTTCTTGTTTTTCTTGTTGGCTCTTAAATCCCGTTGCGATGATTGTGATTTCCACTTCGTCGTGCATATCTGGATCTATGCTGGAGCCGAATATTAAATTGCAACTTGGGTCAATAACCTCTTTAACCATGTTGGCAGCCTCAGTCACTTCACGCAATGTGATGTCGCTTCCGCCTTTGATGTTCAAAACAACTCCTGTTGCACCCTCGATTGTGGTTTCAATAAGTGGAGAAGCCACAGCCTGACGAACAGCCTCCAAGGTTTTATTCTCGCCCTTACCGCGACCGATACCCATGTGAGCAAGTCCACGATTTTTCATGACGGTTTGAATATCTGCAAAATCAAGGTTAATCATGCCAGGATAAACGATGAGGTCGGAAATTCCTTGAATACCCTGCCTCAAAACATCATCAGCATAGCGGAACGCTTCCACCAAAGTTATCTTCTCTGGCAAAATTGTGGTGAGTCTTTCATTAGGAATAATCACAATGGTGTCAACATATTTTCTTAATTCCTCAATACCTTTTTCAGCATTCGCCATTCTTGTTCTGTTTTCAAATGCAAAAGGTTTTGTGACGATTGCCACAGTTAAAATTCCAAGTTCTTTAGCGATTTGTGCAATAACTGGAGCAGCACCCGTGCCTGTTCCACCGCCCATACCAGCAGTGATAAACACAAGGTCAGCACCTTTCAAAACTTCTGTTAAAGAAGATTTGCTCTCTTCTGCTGCCTTTCTTCCGATTTCAGGAATGGCGCCTGCACCCTTTCCGCCAGTCAATCTTTCGCCGATTTGCAATCTCTTATCCGCTTTTGAAATGAGAAGAGCCTGCTTATCAGTGTTGATTGCAACAAACTCAGCAGAGGTCACATTTGCGTCAATCATACGATTAACCGCGTTGTTTCCGCCTCCGCCAACGCCAAGCACTCTGATTTTTACCACCGATGTTGGATTTAAATCTTGATTTTCCATAAAAAACTCCTTTTATATATTTTAACTCAAACACTTTGTGTTTTGCAAATAAATCTAAGCAAATTTTTTATATTTTTATTATTTTAGACTGGCATTCACAAGCCCAAGCATAGCCGAAAGCTCTGGCTTATCCAAACTTGGCACTGGAGGCACGCCGTAAGACACATTCCTATTTAAACATTTTGCAAGGTAATCTTTTCCACCTTTAATTTTGGTTAGACCTGCTCCGCATAGATAGATTGGATAAAAAGGCACATATTCTTTGGCAAACAAACGGATACACTCGTTGATTGTGGAAGCAATAAGCCCAATTCGATAGCACACCGCCTCATTCACAAAGTTGAGTGGAATTTTAATTACCTTTCCGCCCAAGGTTTGAAGTTCATAGGTGTCGTCCTTATCGCCTTTAAGCGACAACACGATTTCTTTTTTTAAATTTCGTGCTTCATTATAGTTAATTCCGCACGCCTCGCTTAAATCGCTTGTTATGTAAGATCCTCCCATGGAAAATGAAGTCAAATTCGTAAGCGCATCGCCTTTCACAAACGCAACACTTGTGGAACGCGCGCCAACATCAATCACTATGCAAGTGCGTTCGCGCTCTTCTTTCTCCAAGACAAGCATGCTTTCGCAAAGCGGTTCGCTTAGATATTCCACTTGTTCCACGCCTAACTTCGCCCAAATTTTGTTGAATGTTCTAATGAAACTTGACTGAGCAAGTATCACTGAAAGTTCTGCGCCCAATTTCAAGCCTTTTTGTTTTTCTGGATTTTGAATATTCTTCGTGTCGTCAATCACAAAGGAAATTGGATTAACGGAAATAATCTCCATATCTTCAATATAAGTGTCCGTTGAGGCAAGTTCGTATAAAGCGTCAACATCGCGCTTTGTTATTGTGTGCTTATTTTTAAAATTCAGTTGCTCTTCTGTTGTGACAACCTTAGAAAACTCGGCAGGAACTCCGATATAAACTTTCTTAATTTTCTTTTTATATATCGATGTGATTTGCGAAAAAAGCGTTAAAATCGCGTCAGAAAGATAGGAACTTTCTAAAAATTCCCCTTCCAAAAACCCGGCATAATCGACAGAAGCCTTGGCTTTGATGTTGAAGATGTTGTTCACACCCTTTTCCGCCACCATGCACGAAAGTTTTGACGAACCGATTTCAATCACAGTCACACACTTTTCTGCCATAATCCCTCTTTATAGTGATATTTTAACTTTTTAAATATAAAATGTCAAACAAATTTCGCAAAAAGTTATAAAAATAAATTTTTTTCAATATTTATGCAAAATAAATTTTTTGTAAAATTGCTTGACATTGCGGGGGGGGATTTATAATAGTCTTGAGTTAAAATGCACGATATAGGAGGTTTTTTATGGAATCAGAAGGTATTTTAAACAAAAGTGGTGATGTACTTTCACAAATAGGCAATCGCATCAACGAATTTTTTAGTGATTTACGATACTCTATTTCAAATTTTTGGCAAGAGCATGAAATCGCTGAAAAATTAAGAGAATTTTGGAATAAAATAAGCGAATGGGCAAAAAATGGCTTGAATGCCTTGAAAAATGGTTTACACGCCATGGCAAATGGATTTGTCAGCCTTGGAAATAAACTTAAAAAAATTGGCGGAAAAGTTTTTGATAGCCTTAAGAGTGGTGCTAGCCAAATTATGAATAATGTCAAAAATTTTACCGCTTTTCTTGGGCAAAGAATTGTTGCTGGCGTGGAATGGTTTAAAGAAAATTTTTCAAATTTAAGAACGGTTGTAAAAGAAAAACTAAAACTTGCCTTTGAAAACACAAAAAAATTTATTTATAATGTTGGGCAAAAATCTCGCGATTTTTTTGCAAACATCAGCACCAAAGTTAAACAGTTTTCCACAAACTTTGTTGTTAAAATGAAAGAATTTAAAAAAAACGCTGGTAAAAAATGGAAGGAATTTTCCGCAAAAATCAAAGATGTGTTTGAAAATTCTAAAGCAAAAATCATTGCTGGCACAGCCGTTGTTGCAACCGCAGTTAAAAGTGGTTTAGATAAATTTAAAGATAATTTTGCTAAAATGAAAGAAAATGTTGCGAACAAACTTAAAGATTTTAAAGCGAAATTCACAGAAAATGCTGAAGAAAGGCAAGCGCGAAGAGAAGCTAACCGAGAAGCAAGAATGGCAAAACGCGAAGCTGATGCAGAAAGAAAAGCAGAAGAGGCTGAAAAAAGAAGAGAGTTGGCTGAACAACGTGAAGAAGAAAGAAAAAGTAAAGCTGAAATTCGCGCTGAAGCAAGAGAAGAAAGAAAACGAAAAAGAGAAGAGGCAAAAGCACTTAAACTAAGCAAACGCAACAATAACATTGAACCAGAGTTTGTTCCATTTGATTTTGACCAAAATAACAACTTACCTTCTTTAACACCTGTCGACAGAGACTTGCCAAGCACCAACAACTTCTCACATGCTTTATCCCCTAATGACAGAGATAACAATCTTATGGAAAATCCAAACCACGCTTTGAAACCAAATGACCCAGTGTATGGATTTAAAATTGACCCAGAAGAACCTATCTTTGATGAGCCACCTTTACATGAAATTCAAGAAGGTCCAAGTTTTGATAAGTCACAATTACATATTGCACCAAAAAATAATTTTGATTTCAGTTTTGGCGATTTTGGTGACGATGAAAACGATATCACAGACGCATGGAAACTTATTAAATTCCAAATGAACAGAACAAAATTTCATTCCTCTCTTGAAAAATCTTTTAATGTGGAAAATTTCATTAATACGATGGACAAAATTATCTATGTTGCAAAAGATTACATTGAAAAAAATGACAGAGTCCTGTTTGAGAATCTCGAAGAGTGTTTAGCGTATATTCCAACCAAATATCCTGAACTAAAAGAGGATGTTCTTATGGCGTATGACGCCCTAGACAAACTCAGCACCGACCTAAACGGAAAATCAAATAAATTAAATGATTTAGATAAGCAGAACATTGGTGAATTCTTGAATTTGATAGATTACGAGGGAATAGGTCTTGGATTTGACCTTGACAACTATAAGTTTGAGCCTTCAAAAGATAAAAAAGAACCAGAGGATAACTCACTTGCCGATATCGGTGCGAACATAATTGATAGCCAAAAACCTTTTGTAATCGATATGTTTGAACCAAATTCTCCTTTAACTAAAAAAATACCTAATGCTATTTACCCAGAGGAACTTGAATTTCCACTTGATACTCGAGAAATAGACAAAGAGCCAGAAGTTAGAATTTTACCACATATTCAAAAAATAGGTGAGAAACCAGAAGTAAAAATTTTACCACACATCCAAAAAATAGGAGAAGAACCAAAAAAGAAACTTCCTATTGAAAAAATCGATCCAGGATTTAAAATTAAAGCACCAAGTAATGATGAAATCGATTCGGATTTTGATTACACACCAAGCAACAATTCAAAAATTAGCATTAAAATTGCCAGAAAAATATATGTTTCTTCAAATCAACCTCTTCCAGACAATATTAATGAAATTATTGGCGGAATTTTAGCTGGAAATCAAAATGTCATAGTTGGAGATAATAACAAAATCACCAACAACATTAATAGCAACGCTATAACACAACAATAACAATAACAAAAAACTCTATCAAATGATAGAGTTTTTTTATTATCTCTTATTTTTTGGTTCGATTTTGGTTTTTCCGCCCATGTAGGATTGCAACACTTTTGGAATTAACACTGAGCCGTCTTTTTGCACATTGTTTTCAAGAAGTGCAATAAGTCCGCGAGGCGAAGCAAGCACAGTGTTATTCAAAGTGTGAAGAAAATAGTTCCCCTTCTCGCCTTTTGCCCTTATTCCAAGACGCCTTGCCTGTGCGTCGCCAAGAGTGGAGCAAGAGCCAACTTCAAAATATTTCTTCTGTCTTGGGCTCCACGCTTCAATGTCGCAACTTTTAACTTTAAGGTCAGCAAGGTCGCCACTGCAACACTCCAAAGTGCGAACAGGGATATCCATATTGCGAAAAACTTCCACAGTGAATTGCCACATTTTGTTATACCAATCCATGCTTTCTTCTGGCTTACACAAAACAATCATTTCCTGCTTTTCAAATTGATGAACGCGGTAAACGCCTCTTTCTTCCAAGCCGTGCGCTCCGCCTTCCTTTCTGAAACATGGCGAATAGGAAGTCATGGTGATTGGAAGGTCGTTTTCACTGATTAGTTGCCCTTTAAATCTGCCAATCATGCTGTGCTCGCTTGTGCCGATGAGGTATAAATCTTCCCCCTCAATTTTATACATCATGGCATCCATTTCCGCAAAACTCATAACACCATCAACAACATCGCTTTTAATCATAAATGGAGGAATGCAGTAAGTGAAGCCGTGGTCAATCATATAGTCTCGTGCATAACTAAGCATGGCAGAATGAAGTCGCGCTGCGTCGCCGATAAGGTAGTAAAAACCTGTTCCACTTGTTCTGCCAGCGCTGTCTTTATCAAGCCCGCCAATGTTTGTTAAGATGTCGGCATGATATGGCACTTCAAAATCTGGCACTTTCGGCTCGCCAAACCTTTCAATTTCCACATTTTGCGAGTCGTCCTTACCAATAGGCACGCTTTTATCAATGAAATTAGGAATTGTCAGCATAATCTTTTTAATCTTCAAAGAAAGTTCGTCAATTTCCTTTTCATTAGCGCTGATTTTTTCGTTATTAGCCTTAACCTCACTCTTAATTTTTTCCACTTCATCAAGCTTTTTCTCTTTCATTAAAAGAGGAATTTTTCCACTTAAAGTGTTTCTAAGCGAGCGAAGGTTATCCACTTCTTGCTTTAATGCGCGGAATTTTTTATCAAGTTCTTCCACCTCGTCAACAAGAGGAAGTTTTTGGTCTTGAAACTTCTTTTTAATGTTTTCTTTCACAAGTTCTTTGTTAGTTCTAATAATGTTAATGTCAATCATATTTACCTCACAATCTATACATATTAAGTATAAAACAAACGGCACATAAAATCAAGTTTTTAAAGGAAATAACACAAAAAAAGTTATTTTCCCTTGCAACCAGATATCTTTTGATAATATTAAAAAAAAATAATCTTTAACAAAACATCCATCTAAATTTATTAAATAAACAAAAAAAATGCTTAAGGTTGCAAACTTTTGAAACTAGCAGAAAAAAAGAGGTAGTAAAACTAACTACTATCTCTTTTTTTAGTCATTTAAAATTTTTTATCTCATTTAAATATATTTTTTTAATTAGGTCATTTATGTCTTCTTGAAAAAATATTGTTTGCTGTTTAAATTGCACCAACACCTCAAATAAGTCTTTTTCCTTATTATGACTTATTTTTTCATTTTTTTTAAGTAAAACCTTGTAATTAGTTATAATTTGAGAAAATTTATTATAATACTTGGTAAAAACATTATTAAAAACAGGAGTAATTAAAATTTCGTCTGTAAACAAGCTTTCGCTAAAATCTATTTCTTTTTGCATTGCTGATAAAATATCATATAATAGTTCTATTATAGAATTTCTCTTTTTCTCAAGTACTTCAATGACAAATTTTTTATAATCATTTTCTTTTTGTTTAATATTGTTCCATATTACAGATAAAATAGAAATTAACAGAGCAAAAAAAGAAATGTATAAAGAAAGCCATTCATACATATCTGCATAACTAAAAATTATATTAGTTATTAACAATACTATAAATACTAATGCTAAAACAATACCCAACACTAATACAAACTTAAAAAATGTTTTCTTTTCTTTCATATCAATTATTTTTCACCTGTTCTAATAAAGTCTTCCTATCCCAAAGTTCGACGCCGTTGGCAAATGCTAAATCTTTTGCGCTTTTTGTAAAAATATTATTTGTTATAACAATACATCTATTTGCCTTATAATAATTTTTCCCTGCTACAACTTCCATTATTGCATGGTTGCCAACGGGAGTATTATAACTTTTTGTTTGTATTGCTATGATGTCGACTCCATTTTCTGCAATAATATCAACTCCTTGATCACCAGTATATTTGGTCAAAGTACATTTATATCCATTGCGTGTAAATAAATCGTATATTAATTTCTCAAATTCTTTTCCGCTCAAATTATCAATTGTGTCAATAGAAAAAGGATTATAAGTGACATTATTTAATTCATTTTCAAAAGTTTGTAATTTATATTTTTCCTCTATTTCTTTGTATGATTTAATAACTTGTAAATTACTAGTATTATAATCAATTTTATTAACTTTTTTATTGTAATAAATTAATTTTACTAAAAAGAATGGGTCTTTATTCAAATTACCGTTTTTAAATGCGTCGTCTATAATATTCTCTATTGAATCTATATTATAAGATTTGAAAATGTCATTATAAAACTCTTCTTTTAAAATATTCAGCAATAAAGCTAAAGTAGTAATTTTTACTTCCTCTATTTCATCAGTAGGATATTTAGGATATAATAATGTGCATAAATTCATAAAATTTGATAGAATTTCCATTTTAAAAATGCGATAATGATTGTCGCATTCTTTAACAAAAGTAAATTGAGTGCAGCTTCTAAAATTGTTGTTATTATCTTTTAAATACTTTTTAATATCATTAAAATCAAATTCCCTTAAAGCTATATAATTTTTGTATGATTTGTTATCAATTATACTTTTAGGTAACAAAATGCCTACTTCTAAATCCAAATTATAAAAATATGTAAAAATTTTTTCAACTATGCTAAATTCACGATAATTATTTTTAAATCTTTCAACAATATCAAAGAACTTTGATGAAGAATTTTTTTTATTTTGTTTAGAATTTATAAACATATAAACATCATCAATAACATAATTATAGAACTTTTTTGATACTAGTGTTATAAATTTTTTACACAATTCACTTTTGCTTTCATCATTTAATGATTTAACAAATAATTCATCTACTTTCATTAAGTTTATCATATAATTATTTTATCATATACTTATTAAATAGTCAAATAAATTAATATTTATATTCATTTTGGCAGTTAAACGTGTGCTTGTCTTGATACAAGTGCTGTCGCTTCGCTCCAGCAGACAAGCACACGCAAATAATCTAATTGTGTTGCAAAAAGAGCGATTGCTGGCAAAGCGTAACGCAATCCGCTCTTTTATTTTTTGTTTTCTTCTCTCTATTTTCTAGTGTAAGCGAATATTCTTTGTTGTCAAGGTTAAAGTGCATGTCAAAAGATTTGTAGAGTTGGATATTTTCACGACAACCTATGACAACGTCAGAAGTATTCGTTTTTTTTGCAATTAAGAGAGAGTTGGTGCAAAAAGAAAACATAGACAGTTTTTTGTCTATGTTTCTCTTAAATATTCTGCTAGTTTCAAAATTGCTAGCCTAAAAACCAAGCTTTTTTTTATTATATTGCAGTGGTTTCTTCAGTTTCTTCCACTTTAACAGGAATAACTGAGCGATATTTTTTAAGACCGCTACCTGCTGGGATAAGTTTACCGATGATAACATTTTCCTTAATACCAACAAGGTTATCAACCTTACCTTTAAGAGCAGCATCTGTTAAAACTCTTGAAGTCTCTTGGAAGGATGAGGAAGAAAGGAAGGACTCTGTCATAAGAGCAGCACGAGTGATGCCGAGAAGCATTCTTCTTGCGATTGCTGGGCGTCCGCCTGCACGCAAAGTCTTTTCGTTTTCTTCGTCGCATCTTGAAATGTCAACAACTTCGCCTGTTAAAAGTTCAGTGTCGCCAGAGTCTTCAATTTTAACCTTTTTAAGCATTTGACGAATAATGATTTCAATGTGTTTATCGTTAACCTTAACATCTTGCCCACGGTAAACCTTAATAACTTCGGTGAGAAGATATTGTTCAAGACCTTTAAGACCTTTGGTTCTTAATAAATCGCTTGGATTGATTGGTCCGTTTGTGAGTTGTGAGCCAGGTTCAACATTTTCGCCTTCTTTAACTTTCAAAACAACTGGTTTTTTAACTTCGTAATCAACATCGCCTTCGCCAGTTAAAATTGTGATTGTGTAGTTCTTAGCGTCCTCTTTAATGTGAACTTTTCCAGCAACCTCAGAAAGCAAGCATTCGCCCTTAGGTTTTCTTGCCTCAAAAATTTCCTCGACTCTTGGAAGACCTTGAGTGATGTCGGCAGCAACAGCAGAACCACCAGTGTGGAAGGTTCTCATGGTTAATTGTGTGCCAGGTTCGCCGATTGATTGAGCAGCGATAATACCAACAGCCTCGCCAAGTGTGACCATATCCTTGCCAGCCAAGTTTCTTCCATAGCATTTTGCACAAACGCCATGCTTGCAACGGCAAGTGATAAGTGAGCGGATTTGAACTTCTTTAATTCCAGCCTCAACAATAGCGCTGGCTTGTTCTTTTGTTATCATTTCATTGGAATGAACGATAATTTCTTTTGTTTTTGGATTAACAATATCGTCAACAGCCACACGACCATAAATTCTGTCTTGAAGTTTTTCAACAACAAAGCCGTCGGATATAAGGTCAGAAACCATAACCCCTTTAATCTTCTCGCCAGCATCGGCAAAGCAGTCTTCAGTTGTGATGACAACATCTTGTGCAACATCAACAAGACGCCTTGTGAGGTATCCAGAGTCAGCGGTTTTAAGAGCGGTGTCGGAAAGACCTTTACGCGAACCACGAGAGTTGATGAAGTATTCGATTGGTGTTAAGCCTTGACGGAAAGATGACTTAATGGCAATATCATTCTTTGTTGCAGAAGCCGTTGATTTAATTCCAATCATACCGCAGTCACTGTTTAACTGCACGTTATTACCACGCGCGCCAGAAAGCACCATAAGGCTGAATGGATTGAATGTGTCAAGAGATTTAACAACAGCATCTTGCACTTTGTTAACCGCATGATTCCAAATGTCGATGTTAGCGTCAAGTTTTTCGTTCAAAGTGATAAGTCCGCGAGCAAGAAGTTTTTCATTCTCAAGAACTTGCCCTTCTGCTTCCTTCAAAATTTCAGCCTTTGCTTTTGGCTCTTCAATATCATATATATTAACAGAAATGGAAGCAAGTGTGGAATATTTATATCCTATATCTTTAAGTCTGTCAACAAGGTTTGCGGTGTCGGTTGTGCCATATTTATCGTAAACATCAGCAACAAGCGCTTTAAGTTCGCCTTTCTTAACAGGTTTATTGATTTCAAGTTCGCAGATGTTTTCCTCCTTGGTTCTGTCAACATAGCCAAGGTCTTGTGGAATGATGTTGTTGAAAAGCACTCGTCCAACGGTTGTCACAACGCGTTTTGAATATGTTTTTCCATTGACCTCTTTAGTGAGTCTAACTGTGCATTCTGCTTGAAGGTCAAGATTTTTGGTTTGATAAGCGTAAATCATTTCGTTTCTGGAAGCGAAAATGCTACCTTCGCCTTTTGCGCCTGGCTTAACAAGTGTTAAGTAGTAGCAACCCAAAACGACGTCTTGGTTAGGTGTGACGATTGGTTCGCCGTCAGAGAGTTTTAAAATGTTGTTGGATGCAAGCATCAAAGTTCTTGCCTCTGTGCAAGCGTCGATGGAAAGTGGAACATGGACTGGCATTTGGTCACCATCGAAGTCAGCGTTGAAAGCGGTGCAGACAGAAGGGTGAAGTTTGATTGCCTTACCCTCAACAAGCACAGGCTCAAACGCTTGAACAGAAAGTCTGTGAAGAGTTGGTGCACGGTTTAAAAGCACTGGATGGTCTTTGATAACATCCGCCAAAATATCCCAAACAACAGGTTTTTCGCGTTCAATCATACGCTTTGCAGTTTTGATGTTGTTTGTTAAATTCATTTCAACAAGTCTGTTCATAATGAATGGTTTGAAAAGTTCAAGAGCCATTTCTTTTGGAAGACCGCATTGATAGATTTTAAGTTCTGGACCAACAACAATAACAGAACGGCCAGAATAGTCAACACGCTTTCCAAGCAAGTTTTGACGGAAACGACCTTGTTTACCGCCAAGCATAGCAGAAAGTGATTTCAAATCTCTTTGTTTTGAGCCTTGAACAGCCTTTCCACGCTTACCATTATCAATTAAGTTATCAACCGCTTCTTGAAGCATTCTTTTTTCGTTTCTGCAAATAACATCAGGAGCGCCAAGTTCCATCAATTTTTTCAAACGGTTGTTTCTGTTGATAACGCGACGATACAAATCGTTCAAATCGCTGGTGGCATATCTTCCGCCGTCAAGTGGAACCATAGGACGAAGGTCTGGTGGAAGCACTGGAATAACATCAAGCACCATCCAAGTTGGATTGTTTCCGCTTTTTCTGAAAGACTCAACAATGTCAAGTTTTTTGGAGGCTTTGATTTTTCTTTGACCTTTCGAGGTTTTTAATTCCTCTTTAAGTTCCTTAGACTCTTTTTCAAGGTCAACTTTGGCAAGAAGTTTCTTAATTGCCTCAGCGCCCATGCCTGCTTCAAAACTGCCAGCGCCGTATTTTTCAAGTGCGTCGCGATATTCTTTATCATTTAAAATTTGCTTATATTCCAAATCTGTGTTTTTAGGGTCAGTGACGATGTAATTGATGTAATAAACCACTTGCTCCAAGGTTTTTGGAGTAAGGTCAAGAAGCATACCAATGCGAGATGGCACGGTTCTGAAATACCAAAGGTGTGTGACAGGTGTGGCAAGTTCAATGTGCCCCATTCTTTCACGACGCACCTTACTTCTTGTCACTTCAACGCCACACTTATCGCAGATAACGCCACGATAACGGATTTTCTTATACTTTCCGCAATGGCATTCCCAGTCCTTTTTAGGTCCAAAAATTCTCTCGCAGAACAAGCCGTCTTTTTCTGGCTTTTGAGTGCGATAGTTGATGGTTTCTGGCTTTGTGACCTCACCATGTGACCATTCACGGATTTTTTCTGGTGAAGCAAGTCCTATTTTAATTTTTTCAAAGTTATTAAGTTCAAACATACTAATCCCCTAAAATTAAATTTTTGTAATACTAAGCCTTAACTTTTTCATTGCTCTCTCGAATTTTTTGACGGAATTCATATCGATCAATAATTATATCTTTGCAGGAAAACATTGTGTTAAACCCAGCAATTTGCCTTTGATCTAAATTTTCACCAAATTGTGGAGCAAAACTTTTTCTGGTTTTATTATAATATGGTTCTCCGCTTATGTCCATATTTTTCCAGTAAAACTCTGAATATCTTTCCAAAAATTCTTCTTGTTCTTTAGTTAAATATATGGTTAAAATTTTATTTCTTTTTGCTTCAACGTCCTTTGGAAGAAAGGTTTTGACCTCTTCAAGCTCATCAAAAACTTTATCCTTTGGGTAGGAAAAAGGTTTATCTTTTGGCACACGAAAGGAAAAAATCTCTCCTTTAGATGCATCATAAACATCTATGTTAACAAGTTTGTCTTCAAATTTAAAATTAAACATTTAACACCTCATAATTACTCATCAAAATCGCCAAAATCATCGAATAAGTCAATATCATCAAGCCCTTGAGGTGAAGTTTGCTCGTCGATAGTTTCTTTAATATCGTCAATATCGTCTTTCTTTTCTTCTTCATCAGAATTATTGATAAGTTCGTCAATATCGAGTGTGACATTTTTAAGGTCTTTTTCCACTTCGTTTTCAAGGCTTGGTTTGTCGTGTTCGTCTTGTGAAAGTTCTGGAAGGTCAATTTCTTCATCGTTTTCGGTCAAAATTCTAACATCAAGTGCAAGTGCTTGCAATTCTTTTACCAAAACTTTGAATGACTCTGGAATTCCAGGTTCGGAAATTGGTTCGCCTTTCACGATTGCTTCAAAGGTTTTAACTCTTCCCACAACATCATCAGACTTCACAGTGAGCATTTCTTGAAGAACATGGCTTGCGCCGTATGCTTCAAGCGCCCAAACTTCCATTTCACCAAATCTTTGACCACCAAAGAGCGCTTTACCGCCAAGAGGTTGTTGTGTGATTAAAGAATATGGTCCAATGGAACGAGCGTGAACTTTGCTGTCTACCATGTGGTTAAGTTTAAGCATATATTTAATTCCAATTGTGGTTTTGTTCTCAAAAGGTTCGCCTGTGCGTCCGTCATAGAGTTGCACTTTGCCGTCCTCTGGGAAATTGTTTTCCACAAGGAGTTGTTTGATTTTGTTAACATCAGCGCCATCGAAAGCAGGAGTTGCCACCTTCCAACCAAGCGAGCCAGCCACAAGACCGAGATGCACTTCCAAAACCTGCCCCAAGTTCATACGCGCTGGAACGCCAAGTGGGTTCAAAATGATGTCAAGTGGTTTTCCGTTTGCCATGAAAGGCATATCTTGTTCTGGCATAACAATGGAAACAACACCCTTATTACCATAACGACCACTCATCTTGTCGCCAACAGAGAGTTTGCGTTTTTGAGCGATATAAACTTTAACAAGTTCGTTAACACCTGGTTCAAGTTCGTCCTTATTTTTTCTTGAGAACACTTGAATGTCAACAATCACACCACCTTTACCATGTTGAACGCGAAGGGATGTGTCGCGAACTTCTCTTGCTTTTTCGCCGAAAATGGCACGAAGAAGTCTTTCTTCAGGAGAAAGTTCGGTTTCGCCCTTAGGAGAAACTTTACCAACCAAAATGTCGCCTGGGCGAACTTCAGAGCCAATTCTGATAATTCCGTTTTCGTCGAGGTTTTTAAGCGCCTCTTCGCCAAGGTTTGGTATATCTCGAGTGATTTGCTCGTCGCCAAGTTTGGTTGTTCGGCACTTTAATTCTTCTACCTTTAAGCAAATTGAAGTGTAAACATCTTCTTTAACCAAACGCTCGTTGATTAAGATAGCATCTTCATAGTTATATCCTTCCCAGTTCATATAGCCAACAAGCACATTTTTTCCAAGTGCAAGTTCGCCTTTTTCGCAGGAATATCCGTCGATAAGAAGGTCGCCTTTTTCCACCTTTTCGCCTTTCTTAACATAAGGTTTTTGGTTGATACAGGTTTCATCGTTAGTTTTATCAAATTTGATAAGAGGATAGATGTCCACTTGTCCATCTTTATTTTTAACACGCACTTCGTCTGCGCTCACATATTCCACAACACCAGCATTTTTTGCGTATGTGCAGTAGCCACAGTCGTGAGCCACAACTTCTTCCATACCAGTTCCAACAACTGGAGATTCTGGTCTTAAAAGTGGCACAGCTTGGCGTTGCATATTTGCGCCCATAAGTGCACGGTTCGCTTCGTTCGAGTTAAGGAATGGAATAAGCGAAGTTGCAACAGAGATGAATTGTCTAGGAGATGCATCAACAAGGTCAACTTGACGCGCTGGAACATCAACCACATAGTCTTTATGACGGCAGATAATTCTTTTGTTGACAAATCTTCCTTCTTCATCAAGAGGCTCAGTTGCTTGTGCGATGTATGCGGTGTCCTCAATGTCTGCCATATAGTATTCGCATTTATCGGAAACCTTTCCTGTTTCTTTATCCACTTTTCTGTATGGAGTTTCAAGGAAACCATACTCGTTCACTTTAGCATAACTTGTCAGGGTGTTAACAAGACCGATTGCCTGACCTTCTGGGGTTTCAATAGGGCAAATTCTGCCATAGTTTGTGTAGTGAATATCACGAACTTCGGCATCTGCTCTTTCTCTCTTAATTCCTCCCGGGCCGGTTGCAGAAACACGACGCTTTTGTGTGATACCTGAAAGAGGGTTAACTTGATCCATGAATTGCGAAAGTTGGCTGGTTGCCACGAAATCGCGAAGCACTCTGTTAACTGCCTTTGGATTGACAATTTGACGAGGTGTCACTTCGGAAAGTTCCTTACCTTGCAAGGTTTCTCTGACATTGGAAACAAGTTTTGTGACGCCAGAGCGGAAGTGGTCGAAGAAAAGTTCGCCAACAGTGGCAATTCTCTTATTTGACAAGTGTTCAATCTTGTCTGTTTTTGCAATTCCTTCCAAAACATCCAAATACATACTGATGGAAGCCAAAATGTCATCCATTGTAAGCGTTGTGATCATCAAATCTTTTGCACGCTCTTTAATGGCTTGCATTCTCTTTTCTTTGGATTTATTTTCTTTTAAAATTTCCTTTAAAACAGGATAGTAAACTTCTTCCAAAACACCAAGTTCTTTTTCGTCGCATGGGAAAACATCGGAAAGACGAACGCGATTATTGCCACGAACAAGATACTTTTTGTCTGGAAGTTGAAGCCAAACTTCATTGATACCTGCAGATTTAACCTTTTGAGCAGTTTCTGCGTCAATTTCTTGCCCAGCACGAACAAGGATTTCTCCGTCCTCGGTCACAATGTTTTCAGCAGCAACCTGACCTGTGATACGCTTTGCAATGGAAAGTTTTTTGTTTAAGTTATATCTTCCCACTCTTGAAAGGTTATAATATTGGTCAGAGAAGAACCAAAGATTTAAATAACTTCTTGTGGTTTCTGCAGATGGAACATCGGCAGGACGAGTTTTTCTGGCAAATTCCAAAAGTGCCTCATCCTGAGTTTGTTGAGGTTCTTTTTCAAGCACGTGCTTAATGAGCCTGTGGTCGCCGAAAAGTTTGCAGATATCGTCTTGTGTGTAGCCAAAGCATTTAAGGAAAAGGCCAAGGCTAATTCTGTTTCTTCTGTCAAGCACGATGTTCAAAACTTCGTTTGCGCCCTGCTTAACTTCAATATACATACCTCTTTTTGGAATGATTTGACCAACAAGAGTGGAATTATCTTGATTTTTATCTCTTAAAAGATAGTAGTTTGGAGATTTGATGATTTGATTAACAACAACTCTTTCAACGCCATTGATGATGAAAGTGCAGTCGTCAGTCATATATGGAATGTCGCCCAAAAAGACATTCTCTTCAACTGCTTGACCTGTTTCTTCCACAACAAAACGAGCCTTAACATATAAAGGAACGGAATAGGTCACACTTCTTCTTTTGCATTCCTTTTGTGAATATTTAGGCTCTTTATCCATAACGATGTCAAGAAGATAGAGTTTTGCCTTTCCACTGTAATCTACGATTGGAGAAAACTCATCCAAAACTTCTCTAATTCC
Organism: uncultured Clostridia bacterium; assembly: GCA_930971385.1. Lineage (GTDB taxonomy): Bacteria > Bacillota > Clostridia > Christensenellales > UBA1242 > Caccovivens. The sequence continues at coordinate 125,991 of CAKNGB010000001.1, read as the reverse complement.
ATGTTCAAGAAAATCCTTGAAAGAATTTCTTTGGATTTCAAGAAGTGGTGGAATTTGAATATAATCTTTAAGCTGTGCAAAAGTATATCTTTCGGCTTTTCCAAATTTTTGTTTTCTTAATGCAACTGACATAAAAACACTCCCCTAAAATTAGATTAAAAAAGGAAACAAGACGGTAAAAACCTTTTACCAACCTGTTTCCAATATTAAGTTAAAAACACCGCTTTTTCCCACATTTGCTAATTAACCACTTCATTATAACAAAATTTAGTTGCTTTTGTCAATAGTTTTTTTAAAAAATAAATTAAAAAATGGCGAAAAACGACTTATTTAATAGAATTATACCAAAATATCAAGCAAAATGCAACTAAAATAATAAAAAGATGCTAATTTTTTTCAAAAGAATTTTTACCACTTTGAAAGAAATTAAACATCTTTTTAAAAATATTAGTCGCCAATAAACTCTCTATCCACACAAACACCATAGTTTGTAACTTGAAGATGTTGTGCTCTTGTTGCACCTTCAATCCCCTCGATGTAATAGGTGTAGGAGATGTTTTGTGAGTATACTGGAAGAAGATATTCCACATTATCTACCGTGCGTTCATAAACATCTGTGCCGTCAACATCAATTACAGTATCACTAGTTGTGAAACTTCCAGCAAAACTTCCTTTCAAATATCCACCAGTGTCATAGGTTCGAGTGATTGAGCCGTCCGACGAGTTAACATCAGTAAAGCCAAGCCCTGTGCTTGCAATAAGGTCATAAATTCTGTCTGGATTTTCTGAATCAACAAAGGTTTTAGGATAGTTATACATATTGTAAGTGTAGTTTCCGCGTTCCACAGTTAAGGTGTCGGTGTGAGTTTCTGGGTTAATTATTCCCATGTCATAGTTGGCAACATTAGCCGTCATGGAAGAAACAGTGTTATAAACTTGAACAACTGCACTAACCGCTCTTCCAATCACTTCGCCAATATAGGTGTTGAAACTTGAATTATAAACAACAGTTGTGATGGAAAGAGTGAAATCAATTCGGTTTGCTTCGTCAACATAGTTGCTGTTTAATGCTGTTCCATCCTCGTTTGTGTATAGGTCAGTGGAAAGAGAAGTGTAGTTTTCAATGCCAACATAATCTTCGGCAAAACTAAATTCCTTATCTTCAAGAACCGACCAACGTGCTTCGAAATCCAAAATTTCCTCTTCGTTATTTTCTCTTTCTTTAATGGATAGGTCTGGATTGTAAAGTTGACTTTCATAATCTGCTAAGTCTTGTTTATATCCATTAATTTCTTCTTCCGTTAGATTGGAATTATAAAGGCTATTCTCATAATTAGAAATGTTTGTTTTATATTCTTCAATTTCATCATCTGTCAAAGCAGCGTTATAATAACCTTTAATTTCTGCTTCTTTTCTTGCAATTTCTTGCTCTTTTTGCTCCTCTTGGTCAGGATCTAAACCAGAATCTATTTCCTCTTGAAGTTGCGTTATCTCTTCTTCAATCCTTTCTATTGTAGCCTTAATTTCATCCACGCTCATAGTTTCAAGCAAATCACTGTTATAAAGCGATTGCTCGGCATCTCTAATATTCTTCTTGTAGTCTCGTATTTGTTCTGCAGTTAAATCTGAATTATATAGATCCTCTTCTACCGTCGCAATATCATCTCTTAATTCTTCGATTTGCGTTTCAGATAAGTTTGGAAGATAGGTTTTGCGTTTTAAAGTTTCAATTTCATCTCGATTGGTTAATAGGTCTTTTTGTTCATAGTCGGAAAGAGCATAGATATCTTCAATTTTTGTGGCAACATCATCAAGAACGCTTGAAGAAATGTTAGTGGAAATTTGAACATTAATTGAGCCGTTAACAAAGCCAATTATTCCACCAGCATAAGCACTTGAGTTTTGCGAGGACAATATGCTTAAATAGCCATTTGTGAAATTGACATTATTGATGACTAAACTTGTGTTAGACGCTTGTGCAAGCCCGATTATTCCGCCCACAACATGATAGCCAATAAAGCCCGCTTCCACATTGGCGTTTGTTAAAGTGAAGTTGTCTGTCACCATTCCAACCACGCCACCAATGTTTGCAATACCGTCAACTTGAAGAGAACTTGACAGGTTCAAACTTTGGTTCATGGTAACATTTTCCATGCTACCACCGCTGACAAGCCCTGCAATTCCACCGACCGCAGTTGGTGTGTATGGCACTGTGGAGAAAATGGAAAGATAAGTGTCTAAGCCTATAACATCAACATTCAAAACACTTCCTTTGCTTTCGCCAATCACAAGCCCGCCATAGTCGAAAGCATTGATAAGAAGATTTTGATTAATGGTTACTAAAAGATTACTTGCATTTGCATCTGCGTCCACAAGCCCGATAAGTCCGCCAGCCTTAGCGCCGATAACAGCCACGCCCGCATCTAAGGAAATGTCGTTAACCTCGCCATCGCCACTTGCCACGCCAACAAGCGCACCAGCAAAAGAGTATTGAGTGAAAGTTGTGGCACGATTGTCGAAAACATTGCTTCCAGAACTTACCGTGTAGGTTGCCGTTGCCGACATTGAGGTTTCGATGTTTTCGATGTTATAATCTCCAACCGCAAGCCCAACAACACCGCCCACGATGTTTTTACCAGTTGTCACCGCACTTGTGTTACCAGAAACATTGACATTTGCAATCACGCCAGCATCCAACCTTCCCGCAACAGAACCAACAACTTGAGCATTTGAAAAGACCATTTCACTGACTTGCAAGTTGAAGTTAAGTAAAACTCCAATCGCACCACTTCTCGACGAACTTCCAACTTCGGCAAAAAGCCCAGCATATGTTAGTGCTTCACTTGAAACCATGTGAAGATTGGAAATTGTTAAGAAGTTTCCTTCTAAGTAACCCATAAACCTTGTGTTATATAGGTTGCTGTTATGGTCTAGTTCAGAATAGTCGATGTTGTTTATAATTCGATAGTAGTTATAGTTATAGTTAGCGGAATTGTTGCCGTTTAAGATGTAAGTTTCAAATTGTTCGGCGTTTTGAATGAGAATTGGATTGTAAACACTTCCAGAAACACCACTTTCAGGTGTGTTCACATAAACATATTCAACATATGTGACGCCACTTTCTTCGTCATACACTTCTTCTGCAGAATAAAGTTCGCGTTGCGAGAATGCGACGATGTTTGGAGCAACAAGTTGAAGAGTTGAGGTGTTGAAAACTTCGCCATTAAAGGTTGCAGAACTGTTCCTATTATTATAGAACCAAACGGCATTATATCCACGAGTTTGTGTGTAAACAAAGTTTCTGAAATTTTCTTCAAAGGTTGGAGAAGAAGTGGAGAATTCGCTAATAGCTAAGGAATTAACAGAGGTCGTGCTGTTATTTTCAATCGTGCTGATGTGAGTGTTAATTTCTTCATCATCATCGCTTAGCCATAGGCATGAGGAAATTGTGCCAAGGTTGTTTCTTGCAAAGCCATAGGCGTTTGTGTTGTGATTTCTCAATTTACTTGTGGATATGCTTGTGCCGATGAATCCAGTGGAAGAGTTGGTCATAACAAAGCCAGCAGAATAAAGCCCAGCCTCTTCAAGATTGATGTTTGAATAGCAATCTTCCACATTTCCATTATTCACAAAAACGAAGCCAGCAATGGAGTTGAAGGAAGCGATGTAGTCATCAGTGCCTTTATAATAAACCGCGTCGTTTGAATTTGTTATTTCGCCAGAAACATAGGATGTGTAGATGTTTCCGCTGTTGGAAAGCGCAAACCCTGCAGTGTATTGCGTGGTGGTGTTGTCGCCATTTCTTAAACTTCCACCCATAAAATAGGAAGAAGAGATTGTTCCAGTGTTTGTGCCAACAAAGCCAGAGATATTCACAGTGGCATAGATATCCACCGACGACCTTGAGTTTGTGATAATTCCAGAATTGGAAGCCACAAAGCCAGTTATATATGAACCTTGTGTGGAAGTGGAGAAGGAAACGGTTAAAATTCCACCACCCAAAGTGCGAACTTCACAGTTAGTTATGTTTCCAGCATTGCTTCCTGCAATCATGCCGACGGAGAAATTGTCTGCGCTCATCACAATGTTTGTGCTTGCTGAAATTTCCATGATAACATTTCTTATCACCGTGTTTTGACCGACACTTCCAAACAAGCCGAAATTGGTCACCGAAGCATCATAGCGATAGTCGCCCGCCAAACTTATCACGTGCATATTGCCGTCGAAACTTGCAACCTGTGTGGCGATTGGCGAGAATTGATTGGAATTTTCAGAATTTGGAAGAATAATGTCGTTAAGCAAAATGTAATGTTGACCTTCCTGCATACTCATAAGGTCGTCATAGTCCTCAATTGGAATTGGGCTTTCTTCGCTGGACTGATTTGTGACAGTGAAAGCAAACTCCTCTAAGATTGTTCCCGTCGCGAAACTGCCATCAGGCGCTTCTCCGCATTCATAGATTCCGTTGTGCATATAGTAAGAGCCTGAAACGCCAAAGTTAAAGATGTTTTGCTCGGCGTTATAAAGCCTAATTCCAGTGAAATATCTTCCATTGATGTAGTAGTAATCAGAACGCAAAGTGGTGTCAGAAGTTATTGGAACATCAAACCTGCCAACAACTGACGAGTCTGTGATTGTGAAGGTGACGCTTTCGGTCAGCCTGTCCACAAAGTTTTGCGCGTTTCTAACAACAGATGCGTTTGAACTGTCGTATTCCATATAATCCCAAATGTCAAGTTCAAGTGGATAAGCACTTCCTATTGCTGTTGTGATAACGCCATCCTCTTCGCCTCGCACAATGTCATAGTCAGTTTCTGGAGAGTTTTCATAGTTAAAGACATATTCCATAACATAAACGATGAGGTCTTCTGAATAGGTAACTGTCACATTGTCAACAATTCGAGAGGCAAAAACATTGATGTTGATTTGGTATCCAATTTGGTTTTGATAATCGATTTGATTTGGCGTCACACTTAAAACGCGTTCGCGTCCTTCGCCTGAAATTGTTGCCACCTCTTCGTTGGAAACTGTGATTTCAATTTCATCAAGCGAGAAACCATAATAGTCAAGTGTCATGCCGTAACTAAGCCCTCTTGCCACAAAATAGGTGTCGCTTTCGCTTGGTGTTCTGTCGTCAAAGGAAAGGTGAACGTAGTTAGCAAGATGTGTGATGAGATTTATGCTGGAAGTGAAGTGGAGGTCGTTATTATAAACCACATCAACATCAAAAGTGATTGGCATATCATCTTCCACACCTTGAGAGCCTAAAAAGTATTGAATGTAAACTCTGCCGTTGTAGGTTTCGCCGTGATTGGTTAAATATTTAATATAGTTGTTATAACTAAAAGTTAGACTTCCGCCATGCATTGCCACAAAATTGGTGTCGGCAACATATTCAACCACGCCAGCGCTTGTGGATTGATAAACGAATGTGAAAGTCACTTCACTTGCGCCTTCGTTATAGTTTATGGCGTTATTGGAAATGGTGAAAGTGTCGAACTCTGCATCCACAGGGTCGATGGAAATTTCCAAAATGCCATATTGCGATGGCACAATCGACTCGTCCGAAATTGCCATATCGTTAAAGTTGGAATAGTTTTCAATGCTGACATTTGTTATTTCTGCTTCTTTCAAGAAGAAATCGAAATTGCAAGAAACACCCTCTTGAAGTTCGTTGGCATAGAACACGATGCGATATGAGCCATAGATATTTTGAGTGTTGCGGTTTAAATAGGCACTTGAAACCTTATTCACTGCAAGATTGAAATCAAAGTTGTTTGTGTTACCTATGCGGTTTAAAGTTAACGCAAACAAATCATTTGAAGTAAAGTTGTTCATAAAATCGTTATAATCGTCATCATTTTCAAACCCCTCAGCGCTTGGAAGCCTTGATTGAATAACTTCTTCGTTTCCATTTTCGTCTGTGAACAATATTTCATAATAAGCATATTCATTGTTGCGAGATTCAATTGTCAGCGTGTCAGAAAAATCGTCGTTTGATTGAATTGTCACCAAATTTGCCTTGGTTTGAATGGCTGTGGCGGTTTCATAGAAAGCAACACGAATGTTGATGTTTTGAAGCCCGATTGCCATGGTATATTCCTGACCGTTCGAGGTGGTCATGCTTATGTAAGATTCAAGCGAATAATTATCCACTCCTTCAATAACATCGTTGTTGACTCTGCCATAAAATATAACACTTTGCCCGTTGACCATGCATCTTGTGTATTCTGGTGCTCCGCTCACGCCATCTCCAACATAAGTGCTGTTAACCGTTAAAGAGTTGTTGCGAGCAAGAAGGATGTCTTGATTGCCAATTCTTATAACTCCATCGCGCGAAACTGAAACCTCATCGCCATTTATGGTGGAATAGTTTTCAAGTTCATAGGAAGGAACAGCGTATAGAGTGGTGTTCCTGTCGCCATAAACATTGACTTGCGAGCCGTTTGTGATGTTAAGAGCGCTGGAACTGTTTGAATTATAGAATATGGAAGTTTCCACATCTTTATTAAAGTAGTTGACGATATACAAAGTCACTTCCACCGAATTTTGAGTGTTCAAAACGCTTTGAAGTCTGATTGTGGCTGTGCCGATGCCAGAAGTTGTTAAATTTCCGTTGATGTCCACGCGTAAAATATCCGTTGTTGCCGAAATTATTTGCGCATCGCGAGTGTTGATGGCAAAAGGATAGAGCGTGGAATTTGGATTAAAGGTGTTCATTTCATCAACAACATCTTGCGCCACGCCAGAAAGAAGAGAATTCACAAAATTTTCTGCGTCAAAATAGAACATTAAAAAGACATTTCTTTCAGTTTGATTTCCTGTTTCGTCATCAACCAAAGTTAACTTGAAACTACTCCCTTCTTCAAGACCTAAATTTACATCCGCTTTTGTGAATTCGTCTTGTTCAACCAAAGTGTTGTCGGTTCCTAAAACGAGAAAGTCACCATAATAGTTAGAGGTTGTGGTGTCACTTGGATTAACTGCACCGCCGTTTAAACTATACAGATTTCTTCTTACATAGGAAGAAATGTTGAAAGTTGCACTATATGTTCTTCCAGAATTATTTCCAATTGCAATAATTCTGTTGATTTCGTCAGTGTTTGTTTCTTCATTTAATTTTGCACCACCGCCCCTAATAATAATCATGGATGCTTCAAGTGCCGTTCTTCCGTCATCCACTGCTTCAATTGTGTTATGTGTGTTCTTTTCTGACAGGTTGACATTAACACTTGCTGAGTCAACAACACGACCTCTATAGTTAGCAAAATCATCACAACCTAAAATTCCGCCTGTGTAAGTTTGACCTCGCACAAAAACACGCGAAGTGCAATTTGATATGTAAACAGAATTGTTTTGAGTTCGTCCAGTTGTTGCACTTGGAATGGTGGCAAAGCCAACAATTCCGCCAACATAATGATAGGAAGTGGTTGCAACGCTATCCACAATTCCACCGACAAGAAGATTTTCAACACGCGTTCTTGTGGAGTAATAATCTTCGCCATCATCATCCTGCGTGCTTGAAGAAATCAATCTTCCAACCGCACCACCAGCATATATGATTGCATTGTTCACATTTTCTTCCACAATTTGTATGTTTGTGACTGCGGAGTAGTTTGTGTAGCCATATAAACGCAACGAGGTATCATCCTCTTTTTTAATTGTGCCAGTGTTGTCACCAGCAACTCCGCCAACATACAAAATGGCTGAGTCTGCATTTGCGTTTAATGAAATTTCAAGAGTGCCTTGGAAATAGACAATATTCTTTGGCGTTTGCCCTGCAAATTCGCCCGCTAAATTTTCAGAGGTGTGCGTGGTAAACTCTAAGTCGCTTTCTGCATATGCTGGGAAATATTGATAAATTTCGCCGTTGTTTTGACCTGCAACACCACCAAAATATAAAGAGCCACTTTGCGTTAAACCTATGGAAGAAGCATAGATGTTTGTTTGAACATTTGTGATTGTTCCATCGTTAATGCCAGTCACAAGCCCAACATAATAATTTCCATTGGCAGTCATTCTTATATCGCCAGAAATTGTCAGATTTTTGAGATACCCTCCGTCATTTATCTTCGCAAAAAGCCCAGCATAGTAATTTTCTGTGCCCTGGTCTATGGTTGCGCCAAAGCCATAATTTTCTTGACTAATGTTAGACAAAATTCTGACATTGGCAATTTCCGCCTCGTTTGTTGTGCCAACAATACTGCCCGAAAAGCCTTGCAAGGTGTAGGTCGTCGTGCCATCCTCAGCAGTATTTGCCAAAAGCCCAATTGGCACGCTTGCAGAAATTGAACTCATGTCGATCATATTTCTAATTTCATAGTGGCTGGAAAGTGAAACTTCGTTAGCGTTTATGGCAAGCACATCTTCTGGCGTGTCTAAAATATACCTATTGTTTTCCGAACCGTTGCGATAGGAAACATCAATAACGATTGGTTCGTTTCCCTCTTCAATCACTGACGGATCATTTCCCCACTCAACAGGATAGATGTAAAGCGTTCCCGCAAGCGTGTCTGTTATTGAAACGATGTCAGAGTGTGAGTTATAGAAATCCTGTGCGGAAACTTCAATTAAATATGTTCCAAGCCCGCTTTGAACCTGTGTGATATCAACATCAATAAGATTTCTTGAAGTGGAGTTTACCGCTCTAAAGGTGTAATTCAAATCGGTGTTTGTGGCATAGTTAGGAGAAACATAGACCACAAAATTATGCTCTAAGGTGCTGTTTGTGAAAACAAGTTCTGTGACATCTGTTGCCGTCACAACCGACTCAACTGGTGTGTATTGAACTGCATTAATGGTTGCCTCATAGTGCATACGCGTGTAATTTCTTTGACGAACATACGCATTAATGGTTAGTGTTATGCTATTCACATCTTGATGTTCATAAATAAGTGTGTTCAAGTCAAAAGTTCCAATATTTTCAATGTTATAAAAATTGGAAAAAGAGATTGTCACTGTGTAGGTGTTATCGTTGTAAACATATTCTCTTGTGTAACCTTCGCCATAGAACATAAACCCATTATTAAAAGAAAGTTGAACTTGATCAGTGCGTTCATCTCCAGCGCCGTCGGAAACTGTGATGTCAACAAGCGTTCTTGTTGTTAAAGGGAAAGAGGATTGCACATAAAAATATGTGAAATTTTCATGGAAAGTTTCTTGGCAAAGCTCCATGGTTAAGTCGCTTTCTGCAACATATTGATTTTCATATGTATAACTCGAAGCCTGTTTACCATCTTCATCTTTTGTTAAGAACCTGTTAATGATGTCGTCCACTATGCTACTTCCGTCTATTTTAGCATCATCAAAAAAGAAGGTTTCGTTCAAATAGTATCGATAAAAGTTAAAAGAATTTCTGTTTTCGGCTTGGATATCAAAATCAACTTGCATATCCTCTTCTGGAATATATTCACTTGCACCATAATAGACAGTGTTATCAACCGCAGGGCTTCCGCCATTTGTTAAGATAAATTCGGAAAGAAGAGAATAGGATGTTATGTTGATTGTAAATGTTGTGGTTTCTGCATCCGCAAGGTTAAATTGGTCATTAACAGCATCGCCTTTCAAAGAGAAAACTATTTGTGCAACGCCGTTGGATAAGGTTTCAATGTTAAACGAATTGTTCCCTGCTGGAGAAACTGAAATAACATTTCCTCCTTCCACAATTTCCATGTCATCATTGATTGAAATGGTGTCGATTTGTCCATAAAATTGAATGGTTGTTATGTTGTTATATTGAATGACATAATCATTGCCAATAAGTGTGGTTGGGTTCAAAATTTCAAGGTTTAAAACATCATTATAGTCAACTGGATTTTCTTCAGTTGAAGAAGTTGACCAGTCGTAGTAGCCAATATAATTTCCAGAAACAATATCAATACCAAAAGGATTTGTTCTAAGGCTGTTTATAACCTCCACCGTGAAAGTTGTGGACTCGCCGTTGTCAAGCGTCACCTGATAAGTTCCCTCGCCAATCGCCTTAGCGTGCAGAGAAAAACATAAGTTATAATCGCCCTCTGCTGTTGTTTGAGTGGCCTCCTCGGCATAAGAATCGCCGATAACAAAATCAACAACATCGGCATCTCCACCCACATATGAAACTGTGAACGATTCAAAATAGCTGTCGGCAATTAAATAGCCTGTTAAATCTGCATCTACGCGCGAATGTGTTTGATAGTCGAGATATAACTTTTGACCTTGCTCTGCGTCTCCATAGGTGGTGTTTTTGTTGATATTGTCCGCGCCATCAATAATCTCATAAAAAACTTCAATAACAAGCGAGGCATTTGCTTCATCAATTGCCTGCATTGCCGTGTTCTCAAGAGTGATTGTGAAACTTCCTGTGCCGTTATTTGCATCATCCACGCCTTTATATGTGAAACCTGTGGAAAGGTCATAAATTCTTCTGCCACTTTCAATTTCTGCTAAGCCATATCTAAAGCGTAAATGTTCATCGTTGAACTCAATAGTGGCGTAGTCATAAATAGGTTCAACGTCAAGACCTGAAGAAACTTCCACATTCAGTGGTTTCCAGCCAAATTCTGGCCAAGTGTATGCATTATAAATAATAGTTCGTTCGCCATCAGCGTCCGCACTAAACGCCGTGGAAAGCACACCATTTAAGTAAACTTCCTTTGCAACATACTGCGTCTCCACATTAAAATGACCAATAAAGTTGATGTTTTCATCCAAAACTTCTTCCGCGCCTAAATAATTTAATTGTAAACTGAATTCTGAAGTGTAATTGCCAAAAGCAGAAGCGGCAATTTCAAGATAGTAAACCGTTTTTCCTGCGTAGTCTGTTGAATCGCCGAAGTTTTCGTTACGCACAATATCCACACTTAAATTTTCGCCTTCAATCTTGTTGAAACTCAAAAGGTCGCTTTCGCTGTCTGCCACCACCCTCAAAATATAAACACTTCCTTTATCGCCACTTGCGTTTGGAATAAGAGTGATGTCGTGTGAAGAAAGTGGTTCAAACTCCTCCACTTCTCTGTCAGCATCAACATATCCACCAGAAACTTCCACATTTAAGTCGTTTAAAATTTTCACATCGCAAACTGATGTAAGATATGGGCTTTCTCCCTCGCGATAGGAAATAACTGAATGATTATAGATTGCTATGAATTGAAAATCAGACGCTGACACATATTCCTCGCCGTTTTCACTTTTGTTTAATGCCTCACCGTCAAGAAAGATAACTTGTTCGCCATCCACTTCGCCAACTGAAACAGTTTGAAAAGCATACGCTGGCACTTCGTTTACATTTGATGTGGAATTATCATTAAACTCTAAAACTGGACTTGTTGGCATAACAAAATTTTCTGGGTCTGATGTGTCTATTTCTTCAAAGCCAATGAAAGTTTGGTCGGAAACATCTTCTGTTAAAAAGTAAAAAGTCACATCTCTGTCGGTGGTGTTAGCATCGAAATTGAAGATGCCGTCATTTGCAACAAAAGGAGTTGTGTAGGTATAATATAGGAAAGAAGAGTTATATTCCATGCTTTCAGAATGCTCAATTATGTTAATTTGCACAAATGTGTATATGAAATCATCCTCTGTCACAGCCATAAGGTTAACCGTGCCACCCTCCAAAGCCGTGATGTCAACGCTGATAACATTTCCATTGATAACTTTGTTTGAAATTTCAATCTTTCCTTCATTATCCACATTAAAAATCAAGTTGTTGAAAAAGGAACTCGGTGCGTTGTTAATTTGAAAATTTAATGTTTCCGTCTCCCCAACTTCCAAAGAAAGCGACGCCACATCACTTGTGACTGAAACATTTGAATAGTCTTCCTCACACCCAGCAAAAAAGAGTCCTGCAACCATAAAAGCGATTGCAGAAAAGACGCCAACAAAAATTCTTTTAAAAGTTTTTGCCATATAACTCCTTTTAAAAATCAGCCTCCAAACAGTTGCTTCACATAGTCATGAGCAATAACTTGCACTGTGGTTCTTGAGGTTGGTCCAGTGATAAGGAACGCTTGACCAACACCAGCAGTCACAATTGAGTTTTGTTCTTCTTCATTAATACCACCCGACTTCTTATATAGTTCAATAAGGTCATTCACATCGTTTGGTGCAAGCGAGAAGATGAGAGAATATTGACACGCGTTAATAACCGCAGTTGACTGCCTTTTAATTTCGTCCGAACCCACAAAGTCGGCTAGGTTTTGTGTGATGACAATTTGCATACCGCCATACTTTCTGATACGCTTTGCCATTTGCGCCATGAAGTCAAGCGCGATTGGATATTTTGGATTGATGAAGATGTGCGCCTCATCCACGGCAACAATAATTTTTCTATTCTTATGATATTTTTGGTTAAAGTCCTTATTATTAATGATTTCGTTATTTAAATATCTAAACACCAAAAGCATTTGCGCGTTTGTGACGGTTGGGTTGTTTCCAGCAACTAACGATTGGAAATTGAAAGTGACGAAATTTTCGTTTGTTTCAATGGAAGTTGGTCCATTCCAAAGCGCGCTGTTTCTTCCGCCTGTGGCAAATTTTTTGATGTAAGTTTCCACAGTCATCAAGTTTCTTGTGGAGAAATCATCTTTCGCCGTTTTCAATCTTTCAAGAATAAGGTTATATAGATCGTCAAAAGTTGGATAATCTTCTGGTTTGAACTTAGAAAGGTTAGTTTTATAGGTTATTCCTTTCTTCTTATACATATCAATAACAAGCGAGTTCAAAACCTCGAAAGCATCAGCATTGATACCTTCCAAAATCACACGGAAGAATTGCTCCAAGAACTGCAAGTGCTGAGTGAACGAGTCGTCCACTTTTTTCTCTTCCACAATAAGTTCGCCGTTTTCATCATATTCTTCTTTTTCGTCCTCAGAAGCGTCAAGTGATGTGATAACGTGAAATGGATTGATGATACCTTGAAGAGACGAACCAACATCGATGAATTTTCCGCCCAAGTTTCGTGTTAAGTCGCGATATTCGTTTTCAGGGTCAAGAATGAAAATCTTACAGTTGTCTGCCGCAAGGTTAGTTAAAAGTGTTTTTGTGGCATAACTCTTACCAGAACCAGATTTTCCAATAATCATCATGTTAGAGTTAACTCTTTCTCTGTCTCTTTTGAAAAAGTCCACGAACACAGGGTATTCGTTGTCGCCAAGATAGATGCCGTTATAGTCTTGCAAAGAGTTGGATATGAATGGGAAAGATGCGGCAAGTGTGGAAGTTGGAATTCCACGCATGGTTGATTTCATGGTGTCAAGGCGCGAGATGTTGGAGGAAATGAAGCCGTCCACTTGGCGTGAAAACATTTCCGAATATCTAAAACCTTGTTGTTTAAGCATTGCACGCACCTCTTTCTTTGCAGCATCCTCTGTGACGATGTAGGTGTTAACGTTGTAGAGTTGTTGGTTGTTGTTTTTAAGCGAAACCAAAAGCTCCTTTAAAGTGTCAAGGTGAGTTTGAAGGTCAATTTGCGTTGAACTTCTTCCAGATTTTGCAAGTTTTGATTCCATTTCCATGATTGCTTTATCAATCTGTTTTTCCGAATCCATTCTTGGCATAGGGTTGAATTTCATAATAACTTTAGTTCTATCCAAAAGGAAGAATGGTGCCGCCCAAGCATTGCCCACTTGAATTGGATAGTCGATTAAATTGTAAACACGATAGCAATCTTTATCGACATAATATTTTGCAATGTTGAATTTGATCTTATCTGGTGTCACCCAATCCATATACTTATTAAAAGGCAAAATGTCAAGGTCGCGTTCATCAAAATCTTTACCCACATTGGCTTTCAAAAAAACATAAAGGTCTTTACCTGTCAAAATTTTGGAGGTTATTGGGTTTAATGACGCAGCCATGGAATTTATCATTCCTGTGGCAGTATTTTCAAGAAGTTCTCGGTCTTTATCATATATGACAAGATAGAAATAGTCTTTATATATTTTTGCTTGCCTATTAATGTATTCAAAAAAGGAAACTCTTTCTTCAAAGATTGGTGCACGGGCGTCAATTTCCTTTTCTGTGATTTGCCCGTCGTATTGCATATCATATAATGTGTCGTATTTCTTATTTTCATTATATATGTAGTGGTCAAGCACCATAGGCTTTCTGATTTTCACAATCGAGCAAGTTTGATTGTTGTTTAGGCGCCTTAGTGCATTTGCAAAACTTTCAATAACATTATCTTGAAAATTTTCTGTTAAAAGTGTGAAGAACATTGGCTGAACTTCAATAACCATGCCGTAATAAATTCCAAAATCAATGTACCTATCTTGAACAATACCTTCGTATGGAAGCATCTCTTTGATGTCGCCTTTTTTGTTTTCGCTTCCTTTAACAAACTTTTTCTTTTGTGCGGCAAATTTCAAAAGATAGATGATTGTGGTGTAAAATCTAACATCGTCGGCAAATTTGAAAAAGAGGGAAACAGCGATGATAACCCATGCAATTCCCACCCAAATCGCCATTGGGAAATTGCTGGTGAAAAGAATTATGGCAATGGCAAGGAAGATGGCACCAAGCAGTATATCAAGCCCTGTCACTCCACGGAAGAACTCGAATTTAACTTTTGTTTTTCTTGGAATAATTCTAACCATAACTTCTCACCTCAACATTTGCAATCTTATACTTATAATTATAATACTACAAATTATCCTAAAAATACAAATAAATTACGCAAAAAACTTGAAGAATAAAAAATAAAAATTAAAATTGGCAAAAAATCATTTTTTAATAATAAAAACAAATTAACAAGTTTTCTTTTCCGCATTTTAATTAAGAAAAAATAATTGAATAAAAATTAAAAAATATATTAAAAAACAAAAAAACAGCAAAAATATTAAAAATTTCGCTATTTTTTTCATTTTTTCTGCATTTTTATTATATTTTTATTTATTTTTTGCTTTTTACTTAATTATGAAAAACAATTCATTTATTTTGTTATGTCGTTTTGCCTTATCAAAAATTTGCTTTGTCACCTTGTCGCCCTCCTTCACAATGAGTTCGTTATTCATGCCAAGAAGGGTTTTAACCGCCGTCTTGCCAAGATAATGCGAAGGCGTTAGATTGATAACAGGTGGAAGAGTCATAATTTCCACTTTCATATCCTCTTTCTCAAAACGCGGAAATTTTCTTCTTTTTCTTTTAAAAGAAACAAACAAAACATCGTCACCACTATCTATAATACAACGCGTTCCAACTTCACATTTATCAGTTATCACCTTTTTCAAAGTCTTGCCAGAAAAAACAAAACCAGAAATTCTGCCGTAGTCCTCACCAGTGTCAGAAATAACTTTCTTTCTAAGTTCCTCACTTTCGCCACAAAGTTCCAAGTTCTTTTCACTTTCAATTAAAAGATAGTTCGCGCTTGTTTTCACAAAATCTATATTCACAAAATATTCTTGCTCGGTTTCCTCGTCCACAATGATATAGCCTAACTTTTTAAAGTTTTTAAAATCTATATATGGTTTTAAAACATAGCCCACATATTTCTTTTCTTCAACTGAAACCACCTGTTTTGCAATATTTTCCATACTAACTCCTTGAAACATATTATGATGTAGCCTTTTCAAAAAAAACTAAACGGCAAAATTAGACAAATTTTTATCTAAGAAAATTTTGACAAAAATTTAATTTTGTGCTAGAATACGAAAGCAAAGGAGAAATTATGAAAAGGAAAGAAGAAAAAGAATTAATAAATAAAGATATGACCATCGGCGAAGTTTTGGAAAAAGATGAAAACCTTGCAGATGTTTTCATGGGGTTTGGTATGCATTGCATTTCCTGCCCAGTAAGCCAAATGGAAACCGTGGAAGAGGCTTGCCTTGTGCACGGCGTTGACACCGATTTTGTTCTTAAAAAACTTAACGAAAATATAAAAACTAAGAAAAAATAAAGAAAAACACTGAAAATTTAAGAAAAAATGGCAAATTTTTTGAAATTTTTGCCATTTTTTTGTTTGTGCATATGTTCTGTTATGAAAACAACATATCGCTTATTGCTTTCTTTAATTTTTCAAGATTTGTTTTCTTTTTAACAGAAAAAGGAATTTCGTTTTCTTTAACTTCAAAAGGCGTTTTCACAAGGTCGGTTTTGTTTAAGATGACAATTCTCTTGTTTGTTGCACCAATCGAATTTAAAATGTCGTTTGTGATTTCAATATTCTTTTCATAATTTTTATCAGAAACATCCACCACGTGCAAAACTAAGTCTGCGTCTTTAATTTCCTGCAAGGTGGAAGAAAAACTTTCCACAAGTTCGTGAGGAAGTTTACTTATAAAGCCAACTGTGTCGGTGAGAATACAAAATTTGTTTTCTCCCAAAAACATTCTTCGCGAAGTTGTTTCAAGCGTGGCAAAAAGTTTATCTTGAACATAGATGTTTTCTCGCGTTAAAAGATTGAAAAGTGAACTTTTGCCAGCGTTGGTGTAGCCACCAATCACCACACTTTTAATCCCCGCCTTTTTTCTTGCAACTTTATTTTGCTCGCGCGTGCGCTTAATTTTATCTAAGTCTTTTGAAAGCGAATTTATCCCCTCTTCAAGTTTTCGCCTGTCAAGTTCCAATTTCGTTTCTCCAGGCCCTCTCATCCCAGCGCCCGAACCGCCATATCTCCCTTGCGTTCCTTGCATAGAAGATAGACGCGTTAAAAGATATCTGTTTTGCGCCAACTTTACCTCAATCTTCCCTTCATTTGAATTTGCGTTAAGTGCAAAGATGTCGATGATAAGAAGAATTCGGTCTAGCACTTTCACGCCGATGGCGTCGCTTAAATTTTTAAGTTGAGAACCTGTGAGCTTTTCGTCCACCACCAAAACATCAATGTTGTTAAGTTTGACAAAGTCGGCAATTTCTTGAACCTTTCCACTTCCAATGAAGGTGTTTTTAATTAGCGCCTTGCTGTCTTGATAAAAGATTTTCACAAGGTCTAAATGTGCACTTTTGCACAATCTTTCAATTTCGGCAAATTGAAACTCTTTGTCCGTATCTTTCATAATCGGACAAAACACAATCACTCTTTCCACTTTTTCTTCTTGCAGATTTATTAATTTGCTCATATGAAAATTTTAGCATAAAAATGTGATTTTTTCAAGTTTTTAACAATTTTTCCACATTTTTTTATCTTTTTTATTCACTTTTTGCTAAAATCTCACCATCAACTGTGGAAAAGACAATACTGAAACTTTCGCCTTCGTAGTTAAGGCAGGTAAAGCACCAATAAAGATTGTCGAAATTATTTTCCTTCTCTCTTAAAACTCGAAGATAACATTCAGCGTTGAAATTGTTGTAAATTTTGCAACTTTCAAGTTCTTCTTTTAAATTTTCGCAAGCGATGTTTAAAGCCTCTTGATAGTCTATTCCAAACTCATCAGAAATTCTAGTTAACTCCACATTTTCATTGTTATATGTCAAAGTGAAAGCTTCGCCAAAACTAAAAAGATTAACAATATCCGCCATGAAATCTACAGACATATCGTCAGACATGAGTTCCACATCATAGGAATTTGTGCCGTCGTTTAACACAACCTCCACCGTGTTTAAACTGCTTCCATTTTTAAAAGTCAGCGTAAGCAATGCAAAATCAACCGACTCTGTGCTTTGCCCATTATATAAATAGGAAGACTCTCGCTCGCCAACAGAGAGTGTGGCATAAAATGAATCGTTCTCGCCAAAATAAAAATCTTTTGTTATCTCCGACATATTTTCTTCAACATGATTATTTATCGTTTTTCCGCAACCAGCCACTCCAAAAAGAATGAAAACAAGTGAAAATGCCACAATTAATTTTTTCATCATAATTTTTCTCCTTACTTTTTTCATTTTATTATAATTTAATTTTGTAAAAAAGAAGAAATGTGGTAAAATATTGCAAAAAGAGGCGAATTTTGGAGGAAAGATGAAAACCCTTGATTTCTATTTTAAAGACAGCATCAAAAATCACTATTGCCTTGGCGCATATAACTTTGTGAATATGGAAGTTTTGAAAGGCATCTGCATGGGCTCGGCAAAAACTAACTCTCCATGTTTAACTTCAGTAAGCGAAGGTGCGTTTAAGTATATGGGCGAAGAATTTGTTTTAAATTTATTTAAAAGTGCAAAAAACGAATTTAACATTCCCTTGTTTCTTCATCTAGACCATGGCAAAAGTTTTGAAATGTGCAAAAAGGCTGTGGATTTAGGGTTTGACTCTGTGATGATTGACGGAAGCAGTTTACCTTTTGAAGAGAACGTGGCGCTGACTAAGAAAGTGGTAGATTATGCACATAAAAAAGGTGTGTTTGTGGAAGCAGAACTAGGAGTTTTGAAAGGTGTGGAAGATTTGGTGAGTGCCGACAAAAACATATACACAAAAAAAGAGGAAGCAAAAAAGTTTGTGGAGGAAACTGGTTGCGACACCCTTGCCGTTGCCATTGGCACAAGCCATGGGGCATACAAATTTAAAGGGAAGGCAGAACTTAGATTTGACATATTATCAGGAATTGAAAACGAACTAAAAAATTATCCGCTTGTGCTTCATGGTGCTTCCAGCGTGCCACAAAAATATGTGGAAATAATAAATTCTCATGGCGGAAAACTTGCTGGTGCAAAAGGAGTGGATGACGAACTTCTGCATGAGGCTTGCACAAAACATAACATATTTAAAATTAACACCGACACCGACCTACGCCTTGCATATTTTTCTGCCCTACGCGCAAATTTAGATGAGCAACCTGAAAATATTGATTTAAGAAAGTTTAACACTTTGGCAATTGAAGAGATTGCAAACTACGTTGCTTATAAAAACGAACACGTGTTCAACTGTGCAAATAAGGCTTAATAAAAACAAAAATTAAATTTTCCTTAACTTAAATTAAAAATTTTAAAACAAAAAAGAGAGGACACTATGGATAAAAGAAAAAACGACGATGTTTCTCATGACGGACATCGCGAACGATTAACAAAACTTATTGAAGCATCTGGCATTGAAAATGTCAGCAAGGTGCAAGCTGTGGAATATTTTTTGACTTACATCATGCCACGCGGAGATGTCAATCCTCTTGCGCACCGCCTGCTTGACAAGTTTGATAATTTTGGCAACATCATTGACGCCAGCGAAGGTGACTTAAAATCTGTTAAAGGAATAAATGAAAGAAGCGCCAAAAAGATTAAACTCTTCGGCGAACTCATTTGGTATTATTCCTTTTCTCGCATGGCTAAGAAAATTTCCATGGATAAGAAAGACGAGTTTTTGGATATGCTTGAACAACTTTTGCGTTTTAAGAAATCTGAAAACTTAGTTCTTTTAGCCTTCAACAATCAATTCTATTTAACACATAAAAGAAAATTTACCGACAGCGACTTAAAGCAAGTTGGCGTTTCACCTTTTCAACTTTATGATTTTATTTCCACCGCAAAACCTGCATACATTTCCATTGCTCACAATCATCCTGGTGGCACAGCACGCCCATCGCAAGACGATTTAGATGCCGTGAAGTTTATTGAAGATTTAATTAAAAATTTCAAATGTAAACTTTTCGACAGTTATATCATCGGCGATGACGGACTTTACAGTACAAGACAAAGTTGCTTTCTAAGAAGCTTTGACAGCACTGGTCAAATCGTGTCGGATATAATAAAATTTGATAATTAGCAAAAAAGACAAAAACATACTAAAAATTTAATAAAAAAAGGAAAATAACGTGTAGTTTACGTTATTTTTCTTTGTCGTTCAAATTTTTATCAAATCTATTAAGTTGAAGATTTTCATATTTTTCCATGGCATAAACTTTCATCTGTATTTCTTGATAGTTTTTAATTAAGTCGTTATAGTCATCACATATAGCGTTATATAAATCAACACACTCACAAAAATTTTGATAAAGGTCTTTTTTGTCTTTTTGGCTTACGCTTTCACTGTTTAAACAAACTTTTACATCTTTTTTTATCTCTGATAAATCTTCGCGCAAAGGAAAAAAATAGTTTTTCCAAATGGTTTTAAAGTTGGAACTTTCTTTTAAAATCTCCTCATTGAGCGCGTCGTGATAATCTTGCGAATTTTGAGCAACTGATGCTAAATATTCAAAAACCTTTTGCTTAAAAGGATTATCTTGAAGATTTTTATAACTCACTGAACAACGCTCAAAAAAACTATTCAGTGCTTGGTTTACACTTTCTAAATATTTATCCCAAGGCACAATCATAGCGTTTCTCATTCTGTCACGCATATACATCAAATGCTCAAGCGATTCTATTAAACTTTTATCAAATTTTTCTTGTTCGTCCATTTAATCTCCTATTTCAACCTGAATATCCTTGTTGGAATTGTGGATGCCACATCAATTTTAACATGAGTTCCTTCAATTATACCATTGTCCTTAAGTTTTGAAGATATGTAGGTGTAGGCAAGGTCTGGCGTGTTGTTTTCCTTGCTTAAATGCGAAAGCACAATCTGCCGTGTGCCACTTTCAACAAGTTTCTTGGCAAAATCGGCAGAGGCATCGTTGGAGAGATGTCCGTTTTTTCCAGCAATTCTCATCTTTAAACTTAGCGGATATTTCTCGCACGCTCTTAACATCGACAAATCATGATTGGCCTCTAAGTATATAAGTTGACTTCCTTTCACGCTGTTGAAAATCTTATCGTTGGTGTGCCCTAAATCTGTTAACACGCTCACTTTTTTATCGCCCTCGTAAAAAGAAAAGCCAAAGCATTTCACATCATGAGGAATTTCCACTGGCGCAATTTCAAGTTCACCAATTTGAAAATTATCTGTGAATATGCGCATATTTTCCTCTGATGCTCGCGTAAGTTTTGGATACAGCCCTTTCCAAACATCGTTGTGTGCATAAATTGGCGTGTGAAACTTTTTGGAAAAGACATCCAAACCTTTCATATGGTCAGAATGAGAATGTGTGATTATGACAGCATCAATATCTTCGCCTTTCACACCAATAAGCGACAATCGTTTCAGCGTTTCAGCGCATGAGATACCATCATCAATCAAAATTTTGGTTGACTCGGTTTCCAAATATGTTGCATTTCCGTCGCTTCCTGATGATAAATTAAAAACTCTCAAATTATTCTCCTAAAATTTTCTTTAAAAATTGACCAGTATAACTTTTTTCGCACTTGCTGACCTCCTCTGGTGTGCCAGTTGCCACAATCGTTCCACCCTCATCTCCACCTTCTGGACCGATGTCGATGATGTAGTCAGCACATTTAATGACATCAAGGTTATGCTCAATCACAACAACCGAATTGCCGTTTCCAATAAGCCTATTTAAAATTGCCACAAGTTTTTTGATGTCGTAAACATGAAGCCCTGTGGTTGGCTCGTCAAGAATATACATTGTGCGACCTGTCTCTCGGCGAGATAGTTCCGTGGCAAGTTTAACCCTTTGCGCTTCGCCACCCGAAAGAGTGGTTGCAGGCTGACCAAGCTTGATGTAAGATAAGCCCACATCAAAAAGTGATTGAAGTTTGTTGGCAATCGATGGAATATTCTTGAAAAATTCAAGCGCTTCTTCAACTGTCATATCCAAAACATCGCTTATCGTTTTCCCCTTATACTTCACTTCCAAAGTTTCGCGATTATAGCGTTTTCCCTTGCACACTTCGCAAGGCACAGTGATGTCTGGCAAGAAATACATTTCAATTTCCTTCACGCCAGCGCCCTCGCACGCTTCGCATCGTCCGCCTTTGATGTTGAAGGAAAATCTGCCTGCGTTATAACCTCTTGTTTTAGCGTCAACAGTGGAAGCAAAAAGTTCGCGAATTTGTGTGAAAACACCAGTGTATGTTGCGGGATTACTCCTTGGCGTTCTTCCAATCGGTGCTTGGTCGATACAAATGACCTTATCCAAAACCTCAACATTTTCAATCTTATCACACTTTCCAAGTGGAAGTTTGCTGTTGTTAAGTTGGTTTGATAGGTATGGGAACAAAATTCTGTTGATAAGTGAACTTTTTCCGCTTCCAGAAACACCAGTGACGGCAGTGAAAACACCAGTTGGAATTTTAACATCAATGTTTTTTAGATTGTTTTCCTTTGCACCCTTAATCGTCAAAAAATCACGAGGTTCTCTGCGAGTTGAAGGTATTTCAATCTTGTCATCTCCGCGCAAAAACCTTGCTGTCACAGATTTTTTGTTTTTCATAACCTCACTGACCGTGCCTGCTGTCACAATTTCTCCACCATGCACTCCAGCATAAGGTCCAACATCCACAAGGTATTCTGCCGAACGAATGGTGTCCTCATCATGCTCCACAACAATCAAGGTATTGCCAAGGTCTTTCAAATTTTTAAGTGTTTTTAAAAGTTTTTCATTGTCGCGCTGATGTAGTCCAATCGAAGGCTCGTCAAGAATGTATAGAACGCCAACAAGTCCACTTCCAATTTGAGTGGCAAGCCTAATTCTTTGCGCTTCGCCTCCTGAAAGAGTGTCTGCCGAACGGCTTAAAGTTAAATAGTTAAGCCCAACATCGTCCAAAAACCTTAGACGCGCCAAAATTTCTTTCACAATAGGTTCTGCAATCGAGGCTTTGGTTTTGTCGAGTTTTAAATTGGAAATAAGTGGAATTAAATTTCTCACGCTTTGGTTGCAAACATCAAAAATATCCTTACCGTTGATTTTAACCGCAAGCGCACTTTCATTCAAGCGTTTTCCGTGGCAAGTGACGCAAGGTTGCTCTCGCATAAATCTGCCAATTTCAAACTTTACCCATTCGCTTGTGGTTTCGTTATATCTTCTTCTAAGGTTACTGACAATTCCCTCAAACTCAGTGGAAACAAAGCGTTTATTTCTCTCGTTCACAACTTCCACATCAATTTTGTCGCCCTTAGTGCCATAAAGAAGAATTTTTAGTTTTTCCTTACTTAAATCTTTAACTGGCTTATCGAGGTCAATGTCGTATTGCTTAGATAGAGCGTTAAAATACGCCTTTGCCATTGTTCCCTCTTCACTCTTCCACCCTGTGATGTTGAAAGCACCTTGATTAATTGACAAGTTGGAATTTTTTAAAACAGCATTTTCGTCGATGTCGGTGTTATATCCAAGCCCTAAGCAAGTTGGGCAAGCGCCATATGGTGCATTGAAAGAAAATAGTCTTGGTGTGATTTCGCCAAGTGTCCAACCGCAAGTTGGGCAAGCATAGTTAATGGAAAAAAGTTCTTTTTTCTCGTTCTCTTCCACAAGCACCAAGCCGTCAGCAAGTTTGAGTGCTGTTTCCAAACTTCCTGCAAGGCGGGCATCCTTTCCCTCCTTGATTGTTATTCTGTCGATAACAACATTGACATTGTGCTTAATGTTCTTATCAAGGTTTATGGCGTCATCAAGCATAAAAATAGAGCCGTCGATTTCCACTCTTGCATAACCACTTCTTTTAAGCGACTCAAGAAGTTTCATTTGCGACCCTTTCTGCCCGCGAACGACAGGTGCAAGAATGGTCACCTTTGCGCCCTCGCCATATTCCTTCACAGCGTCAACAATTTGGTCGATGGTCTGTTGCTTAATTTGTTTATGGCAGTGTGGGCAATATGGCGTGCCGATGTTGGCAAAAAGCAAACGAAGATAATCATATATTTCCGTCACAGTTCCCACGGTTGAACGAGGATTGTGGTTTGTGGTTTTTTGGTCGATGGATATTGCTGGCGAAAGCCCTTCAATCGTGTCGACATCAGGTTTTTGACTTTGCCCTAAAAACATTCTGGCATAGGACGACAAACTTTCCATGTATTTTCGTTGCCCTTCCGCAAAAATCGTGCCAAAAGCAAGCGAACTCTTGCCCGAGCCACTCACGCCAGTGAACACAATAAACTTGTTTCTTGGAAGAGAAAGGTTAACATTTTTAAGATTATTCTCCCTTGCCCCTTTAATTACAATAGAATTTTTCATAGCATAATAATTATACCACAAAAATAAAAAGTAAACAAGTCCTTTCTTGAAATTGCTTGTTTACTTATGAATTTATCATATCTTAGCGCTCAAAACCATTTATCCTCGCAACTTATCCTCTCTCACGCTCCTCTTTCTTTCTTGAAATGGAGTTTGAAACCTCTTCGAAACTGTGGAAATTTTGTTTTTTCGCTTCATCGGTAATCAAAGAAATGGAAAGTTCTCCTTCTTTAAGCTCTGCACTAAGTCTACCTTCGCGATTTCTTAAAAATTTATACATCTTTGCACATTCTTCATGCGACAAATTCTCTTTAAAAATCGCATTGAATTTTTCGCGATCCACATAAACTCCACCAACATCCGCTTGTTCACGGTCTGTCATATAAAAAGCAAAAAAACTTCCACCCATCAAACGAATTGGAAATAGTTTGATGTAAATTTTAGAATAGCACTTGCCATTTATCACAAATTTATCATTTTCAATCTTGGTCATCTCGTGTTCTCCTTATTCAATTTCTTCTTTCTTATTCAATCTCTTTTTCAAAAGCGCAATCTTGTTCCTAAGTTCAATCGCACGCTCAAAATCCAGTTGCGAAGAGGCGATTTTCATCATGGAAGTCAGCCTGTCAATCTCGCGTGGGATGTCACTCTTTTTGATATGTTCACTTGTCACTTTTTTGCTTATTTCCAGCGTGTTTTTAATTTCTTTGATAATCGTTTTTGGCACAATGTTGTGTTCTTTATTATACTCCATTTGAATTTTTCTTCTTCGCGCCGTTTCGTCCATGGCTCGTTTCATGCTGTCGGTTATTGTGTCTGCAAACATAATAACTCTGCCGTTTGCGTTTCTTGCCACACGCCCTATTGTTTGAATAAGCGCGCCCTCGCTTCTCAAAAAGCCTTCCTTGTCTGCATCCAAAATTGCCACAAGTTCCACTTCTGGCATATCAAGCCCCTCTCTCAAAAGGTTAATTCCAACAAGAATGTCAAACTCGCCCTGCCTTAATCCGTTAATTATCTCCACCCTTTCCATCGTGTCAATTTCCGAGTGCAAATACTTCACTTTGAAGGAGTGGTCGGAAAGATATGTTGTCAAACTTTCCGCCATTTTTTTTGTAAGGGTTGTCACAAGCACACGCGCGCCACGAGCAATCGTTTTTTCGCACTCTTCCATTAAAACTTCCACTTGATTTTTGATAGGTTTAATTTCAATGGTAGGGTCCAAAAGTCCTGTTGGACGAATAACTTGCTCCACCACTTGTCCAGCGTGGTCAAGTTCATATTTTCCTGGAGTTGCCGAAACAAAAATTGTTTGTTTAATTTTCTTTTCAAATTCGTCAAATTTAAGCGGTCTATTATCCTTTGCTGCCTCCAAACGAAAACCGTAATCGACAAGCGATTTTTTTCTTGCTTGGTCGCCGTTGAACATTGCGCGGATTTGTGGAATTGTCATATGGCTTTCATCAATAATGGTCAAAAAGTCCTTTGGAAAATAGTCGATTAAAGTGTATGGCGCCTCGCCCGGTTTTCTGCCGTCAAAATAACGCGAATAGTTCTCCACGCCACTGCAATAGCCAACCTCGCGCATCATTTCAAGGTCGTAAGAAACGCGCTGACCAATTCTTTCCGCCTCAATAAATTTACCCTCTTTCGTGAATTTTTCCACCGCCTTTTGCCTATCTTCCTCAATTTCGTCAAGGGCATTTTGCATTCTGTCAGCGCCAACAGCATAGTGAGTGGCAGGATAGATGGCGATATATTTAAGTTCATTTAGTAAATTTCCACTAACTGGGTCAAATTCATATATTTTTTCAATCTCATCTCCAAAAAATCGAACTTTAATCGCCTGCTCAGAGAGGTTGGCTGGAAAGATGTCCACCGTGTCGCCATTAACGCGAAAGGTTGTGCGCTTGAAGTCAATATCATTTCGCGTGTATTGAATGGAAACAAGTTTTTTAATGAGTTCATCGCGGTCATATTCCTCGCCCTGCCTGAGCGAAATGTGGAGTTTTAAATATTCATCTGGAATACCTAAGCCATAGATGCAAGAAACAGACGCCACCACAATCACATCACTTCGCTCTAACAGTGAGAAAGTGGCAGAGGCGCGAAGTTTATCAATATCGTCATTCACACTCATGTCTTTTTCGATGTAAGTGTCGGAAGAAACGATGTAAGCCTCTGGCTGATAGTAGTCGTAATACGAAACAAAATATTCCACACGGTTATTTGGAAAAAACTCGCGAAACTCGTTGCATAGTTGCGCTGCCAAAGTTTTGTTGTGCGCAATCACAAGCGTTGGTTTATTAACGGAAGCGATGATGTTAGCCATAGTGAAAGTTTTTCCAGAGCCTGTCACGCCCAGAAGCACCTGGTCTTTCAAGCCATCGTTTAAGCCTTCCACAAGTTCTTGAATAGCTTTTGGTTGGTCGCCCGCTGGCTGATATTTACTAACAAGTTGAAATTTATGATTTTCCATATTTTAATTATAGCACACTTTAAAGGAAATATAAAGAGTTTTTAGGATTTAAATATCGCCTTTAAAATAATTCCGAAAATGAAACTGACAGTGGCAAGAAAAATGGAGCGAAGCACCAAAATTCCCAGGGTTCGCTTTTGGTTTTTTGTGTCGGTCAAATAGGTTTGCCCGCACTTTTTAAGCGTGACGCAATACATATAACCTTTTTTGCCATCGGACACAACAAAGTCGATATAGTTCGCATTAGACAGTTGCACCATAATTTCGTCGATTTCGTTCACTGAGAGGACAAATTTTTTAGAAAGTGCGGAAGTGATTTCTTGCGGAGAAATAAGATATGTCTTTTTCTTTTGACATCTCTCACACAAATAGGTCATCACTAATTTTTCCTTCTTTGTCATATGGAAATATTTTTAATAAAAAGGCAAAATTTATGTAAAAATGCATATTTTTTCGATTTTTTCCAGTTTTTTCGCTATTTTTCGCGTGTTTTTATTGTAGCGTTAGAATAAAAGGAAAGGAAAAAGGAAAAATATTTTTATGCTAGACTCAAAGTCGAGATTGGTTTTAAAAATCCTCGCGAAAGAAAGTTCAGGTGGAAGTTATAAGATATTCGAAAGTTCGGATATTATTTCTGCGCTTCCAAAACACTATCGCACCGACAGCGAAGGTATAAAACACATCCTAACACACCTAGAGCGCCAGGATATGATTTCCATTAAATACGACGACGATGATGTTTACTGCCTTGCCGTGCTTCCATATGGTTTTGAGGCACTGGAAAATGAAAAGCCCGCAAAAAAAGAAGGTGTCAATAAACTTGCTATTTTGCTTTCTTTCGTGTTCGCGTTTTTAGGTGCAATTTTAGGCGTCGTCATCACCTATTTAATTATGCGCTTTATTTAATCAGAAAACCTCTTAAATTAAACGCAAAAAAATAGATGAAAATTATTTTAAAAATAGAATTAAAAAAGATGCTCACATGAGCATCTTTAAATTTATTAAACTTTAAATGCTTTTTTAAGGCTGTCAACATCGCAGTAGGTTCGTGCAAATTTATTTTTATGAATAGCATAAACGCCGTCCTCTCCAACGATGTAGCACCCTGCAAAATTCACTCCACAGTCGAAGCAAATTTTCTGCACCATGTCAAAGGCTTTGAGGTCTGCCTCCGACGGATTTGCAGTGCCATAAGGATGACAATGCGCCATAACAAAAGAATGTGGTTTAACTGAAGATAGGAATGCGGTCAAGTCCATGATTGGAATGTTCACTTCATCAGATTCAGAAGCAACAATTCTCTTTCTTCCGCACAAAAGGTTTGCCACGCTGAAACCCAGCATAATGATGTTTTCAGAAGTTCTAAATCTAAGTAAATCTTCCACCATATCCACAACATCATGCTCATTTTCAATTTGCGTTTTTCTTGTCATTCTTGCAGTCACATATGCGAAAAACAGTTCGCCAAATAAAGAGAGTTTCTTAGCACTTCTTGTGTTCAAGCCTTTAACATTGGAAAGGTCTTCAACCGATGCGTCAATGATGTTGGTCAGCGTTCCATAGGTGTCGATAAGCCTGTGTGCAAGTGGATTAACATCCCCGCGAGGAAATATGTAAGTTAAAAGGAGTTCACAAACTTGATATTGATTCATGCTCTCAAGCCCTGCATTAATGGCAAGGTCAACAAGGCGTTCTCTGTGCCCAGCATGAGAAACATCACTGTTATCCATAATTCCTCCTTAGTGTTTTTATTTGCGTCACGCATTAAATTTCACTTATTGGGTGCCAAAATTTCTCAGCACCCAAACATAGTGAAATTATACTCCACCCAAGCCAAAAACACCAAACGATTTCACAAACTTTTTCAAAATTTTTCCAGATTTTTTTATTAAATATATTTTTGTTCAAAACTACCACTGCCAGCATATGTCCCAAGCTCACTAGCATTACCATATTTACCAGCCGATGTCACCATGTCATCTCGCGTATACCAATAATTTTCATAAGTATCATTAAACGCATCATTCGTTCCGTAAATTTGTTGCAAATATGGAGTTCCTCCTGCTTCACCTGCAGTGTCATCGCCTTCTATCGCCGATCCGCCAGTGCCACCAACAAAGATATAATCCCACATAGTTCCGCCATTATAAGCTTTTATATTCTTATACGCTTCATTAATTTTATTTTCTGATCTCTTGAATGGATTTTTTTCATCTTTATAAC
The DNA here is from genome assembly GCA_930971385.1 of uncultured Clostridia bacterium. Taxonomy (GTDB): domain Bacteria; phylum Bacillota; class Clostridia; order Christensenellales; family UBA1242; genus Caccovivens. Next base: position 97,440 of record CAKNGB010000001.1, on the reverse strand, counting down.
CTATAGATCCATCAGCTTTATATTCATAAAGTGCTACATTATAATCTTCGCCGCCTCTGACACGATTTATTATTGTTGGCTCATCTGTAGGTTTTACAGTGACATCAACATAATTACCCTGTCTATCTGTTAAAATATATTGCGAGTTTTCATATTTCATATAATAATTATACATCTCAAATCCAGATTGACCTGAAGTTAATTCTAACTTATACATATTTGGACTTACCTCTTCACTTACTCTCCATGTAAGTGTAGTCGTATGACCCCCTGATGCGGTTATTTCATAAGAATATATATACCCGTCACCTATTAATCCCCATTTATAATCACTTATATAATTTCCAACTGCTGTTGCTAATCCTGTAGCATTATTTAAATAGTTAGAGTCACCTCGTCCTCCATAAGTACCAGTATTAACTTTATTATGCGAAAAAGCAGGAATCAATTGTAAACCACCCCAAAGCACTTCATTGTCATTATCAAACAAGCCAGAATTGTGATCATCAATCCATAGATAACCATATGTTCCATAAGTCGTATCATTACGTGAAATTGCGTCATATCCTCTAAATGTATCACCTTTACTGCCTTGATTTCCATTAGCTTTAAGACCACCTGCGCTACCACCACCTGCCGCTGTTATGTAAAAATGCCTTTGATAATAATCTTCAAGTCCTACATTACCATTACCTATCACATTATCTAACCCATTTTCGAAACCTTGGTAATATCTATATCCAGCATCAAAGCCAATGTTTGATAAAGACTGCCTAATTGCATTTTCAACTTGGTAATAATCATTTCCTCCTACATTAGAATCATCAATCTCATTATTAATATATTTATGATAATAAACAAGACCAAGCCCACCAGTTCCACCAGAGCCAGCCAATGCTCTACTTTCTCTTAAATTCGATTTGGTGTTTTCATTTGCCGTTGCAGTGCCGTAGCCGCCACCGGCGTAGCCGCCTCTATTTCCCTGTATAGTGACCCCAGTACTACCATATTCAGTCACTTCTGCATTTATTCCGTTGCTACCATTTCCGCCATTTCCACCAACGCCATTATAACCATAAATAGAAGTAATATTTGAAGAAGTTGGTATATCAATCGTTCCACCAGTTCCGCCATTTCCACCACGTCCAAAGGTATTATTATGAACGATTGCTCCATCAGCTCCATTAGACCCATTTGCTCCATTTCCAGAAACCACAACGCCATAGTTTTTTTCGCCTGCCATAGTCAACTCAACCGATACACTTTCACCATATCTAGAAGAAGAAGTACTTAAATTATGAGGTGCATCTTTTCCAATTAATGACATATAGAAAGTCATCATGCCACTTTCTGAAAGGTCTCCATAAGTAGAATTAACACTTGTTATAGCAATATCACTTGAAGTTGTTGGATTTACATTTCTTAATGAACCATAAAATGTAATAAATGCAGTGTCGCTAGAAAATTTTGAAACAAAACTGAAACTACTTTCAATGTTCTCTAACGATGCAGAGGTCACTATGTTAACATTCTTCCAGTTGCTAATTGAAATAGTTGCATCCGAACCATCGGTTTTTTCACTAAATCTTGAAAGAGTGTGGTCATTTCCATAAACCGTGCCATCTGTTAATGAATTTACATTGGTTTTTAAAATTAAGTTCTCTGTTAAATTATTGTCATCATATGCTATTGTGTAATCCTCACCAGCAATATTGATTGTTTTATTAGCCTTTGTTGCTGTGTCTACATCTGTGATATCGTCATATAATCCGCTTGGAGTTTCTGTTATTTCAGTGACATTAGAATAATTTGAAAGATTCATGGTGTCATTAAGTTGCATAACATAGTTTTCATATGATATGCCATCATAGCGGTCAGAACCATAATCATACATATTCAATGACAAATAATATTCAGTTGCTCCACCTGGATAAGTAGGAGCACTTATCTTTTCATAACAATTTTGGACCAGTTCATATAATCCAGGATAGTTCTTTCCATCATAATAAAATCCAGTGTAATACATCTGCTCGTCTGTTATTATTCCAAGATCACGAAGCATTATATAAGCCGGAGCTAAAGCATTGTATGTTTCAACATCAGCATAGTAATCTGCTAAATCTATAGTTTGTCCTTCAGTAGTATAATCATCTTTTATAGTGATATTTAATAAATCATTTCCATCTTTAAAAACATTGTTCAATGTAAATAAATCAAAGATTTCAAAATCAAATGTGTAAGTATATGACAAATTAAACCTACTTGGGAAACCATAAGCATCGTATGCACTTACATCTGGCGTTGAACTAAAACTATAAGAATCAGAAAGTCCATATCTATCGCCAATATTTTCTTGATATCCTTGAGCACCTATCCAAAAATCATCTGATCCGTTTGCATAGCGAGGAAGTGTAAATTCTTTATAATAATCAACACTTATTTGTCCGATGTTTCCGTCGTTAATAATACCAGTGCTTTCAACTAGATCATTTGACACATCAACACCGCCATCCGTGCCATTTTGAATGTTAACACCAGACGCTGTGGCTCTTGCATTATTAGTATTATTAACATATCCAAGTGCATATGCAAACACAAGGCGGTTTGGATTTTCAGAGTTATAGGTTATATTATATGAAACTGTTGCCGTTGCATCTCCAGCAGAATCTGTTCTGTCTGGCTTGCCATCTTTATCCAATCCTGGAACATTAAGTTCTATAGTTGCACCTTCTTCTACAGAGTAAGATGGTTCAAGATCACTGATTGCGTGGACGCGGGCGTCGTTGATGCAGTTTGTGATGCTTGCGGTTGTGTAGCCAACAATTCCGCCAGCCAGTGCCACGCCCGTGTTGTCATAATTCCCCGCTTGCACGTATCCCGTGTTCAGCGAACTTGAGATTTCAGCCTCTGAATAACCAGCAATTCCCCCACTGGAAAGATTAAGAGAAGTGTTTGTTGACTTATAGTTATTGATGATTGAGCCTGTGTTAAAGCAGTATGAAATTGTAGCCTCGTTATCGCTACTTTCAAAATCACCAACAATTCCGCCAATAACATTATTTAACACGATATTCTCATTTGTAATAGCTTTGTCAATTTCATCGCCACCATTATTATTTAGAAGAGTAATATCACCACCTAAAACCCGTCCTTCATTGACGCTTGTTGAAATGATATTTCCAGCAAATGTGGAATTACTTATTTTAATATCCTTGGCTATTCCAACAACTCCACCAATAATACCAGATGTCCCTTCAGATGTGTTTATTGTCACTAAACTTGTCACATTCGTTATTGAATTTAAGGCAGTTCCTTCACTTGGATTATCTGGTGACGCCTCTTTTTTCATACTTTCGGCATAGCCAACAACACCACCAATAACAATTTGAGATTGTTCTTTAACAGCAATATCGCCTTTAACTGTCACATTGTTTAAAGAGCCATACAAGCGGTTTGCAAGTGCGCCATAGATAGTGTAATATTCATTTGATGACTCGGTTGTTTCGCCTTCAATGTCAACTTTAATTGCATCTTCGCCTTTGCCTGGATTATCCTCACCTCTATTATAGTCGCTTGTTGCATTAATTTTTCCGTTCACAACAATGTTGAGGTTTCTTAGTGTGCCGTGTATCTCATCAAACATTGCTGTGTTGCCTTTATCGCCTCCTTCAGTTGAAGTGAAGTTATTGCCCTGTCCGTCGATGGTTATTGGTCTATCCTTTGTGCCTAAGTCTTGTCCGCGAGAGTAACCAGAATCCATAGGTATTTTATTTAAATCAATATCGTATTTCAAGAAGAATTGTGTGTCATTTGAGTAAATAGCATCCTCACCGTTTTCATCTTTTGTGTTATTAATCGCTTTCATTGCTTGCCCGAATTTTGCATGGCTTTGAACAGCAAAGTAGTAATCGGTTGGAAGCGTTGTGCCTGTTTCGTCATCTTCTCCACCAGTTTCGCCACCTTCTTCATTAGGTGTGTGACTGCTTGTATAGTCAAGGTTATAGGCTTGGTCGAACGATAGTTTTGTGTATTCCGCAGTGGTTGTGCTATAACTATAAACCGAAACATTTCTTAAATAGCCAAAGTTTGTGGTTGCATAGCCATTGTTGAAATAGCGTGAGTGATTCCACTTAGCAAGAGATTGGTCACTTCCGTTTACCAAAATGCTGTTCACGTCACTTATTGAGCCATTTTTATTCCAGCCAACTGACAATTCACCTGTTTCAGCATGGGTTCCGTCGCCTGAAATATCTGACGAATAATCACCTGAATAATATAGTGCCATATTATCCGCTGAGTTGTCATAATAAATTCTTTCGCTCTCATTCACAGCAAATGCTGAAACCTCGCCGTCAACACCATGGCCATAATCATAGCGAAGTATGTTCATATATGAATAGGAATCATATATTCTTATTTCTGCTGTGTCTTCAACACCTTGTGGTGTTATGTGATAGTTGAAAAGTGCGATATTCACTGGAACATACGCTTGCACTGAACCGCCTGAGAAGGTGTTTCTTATCAGCACATTTGCCGAGTTTGTGTTGGCAACTCCGCTGATTGTGGCAAGATTAGTCGTATCGTATGAACCAAAGAAGATGTCGGCGTCAAAGTAGGCATTTTCCATTATGCCGATAGACATATCTCCCACAATTCCGCCAACCATAACACCTTCGCTTCGATTGCCACCAATATACATCTCGCCTTCCACACCAACGCCGTATAGAAGTGCGGTTGCGGTGTTATCAGTCTTACTTGGATCGCCAAGCGTGTTGATAAGCCCGCCGATTGTTTCGCCAGCAATGGTGGTTTTCGACATATCCATGTCAACAATAAGGCTGGTGACAACTGTGAAGGAATTTCCCTTCGTTGCCATTGTGTTGATTGGTGCGGTGTTTGTGTGAATTCGATTTCCATTTCCAACCAAAACAATATTATTCAATTCGGATATTGAAGGTGAAGTTTCAGTCTCAGTTTCTGGCATCAAATCTAAATCGCCTGCAAGATAATACCACGAAACAGCGTTTGTTTTTTCTGTTATACTTTTAAATTCAACTTCATATTCCTTATCTTCCTCACCGTCTATCTTCATTGCCACAACTTGCAAAGGATTAAGTTTTGCGTTGGTCAATTCAAGCTCAAATTCTCCTGCAAAGTCGTGCATAACGCCCACGATGTTTTCATATGAATAGGAAGAATCTGACGCTGTTGCGCCATAACCGCGATATGCATCGCTTTTTATTACATCGTTCCCAACATTTTTATTATAATATCCAACATCAACATTTGCACTGCCGATATCTTCGCTAATGTCTTGATATGAGAAGTTGACGCTGGAAGAATAGAGATTTTTCGTATAGGATGAAATTGACTCACTGCCAAATCCAACAAGTGCGTTAACTTGATAATGAGATAATTCATAACTCTCGGTTAATCTGAAATTGAATGGCGTCATAAGTGTGTAGCACATGTTGAGGCTGACAGTGTCAATATCCTCAACCTCTTGAACTGGCGCTTGATATTCGCCGATGATTCCGCCATAGTAGAAAGTGGTGAGTTTTGCGCCGTCATCTGAATAGTTTACATACACATCGCCATAGGTTCTTGCGCCTTCAATTGAAATCTCAAAATAGTCTGTGACTCCGCTTGCTTCAATCGTGCCAATGATTCCGCCTGTTGTGAGGTTATAGGCATAGTCATAAGGTATTGGATTTCCTTCTTCATCTGTTCCTTGCGATTTAACATCCATAAATTCAACTTTTCCGCCATAGCCAGAATTTGTTATTATGGTATTTGCTATTGTGGTTTCTGCTGTTGTGGTTTCGAGTGCACGACCAATTTGCCCAAACAAGCCACCAAATTTAAGTGTTTCGCTGAAAGCAACAGTTGTGCCAGTGTAAAGGAAACGGTTAACATCAATTTCACTTGTTCCCGAAACTATGCCAGCAAGTCCGCCAACATACAATTGTTCATCTCTACTGTTATTTTCAATGTTGCTGTTTGCAACAACATTCACTCTTGAAATTGAATGACCACTAGAGCCTGGATCAATAGTAAGGTTAGCGTTAAAGACTTCGCCGACAATGCCATATCGAATTAATTGATTTAAATCACCACCTGTTGATTCCTTGATTTTAACATTGATATTACCCCTAACATCAAAACCTCCAAGCCTCAAGGAGCCACCTGACAGATAGCCAATGAATGAACCGATGTATGCATTGTTTGTGACAAGAAGTGGTGTCTCTGGTTCTTTGGTTGGTTCTTCAAACGCTCCATTTAATGTAGTAATATCATCTTCATTAACACTAAAATTAACACTAAGCTGACAGGTGATAACCGTGTTAAATTCTGCGTGTCCTATGAATCCACCTATATATGCATCGTTACCAATAGCACTATCACCAAGGTTTAAACTGCCGTTTATCTCCAAAGTGTTATCGGTGCCAGGGATTGAACTGCTTGTGAAACGAACGCCACCATTACCCTCCAATTCTCCAACAACAAGCCCAAAATATTCGTTGTTTGCAACACTAAAGTTTTGTGTGACATTGATGGTGTTGCTTAATATCTTCTCGTTTGGATCTTTGTTTGCCTCTGTTTCGATTGAAGTGATGTCTGCTCGACCAATGTATCCTCCAAAATAGATATCGTTGATATTGGCATCAACAGAAGCAATACCATCTGGCGTATATCCCAAAGTGATGTTTAAAGTTGTGTTAGTTAAGTTGTTAATTCTGAAAGTTGCATCCGCTGCATAGGAATCAATTTCCCATTGCCCTGTTAAAAGCCCGAAATATATGTTATATGAATAATCATCACTAGTTTTATTTTCAAAGTTAATGGCAATTGGAGAGTCCTCCGCCCCCTCAACACGATCAAACCTAATATTGCCAACCGCCATTGCACGATATGGTGACTCCTGCCTGATGACGCCAGCAAGCACGCCGAAATATTGATTTGTTTGTGGAGTGCTACCGTCGGATGTGTCGAAGGAGGCAAAATTGATGCTGACACCTTCATTCAAAGTGAAGTGAACGCCAGTAAAGTCGGAAGAGATTGCGTAAGGAACCAAAATGCCTGCTCTACCATAGGAATCTGCTTCAATGGATAGGTCTGACCTAACATAGATGTTAAGGTTATTTAAAATTGCGCCATTTGCTGTGTTTTCAATTAGTATTGAGTGGCTTGTTGTGGTGTCGCTTTCACTTTCATGATAGTAAATATTTAGGTCAGTTATTTCAAAGCCAGAAATGGCGTTTTCAAAGAGTGCGCTGTCGATTATGATTCCAACATCAGCACCTTGTTCCCCTCCTATATCTCCGTTTATGTTTCTATTAACAATACCTTCAGTTGCATCGCCTGTTCCTTCATTAATAAAGGCACGATAGGAGATGATTCTTCCTGAGAAGTTGTTAATTAATGTTGGGGTTAAAATTTTGCCAACGACATTCTCATATTCATCTGGGCCGTCAAACCTTCGTAAATCAACATCGGCATGTCCAGCATCTGGATCATCTCTATCAATTCTCCCGCGCACAACAACAGTGAGAGAGGAGTTGAAGTGGATAGCCTCAAGAACTTCTCGCACACTGTCTATGTCATAGTCAAGATAGATAACAGTTAATTCTGGAACAAACTCAATTCTTGGGAACATGGTTTCAAGTTCATGCGTCCAAACCGAGTCATTCCAACCTGCACGGATGAAGAAGTTGCTCATTCTTGTGTATGCCATTGCCATTGTTGACAGGTGGCTTGGCGATTGAATTATTTGAGCATATTCATATGAAAAGTCAACATCGGAAGAGTCAACAGAATCAACTCCTGTGCCGTTATAGACAATTAAGTTATCTCTAAAGCCGTTAATATAGTTCATGCGTGATTGCTCGTCGGTTAAGGTGTCGTCTTCATAAAGATATTCCACAACCGCGGAAACTGTGGTGACAGCCGCATCTCTTCCAGCCACACGCACTTTTGTTATCACATCGTAGTAGCCAGAATAGTTATCAAGAAGATATAGATGCGATGGAAGAACTTCCATGCCTAAATCGTCGTGTTCGAAGCCAGCAACAAGGGCAAAGATGTTGTCACGGTTGGAATTTTGTTCGTAGTATGGAATTGAGTTGACAAATTCCATTGCAAGCACGCTGGAACTTGAAATTTGACCAACAATACCGCCAACAAGCGCTGAAGTGTTGCTGTTTAAAACGCCAGAGAAGTAAACTTCATGCAAATAATAAGTAACCTCGCTGTTGTCGGTTATGGAATTGGTGTTGTATGTTGTTGAAGCGTTGAGATAGCCAATTATTCCGCCGAAATAGGATTCCTCACGCGTGGTGGTGTTGGAAACAACATTAAGCCTGTTGTAAGCAACAGAAATATATCCGCCACCAGCATAGCCCACAAGTCCGCCAACATAGTATGGGTTGTTATAGCGAGTGTTATAGTGAAGTGTGTCGTTTTGCGTGTAAGAGAAGATGCTCATCTGACCTCTTTCCACGTCTTGTGAGCCATTATAATAGGAATACATACTCTCTTCAATTGTGTCTTGCATTGTTCTTATGTGTTCTGTGTAAACAGCGTAAAGTCCGCCATAACTTTCACCCACAAGTCCGCCTGCATAAAGATTTTTTGAAGTGATATAAGAAGGATTTGTTAAATTCATGTTGGCGTCAAGTTCAAGCCCCATATCAAAAGCCTGAGTGGAAGAGCCAAGATATCCGAAAATGCCTCCTGCCACTTCGCCGTAGATGTCAACCGAACTTAAAACTCGGATTGTGGCAACTTGGAAATCTGGAATCACCACGGTGGTGGAATATGCCACACTCTCTTCATTCACAGACATGAACATATCAACATATCCGCTTACAGCGCCTGCGTAAGAAAGCTCATCCACAGCATTCATCAAAGACCCGCCGATTGTGGTAATTTGCCTGATATTTGTGCCAGTGAATCTGTCGTTATAGCCCACCTCTTTTGAGCCGTCGTAGTATGCCGAAACAACATCAATATCTGTCACTTGAATGTCGGAAAGTTTTGAATTTCCAAGCACAATTCCCACAACACCACCCACGATGTTATTACCTGCAATGGAAACCGAAACAACTTCCTCTTCCTCGGAGGTTGTTGGAATTGGAGATAGTTCTATGCCACTTAAACGAGAATCAATCATCGTTCCTGCAAGTGTGCCCACAATGTTTGCGTTAACATTGTGAACGGAAGCAACCTCCAAACCCAAGTTCATTATGCTTGCATCATTAAGCCTTGCAAACAAGCCATAGTTTTCAACATATGAAGAAGAGCCTAAGTTGATGTTTGAAATTGTGAAAGCATTGCCATCCAAAATTCCTGAGAAGGTCTTTGTGGTGGTGGTCAGCCTAAGTTCCTCTGCGCCTTCAAGGTTTTGGTCGATATCGTCAAAGTCGATGTCGCTGACAATTCTGTAGTGTCCAAAAACTTCTGTGTCAGTGTAATATTGTTTATAGGAAGAAATCTCTTTTTCTTGCGCTTTTCCTGTTGCAAGAGCAAAATCGGATGCATCGCGAATGATGATTGGGTTTTTAAGTGAGCCGTAGGATAAATCCACAAGTCTCCTTGTGCTGTAGTCGGTTAAAGTGCTGTAGAAGAGAGAATATTCTTCCGAGGTTTCACTTTGAACCAAGTATCTGTTTGAAAATGCGATGTGATTTGCGCTTGTAAGAGTTATTCCGTCCTCTGTCATCGTCCAAATGCCGTCAAGAGCGCCCTCTTCAGAAGCAAAACTGAAGCGATAGAAAGCATCTTCAACATCCACATCGGTGATTGAGGTTGCGCCTGTGGTGTAACTATCCTGAGTTGTTGAGCCGACATTTTCTGGAACATAATAATAAGAATAAGTGATGCCTGTTGGGTTTTGGTTAAGGTCCTCACCTCTTTCATTAACGCCAGAGAAATTCATTTCATTGATGTTGGAGTTCGACATTTTTGTGGCTGAATAGCAAAGCGTGATTTCGCCGTTAGAAGAATTTTCGTAAACAAAACCAGCAGAAAGATAACTTCTTGAAGCGTCGATTTCAAAGGCGATGTTGACATATGAGTTTTTAACAAGCCCGCTGTTGAAGTAAACAAATCCGCCAACTCGACCAGTGGAAATAATTGACGAGCCGTCATAGTAGTAGTCCTCAGAGTCTGGGTCGTTTTGACCTTGAATGAAGGAGGTGTGAACTTCGCCAGAGTTACTTAGAACAAAGCCTGCCGTTTCTGAAGAAGTGGAATTCATTTGGTTATTAATTTCAATGTTCTTTGCAAAGGAAGAAGAAATTGTTCCTGAGTTTTCTCCCACAAAGCCCGCCACATTGCCTTGACCTTGCAAGGTGAAAAGTGGCAAAGTTGTTTCATTATAGAAAGTTGAGCCATTTCTTTCAATGATGACCGCATATGTTTCGCCACCCACACGGCTGTTTGTGATTACGCCAGCATTTGTGCCAACAAAACCAGATATGAACACGTCGTCATTTGACATATTTGTGGAAGTAATATTTATTGGGTCGGTGCCTTCGCCACGAACAAAATCAACCACAAGCCCTGTTGCCGACGACACGATTTGCGAACTTGAAAGGTTGGAATCGTAATATGCCACCACATCTGAGTTATAGATAATTCCGTTGTTGACAAGTGCAAAGCCTGCAATGTTCACTTCGTTATAGACATTTAAGTTAACGGTTATTTTCCCGCCGTTATACAAATTCACCCTAACATTTTTTATGGTGGAATTTGCCGTCACTTCACTAAATAGCGCCAAATTTAAAGTGGTTGACGCAGAGTCGAAATGGAAGGAATTTATGAAAATTGTGTAGCCATTACCATCAAAGCTGTCGAAATATTGAGTGGACAAAGGTGTGTAGTCTGTTAAAACGATATCGTTCATAAGAATATAGTCATCCGCAGTGGAGGTGCCATTTTCGTTGCCAGAAAGGTAATCCACAAACTGCTCGGCTGTGTAGATTGGAAGAGGCACTTCTTCATCCGTCCAAACCTCGATGTTGATGAGGAAATCGTAAGTATATGTGAAAGAAGTGTTGTTCACCACAATGTATGTTTCAAGACGCATAAGAAGTTGACCTGTTCTAAGCCCTCGAACTGAAACATTTCCGCCAGAGCCTGAAAATTCCACAATGGTGTTTTCCACATATCTGTCGCGTTCGGTGTTATATATATGTGTTGCCACGCCAGTGGATGAAACAATGTAAAGTCTTTCTCTTAATGCCACTTCTTCATATCCATTTGCTGTTTGTTGATAGTTGATGTAATAGCCAGTTGCAGTGTCGGCATAGGAGTCGTTAGCGTTAAACTCAGCGCGTTTTTCTTCAAGCTCAAGAACCGCTTCAGCCTCTTCAATGTTATTAACATCATAGGAATATTCTTCTGGGCTTATTGAATAGTTAAAATCTAAGGCATTTGTGGCATTGACATAGCCGTGAAGAACATCATATTCTCTTCCGTTATACGTGGCAGTGGAGCTTGTTCCAGCAATATGCGTTTCGTCGGCATTAATTGTGAAATCAACAAGATAAACTGTGGCATAACTTTGTTTGATTTCCGTTTCGCCACTGATTGTTCTTTGCACTGTTGCTTGCACACGGAAAGCACCAGTCGCTCCGCTTGAAACCGTGGAAAGAACCGAGGTGCGAAGAGTTGCAGTGTATACTCTTGATGTTTCGGTGACGGTTTCAACTAAATCACTTCTTGTGATGTCGTTTCCTGTTCCCACCAAAGAAAGATTGGTGAGTGTTTGGTCAAGGTCAACAGTCACGGAAATTTCAGCAGTGTCGCCCTTGGCAAGCATAACCGTGGTTGCGCCGTCAACAAGCACGTTTGCCTCGTTGAGATAGTCTATCATATAGTTATAAACATAACTTGTGCCAATCACGCCATTTTCGTCATAGAAATTCACAACAAGCCTTAGCGTGCTGTTGGCAGAAAAACCAGAAGATATGTAAATTCTAAAATAATATATACCATTAGAATAATCGCTTTCGTTTGGCGTTATCCTAAGCCCTGAACCGATGCTTTCTGAGGTTGTGTTGTTAATTCGATAGCCAAAAGAAGGAACATAACTTAACCTTGCAAGGCTAACCGTGCCCACATTTCCACTTGTGGAGATTTCATAGTTTAAGGTGAAATAGGAATAGTGAGCGAAACTTGGGCTAACTTCCATGGTTAAAATGGAGTCTGTGCCTGGAACTAAGGTGGAAGAAAGTGTGTCGCTTGGAGAATAATACCAAACAGAATTATAGATAACACGACTGGAGATGGTGTAGGCTGTCATATTCACAGCGTTAATTTCTTGTTTATGCACCGTAAGATTAAATGAACATGTGTAATTGTTTGAACTTAATGGATTAACCAAAACTGTGAGTGCATAGTCGCCATCCACCTTATATCTATAATCTTTGTTGACATTTATGATAACATTAAATCTCATTTCGTTGTCACTTTCAGAAGTTTTGGCAATGTTAACATCAAGTTTTAAGTTGTCGCCAATTTGAACATAGCCTTTCGCGTCGCTTTCCATCACAACATCATATTCCAAATCGTTGTAAACAAAGGTCAAAACAAGGTCATCCTCGCTGTTATCTGTGTTAAGCACCGCATTAAATGAGGTGGATTCCGAAGGTAAAATGTCGGAGGAAATGGCGTCGATAAACAAAGCATTTGCGCCGTTATACGAGCCAAGCAAAATGGATGTGGTGTTATAATTCACAACAGCATTATTAAAGTCGGCAAGTTCTGGAGTGTCAATTGAGGTTATGCCCATGGAAATTGAAGAATTAACATAGTTTCCACCAGTTGCCAAATTTGCTGTGTAGTTAACCGTGTTGCCTGCAACATTTGAAGAGAAGTAATTTTCTCCGCTTTCGGTTTGGTTGTTTGTTAATGTGTTTGTGTAGTAATAATCGTGTTGCAAAAGTGTGTAGCGCGTGCCGTTTAAATAGAGGTTGCTATCCACAATTGTTTCCACTGTTCTTGAGTTGTTTCTGCCTGTTTGAACGCTTAAAATTTGCCCAGCATTAAGCGTTGAACCGCCTGTTGCCAGCGACATTTCTGGCACGGCATAAACAATCATAATTTCAAATTGCTTGGAAACAGAAAAGTCCATTCTGCTAAACAAATTCAGCGTCACAATTTTGCTGGATAAGTCTAAGGTTGTTCGCTCAACAAACAGATTTGTTGTGGAGAAAGAAAGATATTGTTCTCTGTCCACAGAAACAAGCATGCTGTCAGCAAATTCTTCCTCTAGATTAAATAGGTCGATAATAGAAATGGTGTTAAACATATCAAGTTCATATCTTGCACCCTCATTTTGAGGTGTGGTTGTGACATCATAGAAGAAGAACACCGCTCTGTCGTTTTCTGCGCTCAAAACCTTTCCATCCACATCATAAATCGACTGTTCAACCGAAACGCGTGGTGTTTGGCTGATGTGTTTAAGGTATGGGAAGCCAAAGTTTCTTGAACTGTCAATGTTTTCATATTCCCAAATTTGAGAATTCAAAGACGAAAAGTCTGCGCTTGAAATTTCGTCAAGCGTGATAACTTCACTATCTCCATCCGAATCAAAATATCTGAAACTTAAGGTTGCATTGCCTTCCACAACATCGGAAATATAAGTGTTATAGGAGTTTCTAATTACCCAATTACTTGTGCTTCTTATTTCAATATCTCCGAGATATGCAAAGGTGTTTTCGATTTCTGTGTCATTATATGTGTAGCCAATGAAAGCATCCACATTTTGAGCATTAGTTATTGTTATGTTTTCATCATACTCCTCCAAACTAAACGCATAGGCATAGGAATTGACAATTCTTGGCACGCTACCATTTTCTGTTGTTGAAGCGCCCGCAATGCCACCAAAATATGTTCCTGAGAATTGGTCGCTAACAACTCCGCCTTGCCCATCATCGAACTTATAAAATTCCACGCCACAGCCGTTAATTTCACCAGTTAAACGCCCAGCAATACCGCCGACAAAAGTGTTGTTAACATCTCCAGAAAGTTCCACGCCCAAGGCATAAGAATTTTCAATTAAACCATTATTTTGCCCAGCAATTGCGCCTAAATAGTAAGAACCAGCCACATTCACGCCGTCATAAACAACACTTGGTGCGTATCTTCCGTCAACATACCTCACATCCACTTTAACATTTGAAACAACGCCAGTAGATTCAATTGCGCCAGTTTGTGAAATGGTGTTTGCCACAAAACCGCCACCTGTCACTTCACCAGTGAAAATCAAATCTTTCACAACGCCAGTTAAAGTGCTGATAAAAGTTTGGCTTCCGTTCGTGAAATTCAAAGTGATATCTTCATTATCACCGAAAATCATGCCAGAAAATTCTGTATAAGGCGTCCAGTTATCCAAAGTGATATCATTCATAACACGATAGTATAAAGAGGTATCCAAATTTTTTAAATCGTCCTCTGTGTAAACACGAATTGCCGTTTCTTCGCTCTTGCCGTCGGCAATCGTCACGCGGATTCTTAAAATAAGGTCGCGGTAAAACACTCTTTCGCCAGCGTTATTTAGGAAATAGTCAGCCCGATATAGTTCGCCCGTTTCACCAGTTGCATTCACAACATCGTCATACCAACTGTAAATCTCAGACAAAGGCAAATATTCCGCTGTGGTCGACAATGTGCCGTCTGCATTGAGGTTATAGTAAACAATCTGCCTGGAACCGCCCTGTCTTTTAACCATGTCCTCTGGCAAAATGTATAGATAGCCATAGCCACCTTCGCTTTGGTCGCCGATTGTTAAGGTGAAAGATTGGCTCATTGCTGTGGTTTCAATGCTAAGATTTGAGCCTCTTTCGTCAAGTGAATAATAGTAATAAGTTAAACTTCTGTTATTTGCCTCGTTTGGAGAAACTGAGGTGGAAATTGTGAATGTTTTATCTTCAACATCGTTGGAAATTAGGTTTAAGTAAACTTCGCTGTTATAGGTTTCATTGACCCATGTAACATTTTCCACGCGATTTGCCTGAATAATTCTAAGATTGATGGTTGCCGTTCTTTCATAACTTGTTTGGCTGTTTTCGTTAGGTCTATAACTATATCTTATATATATGGTTTCGCTTAATTCCGAACTAAACAAGGTGGACTCTGCTTGAATGTTGAAAGTTAGCCTGTTGGAGTTGATGTTAAAAGCAGTTAGCCTTAAAGAGCCATTTTCATTTTGAATAATCGACTTAACAGCATTGTTTTCATCAGTAATGGATATGTAATTTGGCGCTCCTGTTGTGCTGTTGGAAGCAAAGGCAATTGAGAAATACTCCATATCGCTGTAGGTTGGTATTTCTCTGTCCAGACGCATGGAAATTTGCACATCAATATTAGACAAATCTTCATCCTCTTCGCCTAAACTTTCTCTTGCATATAACTCAGCATCGGTCACATCACTGCGAAGCGCCGTGACAGGATAAAAACTTTCCAATCTAAACAAGCGAACCAAACTTAAATTTTCATGGTTTTCGTTAAATCCATGGAAAATCACAGCAACATAAACAATGAAATCGCTGTTTTGAGTGCGAATTTGCCCATTTGCGTAAGTGAAATATTCTGAATAATCTGCGTCAAAGCTTGCAGAATATTCAAGTAAGTCCTCGCTTGTTAAAGAAGCATAGTAATCTTCATATAAAACTTCTTCATCAACATTTGGATTTTGCTCTCTATATGCCTCAAAGTCAAACACAAGAAGTTCGGCATCCTCACTTAGTGTTGCGCTATTGAAGTTGAAACTTAATGGGAAGTTAGAGCCAGCAGAAATCATAACGCTTGACAAAGTGTCAGATGTTGCATATTCGCCATTTGAAGAAGTCCAAGAGTTTGCATCTTGGTCGATGATATAGTCTTGATTTTCCACATCCTCGAAATACACATTCACCGCCCCCCTATCTCCATTTGAAACAGTGGCAGAAGTTAATGGATTAAACGCCTCAATCTTAAACACCTCTGATTCCATGCCAGTTTGGTGAAGAAGAGTGAACTCAAAACTATCTTGAATGTTGCGACCATTTAGGCTGACTGTCACATTAACATCCACATAGGAATTTTCTGGATTTACCACATCCTCATAAGAATTACCAGCATCAACCATGGTTATGCTGAAGTTGCGGTTTTGAGTGTAGGATGGCGAAAGACCAGTGGAAGATGACATACCATAAACTCTTAAATTAAAAGTTATTTCTCTTTCTGAACTTGAGGAAGAGGAAATAAAGTAAGTGGAATCGAAGTCAAAATTCGTGCCATCGCTATTTTGAACATTCATTGTCACATCATCCACAATTCTATAACCGTTGGCATAGATAGACTCACTGGCAAAGCGAGGATTGCCATTTGCCACAAACCTTATTTCAAAATCGCTATAAGTGGAAAGAGTGCCACTTCTAAGATACAAGGTTGTGCCACTTGCAATCGCTCCCGTTTCATAGGTGCTTGAACCTTCAATCTTTGTGAACGAAAGAGGATTTTGACTTGAAGAAGTGTAAACTTGTAAATATTCTTCTGGGCGATTTCCTGATGTTTCCATATCAACTTCAATATGGTAAGTGTTGTCGTTAAGCCCAACATCACTTGGTTCAAGGTTGACAGTCAGCCTATAACCACGCGAAGAAAAATAGGAAGAATATAAGTCGATTGTTGCTCCGCCAATATTGTCTGTTTCGTTTCTCACCACAACAGTTTCTGGCACGTAATATGTGGAAATCAAAACTCGCGAAGCGTTTGAAGTGTCAATTTGATAAGTAAAATCTGTGTAAGACAGCACAAACTCGACATACAAATCTCCATAGTAATTTGAATTTGTGTCGTCAAGTGCATCTATCTTAAACTCAAAGGTCAGTTGATTGTCGACTTTTTCTTTAACAATATCATCAAGTTTAAAATAGTTTTGATAATCTTCAATGTAAACTTTTTTGCCATTCACAATTTGATACGCTTTCAAACTTAAATCCATATCATAACTACTTTCCACCACCATTATGCCTGAAACTTCGCTTAAAAAGCCTTGTTCGTCTGCATTAAAATTATTTTTAACTAATTTTATTGTTGTGGTTTCGCCTTGCGCGTTTGTTAAGTCAATAGTTTCGCCACCTATAACCAAACTTTGAATGCTTGATGGATTGACGATGGAAAAAGTCAGTGGATTCTCGGCACTAATGATTGTGGAGCCAACTTGCCAAGAGGCATAAACATTAATTATTGGCGAAGTGTAGTTGTCATAAACATAAAGTGTGTTATCAATAATTTCTGCAACAACTTGGTCGCCTTCCACAATTTGAGTTTTAGCATTTGTTGTGTCGGTGGCGTTTTCAATGTCGTTAAAAGTCCAAACCAAGTCGTCCACATCGGCATCAATAGGGTCAAAAGTGAAATAAGTTTCAGGATAAAGAACTTTACTTCCTCCTCTTTCAATCCACATCTCGCTTTGCCCATTTGCATTCACCATGTCATTCATTTGCAAATTTTCAAGATTGGTTTTAACGCTGACATTTATGTATTCAAAAATATTATTGTTTTCTAAAGAGTAAACTCTAATGAGTGCTTCACCGCTGTTTTGTGCTGAGATTGTGAAGTTGAAATTGCCTTGCCTGTTTTGCACAATGTCGGAAAGCAAAATATGTTCTTCACCAGAAATAATTTCTGCTTCAACACCCAAATCAGAATTTGAAAGTGAAACAGAAATTGTTTCTTCTCTTGGGCTTCCTCCCGTTTCATCATTCGTCACAAGATTGACAATGTTTGTGGAAAGAGAGAGTGAAATTTGAGCAGGTTCGCAGGCAGAAAGAAACACTCCTCCAAAGAGCATCAAAGTGGTCAAAATTCCATAGACAAACTTTTTCATGAAGCCTCCTTATTTAATATTTGCAAATAGCAAATAATTAATCAGTTGTGGGCAATTTAATATATATAAATATTATAAATTATCATACAAGAAAAAGTCAAATTAATTAAAATAAAAAATATGTTTTAATTTATTTTATTTTTTTACTATTTTTTGAATTAAAAAAATTAATTCGAAAATAAAAAAATAATCCTTAAAACATACTTTACGAGAAAACTATTGGAGATAAAATAAATGAAAAAATAATTAAAAAAATCTTTTATTTTTCAAAAAAATCAATTTTTTAGCCGTTTTTTTAATATTTTTTTAAAAAAATATGCATTTTTTGTTATTTTTTATTTTTTAATTTTATTTTTATATTTTTCTTTAGTCGCCTCTCCACCTCTTAAATGTTTTTCTTGAAAGTGGAGATTTAAAATTTCTTTCACCTCATTAAACAAATTTTCATCAATTTTATTAAGCCTAAATGAAAGGTCATAGTGCACTGTGCTTTTTGAAAGCCTGAAAATTTTTGCCGTTTTTCTTATGGTGTCATGCGTTTCGTTTATATGCCTTGCAACTAAAAGTGTGCGAGCCTCAATATATGGCTTCATAAAAAAATCCTCCCATAATTTTACTTATGAGAAGATTTGTCGAATTATGCAAAAATTTGTCTAATTATTTCTTACATTTTTCAATTAATTCTGCAACTTGCTTAACCGTTTTAACTTGACCAATTTGGTCATCTGGAATTGTGACTCCGTATTCATCCTCAAGTGTCATGAGCATTTCAATAATATCTAATGAATCAGCCCCCAAATCTTCCAAAATGTTAGAGTCATCATGAATTTCATTAACATCCATGCCAAGTTGTTCCGCTAACAATTCTTTAACTTTTTCGATAATCATATTTGACCTCCGCTTATTTATGATATCACATTTAATTTTTAAAATCAACTTTTTTTAGACTGTTTCTAAAAATAATTAATTAAATATTTTTAAATATCATATGAAAACATAAGTCCACAAAAAAAGAAAGGTTTGACCTTTCTTGATTATTTGTTTTGTAGGTCTAAATAGTTATTTGGGTCAACTTCTTCGCCATTTAAAAGAAGAACAAAATGAAGTTGATTTCCCTCTTCCACTTCTCTGCCTGCTGTGTTTGAGGCATTTCCAATTTGCGTTCCTTTTTGAACGGTGTCGCCTTCACTAACCAAAAGTTCATCAGCAAGAGATGAGTAAACGCTTACAAAGCCATTAGAGTGAGTGATTTCCACAACATTGCCTTCAAGCGAGTTGTTGCTAACTGATGTGACAGTGCCGTCTAAAACCGAGAAGACTGCGGTGTCTTGTGAGGTGAAATCAATTCCAAGGTGAATTTCCCACCTGTTCAAAACTTCATTAAATTGAAGGTCTGTGTCGGAATAGTCTTTCAAAATTTCCGCATTATTCATTGGCACTTGAAAATCAAGGTTTGTTGTTGAAACCTCACTTCCTTTGTCTGTCACAGTCAGTGCGATTGTCAAAGCAATGGCAACAGTAAAAACTCCAGCAAGCGCAATCGCACCATATCTTTTGAAAAAGTTTTTGAATTTGTTTTCTTTACGAATTTCCATTTTCTTCCTCCATGCCATTTTTATTGACAGGATTTAGATTGTTTAAACATAAATTTTTAAATTTTTTTAATAACCTGTTAAAATCAAAGGTAAACCCGCTATCACTTCGCCGTCTTTCAAGGCAATTTGCATATTCACCTTTTTGCCTTCAATAAGCACACTATCTTGAAAATATGGTGAGTAATAATATTCAACATTAGCTCCTTGCACCTTTTGTGAGGAAACCTTTTCCGCTTTCATTTCTTCTAAAACATCTTTTAAAACGTCCTTATCAAAATAGAACTGAATGGCGTCAAATTTTATTTTTCCCACTTCCTCGCGCGCCTCGGCTAAGCTCATATACACAAACTTTTTTGTTCCGCACTGAGTAATGTCACCCAAAATTTTTTCATTCTCGTCCACCACAAAGCAGACCTTTGTGGCACTGTCTAAATTAAAAAGAGGAATTTCCTTATTCTTTGCAAAATAGGAAAGTCCCACCATAAAAAGCACCAAAACAAACACAATAATTTTTTTCATAGTGTAATTTTTGCCAAAAAAGTTAAACCTAAACAAAGGCGAGTGAGATAAAAAATGATAAAACAGCAAAAATTACTTAATATTTCTTAAAATTTTCATTAAAAACGCAAAAAAATTAAAAAATCAACACCTTTGTGTTGATTTAGTTAAAATATACCAAACAAAATATTAATGCAACAAACAAAATTCCGCCAAAGATAAGACCGCTCCAAAGCCCAACGGCGACTTTATCAACCTTCTTCTTTTGCTTAAAAGGCTCGCCAACCTCCTGTTTTGGTTCTTGTTTTACTTCTTCAACCTTTTCAGGCTGTTCAGAGATTTGAGGTTCAACTTTCTCCTCTTTCACCTCTTCATTTTGTTCCTTTTTCAAAGTTGGAGGTGGTGGTGGAAAATTTCTCGCAACATTGTTTTGCGAGTTTTGCAAATTTCTTGGTGGAACAGGCACCTTTCTTTTTTCTTCCATCTTTCTCCCTCAAACTTGTGAAATCCACAACTTAAATATATTGTAAACAAATTGAGAGAAAAAGTCCAACAAATTTACGCATTTTCAATATTTTCTTGCATATTCCAAATTTGTTCCACATCCAAACTTGCATCCAAATTTTCCACCACAACGCTTAAAACATACTTTTCTTTACTTAAAAGTTCAGAATCCTCTGGAATAACAAGATAGAAACAAAATGTGATTTTATTTCCTCCTGCCAAGGTGTCGGTGTAGTAAAAATAGTTATCAGCGCCTTTGGTAAAAAAGTCGGTCGTCACAAAATCTAAATCTGTCACCATGTTTTTTGAAAAAATTTCCGCTTTAACACGCACTTTTAAATCTTTTTCCAAATTATCCGCCTTTAATTGAATGATTTGAGGAATTCTTTCGCCAGGCAGATATGCTCCGTCTAAAGTGAAAGAAACAACACTTGTTTCGTTTGGCGACAGGTTTATTTGAACAGTGTCGCCAACTTGAATATCGGTGGGAGCGTTCATCATTGATATGGAGAAAAAATATCCAGAGTATCCTAGATATAACGCCACAAGCAAAAGCACCACTAAAATGATGACAGAAAAAAGCCAAGGATATGTTGATTTCTTCATATCCTTAGTTTGCAAAAACAAAAACTATTTATTCGTTATTTTCAATGTTTTTTCTCTCTTCCTACGCTTGTTGCGCTCTGCTCGGAAGAGGTCTATTTGATGTTGTTTGAAAATTTGACTTTCCTCTTGAAGTGCCAATCGCTTTTTTATCCAACGATATTTTCGGTTGCCGTAAAGTGTGTCGTAGGTGATAATACAAACACCTTGGATGAGGTTGAGATAGAAAGTTGCAAATCTCCAAAGAAGAAGAGCCCAGAAAGTTTGGTCGCCCAAATATACCATGAAAATCATTTGGAAAGTCACTTCGTTCATACCAGTTCCCGCTGGAAGAGGGAAGAAACTGGAAGAAAGTTCAATTAGTGCGGCAGAAATGAATAATTCTGTGTAAATCTGCCAACCGCCTGTTGCTGGAAAGCCCATGAAAACGCAATAAATGAAAAATGGAATGGAGTAAATCACAATTTGCCTTATTGCATGAATTGCAATTTGATAGATAACCTCTCCAACAGATTTTCCATATTCACGCATGATGTTTTGATAGTCATCAACAAACTTCATCACGCTTTCATATTTTTTTTCGTAGTTTTTAATCAAATGCATTTTGTGAAGAAGTTTCACGCACCACGCCACCAGCCTTCTTCCCACGCTCTTAGAAACGGAAATGAAGATGATGAAAGCTTGCATACAAAAACCAAGCACGAAGCCGATGATAGACATAACAGTGACGAAAGTGTTAGAGGTTATTGTTGGAATGAATTGCGAACAAATTAAGCACACACCGCAAATTGTTATCCAACTTATTTGCTGGAAGACAAGTTTTGCCATTGGAATGGAAAGCGAAGTTGAGCCTGGAACATCGCGACCTGTTAGGTATGTTGCCATGAAAGCCTGCCCGCCCGCAGCAAGAGGCGTGACGTCATCATAATACCTAAGTAGCGCCAGTGACTTATATGACAACGGCCAGCGTGAACGATAGGTCTTTCGATATATCATTCTGTGCACACTCATAACATCTAAGAAAATCATCATAAATGTTAAGAAAAGGTAAAGGAAAAACGCCCAACCATTGATGGTTAAAGAACTTATTGGCGTGATACCTTCATCTGACCCTAGCAAATTCCAAAGAAGTATGGCAACAACCAAGGCGATGTTTAAAAAGAGGAAGCAAATGTTGATTATCTTTTGTTTTTTAGAGTTAAACTTCTTTGCCTCTTTGTTCGCCTCTTCAATTTTTTCGTTTATCTCTTCTTTTTCTTCTGGCGAACGCGCAGCCTCGGTTTCTTCAAGTTCTTTACGCTTTTGCTCTTTTTTCTTGGCGCGTTTATCTATAAAGCGTGAAAAAACATTCTTCTTTTCCGTTGAAGAAGTTTCTTCTATTTCTTTTACTTCTTGTGCCTCCAGCTTTTCCTCGTCCATTTTGTCCATATATTAATATATTTTACTTTAATTAGATTATTTTGTCAATCTAATAATTTAATTTTATGCAAAAATTCACTTATATACTTTAAGCAAATAAAAAATTCCTAGGATATTTTTTGATATCTTAGGAATTCGCCCTTTAATTTTGAGTTAAATCTTTATATGCATCTGGATATGTTGTGATGCCGTCACCCTCGCGGGTTAACTCGTTTTGAAGTTGTATGATATGCTCTTCTTGGAAGGTGTCGAAAAGAGCCTCGTTGTAAAGAGCGTCATAGCAAAGGTCAAATATGGTTTTGGTGTTGAAGATGTTCACTCTTGTTCTTGCCATGATTTCAAGGTCAGTTAAGTTAACGCCTGCATCTTTAACATTTGTTAAAGCGTTTTCCACCTTGCCAGCATAGAAGAGAATGTAAACGCCGTCCTCGCCATAAACAAGACTTGATAAGTCACCCACCTTAGCATTGCCATTGTTGTAAAGGTCTCTTATTGCTTGGTCGAAAGCGTCGTTTTGAGCAGAAGAGAAAGTTGTGTTATATAAAACTTCGCCTGAGCCTGATATGCCAAAAGAGGACATCTTGTCGGTGTTAAGATAGGTTGAATCATCGTTATAGTAGTATAGATAATCAACAAAAGCGTCTGCTTTTTCATAGGCAATTTGTTGATTTACAAGTGCATCAGCGCCATAACTTCTTGTGCCATTCAAAGTGGTTTTAATTTTTTCTAAAAGACTTTTCGCAGAAATTGTTTTTCCAGTTGCCACACCGTTTGTGGAATCTTTAATTTCCACACTGGCATTTTCAAAAAGTTGCTCTTTTTGTTTTTGATATTCTCCCTCGTCAATTTCGTTATAAAGTTTTCCCTCAAGTTCTTCAAGTTCTGCTGTCAGGTCAATTTTGATAACTCCAACATTGAAATAGGTGTTTGCACCGCTGTAAACATAGTCCACAGTTGTTGACTCGGAAAGGATATCGGTTTGGAATGTGCTGGCATGATTAACATATTTTTCATAGTCTGCCATCCAAAGCCCTTCATAGTAAGAAAGCATAGCGTCCGCTCTTATGTTTGAATCTGTTGAACCATCTCTTTCAAGGTTATTGTGAATTTCAGTGTATTTATCAACCAAATAGTTTTCTTTAACAATGTCATAAATTCTGTTGAGTTCAAACATGAAAACTTCTTCATCATCACTGAAAGTCATGTAGTTATAGTTATCACGAACATCGCTTAAATATTGGTTTAAACTTGCTCTCCAATTGGAACTTGCGCTGGTTAAAGATTCAAAGTAGGAATAAATTAAATCTTTAAAAACAAAATTTCCTTCGCCGTCTTGATATTCCATGTCATAGTTAACGCCGTTTAAACTTAAAACATGATTACTTCCACTTGTTTTTGAAGTTGCGTTATATCTTCTTATTTCATAAATCTTGTTGCCATTTGTGTCAGTTTCTGTGTGAAGCACAGCAAGTTTATCATATTCTTCAAAAATTGTGCCTGTGCTTTCTTCTTCCGCTTCCTCACCGCCTACGCTTGTTTCGCCAATGATATCTTCATAATAGGTGTAGAGGTTATCTAAAAGTGCGTCGTAAGTTTCTTCCCAAAGATATGTTTTTTCGGCATCGTTAAAAAGTGGTTCACCATTATCTTCCGCCGTCCTTTCCACATCTTTTGCCATAAGTTTACGGTTTATCACAGTTTCAAGTGTCATGTTTATGGCTTGTTCACGCGTGTAGTCATAACTCTCTTCGTAATTATAGCCATAACTGTTATATGCGTTAATAAGTTCGCGCTTTGTGATATCCACGCTTTCGGTGTGAGTGATGCCACCTGAAACATAGTCATAGTTAATTGTTGCCACAACCTCGTTATAGTATTGTTCCCAGTTGATGCCGAATAAATTGCACCCTGCAAGCACAGAGGCACACATAACCAAACATAGCACAAGTGAAAAGACTTTTTTCTTCATAAAAACTCCAAGTAAAAATTCTAACTAACTTATTATATATTAATTTACAACAAATTTCAAGTAAAATGAGGAATTTTTTAATCTTTTTTCTCACTAAGCGCCTTTAAAAACATCTCTTGCAAGGTTTTCATCTTGTTTTCCACGCTTTCGGCACTTGTTAGCCTTAGCATAGGTAATTCTTCAAATTTTAAACTGAAATTGTAATATTCTCCCATTTTCGACAATCTTTTATCGATAATTTCCTTAGATTTATAGAAATAAACAAGCGTTTCGTTCTTTGTTATTCTAATTAATTTCACATTAAACTCGACAGCCAAATTTTTAAGAAGCGCAATCTCGCACAAATTTCTTGTTTCCCTTGGCACATCGCCGTTGGTTGCCTCAAGTTCTTTCAAAACCTCGTCGCGTTCTTGTGGCGTGGAAATGTGGCTTATTCGGTCATAGAAAATTATACGCTCCTCTTGAGATGAAACATAGTTTTCACTGATGTAGGCATCGAGTGGAAGTTCGATTTTAATTTCCTTATGCTCTTCTTCCTTACCGTTTTTAAGCCCGCGAGTCACTTCATCCAAAAGTTTAACATAAAGGTCATATCCAATTTTTTCCATGTGCCCATGCTGTTCTTTTCCCAAGATGTTGCCCGCACCGCGAATTTCAAGGTCACGCATGGCAATTTTGAAACCAGAGCCAAGTTCGCGAAATTCAGTGATTGCCTCTAAACGCTTATACGCTTCTTCCGTCAGCACTTTACCGCGATTGAAAGTGAGATAGGCATAACTAAGTTTGTCGCCTCTTCCAATCCTTCCACGAATTTGATAGAGTTGACTAAGCCCAAGTTTGTCGGCATCCAAAACAAAAAGCGTGTTAAGCGAAGGAAGGTCAATGCCGTTTTCAATAAGTGTGGTGGAAATTAGCACATTAAACTTGTTGTCGTATAGGTCGCGGATGACATTTGAAAGTTCCTTTTCCATCATCTGACCGTGCGCAACGCCGATGCGAGCATTTGGAAGAAGATTTCTAACGTGCGATGCGAACATATATATTTCCATAACGCGATTGAAGAGGATTAAAACCTTTCCTCCGCGAGATAGTTCTCTGTTTGAAACATCGGCAAGAAGTTGGTCGCTGTAGTCTGTGACATAGGTTTGAATTGGAAGCCTGTCTTTCGGCGGAGTGGCAATCACGCTGATATCGCGAATGGAAGTGAGTGACATATGAAGCGTGCGTGGAATTGGTGTGGCAGAAAGCGTTAAAACATCGATATTCTGTTTGATTTCCTTAATTTTTTCCTTATCTTTCACGCCGAAACGCTGTTCTTCATCCAAAATTAAAAGTCCAACATCCTTAAACTTGACTTCTTTCCCTAAAATTTTGTGCGTGCCAATTAAAATGTCTATTTCGCCTTTTTTAAGTTTTTCTAAAATTGCCTTGCTTTCCTTTTCGCTTTTGAAGCGATTTAAGACCTCCACTTTAATGCCAAAAGGCTCAAAACGCTCTTTTGCCGAGCGAAGATGTTGTTCGGAAAGAATGGTGGTTGGACACAAAAATGCCACTTGTTTAGAGTTGTAAACCGCCTTAAACGCCGCACGAAAAGCCACTTCTGTTTTGCCAAAGCCAACATCTCCGCAGATGAGCCTGTCCATAATTTTGTCGCTTTCCATATCCTTGTCAACATCGTGAATGGCGGAAAGTTGGTCAGGAGTGAGTTCGTAAGGAAAATGGTCGTCAAACTGTTTTTCAAGTTCCTCATCGCGCTCGAATTTAAAACCTTTTTGCGTTTGACGCTCTTTATAAATTTTGGCAAGCGTTATGGCAATTTCCTTGATGTTTTCCTTAACTTTTTCCTTTAAACGCGTCCATTCCTGCGTGCCTAAAGCGCTGAGTTTTGGGTTTTCCGCGCCGATGTATGCCGAAATATAGTTTGCCTGCTCGGTTGGAAGATACAAAATCGCGCCGTTTTTATACTCAAGCACAAAATAGTCTTTTTCAAAAGTGGAAAGTTTCAGCCTGACAATATCTTTGCATAAACCAATTCCATAGAAAGAGTGAACAACATAGTCGCCAACTTTTGGAAGATAGGAAAACTGCTCCTTCCCGCGTTTAAATTCGGTGCGTTTAGGTTTATATAAATCGTCCGTGCCAATGCCGATGATATGCTCGTCTAGGAAACTAAATGAGAAAGGAAAATAAGTTGGAAGAACATAGACTTCTCCCTCTTTCACAGTGCCGTTGAACACATGATAGGAAATGTTGTTGGTGCGTAAGAATTCGCACATGATGTCAACATATTTTCCAGCAAATAAGAAGATGGAATACCCAGAGAAACGATAGATTTCAATATCTTTTTTAAGTGCCAAAAAGTCTGTTAAATAACTTTTTTGACCTATGGTTTTGTTTTCAAATGAAACAATTTCGGTGTTGGTGAAAATGGTGGCATCTTCTTTTTTTAAATCAGAAAATTTGGCAAACATATCCTCTTTCACCCACGAAAGATTCTTTCGGCTTTCCGTTAATATGTCGCACTCGTTTTGAATTTTTATTGGTTCATCGATGATTAAGTTTTCGCAAAGCGCTGAAACATTGTCTAAACCAAATTCAAGTTTAAGTGGCAAAATTTCCACACAGTCCAGTTTTTTTAAAGTTTTCATAGAAGAGGTTTCAAATTTGATTATCCTTTCAATGTCCTCATCGAAAAATTCCACTCGGCAAGGTGTGTCGTCGCCAAAAAGAAAGATGTCTAAAATGTCGCCACGCAAGGCAAACTGCCCTTCAATGTTAACATAGTCGGCGCGTTCATAGCCAAAACTCACAAGAATGTTGCAAACTTCTTCAAGGTCATAGGAATTAGTTTTGTTTAAAATGAATTTTTCTTTCAATTTTTTCAAATTGAATTTCGTGGTCATGGAAGAAGGAAGGAAGATGAGATAGTCCACCTTCTTATCCAAAAATTTTGCCACAGCACACGAAAAAGGAAAGAGGTTTGGATCGTTTTCTTCCACCACCTCTCTGCCACAAGAAATTATTTCCACATTATAGCCCAAACTTTGAAGAGCAAATTTCATTTTGCTGGCTGAAACAAAGTCGCCACAAAGATAAACTCCTCGCCCAAAACACGCCGAGATAATCGCCTTTTCGCCAATGGTGAGCCCACCGATTTTTTTATGCTTTAAAAAATCTTTTTCTTTGATATACTTTAAAAATTCAATCATTTAAGCCTTTCTAAAATTTCTTCAACTGCTTTTTCGATAACTGGTTTGAAAAATTCCTTATCATATTTTGAAAGCACATAGTCGGCAAGGTTCATGAAGATATCTCTGCCAATGCCAATTTTAATTCTTTCAAACTCCTCGCCAATCTGCTCCACAATGTTTCTTAGCCCATTGTGCGTGCCACCGCTTCCATGTTCTTTATACCTAATTGTTCCTCGTGGCAAGTCTATGTCGTCCACCACAACTAAGAATCTTGCATCGCGAAACTTTCGTTTTAATTCCTTAACGCAATAGCCAGACAAATTGACATAGGTTTGAGGTTTCACAAGAAGAATTTTTTCACGCCCAAGCCTACCTTCTGCCACTAAACCTTTACACATATTTTTGGTAAAAGAAATTCCAAGTTTTTCTGCCAGTGCATCCACCACATCAAAGCCAATGTTGTGATAGGTATGTTCATATTTTTCCCCATAATTTCCAAGACCAACAACAATTTTCATAATTCCTCCTTAAAGCGTTTCATTTATGAGTTTTTCAAATGGTCCCACGCTTTTGCCCTCTGGCACTTTGCTTTTTTCAAGATAGCTTTGCACCACAAAAGCGCCGTCTAAAACCACGCTGTCTTCAATATAGTTTCCGCTTTCCAGCGTCACATTTTTACCGATGTAGGTTTCGCCTTTTAAAGTGTTGAAAGGATAAATTATCACTCCACTTTCAATTTGCACATCTGCTTCAATATAGATGTTTTCCTCGCCAAAAAGCACAACACCCTGACTTTTATGGAATTGCAAAATGCGACGATTAAGTTTTTTAAAGGCAACAGAAAGAGATTTTGCATCAGAAACAATGAAAAAGTCGTCCGTGCCAAAATTGTTTAGTGGAGAGGACAAAAGATTTTCATAATTTTCAGCATACTCGCCCCTTATCACAAATCCGCGTGGAAGAGGTAGGAAATTCATATTCCTTGCCGAAAAATAGTTCATGATCTCCAAAAAAGTGGCTTTTTGCAAAAGCGGAGTGTCGCTGTAAAACACCGCAATTTGCTTATAGGAATGAGAAAACTTTAAAAGATTTTCAAAAATCTCCTTTTCACTTTCCAAAATTTTTTGCGTGCAAATGGAGGTCGCCAAAAGCACCCAATCAATCATTTTTTTGCCACACAAAGAAAAATTGGATAAATTTTCAATTTCCTCCGTTTTGGCTTTGACCACCAAAACCAAAGTTTCCTCGTTTATCCACTCCACCGAACTTCTTAAAACTTCTGGTTTATTCACTTTTTCCACAACGGTGTCAAGGCTGACAGCGATGTCTGTTTCCATTTCTTCAATTTCCATACTTTAATTATAAAATTAATTTTATTTATTGTCAAATAACTTTTCTAAAAATTTGTTAAAATTGTTTTTAAAATTAAAAATTTTGTGATAGAATAAAGATATGAACAAAAGTAGAATTAAATTTTTACCTTTTCTTATCTTAATTGGAGTGCTTTTAAGCCTCTTCTCTTTCTTGCCAAATTTTTCGGCAGATGCGGAAGTTTCTTTAAGAGAAAATGAAATTGTTGTGAGTAATGACGATTTTCAAGTCTCTTTTCAAGCAACCACACGCGCAGGAGGCACGCTGTATCCTGAAATTAAAGACCCTGTCACCGTGATTGACGAAAATGGTGAAGGCAGAGAGGTCAGTTATTACTACTATAACTGGTCACAAATTTCCAACATAAGAATTTCGATGGAAAGTTTGTCGCCTCAGGGAAAAACCTTGACTGGTGTTAAAGTTGTGGTTTCCTACAGTGAAACTGAAGATTTAACCGAAAATGTCAACAACGATGAAACAATTTTTGAATACAATGTCACAAACATCTTCTCGCCAACTTCACTTATCTATTACATAGACGAAAACAGCATACATGAAACTGAACTCAATAAAAACGGCCACGGCTTTGGAATTTATAAATTCGATATAATCTACACCTATTTCGACAATAATGACGCTCAACAAGAAAACCCTCAGGAAATTTCACGAAGCGTGGCAGACAACGGCACATATTTCGCCATTCTTCCAGATGATATCGACAGTTTTAGTCCGACCGACCCAACCAGCAACATAACTCTATCCTCTGTGGTAACAAGTTCCGACACTTTCTTAAACGCCTACACCATAAGCATAAATGAAGACACCTTTAAATATGTTAACCCTGTGCATATTGTGTGGACGGTGAAAGGAGTTGACATCAACAACACCCTTTATGTTTTAACAGAAAGCGATGCGGTTGGCGAATTTGAAGGTTATGCATATCTATGGCCAAATCTTCCAGAGGGAATTGAGGATGAATTTAGATATGGCAACACATTCCATTTCGACAGCAATGGCGTGGAAGGGAATTTTAATATAAGGTGTTCAATCTATAACAGCAACGATGAACTTATCACTTTTCATGAAATAAGTGTTTCCACTGTGAAAGTTGAAACCATTTCATATTTATGGCTTATCATTTTGTTAATCATACTCCTTTTAGTTATCATTGCTTCCATAATTTTGATTATCATTTTAAAGAAACAAGAAAAGATGTGGTAAAACACATCTTTAATTTTTTTATTTCAAGATAAATAATTTTCCGATTTCAATAATTTAAATTTCTTCCAATTTAATTAGTTAAAGAATGTTGTGTAAACTTGCACCCATAAAGTGTTCGTATTGCTCGCGATAGAGTTTAATTAACTCAAGAGAAGCGCGAAATTCTTTTTCATCCCCTTCTTCTATATATGATTTTAAGCGAGAAATTTCCACACCGATTTCTTGAATAGATTTATGATTAACCACATAGCAAAGTTTCCATTCGTTTGCAAACCAAGAATATTCCAAATTATCCACAAGCGTGCAAACATCACTGTTTTTTATGCCATCATTCTCTTCAATGGCAACCTCAATTTCATAGCAATAGTCATCAACAAGCGAAAGAGAGGACGAAACAAGGTCATCTTCCACCACACAAACAGCGATTAAAACTGCAAGAAGAATTAAAATTGAAACAAGTTGAAACCACATAAATTTTGTCATTCGCTCACCTGTCCAAGCGGAGCGATGTTGAACGTCACATATTTTTTGCCAAACGCCTGCGCAAAAACCGCTCCTCCTTTATCAATGGAAAGCACAAGGCAATCTTTAACCTTTTTAATCTCTGCCTTTTCCAAAATTTTACCTATATCTTCTTTCCTTATCTTTGCAATTTCAAGGTTGGAAGTTTGAATTTTGCCTTCGGTTATAATGTTGATTGGAAGCGCACTCGCCTCCACAGAAAGATTTAAATCTCCACAGGTCGCAGGAGCAAATTCACTCTTTGGCAAAACGCTCATTTTTCCATTTGTTTCCATAATGGCGTATTGCACTTGTTCAAGTTTAAAATATCCCTCTCCGCGCATCGCCTCCATGATGTCGTCAATGGAAAGGTTTAAAGTTTTAAGCGCTTTATAGTCTATGCCATTTGGATTTATCACAATCACAGGTTTACCGCTCACAAAACGGCTGAATTTTGTGGAAAGTTTACAAAGCACAGTTAAAAGAAAATGCAAAACAACAAGTGTTAAAAGCGGAACAACGCCATGCAAAACGGGAACGGAAATTTCCGCCATGGGAATGGTGGCAAGGTCGGCAATAATTAAAGTTAGGACAAGTTCAAAAGGTTGCATTTGTCCAAGTTGTCTTTTCCCCATAAGGCGATAGAGAAAAAGCACAATAATGTAGATTATAACCGCTCTAAGCACAATCGTTAACATATGCTTAGTATAAATAATAATCAAAAAATTAATCAAAAAGTGGAAAAAAGTTCAAAAATTCATGTTTTTTTCGCTTTTTTTTGCGGTTTTTTAAATTTTTCTTTGATTTTAACAAAATAACTTTGCACGCTTACCACATTGAACATTATGCAAAGAAGAAGAAAAATTGCACAACCAAAACCCGCAGAAATTATGATGTTGAATAGATCTGGCAAGACATACGACAAAAGCGAACTTAAAAAACTGGTTATGGCAAGCGACGGCAGAGAAAGAAGTATCATAAGGAAAAGTTGTTTAAAAATTTTAACTTCAATTTTCAGTTTTCGCTTAAGCATGATGATGTTTAAAATGGCGGTTATTGCTGTGGAAACACCCATGCCAAAAGGCAAGGATAAAACTCCCATGGTCTTTGTGAAACACATAACCGAAATGAATGTGAAAACGCCACCGATAACATAGTTTATAAACGACTTCACTTCCATGCCCACCGAGTTTAAAATTGAGGACGTTATGTTTGTTATGCCCATTGGAATCATTATCCACGCCGACATTTGAAGAAGGGTTCCACTAAGCACTTCGCCATACAAAAAGTTGCCTATCCTATCTCCTATCGCCATGAAAATTGGCACAATCAAAAATGTGATAAAAAGCGTGAAAGTTATGGACGAAGAAACTCGTTTTTGAATGTGTGCGTTATCGTTTTGCACAAGCGCCATGGAAATGTCTGGCACAAGGGCTGTGGAAAGCGAACCGATGAGCGTGGTTGGAAGAAAGAGAAGGGGAAAGGTCATGCCAAGCGCTATGCCGTATATGCTCATCGCCTGCTCTTGTGTGAAGCCTGCAAGCACAAGTTGCGCTGGAAGTATGAGAGCAATCAGTGGTTGCACCAAACTTCCAACCACCCTAACACCAGTTATCGGTGTCGACTGACGAAGCACAGATTTATACACTTTTGTTGGCTTGCCTATTTTTCCGCCATAGAAAAAGAAAAGTAAAACCACAAAAACTGCAGATAGCAGGCACGAAAGCGTGAACGACCAAGCCACCGTCATGGCACTTTGAAGCGCACTCATGCCAGCGCCAAGCAGAAGGACACAGAGCGCGATTTTAACAACTTGCTCAAAAAGTTCTGTGACGCAAAGTGCGAAATAGTTGTCATAACCCCACATCGCCCCGCGAAAAACGGAATAGACAGCGGAAAAGATGAGGGAAGGAAGAAGAATTATCAAAATGTTTATGCAATTTTCATCAGTGAATAGTTGAGAAAAGAGGTTTTTAAATATTAAAATTATTAAACACAAAATTATGCTGACAACAAGTGCAATTAACAGACTGGAACTAACAAGAGAAGAAATTTCCTTTTTCTTATTCGACACGCGATAGGATGCCGTCATACGCGAGATGATAAGCGTCAGCCCGCTTGAAACCACCGTTAAAAGCACCATGAAAACAGAAAGCGCCACTTGATAAATTCCAAGTGCTTCCGCGCCTATTGTTCTTGAAAGAAAAATTCTTAAAAGAAAGCCAAAAAGCCTTGTTAAGACTGAAAAAACGGTGATTATTGCCACATTTTTGAATATCGACTTCATACATAAATATTTATAAAAGTTTTCATTTTTTTATGCATATAAATATTTAAAAGGAAAACGATATGAGTATGAAAAAAATATCCTTCCCATATTACCGAGTGAAAGAAGGAGAGAATTTGAAAATCGTGGCAGAAAAATTTGGTGTTGACAGCACAAAAATTCTTCTTGACAACAATCTTTCGCCAAAACAAGTTAGAGAAGGAATTTTAATTAAAATTAATAAAAATTAAAAAAAAGAATAAAAATTCAATTTTATTCAGTTTTTTTCGTGTTTTTATCGCTTAATTTTTGCGATTTTTCTTTATTTAAATTTTTTTCTTCTTTTTGTATGCATATTTTTCTTGCAAGAAGTTCGTTAGTGATTTCTTTTTCTTCGCGTTTACTAGGTTTACCAAGTCGCTCGGAAAGTTCGTTTTTCTCGCCTTTTTTATAGCCCTCAATCTTCGTTTTTTTATTGCCAAAAATTTTCAATATGAAGTTTTCAATTTGTTTTTGATATTTATATGCCAAAATAATCACAACAACAATAGCAACAATGATAACCGCCCAAACCGCAAGCCCCCAGCCGTGATATGGAATGAGTGAGTTAACGTAGCTTACCGACAAAACACCAATAGGTCTTGAAATCAAATTTGTGACAGTGAAAAATGTCCAACTCATGTTTGTTAAGCCTGCCACAAGGCACAAAACATCGTCAGGAAAAATTGGAAGAAGCATCATGATGACAAAGGAATATTTAGCATTAGACAAAAAGTGCGTCCATTTGTCGCAAGTTTTTTCTCCCACCATGAAAACAACAAGTTTTTTTCCAAAAACTCTTCCTAAGAAAAAGGCAAAAATGCTTCCAAGCAAAATTCCCGCAGTCGACAAAAGTCCACCTTGAAGTGGACCATAAACAAGAGAACCAGCAATAACCGTGACAGTGGAAGGAAGTGGCAAAAAGGTCACCTGAGCAAACTGAATAAAAATAAAGCCAAGTCTTCCCCAAATTCCCCATGAAAGAATGACATCACGAAGTTTTTCTGCGGTGTTGATATGCTCCCAAACACCAGTCCAGTTCAAAATGTAATAGCCTAAAACGATAAGCCCTGCAATCACGGCAATGACGATGACCGTTCTTATAATTTTTGCCTTTAACGACAAGTCTTTTTTCTCTTTCTTTTCCGTTTTATCATCGCTCTTAGTTTTCTTAGACGCAGTTAAATTTTCCTTATCATCGGAAAGGTCTTTTTTCTCATTTTTAGCAACTTTATTATCTTTTTCTTCCATACATATATATTATAGCAAAAATAATTAAAAGTTTCAAAATAATTTAGAATTGTTTTTCCAATCTTTGCCTAGCATTTTCTTCATGCTGTTTTGTCACTTTTTGCGGACTGCAAATTTGAACCTCACTTGCTGGCAAACTCATACCCACGCCAAGTTCTTCCACGCCTTCCATAACAATCCCGTCTTGCGCCTTATAGTAGTCATGGCGAATTTCTTTTTCTTCCAAAAGTTCGCCGTCTTTATAGTATTGCAAATATCCCTTGCTTTCATATCCCTCTTTTGGCCATTTCACTCGGTAAAATTCTCCTTGGTAAAGAATTTTATTGGAATATGCGCCTTTTGTGTCTTTCACAATTTTGTCGCCATTATGTGGAAGAATTTTAACAAGTTCCGAACGCCTTTTAATTTCGACTCCATTTAAACTTGGCCCATAAATTTCCACCGTCACTTCGTTTTCATCGGATTTTGTTAAGATGTAAATTGGTTTATCCAAATTGTTTGTGAAAACAAGGTCAGAATAGTTCCCCGACACCATGGCGTCAAAAGAAAGTGGAACATAGGAAGCAGGAAGCGAGTGATGATACACTTGGTCGATTTGAATGTCAGCAAGAAGAAGAGCATTATATAAAGTTGTTGAAGCCTGACAAACTCCACCGCCCACACCGTCAACATAAACTCCGTCAAAAATTATGTGGGCATTTTTATAGCCATTTTCTTCCGTTCTTGGACCTGTTGTTTCATTAAAAGATATTGTTTGCCCGCTTTCCACAATAAGTCCGTTAAAACTTTCAAGCGCCTTTTTCACGTTGTTTTTGCGGTCTGCACCTGAAGTGGAATAAGAAGTGGAAAACTCACTTCGCTTAACAACACTGTTTAACAAGTCCTCTTCGTCAAATTCTGGCTCAATTTCCACAATAGGAATTTCCACATTCGCAGTTTTACCCAAAGAGAGTTGCTCATCGATTTGTGAGAAAAGTTCATTCCTTAAAACCGTCACACTGCTTTTACCTTTATCCACATGAAAAACTTTCTCTTCATTTGGCGAAAAAACAAGGCTAGCAACTTCTTGCGGTCTTTCCACCTCTTCAATAATCTCGTCTATCTTTTCCTCCAAATTTCCAAGCACTGCTTTATAGGAAATTTGAAAGTTTTTTCCGTTTTCTTTGATGTCTTTTGATTTTTTATAGTTATCAAAAAAATTCCCCGTTTTGCCGTATGATGCAATCTCTTTTATGTATGGCTGAATTTTGTTTGTCACTTCAAAATCTGTGCCTTTCAAAGTCCACTTTTTATCACCAGATGTGAGATTAATTTCCACATCTTTTCTGTTCGACAGCATATCCGTTAACACCACATTTTCCGCTTCTGCCATGGTCATGTTGGAAACATCAATGCCATTGATTTTGGTGTTATCATAGAACCTCGAATTTGTGGTCAGTCCGTTTTCGAAAAAGAATTGACAAACAAGAAGGCAAACAACTGCCAGCGCCGAAATTGAGATAAACCAAACAAAACTATGCTTATTTTTGTTCTTTTCTTCACTTTTTTCCACTTTTTTTGCATTTTTTTGCTGTTTTTTAGTGGTTTTTTCTTGTTTTTTCTCTTCTTTAATATTTTTCTTCTTTTCCATGCGCTTATTATGACTCAATTTTCAATATTTATTACAAAAGAAAAATATAAAACTTCATGATGAATTTTTCTCTTCTTATTGATTTTTGTCTTATTTTTATTTATAATAAAAAAAGGAGAAAATAATGGATTTAAGTTTAAAAATTAAAAAGATAAACAAGTTTAATGAATACATATTGTTAGACAATAAGTCTAAAAAAGAATATAACCTTGTTTTAGAATTTTATGGCATGAAAACGCCAAAGGTAAATGATGTTTTACTTTTAAACGCCAATCTTGTGAACCCAAAAAGCAAGTGGTATTCTCAGCCATACGCCTTTGAACCATTGGAAAACGATGATTTAGATTTAAATGAAAGCGACATGGCAGGGCTTGTCACAAAAGATAAAAAATATGTTTTAAAAAGGATTTATGGCTAATTATGGAAAAAGATTTAAAATGGATTAAAAAACACTATGGCGAAAAATTTTCGCATTTATGTCGAGAACTCTTTCCAACCATTCTTGACACAGAAGGCTTGTTGCCAAAAATACTTGAAAACTCTTTTTTGCCAAGCCGAGAACTTTATGATGATATAACTAGCAGAGATTTAACAGCCGAGTTTAAGAACTATGTTTATAGCCAAGCTAATTTTGAAAACAAATATGGTAAAAAAACTAACTTATCTCCTGAAGAACTTATGGATAGAGCTGGCTACATACTTTATCCAGAATGTCAAACTGAAAAAGATATTCAAAGTTTTAGGCATTATTATTATCGTGGCGAGCCAACACCAAAATATACTGGTGGCACACCAGCTTACCGTGAAGGCGAAGAACTTTGCACTTTTAATGGTGGAAGGCTTAATACTTGCCGAGTGTGGTTTGCTGTTAGAAAAGATGTGGATAAGATAAAACGAGAAGACTTTAAAAACCCAAGAAGAGAAGATGACTATGGCACAAGCGTTATCAGCATTCAATTCACAAAAACAAAACCAAGCACTCTTTCCATAAAAAATAGATATAACCACACCATTCACGATGTTAACCCAGATGCCACATTTAGCAATAACCTAGACAACATAATTGAAGGATTGACACAGGCATTTACGGATAAATATAACATTAAGCTATCAAACAAAAAAATAAATCCACTGGAAATTCCAGACTATGTGCAAGCAGGTGATGGAAAGTTTTATAAATATAACTTTGAAATTGACAATGTTTATTATTGCCCAAATAACATCATTATTGACAATGGAGAAGTTAAACAATTTAACAAAGATAAATTTATTGTTCTTGAGAATTTTATTTTAGATATTGAGAACAAAAAATTAAAACAATACCATTCAAGTTCAGTTGATGAATTTGCAGACTCGTTTCCAAAAAGTGTTGACAAAATTAAAAATATTAAACGCATTCCAAGTAAGGACGGACTGACCATTCAAATCACACCAGAAGAGGGAGAACTTGTTGAAATTAAACTTGATAATCATAACCAAATTGTTGGATACTCAAATCCAAATATAATTAAAATTTATGATAACTTCTTACTTGTTAACAGATCATTAACAGAACTTTATCTTCCTAATGTTCAACAAATTGGTGATAGTTTCTTACGTTATAACAAATCATTAACAAAACTTGAATTGCCTAATGTTCAACAAATTGATGGTGGCTTCTTATTAAATAACAAATCATTAACAGAACTTAATCTTCCTAATGTTCAATATATTGCTAGGTGGTTCTTAGAATCTAACAACTCATTAACAAAACTTGAATTGCCTAATGTTCGACAAATTGGTGATTGTTTCTTACGTTATAACGAATCATTAACAGAACTTAATCTTCCTAATGTTAGAGAAATTGGTGATTATTTCTTACGTTATAACGAATCATTAACAGAACTTAATCTTCCTAATGTTCAACAAATTGGTGATAATTTCTTATTCTATAACGGATCATTAACAGAACTAAATCTTCCTAATGTTCAACAAATTGGTGATAATTTCTTATATAACAACAACTCATTAACAAAACTTGAATTGCCTAATGTTCAACAAATTGGTGTTAATTTCTTACGTTATAACGAATCATTAACAGAACTTTATCTTCCTAATGTTCAAAAAATTGGTAATGATTTCTTATTAGGTAACAACTCATTAAAAGAACTTAATCTTCCTAACGTTCAACAAATTGGTGATGATTTCTTATATAATAACAAATCATTAAAAAGCCTTGAATTGCCTAATGTTCAACAAATTGGTGGTGACTTCTTATTCTATAACAGATCATTAACAGAACTAAATCTTCCTAATGTTCAAAAAATTGGTAATAGTTTCTTACATTTTAACGAATCATTAACAGAACTAAATCTTCCTAATGTTCAAAAAATTGGTGCTTTTTTCTTATTAAATAACAAATCATTAACAGAACTTAATCTTCCTAATATTCAACAAATTGGTCGTAATTTCTTAAA
Organism: uncultured Clostridia bacterium; assembly: GCA_930971385.1. Classification (GTDB taxonomy): domain Bacteria; phylum Bacillota; class Clostridia; order Christensenellales; family UBA1242; genus Caccovivens. The sequence continues at coordinate 59,045 of CAKNGB010000001.1, read as the reverse complement.
TAATAACAGATCATTAACAGAACTTGAATTGCCTAATGTTCAACAAATTGGTGATGATTTATTAACAAATAACAACTCATTAACAAAACTTGAATTGCCACCAAAGTTTAGCGAACTTAAAAATGAACTTTTAGGCAGAGCGAAAAATACAACTGAAAAAATATAAATGATAAAGAAAAGAATTAAAAATTAGTAATTTATTTAAACTAAAAAAATAGTGGCAAAAATTGTTGTCACTATTTTTTTTGCTGGTTTCAAAGTTTTAAAAAGTTTGAAAAGTTTTGTCAATTTCTTGAAGCAAATCTTCTTTTGTGTTTTTTATTTTTCCATCGAAAACTTCGCTTAAAAGATATTCCAAAATTCTTCCATAACTTCTTTCGTCTATCTTTGGAAAATTGTTTTTTATATCCTCTTCGTTAACTAGCAAATCGGAAGTTTTAATCACAAGCCCATGACGAATGATGTATTCATAGAAAAACATATACTTGTTTGTTATGTGCTTACTTTTTTTCGCAAGAAGTGGAAAGATGACCGAAACATCCTCGAAATATTTAAAGAAATAGTCCTTATTTTTCATGCCATTAAGTGCGTTATAGTAGCCAGAAATATACGTGAAAACCTTTTGAATTTGTTTGCTGTTAAAAGCAAATTCTTCCTTTAAAAAGTTCTCTAAAAAGGTTTGAAGGCACTCTGGATTTAAAGTGTCAACAATGTCGATAAGAATCCCCAAAAATCTATCTTCCACTTTGTTTACCATGTTATATTTAATCGCTTTAACAGGCAAACCAAAATATTGCCAAACGCAAAGTTTATTTAAAAGTTTCAAAATTTTCTTGAAATTGGATTTAACATCTTTATAACGCTTATCGCAATATAGAATTTTTTCCAGTTCCATATATTTTCTTGCTGGCGACAAATCTTGAATATTTTTTGCCATTTGAAAAGCACTTTCAAGCGTGCGTTTTTCAATTTTAAGCCCAAGTTCGCCGACAATTCTGACCATTCTCAAAATGCGTTCGCCGTCGTTTTTCAAAACCTCTTCTGGCGAACCTATGCATCTTAAAATTTTTTGCTTTGCGTCAACAACTCCGTGATAGAAATCGACAATTTCATCCTTATTGATGTTGTAATAAATCGCGTTTATTGTGAAATCACGCCTTGAAGCGTCCTCTTTAATATCCTCCGTTCGTTCCACTTTGATTGGACAATGTTTTCCGTTATCCTCATAAAAATCTTTTCTAAACGAGGTAAATTCATAACTTTCGCCATCTTTTTGAATTGTGATTGAATTGTATTTTGAATTTTTAACTTTGATTTTATAGCCATTTTCCTTCAAAATTTTGCTAATTTCATCTATATCGACATTGCTTGCAAGGTCTATGTCGCCACTCTTAATTCCCATAATGGCATTTCTGACATATCCGCCCACTATGAACAAATTCTCTGGAAAAAACTTGGAAAGTTTGATTAAATTTTCTGAAACAGGAATAAACATTTCTCCTCCAACGTGCATTTTTATAAATGTGGAAACAATAAGATATATATATTAAAAACAAATTTAATAAAAAAGTCAAGAAAATTGCTTTAATGTTTGACTTTTTTGTCAAAAATTTATAAACTTAAAAGTGAAATATGGGAAATAAAAAATTTTTTAGCAGAAAGAAAAAACAACAAAAAGAAGAAGTGCCAATTGTTCGCTATCAAACGGATAGAGAACATGGTCTTTCTGAGGAACAAATCAATGAGAGAAAGGAACATAAACTTGTTAACGACACCAAAATCAAAACCTCTAATTCCTATCTTTCCATAATTTGTAAAAATGTTTTCACTTTCTTTAACTGCATTTGGCTTGTGATTGCCATCGCCCTTATGTGCGTCGGTGCGTGGAGAGATATGCTTTTCTTGTTCGTGGTCATCGCCAACACTGCAATCTCCATTTTCCAAGAGATTAAATCGAAAAAAACTGTGGAAAAACTTTCCATGGTGACCGCGCCAAAAATCAAAGTGATAAGAATGGGTTTGCAATACGAAATTCGAAGCGAGGACCTTCTTTTAGACGACATTATGCTTCTTGAAAACGGCAACCAAATTCCTGCCGATTGCATTATTGTGGAAGGCAATGTGGAAGCAAACGAAAGTCTGCTTACTGGCGAAAGTAATTATATCAAAAAAAATATCGGCGATGTTCTTCTTGCTGGCTCATTCCTAGTTTCTGGGCAATGCTACGCCCGTGTGGATAAAGTGGGAAAAAATAACTACATCCAAACAGTTGCCGAACGCACGAAAGACTTTAAACCACAAACCTCCAACCTTTTTAAAGATTTGAACAACTTAATTAAAGTTATCATCCTCATTTTAATTCCAGTTGGCGTTTTAACCTTCTTTAAAGAAAGCGTTTTGTTAGACTCCAGCATAACCGACGCCATAACAAGCACGAGTGGTGCGCTCACTGGCATGATCCCAGCGGGAATGTATCTTTTAATTACGGTTGGCTTGTCGGTTGGCGTTATTAAACTTGCCAAGAAGAAAACTTTGGTGAAAAACCTATACTCCATTGAAATGCTGGCGCGTGCAAACATTTTGTGCCTTGATAAAACTGGAACGATAACCGACGGCACCATGAATGTTGTGGATGTCATTCCGCTTAATAACACACATAAATCTAAAATTGAAAGCGTGATGAAAACCATTTTGCACCACCAAAAAACGATGAACGCCACAAGTTTAGCCCTTTTAAATCATTTTGGAAGGGACACTGAAAGCGAAGTTAAGGAAGTTATCGAGTTTGCTTCTCAACGAAAATACTCTGCAACAACTTTAAAAAATGGAAAAACCTATTTTATGGGTGCTCCGTCGTTCATTAAATGCCCAATAACCAGCGAACAAAAAAAGATTATGACCGAAAACATGGAAAAAGGCTATCGTGTTATTGCACTTGCTGAAACACATGAGGCATATGACGAGAAAAAAGCAGGCAAAAATGGAAAACTTATCGCCTTTTTCGTTTTAGAGGACCACATTCGTAAAGACGCCGTGGAAACAATCGACTGGTTCAAAAAAAATAATGTCAAAATCAAAATCATCTCTGGCGACGACGCTATCACGGTTTCAAAAATCGCCATGCGTGTTGGCGTTGAAGGCTATGACAGATATGTTTCTCTTGAAAATGTCAGTTTGCAAGAAGTCGCTCAGCTCGCCAACAAGTTCACAGTTTTTGGCAGAGTGACGCCAGAACAAAAGCATGTTTTGGTTAAAACCTTAAAAACGCAAGGAAATGTGGTTGCCATGACTGGCGACGGCGTGAACGACACACTTGCACTTAAAGAAGCAGACTGCTCCATTGCCATGGCAGACGGAAGCGAAGTGGCAAGAAACATCTCTCATCTCGTGCTTTTAGAAAGCAACTTCTCCGCTCTTCCAAGCGTAGTTAAAGAAGGCAGGCAAATTGTTAACAACGTGCAGAAATCTTCCGTTCTTTACCTTATGAAAACGCTTTTCACAATCATGCTGTGCGTCACAACGCTAATTCTTAGAATTTCCTATCCTTTCACACCAAAACAACTCCTTCTTCTTGAAATGTTCGTGATTGGGCTTCCTTCGTTCATCCTTACCTTCCAGCCGAACAGCGACATAATTCGAGGGAACTTCATCCCGCAGGTTCTTAAAAAATCAATACCAAGTGCACTATTACTTTTCATTAATGTTTTAATTGTTGTTCTTTTGAATGCCAACTCCACCGTGCTTACGCCTGACGAATTTACCACACTTTCCACCCTACTTGTTATTTTCACAGGCTTTATCAACTTGGTGTGGACGTGTTGGCCGTTAAACTTACTGCGCTGGATTTGCATAACGCTTTCGTTTGTGCTTATCGTCGGTTGCATTTGGGGTATGGGAAGGTTCTTCTCAATAACCACATTCTCGCTTCCAGTTATCATCACTCTTTCCGCACTTCTTCTTTCCACAATACTCCTCATTGTGCTTGCGTTTTACATTAAAGAGTGGTATTTTAAAAAGAAATATGGCACTGTTTCCTATTCCAACACCACTGAAACCGAATTTGATAAACGCTTTAACAAACTTTTAAGCAAATTCAACAAGAAAAAGAAAAAAGATTTTGTGGAATTTGATAAAGAAGAAACCGAAGAACTTTTGGAAAACTTGAAGGCAAGCGGTAAAGCACATTTTGACGAATACGAAAACAACGAATTTGCCAAACGCTTAAATAAAGCAAAATAAAAAGAATATCGTTTGATATTCTTTTTTTAATTATTATATTTAATTTTTCGTAATTTCGTAGCCGTCGCGAGTGTCTTTAATGGTGAAGCCTTTTTTTGATAACTCCTCACGAAGATTGTCTGCTAGAGTAAAATCTTTTGCTTTTTTTGCTTGCCACCTTTTTTCTGCCAAATCCAAAATGTCACTTGGAATTTCCTCTTCTTCGAGCGAAAAGCCCAAAACTTCATTAAACTTCAAAAATGCTTCATAAACATCCTTGCTTCTTTCCTCTTTCAGCATTTTGATGACAACTGCAAGTGCGTTTGGCATGTTGAGGTCGTCGGCAATCGCGTCAATAAATTCTTTTTGATAGGAAGAGGTGTCAACTTTGTTTGTGCCAACTTTATGCTCTTTCACCAAGTTTTTCATGTTTTTAAGGCTGTTTTTTGCGCCCTCCATTGCCTCGCGAGTGAAATTTTGCTGTTTGGAGTAGTGTGCCATAAAGTAGAAATACCTAAAAACTTCTGGTTTAAAACCCTGTTTTTCAAGGTCGTCTAAAGTGTAGGTATTGCCAAGGCTTTTGCCCATTTTCCCACTGTCTATCTGCAAAAATTCAAGATGCATCCAGTGTTTTACCACCTGTTTGCCATAAAAAGCATTGCTTTGCGCAATTTCGTTTTCGTGATGCACAGGTTTATGGTCCACTCCGCCAGTGTGAATGTCGATGCTGTCGCCAAAAAACTTATCGCCAATAACTGAGCACTCGATGTGCCAGCCTGGATACCCCTTTCCCCAAGGCGAATCCCACTGCATGATATGCTCCTTTGGCGCTTTCACCCAAAGCACAAAGTCGTATGGCGAACGCTTTTTGTCGTCAACAGCAATTCTTGCGCCTGCAAGTTTTTCCTCTATGTTCATGCCACTAAGTTTGCCATAATCTTTAAATTTTGCAATCTCAAAATAAATTCCCTTGCTGGTTTCATAGGCATATCCCTTCTCCATAAGCCCTTGAACAAACTTGATAATTTCAGGTATCACGCTTGTTGCTGGAACGATGTGTTCTGGCAAATTGATGTTAAGCCTTTTTGCGTCGCGCATGAAAACTTCGGTGTAAAACTTGGCAATTTCCCAAGGCGATTTATGCTCTCTTTCACTTGCCACAAGCATTTTATCTTCACCCTCGTCTGCGTCGCTTGTTAAATGCCCAACATCTGTGATGTTCATGGCGCCGTCAAGAGAATATCCACAATATTTCAATGTGCGTCTGATGTTATCCATAAATAGATATGCCCTGAAATTGCCGATATGTGGATAGGAATAGACGGTTGGTCCGCAACTATACATTTTGATTGTTTTATTGTTGGATGGATAAATTTCCTCTTTTTTTCGTGTGAGAGAGTTATAGAATTTAACAACTTTTTTCATATATAAATATGCTCCTAAATTTTCCTGTTTAAATAGATAATTAACTGATTGAGCGCGGAAGAAACCTCTTTTTCATCCTCATGAAAGAAATTTTCAAGATTTTTAATGTATTTGCCTAGTTCTTCTTTGCCTTTTTCGGTTAAAAATAACATACGACAGCGTTTGTCGATTTCGCCTTGCTTAGAATAAATTAACCCTTCTTTTTCAAGTTCGCGTGTCATGAGCGCAAAGTTAGATTTTTTTATGCCGAGTTTATCAATGATCATGCCCACCGACAAATTTTGATATTGTGAGATGAAATACAAAATCTTTATTCTCAAAAGATTGTTTTCTGCAAAGTGCTTTGTGATGTTTTCGGTTAATGCCTCGATCTCCAATATCTTCTCTACGTTTTTCATACACATTAATTATATATGACTAAATTATTTTTTGCAACTATTTTACTTGCTTTTTAAGGAAAAATTCATTAAAATAAAAATATGGCTTTAATTGGTGTTATCGACGATATTGTTTATAGAAATGAAGAAAATGGCTACACGGTGGCAAAACTTGAGAAAGACGGTTCGCTTGTCACAGTTGTGGGGAAATTTATTGACGTGCAAATTGGCGCAAATGTGACGCTGGAGGGTAAATTTGAAAAATCGAAGTTCGGCGTGCAATATGCCTTTACCTCATACGAACTGACCCAGCCAAAGACGATTGCGGGCATGGAGAAGTATCTTGGAAGTGGGCTTATTCGTGGCGTTGGACCAATCACGGCAAAGCGAATTGTGGAGCATTTTGGCAAGGACACCTTGGAAGTTTTGGAATACACTCCCGAGCGTCTTTCCGAAATCAAGGGAATTAGTGAGAAAAAGGCGGTGGAAATTGGCTTTTCCTATCGCGAACACAAAGAGGTGCAAAACACGATTATGTTTTTGCAGTCCTATAACATTTCCACAAACATGGCACTGAAAATTTACAACATCTACCGCGAAAAAACGACAGATATTGTGAAAAACAACCCATATAAACTGATTGAGGATGTTGACGGCATAGGCTTCACAACTGCCGATAAGATTGCAAAAAATGTTGGCATACCAGAGGACAGCGAGTTTCGCGTGCGCGCTGGGCTTGTTCATGTTTTAAAGGTTTCATGCGAGAAAAATGGCAACACATATCTACCTAAAAACGCCCTCTATGGCGAGGCATCCAAAGCGCTTGGGCTTATTGCAGAGGATAATAAGGAACTTTTCGACCGAACTTTCGACACCCTTTGCCTCGACAAAACCTGCGTGACGCTTTGGCAAGATAATGTGGAAATTGTTATGCTTTCAAAGTATTACTACTATGAAAACTCCATAGCGCAGAAACTCACTTGGCTGAAAAATGCCAGCAAAAGTGAAAAATTTGATATTGACGAAGACATTGACGCCTTTCAGCTTAGAAATAAAATTAAACTTCATGAAGAGCAGATAAATGCGATTAAAGGAGCTGTTAATAATGGCGTGTTTGTGATTACTGGAGGTCCTGGAACTGGAAAGACCACCATAATTAAGTGTATATTGGAAATTTTTGAGAATATGCAAAAGAAAGTGGCGCTTGTTGCACCAACTGGGCGCGCCTCAAAAAGAATGAGCGACTCCACAAAACACGAAGCAAAAACCATTCATAGACTTTTGGAAGTCAATGTGATAAAGTCCAGCGAAAGTTATTTCTTGCACAACGAAACAAACCCTCTTAATGTGGATGTTGTGATTGTGGATGAGGTTTCCATGGTGGACTGCGCGCTTATGTGCAATCTTTTAAAGGCTCTGCCACGCGATTGCAAACTTGTGCTTGTGGGAGATAAAGACCAACTTCCAAGTGTGGGCCCAGGAAATGTGCTTGCCGACATTTTGGGAAGTGGAGTTATTCCATTTTGTATGCTGACAAAGATATTTAGGCAGGGCGAAAAGAGTTTGATTATCACAAACGCTCACTTAATAAATGAAGGAAAAATGCCACTTATCGACAACTCCAGCATGGACTTTTTCTTTGAAAGCAAAGGCGACCCTGAAAGCATTAAAGACACCATAATAAACCTTGTCACCTATCGCCTGCCAAAATTTTTGAATGTTGAACCAAAGGATATTCAAGTGCTTGCGCCATTAAAACAAGGCGTGTGCGGAATTGAAAACTTAAATAAACAGTTGCAGGAAAGAATTAATCCACCTTCCGTTAGTAAGCCTCAACTTGAAGTTGGGCAAACAATTTTTAGGCTTGGCGACAAGGTTATGCAAATCACAAATAACTACGACCTTGAATGGCGAAGACAGATGCAGTATGGCACGGAAACTGGGCAAGGCGTTTTTAATGGCGACATTGGCTATATCATTTTAATCGACACTCAAACCAGTGAAGTTGTTGTGGAGTTTGAAGACGGCAGAACCTGCCTTTACACTCGCCCAGACCTGCTTGATTTATCTCTTTCCTATGCCATAACCATTCACAAAAGTCAGGGCTCAGAGTTTGACACGATAATCATTCCTGCGATTGCTGGTCCAAGCATAATACTCACGCGAAATTTAATTTACACCGCTGTGACGCGTGCTAAAAAAATGGTGGTTATCGTTGGCGAAAAACAATATCTAAAGCGAATGGTGTCTAATAAATACACAGCAACCCGCTTCACACTTCTTAAAAAACTTTTGGTAACAGCGGAAGAAAAAATGCTAAAACTTTTCGATGAAAATGGCTAAAACTGCAAAAAACACAAAAAAATATCAAAAATTAACAAATTTTTGGGCAAAATTTGTTAATTTTTTCGATGCCATGCTTTTCCCTGACAACATCAAGTGCATATTTTGCGGAAGAGATATAAATAATTTTGAAGAACAACCCTACTGCGAAAAGTGCGCCAAAAAACTTGTTAAAAATGATGGAAATAGGTGCAGAATTTGCGATGAAAAAATTGGAAACGAAGCAATTATCTGCGACCGTTGCCAAAAACAAAAGCGAAGTTTTAAGCGTGCATACTGCCCGTTTATTTATGAAGGAATTGTGCGCCAAAGTTTACTTTCCTATAAGATGAACAATCGAAGATATTTGGCAAAAAGTTATGCCAAGTTTATCTATAACTATATCGGCGAAGATTTCAAAAATTTTGATGTTATAACCTTTGTGCCTATGACCAAGAAAAAGGAAAAAGAACGCTCGTTTAATCAATCAAAACTTCTTGCAGAAGAACTTGCAAAAATTTCCAATCTTAAAATTTGCAAGTGTTTAATTAAAATTTCTGAAACCAAAGAGCAGAAAAAACTCAATTTTAACGAAAGAAAGAAAAATCTTTCAAACTGTTTTAGAATTGTGAACGAAAAGGAAATTGATGATATGCGTGTTCTACTTGTTGACGACATAATAACCACTTGCGCCACTATGGACACTTGCAGTAAACTTATTGCAAAATATGCAAAAAGTGTCAGCGTTGCAGGCGTTGCCAGAAACATCTTAAAAGATGAAAACAAAGATGATTAAAGGTGTTTTTTCTTTAATTTTCCCATAAAAACTTTAAAACTCTACGGATTGTGGGAGTTATTTTAAATTTTCTCATGATAAAATTATAACGAAAAAGGAGAAAATTATGGATTTAAAAGTTATCGGAGAATTTATTAAACAGCAAAGAAAAGCAAAAGGCTTAACACAAGTTGAACTTGCTGAAAAACTTTTGGTCAGCGAAAAAACAATTTCAAAATGGGAATGTGGAAATGGTTTTCCAGACACATCATTAATGCTTCCACTTTGCAAAGAACTTGACATTTCAGCAAACGAACTTTTATCTGGGAAAAGGTTAACAAGTGAGGAATATCAAAAGCAAGCGGAAAACAATTTAATAACTTTAAAGTCACAACAAGAGCAAAGCCACAAATTTTTGTTAACGCTGGAAAGTGTGCTTGGATTTATGTCGTCTGTCACTTTCATTATTCTTGTTTTTGTTGCCTCCTACGCTAACCTTCCAACCTGGGTTAGAATTGTTTTAATTGTTATTGGCTTTATTCACATTGTCGTCGGCATTCACTTTTGTTTGACCATTGAAAAAGACGCTGGCTATTATGAATGTCAACACTGTCACAATAAATACATTCCAACCTACAAGCAAGTGATGTTTTCCATGCACCGCGGAAGAACAAGATATATGAAATGCCCTAAATGTCAGAAAAAATCTTGGCAAAAGAAAGTTATAAAATAAAATTATTAATTTATTAAATAAATTAGAAAATAAAAAATAAATTAAAATTAATAAAAAAATAAGAAAAAACGCATTTTTTTGCGTTTTTTTATTGATTTTTCAGCATTTTTTTGCAATTTTTCTTTTTTATATATTTTTACTATTTTATTTTCGATTTTTCCTCAATTATTTTTTGACTGTTTTTTACCTTATTTTTTAATTTATTTTCCTCTTTTTCTTTACTTTCAATTTCCTTTATCTGCACTTTCAAAATGTCGGAGCGCTTAATTTTATAGGTGGAAAAAATGAGTATGGCAACAGAAATTGCAATCGCGCTTCCAAAGAAAACCACCTTTCCTAAGCCCGTTTGAACGGACATGGCTTGAAGTGGCTGAGAGGAGTCGAACTTAATTAAGTCCAACAAAACGCCAATCACAAGAAGCGTTATGGAGTTTGTGAAATTGTAGGTAAAAGTGTAGTAGCCAGTGAATCTGCCTGCGTTATTTTCCTTAGTTTTAAATTGTTCCATTGTAACAACATCCGCATACATCGAGTGAGGAAGAGAGTAAAGTGCTCCAGAGCCAAGCCCGCAGATGAACACACACGGAAGCACAAAGAAAAACATGGTGTCGCTTGTGGTGTATGTGCGAAATAGGAAAGTGACAGAAGTTAATGCAATGCCAACAAGAAGAAGGCAAAGCGCGAAGATGAGCGTTTGTTTTTTGTCGTATTTCTTAACCATGTTCACCCAAATTAGTTGCGAAAGAATTGCTCCGCCAAAAAGGCAAATCATGATTATGGAAATTTGAGCGGAACTAAAATGATAGCAAAAGGTAAATAGGTGCATCCCAACGCTTGTTATGAAAATGGAAGCAATAAGCGAAACGGAATAGCCAAGCATAACCGTTCTAAATTCCTTTTTCTTCAAGGTTTCAATGTAGCCTCCAATAATCTTCCAAAAACCTTTTTTCTCGCCCGCCCGATTTTCCTCTTCCACCGCACTTTTATCATAATTTGGCATGGAAATAACCCTTTTTCTTGTGCCAAAAACGGAAATAAGTCCGCACACAATCACAAGAATGGAATTTACAATGGCAATGCCGATATAGCCATCCTTATTAAACTGTGTTTGCACGCCAATGCTTGCCGACGGCATGAAGATATACATCAAAATGCTTGGCGTTATCATGCCTAAAATATAGAAAATCGACTTGAAACTTTGCATTTTTGTTTGGTCGTTATAGTCAGGTGCAATGTCGATGCAAAGCGCAGAGTATGGCGTGGCGAAAAAGGTGTTGAAGGTTTCCTGCAAAAGTAAAAATCCCATAAGCCAAACAATCGCCCAAATAGAGCCTTTTTCTATTGGGCAAGTCCAAAGAAGAATGTTGCAAATGGCAAGAAGAAAAGAGGCAATCAGCATATGAAGAAGTCGCCTGCCAAAAAATTTGTTTTTTGTGCGGTCGGAAAAATAGCCGATTATTGGGTCGGAGAGCCCGTCCCAAAGCGAAGTGACAGCAATGGTCGCGCCAACAAGTGCCCCTGGCAAACCCATAACACTTGTGGCAAAAAACATGATAAAACTGTTGACAGTTTGTCCCATACTGCCATACCCCAAATTTCCAACGCCGTAGCATATTTTAGTTAATAGACCTAATTTCTTTTTCTCCACACACTAATATATGTGAAAACTTTGTTTTTAAGAATTTGAATTTAAGTTTCCAAATTTCAATTAAAATTTATTTAAAAAATAAAAATAAAAAAGTGGACAGCTCCACTTTTTAATATTCCTCTTCTTCTCGGCGTCGTCTTTCTTCCTCCTGCTTTTTCTTCGCCTTTTCTTCCTTTTTTTTGCGTTTAAGTTCTGCTTGGTCAACTTCTTCGGTTTTAACCACCGTTTCGGCAATTTCAAAGCGGTTTTTGACGACTGGTGCAAGTTCCTTGCAATATCTTGAAATTATACCTTCCAAATGCTCGCGTTCCATTTCGTAATTTGGGTCATCTTCCATTTTAATTGAGAAAATACGCTTTTTACCTTTTCTTCCCGTGCGTTCATCTTTAATTCTTAAATCTTCAAACGACGCGGTCACTTCATAGCCGGTTCCGCTGACAATTTTATAGCGATTTCCGCGAATTTCGATGTTGATATATGGCGAAGAGTGTTTCACAATATCCACCAAATTTATGGTGAAAAGGTTATTGAAAATGTTGTTGATTTCATTGGCAATTTGCGTTGGAAAGTCGGACGGTTGGTCGTTCGCCTCACACTCGCCAAGAAAAGACTTCTTTTCGCGAAGTTGAAGTGAGGTGTTCAAATTATTCACCCTGACAAGTGAAAAATACGAGCGGTTTGGCGTTATCTTCTTACGCAAAATTAATCCCACTCCTGTGAGAAGTTTTTTATCGGTGTCGTAAACAATTTCTCTTTCATTCATTTTTCCGTCTGGAATTACCGTCCAAAAGCCAAGTTTAGTGATAAGTTTTCGAACCGTCATTCTTTCATCGTCGATGATAAGATAAAAATTCTTCCTTATCGTTGGATATTTGGTTGGTTTTCCTTTATCTCCAAGAAACATATCTTCTCCTTTTCTTATATTGTAAACAAAAAAAATAAAAAAAGCAAATGAATAAATGGCAAATTTTAGGCAATATTCCTTTTGAGGTTAAAAAAGGAGATAAAAATATGGATTTTAATGAAAGTGTGACAAAAATAAACTTGGCAAGAAGTTTCTCTGCCGAGTGTCAAGCAGGTGCGCGCTATCAATTTATGAGCAAAATGGCACTTAGCGACAACCAAAAATTCTTATCCGACACCATGAAAACGCTTGCTAAAAATGAAATGGCGCACGCCAAGGTTTTTTATGACTACATCATTGAAAAATCGAATGGTGGGGCAAAAAACATCGCAATCGAGGCAGGCTATCCGTTTGAGTCGCCAGAACTTAAAACTTCTCTTCTTGGTGAGGCGTTAATAGAGCTTTCGGAAGCAAAAAACATCTACCCTTCCTTTGCTAAAATTGCCTATGACGAAGGTTTTAATGACATTGGCAAAAGTTTTGAAATGGTGGCAAGAGTGGAAGAAACCCACCACAAAATGCTTCAGTATTTAGGAAATCTATATAAAAGCCACTCGATGTATAAGCGTGACCATGTCACAAAATGGAAATGCTCTAACTGCGGATATGTGGCAGAAGCAAAGGAAAGTTATAAAATTTGCCCACTTTGCGCGCTAAGTCAAGGCTATGTTATCATAAATATGGAAGACACGGATAACCAATAAAAAGAAAACACTCATTTCATTTGTGTTATTCTTGCATTCCTAAACAAAAAAGCACCGATGTGGTGCTTTTTTTATTTATGCATTAAAAATTGCCTTAAAACTTTTGCCAAATTTGAATTTTGGAACCTTGCAAGCAGCAACCTTAACTGTTTTCTTTGTGAGTGGGTTCATTTTTGTTGTTGCAGCCTTTTTAACAAGTTCAAAAGAACCAAATCCAGGAATAACAATTTTATCCCCGCCTTTAAGAACGCTGATAATTGTGTCTACCATTGAATCGAAAACAATTCCTGCGTCTTTTTGTGTGCAATTTGCTTTTTCAGCAACTGCTTTAATGAAATCACCTTTATTCATATTCTTCTCCTTTTTGTGATTTGTTTAGCAATATTTGCTTGGTATTATAATATCACAAAAGTTTTAAATTTCCAAACAAATTTCACTATCTTGCAAAAAATTCTTCCACTTGATAGTAATAATACTTTATAACCTCAAAAACGCGATTGACAAAGGAATAGTTATAGGCTGTGATTTCCACATCGCCAACGATGTTGTCATATGAGATAAAACCATAAGTGCGCGAGTCGCTGGAATGAGCACGATTGTCGCCTAAACAAAAAGTGGAGTTTTCTGGCACTTGAACATAGATTAAATCGTCGCTGGAAACATAATAGGAAAAAGTGTCATTTCCATTTATATAACCTTGAACAAATTGAGAGAAAAAACCTGAGTCATAATAAACGCCGTTGTAAATTCTTTCATCCACACTGTTCCAATCTTCATACCTTATTTCATAACCAGTGTTTCGTTCATTTTCAAAAACGAGGGCGTTTTCATCTGAAACCAGTGTGGTGTATTCGTTATTTTCGTTAAGCGTTATATCTTCTGCGTCTATTCTAAATAAAAAGAAACTATTTCCGCTTTTTGCAATCGAAACAAAGTCGCCCTCTTCTGCAACAACGCGCTTAATTATGCTTGGAGAGGTTTTTGAAACGCCTTCAATCACCACAACATCATAAACATCAATCTTACCATTTAGGTTGACATACACTGCGTCTTTAGAAGAACTTTGATCAGTTGCAGGAATTCCGTTGTTAAGATATGGTTGCATGGACGCGCCTTCCACGATGTAATATCTATGCGTGACTGAAAAGACAGTGTACCAAACAAAAAAGATAAGGAAAAAGATTAGCACTATATATAAGGTTATGTGAGTTGTTAAATATAGCGCTATCGACTTCGTTTCCTCTTTTTTCTTTTTATCTATATCTTGAATAAACTCTTCTTTATTAAACATTTATCCCCTTATTGAAAATCGGCAACCACAATAGTTTTGCCTATATAATGACAGTTCTTTAGATAGGTTTATGCTTCTTAAATAGCCGTCTTTTTTCTTAAAACTTTCCTCTAAATATGGAATTTTAACCTCTTTTTCAATTTCTTTGCCAACTTTGTTTATTATCGGCGTGCTTTTGTGTGGACTTACTGTTAAGGTTGTGCCAAATAGGTCAAAATTGTTTTCTTTGGCAACAAGTGCGGTTTTATATAAGCGGTAATAAAAACATTTTTCACAGCGCGCTCCGCCCTCTTTCTCAGTTTCCATACCTTTTATATAAGTAAGCCAACTTTCTTCGTCATAGTCGCCATCAATCACAGGAATGTTAAAAAACTCGCAAACTTTCTTTTGCTCGGCTTTGCGTTTTTCATATTCCTCACGCGGATAGATGTTTGGGTTATAATAAAAAACTGTGACATCGTAGTCATCTTTTAACCTTTCTATGCACACCGTGGAACATGGACCACAGCAGGAATGAAGAAGTATCTTTTGCCTCATGGAAAATATTATAACATATTATATATGTGTTTTGCAAGGAATTGGGGCGAAGTTTTCCTTTCTCGCTTTTCTATAAAGAAAAACAGCCACCTTTTTTTGTGCGAGAAAGG
Organism: uncultured Clostridia bacterium; assembly: GCA_930971385.1. GTDB lineage: Bacteria > Bacillota > Clostridia > Christensenellales > UBA1242 > Caccovivens. The sequence goes on along the minus strand of CAKNGB010000001.1, from coordinate 44,001 downwards.
AGGCGTCCTTGCGGACGCCTGCGGGCTGACGCCCGCAAAACTTCGCCCCACCATATATACAAACACAACGCAAAAAAGTATTAACATTTATTTTGCCCAAATATAACTAAAATTGTGTTTGGTTCGACCATATATCTTATTACCCTTCTGTCACTTTCACAGCATACATCATCATTTCCGACACCTCTGGCGCTTTCAGCCGATAGATAAGCACCTTTCCCTCGCGTTTATACTCCACAATATCTTGGTCTTTCAGCGTTTTAAGTTGATGAGAAATGGTGGTCTGGTTAATTTTCAAAACATTCGACATATCATTGACGCACATATCACGAATGGAAAGCAAAGATAAAATCTTTATCCGCGTTTGGTCGGAAAAGTTTTGAAAGTAAAGAGCAAGTTTGTTTATCACCTTATCATCTGGCAAAACAGATAAAATTTCATATCTATTTCTTTCATTAAGCCTCAAAAATTTTTCCATGATAACTCCTTTTTTGTGTCAAGTTAAAAAATTATGACATATAAAATAGCATACTGATAACAATATTTTGCCAAACAAAAGAGGAAAGGTCAAAAGAGAAATTTGACTAATATAAGAAATTCTTGTTGAAAAGGAGGAAATTATGTCACAAGATATTTTATGGGTGTTTTTACTTTCCACTTTAAGTAGTGCAAACGATGTTAACCTTGCCACCAACACAAACATACTTTTACTACTGCTTCTTGGTTTAAACAACAATAACTTTAATAATGGTTGGAACAATAACTGGGGTGGATGTTGCTGTGGAAATAACACTTTCAGGCAATTTATTTAAAAATTTCCTCTAAAAATATAAAAAATTATGAGTTTTGCGAAAACAAAACTCTTTTTTATTAAAAAAATAAATAATTAAAAAAAATATTTTAAAATATTTTTAATTTTTTATTAAAATCGTTTGGAAATTATTTTTTTATATGTTATTATATGCATGTAATCAAAAATTAAGAATAAATTTTCTTGTTTTGAGAATGATATTAATTAAAAGGAGAAAAAGTATGGAAGATAATCAAGTTCTTTGGTCTTGGCAAGCAGTTGTTGACACTTATGGCGCAAATCTAGGCTGGATTTCCGATTTACTTACCGCTCTTAACTGGATTTTGTGGGTTTCGCTTGTTTTGGTTGGTGCTTGTGGTGCTGTTTACGCCATTTATATTGGTGTTAAAATGGCAAGAGCAGATTCATCTGAGCAACGCGAAGAGGCAAAGAAAAGATTGATTAACGTTATCGTGGCAATCGTTGTGACAATTGCATTAATCTTGTTCTTTAACTTAATTTTACCTGCTATTCTTTCTTCAATGGGCGTATTTGAATCATTTGAAGGAAACACTGGTCACCAAGCAGTTAACACAATCATTCGCACAGCAAGAACTCTTATTGGAAAATAATATTAAATTCAAAAAATCTTGGAAATTCCAAGATTTTTTTATTGTCTAAAATTTGATGTTTTAATTATTTTTTGAATTTGATTAAAGTTTTGCCAACATTTCTTCTCTTTCTTTAATTACCATTGCTTCAATAAATTGGTCGATATCGCCGTTTAAAACACCCTCCAAATCATAAGAAGAAAGGTTTGTGCGGTGGTCAGTCACTCTGCCTTGAGGATAGTTATATGTTCTTATCCTCTCATTTCGGTTGCCTCTGCCCACCTGACTTTTGCGGTTTTCGTCATATTCGCTGTCACGCTGTTCGCGATAGTAATCATAAAGTTTACTTTTCAAAATGTTAATGGCTTTTTCTTTGTTCTTTAGTTGCGACCTTTCGTCCTGACAAGTGACAACCATGCCTGTTGGAAGGTGTGTGATTCTGATTGCTGACTCTGTTTTGTTGACATGTTGTCCGCCTGCGCCACCGCTTCGGTATGTATCAATTTTAAGGTCAGACTCTTTAATTTCAAAATCAATATCCTCAACTTCTGGAAGAACCGCAACCGTGGCAGTTGAGGTGTGAATTCTTCCACCGCTTTCAGTTTCTGGCACGCGTTGCACCCTGTGAACTCCACTTTCGTATTTAAGTTTCGAGTATGCGCCTTTTCCGCGGAAAAGCACTGTGCATTCTTTCACGCCACCAAGTTCGGTTTCGTTGATGTCAAGTATTTCCGTTTTCCACCTATTTTTGTCGGCATAGTGAGAATACATTCGAAGTAGTTCCATGCCAAAAAGTGCGCTTTCTTCTCCACCTGCCGCCGCGCGAATTTCCAAGATTGCATTGCTTTCGTCGTTTTCGTCCTTAGGAAGAAGTAAGATTTTGATGTTTTCAACCTCTTCGTCAATCTTATTTTTTAAGTCGTCAATTTCCGCTTCATAGAGCTTTTTCATTTCAGCATCCGTTTCAGACTTCACATCGCTTTCGCATTTAGATAAATTTTCCGTTAAATTTTTAAGTGTGACATAGGCATTTGCTAAATCTTCAATCGCACTTCTTTCTTTCACCAACTTTTTCCATGCCTTGTTGTCGGCAATCACATTTGGATCCATAACAAGAGTGGTTAACTCGTCGTATCTTTCTTTCGACTTTGCCGTTTTTTCCAAAAAATCTTTATAGTTTTCCATAAATTACCCTTTCAATTTTGTTATAGTCTTTAACTATTTTAATATCTTTAAAGCCATTTTCTTTCATAATTTTTTTAACATGGCCTATTTGCCCTTTTCCAACCTCGTAAAAAAGCATACCTCCACTTTTTAAGTGCTTAACAGCGCCCGCGGTTATTTCTCGGTAAAACAAAAGCCCATCTTCGCCTCCGTCAAGAGCAATTTTCGGGTCACATTCACGCACATTGACATCAAGTTTAGGTAAATCTTTGGTTGGAATGTATGGCGGATTAGAAACTATAATATCATATTTTTTTCTTCTTTTCAAGTTATTGAAGAGATTTGACTCAATAAATTCCACTTTAACACCATTTTTCTTGGCGTTTGATTGTGCTGTTTGCAAGGCGCTTTTGCTTATATCAAGCGCAGAAACCACTGCTTCGCTGTTTTTTGCAATGCTAACTGCAATCGCACCACTGCCTGTGCCAACATCCAAAATTTTTGTTTTTTTGCCTGCAAATCTTAAAACCTGTTCCACCAAAATTTCCGTTTCCATACGCGGTGTTAGCACTTTTTTGTTGACATCAAAACGAAGCCCGAAAAATTCGGTGTAGCCAAAAATATTGTCCACACTTTCGCCATTTGCCCGCCTGTTTGTCGCCCGCATAATATCCTTATATTCCTTTTCAGAAACGCTTTCCACAAGTTTAACTTCAGCGCGATTTTTGCCTAAAACGGTGGCGATTATCCAATCAACATCGCTCTTATCTGCCACTTTATTTAATTTATTTTTCACTTCGGCATACACCACCGAAAAAGGCTTTCTGCCATCATCTTTCATATATCCTCTTTCCTTTTGTGAGAGCAAAAAATTCATCTCGGTTTGCGCGGTTAAAACGGTTTCAACATGAGTTAAAGACGGCCTCATTGTCACAAAAAACGAGGTCACAAAGCACAGCGATTTCAAATAACTCCAACCGCTTTTGTCAATAAGCCACAAAATTTCATAAGCCACCATTGGCATAAGCAAAAAAATTGCCAAATTTACCAAGAAGTTAAGCACAAAACCTAAACTTATTCCAATAAATGTTATCACAAAAATATCTAAAAAGAAAGTAAAAACAAGGAAATTTAAGAAATTTAGCGGTTCACACATCCCATTTTTATATTTTCCTCGGCAATTTTCGCCGTAAATGGAAACAAGGTCACTTGCCCTGTTGAAGCGGAAAAACTCCCTCATAACTGGGAACGCTTTAAGTGCAATTAAAAATACGGCAAAAAGAACAACCTTAAAAAAGGCAATGATGAAATTGCGCAATAACGTGGAGCTGTCCGCACCGATGAGAAAATAGCCAAGTTTGCCCGGTAAATATCCCAAAACAAGCCCAGCAAAAATCACACCTAAAACCGCGGAAAGAAGAGAAAAAAGAATGGTAAAATCTTTTTTCTTTTTCTTAATTTTATCCGCCCAGAACTGCGCTTTGAAAAGAGCGATTATGCCCATGAAAAAACACTGAAGTCCGCGAGCAAAAGGGAAATGCCAGTAAATTAGTTTAAGTTTACTTTCCTCGCTCCATAAACTTCGCGTGCCGTCCTCACTGATAACCGCAAGTGCTTCTCTCACCTCATTTTTACACATAACCCCGTTTGAAACCGGAAAATAGGTCATTTTCATGCTAAAATTATTGCCAAACTTTCGTTTATTTATAATTTTTATGCACAACTTCATGATTTTAAATTCTTTATGCTTTTATCTATAAACCTAAATATTAAAATAAATAAATTGTTTTTAAACACTTGACAAATGTGCCAATATGTGCTAAAATGCCAAAAGCAGTAGAAATGCTGTCCTTGTTTTTGCGAAAAAGCAAAAACCATTAGTCCAAAAGGAGGTATTAAGATGAATAAGTATGAACTTATGTTTATCATCGCTTCTGATGTCAGCGAAGAAAAGAGAGAAGAACTTATCGCAAGATTTAAAGCGTATGTTGAAGCTCACAAAGGCACCATTGAAGGCGTTGAGAAAATTGGTATGAAAAAGTTTGCTTATCCAATCAACTTCAAAAACGAAGGTTTCTATGTGATTTTTAACATCACCATGGCACCAGAAGAAGTTGACGTAATGAACAAACTTATGAACATCACTGATGGCATCGTTCGTCAAATGTTTGTTAGAAAATAGGAGAAAATTATGAACAAAGTGATTTTACTTGGAAACTTAACAAGAGATCCAGAATTAACCCAAACCAACAGCGGTGTTTCAATTTGCAGATTTTCCATTGCCGTTTCAAGAAGATTTGCTAATGCCGACGGCGAAAGAGGAGCAGACTTTTTTAACATTGTTGTTTGGAGAAATCAGGCAGAAAATTGCCATAAATTTTTGAAGAAAGGTTCTAAGTGTGCTGTTGTTGGAAGGCTTCAAACCTCAACCTATGAAACTGCTGATGGTCAAAAGCGCTACACAACCGACATCGTGGCAGAAGAAGTGGAATTTATTAACTCTGCACGCGGTGGCGACACTCAAGATGATGTTGACGCACCAAAAGCACAGCCTCAGCCAAAACAGACCGCTGAACTTGAAGAAATTGAAGATGACAGTTTGCCATTTTAAAAATTAAAAAGGAGAGATTATGAGCGAAGTTAAAACCGAAGAAAAGGTTGTTAAAAAATATCGCAAGCCTTCTAAGAAAAAAGTTTGCGCTTTCTGTGTGGCTGGCGAAAAGACAATCGACTATAAAGATATTGCAAAAATAAGAAAATATGTCACAGAAAAAGGTAAAATTTTGCCAAGACGCCAAACTGGTGTTTGCTCTTATCATCAAAGAGAACTTGCAAACGCTATTAAAAGAGCAAGAAACATGGCATTACTTCCATACATTGGTGACTAAAAGGAGAGGAATATGAAAGAAAAAATACATCCAGATTACCATGAAGTGACCGTTGTGTGCGCGTGTGGAAACACTTTCAAAACAGGCTCTTGTGTGAAAGGCGACACTTTGAAAATTGATATTTGCAATAAGTGCCACCCATTTTACACTGGCAAGAAGAAAATTGTTGACTCAAGTGGTAATGTTGAAAAATTCAAGAAAAAATATAACGTTTAATTATTAAAAAATAATTAAAACTTCCTTGCTTTAATGTTTCAAAACACTTTGGCAAGAAATTTGAACTTTAAAAAAAAATTAATAAAAATAATCTATAAATCTTTTCATTAATAAATTAAAAATCTTTTCATAAAAAATATGCACTTCGTTGTGCATATTTTTTTATCTTTCTCTTTCTTTTGGCTTTTGAAAGAGAATTTCATACTTTTCATCCTCTCGCCGTCTTATTTCCACTTTGTCACGGTCTATGAACATTTCAAAATGATTTGGAAAAGCACTCGCCTCGTCATGCTCAATGTAAGCATAATAGGAAACAAGACCTAGAAGCCCGCGCGCAGAACCGTTTTCATCGGTGTAAAGATAGCAATAGCCGTTTTTTGTGATTTCGTTTTTTATGCCCACCTTTAAAAAACCTGCAAACTTTTCCTTTTGCCATGGTTTAAGCCTGTTTTGAAGCCTGGCGTATTCATAGGCATTATCCAAAAATTCTGCCAAAATCTTTAAAGCGCCAAACGCTCTTTTATCATCATAAAAATTCTTATCAACAAACTCTTGCATTTCGTCGTCATGCTCTTCGCCAGATAAATACTTTATCCACCAATCAACTGCAAAATCAACCGTATTCATTTTTCCTCACTTTCATAGATTTTAACACGAATATATCACCTTGTCAATAGTGAAAAAAGAAGAATGTGAAAATCACACTCTTCCGCAACAATTTTTATACTTTTTTCCACTTCCACAAGGACATGGGTCGTTTCTGCCCACCTTTTTAGTGGTGTTAACAACAGTTTTTTGAATTTTTCTCTCTTCTGGCCTTTCGCTAGGTTCATACTTTTTGGCTTCGGTGTTTTTGAGATTTGTTTCTTTTGGTTGAACTGGACGCCTAACCTCAATGTTCATGTTAAGAAGAAGTAAGCAAGTGGTTTCTTTAATCCTGTCAATCATCTTGTCGAACATTTCAAAGCCATCTTTTTTATACGCTAAAATTGGGTCCTGATTTCCAAATCCACGCGCAAAAATCTCGTTTTTCATGATTTGCATATCGTCGATATGGTTCATCCAGTTGGAGTCAACAACTCTTAAAAGCACAAATTTTTCAATCTCTTCAAAAATAACGCCAAGTTTGCCAGCCTCTTGCATACGATTTTCATATCTAGATTTCACAAGTTCCAAAACCTTTTCGCTGAAATCGTCGATGTCAAAACCTTCGCAAAGATCTTCTGTGATTATGTTTTTTCCTTTTTCCAAAAGCCCATTTTCAAGTTCTTTATTGATTTTTTCATAGTCCCAATCAAAATATGGTTTTTCTGGGTCAACGCAACGGTTAACATAGATGTTCACAAGGTGTGGAAGCATATTCATAATTTGGTCATGCACGCTTTTGCCGTCTAAAACGCTGTTGCGTTGGTCGTAAATAATTCCTCTTTGCGCATTCAAAACATCGTCGAATTGCAAAACGGTTTTTCTTATGGCAAAGTTTTGCATTTCAATTTTCTTTTGCGCTGACTCAATCTGCCTTGACATAATTTTAAGTTGAATTGGCGTATCTTCTTCCAACCTAAAAAATGTGGCAAGTTTCTTGAATTTTTCGCCAGCAAAACGCCTGATTAAATCATCCTCAAAAGATATGAAGAAAACCGAAGAACCTGGGTCACCTTGACGAGAAGCACGCCCACGAAGTTGGTTGTCAATTCTTCTCGACTCATGCCTTTCTGTGCCGATGATGTGAAGTCCGCCCACGCTTTTAACTTCCTCTTTTTCCGTGTCGGTTATCTTTTTGAACTCGCTATAAAGCGTGTTATATCTTTCTCTTGCTTTTTTAAGTTCCTCATCGTCCACAGTGTTGAAAGAGTTAGCATAGGAAATTTGCTCTTCTGTGAAATTCTCTTCACGCATCTTCTTTTTTGCCATAAATTCAGGGTTTCCGCCCAGCAAAATATCCGTTCCGCGTCCTGCCATGTTGGTGGCAATGGTCACAGCGCCTTTTCGCCCAGCCTGAGCCACAATCTGACTTTCCATTTCATGATTTTTAGCGTTCAAAACATTATGCTTAATCTTTGCCTCTTTAAGCGCTTTTGAAATAAGTTCACTTTTGTCAATGGTCACAGTACCAACCAAAATTGGTTGACCAGTTGCATGATGGCGTTTAATCTCTTCCACAATTGCCCTAATTTTTCCGCGCTCGGTGGAGAAGATGATGTCTGGCTCGTCCTGCCTTATGTTTGGTAAGTTTGGTGGAATGGTGACAACATCAAGTTTATAGATTGCTCTAAATTCGCCCTCTTCAGTTTTTGCCGTTCCTGTCATGCCAGAAAGTTTGTCGTATAGGCGGAAATAGTTTTGGAAAGTGATTGTTGCAAGGGTTTTGTTTTCATCTTTAATATTAACGCCTTCCTTGGCTTCAATCGCTTGGTGCAAGCCGTCTGAGTATCTTCTTCCCTGCATCAAACGCCCAGTAAACTCGTCGACAATGATAACTTCGCCGTCTTTAACAATATAGTTTTCATCGCGATGCATAGTGAAGTTTGCCTTCATGGCATTGTTTATGTGGTGGTTTAATTCCAAGTTGTCAACATCGGAAAGGTTATCAAGTTTAAAGTATCTTTCTGCCTTATCAATTCCGCTTTCGGTCAAGTTTAGTTGTTTGGTTTTTTCGTCAAGTTCATAGTCGTCGCTCTTTAAGGTTTTAACAAATTTTTGTGCGGAAATATATTGTTCGCTGGATTTCATTCCGCGTCCAGAAATAATGAGAGGCGTTCTTGCTTCATCAATCAAAATAGAGTCCACTTCATCGACAATGGCAAAATTATGCCCGCGTTGAACGCGCTGATTTTTGTTTACTGCCATGTTGTCGCGAAGATAGTCGAACCCAAGTTCGTTGTTTGTGCAATAGGTTATGTCACACGCATATGCCTTGCGCTTTTCGGCTTCTGGCATACCTGAAACTGCCACCCCAACGGTTAAGCCAAGAAAGCGATAAACCTTGCCCATCCATTCAGCGTCACGCTTAGTTAGGTATTCATTCACAGTCACAACATGAACACCTTTGCCAGTTATGGCGTTTAAATATGCAGGAAGTGTTGCCACAAGAGTTTTACCTTCACCAGTTGCCATTTCTGCAATACGCCCTTGATGAAGAGCGATTCCGCCCAAAATTTGCACATAGAAGTGACGCATCTTCAAAACTCTGTCCGACGCCTCACGCATAACCGCGTAAGCCTCTGGAAGAAGGTCCATCAAGCTTTCGCCATTTTTATATCTCATTTTAAAATCCTCGGTGCAATTTTTAAGTTCATCGTCAGAATACGCGCGATATTTATCTTCAAGCGCCACAACCTTATCGGCAATTTTTTTAAGTTTCTTAACTTGCGATTTATTTTCGTTTCCAAAAAGTCCCATATTAACTCCAATTATTCTTATTCTACAATTTATCTATGGTATTTTACCAAAAATTAAAAAAAATTTCAACTGTTTAACTTAATTTTATCCACATTTTACACATACTTAAAAATATTAGTTCAAGTTTAATTAAATTTAGACAATAATTGACAAAATATCTTAAAAATGTTATAATTTTTTATATGGAGGATTTTATGGCAAAAAAATCTAATCTTGACAGCCCTATTTCTCGCGTTAGAAACGACTCGCAAACTCTTAAAAAAGACGCGAAAAATGTTAAAGGTGAAGATAGAGTTATTAAGGTTTCTCAAAATATTAAACTTGAAAGTGCCAATGTCAAATTCTCGGAAAGAGGAGAACAACATCTTTATTCCAGCGACTCTAATAAATACCTTTTAAAAATTCATAAAAATGGCAAATTGGTGGCAAATTTTTATGACAAAGGCGGAAAGACCTATCTCCACTTTGGCGATGAATTTTTTAAATCTATCGACACAAATAATAAATACGCAGATTTTCGCGGGCAAGATGTGGAGTTAAACGAACTTGTTTTGGATAAGAAACTTGATGTGCAAGTGAAAAGCACAAACGGCAAAGATTTTTCCTGTCTCTTCTCTGCCTTTGGCGCGCAGATTGTTGACACGAAAAACGGAAACAGCGTTTTCAGAAACACTGACTATCCTTTCGACATCGCCGTTTCCGACAGGTTCTTAGAAAAAGCCATGGGAAATGACAACACTTGCAATTTAGGTGAAGATATGAAATTTGAAAGTGCCACAATGCAAGCACTTCTCATCGCCTCCACGCAAAACGCCCGCATGAGAACAAACCAAGAAATTAAAACAAACAACATCTTAGACAACATCAAACGCGTGCAACCAATCACAAAAAATTATGGCGCGCTTGCAATCACCTCACTTCCTATTCGTGTGCCAAAGGGTGAAAAAGTTGGCACGGAATGGCTGAATCTTGCCGAAAAAGACGGCAAACTTTATGGTTATTTCAATTTGGAAGTGAACGGAAGAAAACAAGTTGGAAAATACTATGAAGTGAGAGGTATGAATTTTGAAAACAACAACCTTTCACTTAAACTTCATGCAGGAAACATGACTTGCAATTTGAATATGGACCTTAAAGGCACTGGCAAAACTGTGCAAAAATTTCTTGACAGCAAGGAAAAGGAATATGCTGAAGAATTTAAGAAGTTTGAAGGCACTTACATCGACCGCTATGACGAAGCAAACATATATTCCTACGCCGATATTGCCGTTGTTAAACGCACAGAAAAAGGCAACGAACTTGTGGAAGAAAAGGAGCCAGAAGTGGTTGAAGAGGATGAGCATGGCTTTATTCTTGTGCCTAGTGAAGAAAAAGACTTTGTTCTTGTTCCACCACATAAGGTAAAAGGAAAAAGTAATGAAGAGCATGGGCTTGTTGTGCAAAATGAAAAGGAAACTGGACTTGCCAACCAAAGCGACGAAAAAAATGAACTTAGAACACCTGAAAGCATCATTGTTGAAGATGAAAGATATAACGCGTCAACTCAATCGCCAAATGCCATAATTGAAAATGACACCGTTTTCTATCAAAATTCACCAAAACAAACCACTGATTTAGAAAGTCAAGAACCTCCTCTTCATGAAATTCAAGAAGATGAACATGAAAATAACCAACTTGAACCAAAACAAGATAACAATTTATACACACAACCAAAGAAAGAAAACTTTGACGCTGAAACCACTCGTAATGACGCATATTTTGCTGGCGGTCAAATTATTGATGAATACACTGTGGAGTATGAAGACGGAAGAAAACAAAATGTTCATGTTGTTGATGGTAAACCTCGCACCGAACTTGGAGAAGATAATCAAAGTGGCTTAGTGCCAAATGAACCAACTCATGAACCTCCTCAAAATGATTTGGAGGATGACGCTCAAAAATCTCTTCCAGGAAGAACTTTTGAACAAACACCACCTAGCCAAAACGAAGAAAAACCTAGTGATGATGACGCTCAAGGAGATAACGAACCTTCTCATGAAGAACAAGATTTAACACCTCCACCTCCAACCCCACCACAAGAAACACCAGAACCATCTAATGAAACTCCTGAGCCTCAAAATGAAACACCTACCCCTCGCCAAGAAGCGCCAAGTGGAAATGGAGCACCAAGTGCTCAGCAAACACCAAAAAGTAGAGGTGGCTCTGGCGGAGGAAGTGCTGGCGGTGGTGCGGCAACTGCACCAAAACCAGTTAATGAAGAAGTTAATGAAGAAAAAATTTGGGCTAGTTTTTTGGGAGTTTCCGCCTTTTTAACAGCACTCAGCGTTTTCATTCCATTTCTTGCACCTTTTGCAATTGCAGGATTTGCAACTTCTGCACTTCTTGCAACAAAGCCTTGGAATTGGGGAACTGGCGGGTATTTGAATCAAGCACTTGACGCTCGAGCAAGAAGAAAGGAACTTGAAAGAGAAGATAGGCAAATCACAAGACAAGCAAAACTTGAAAGAATTGAGGGCGATAAAGCAAGATATCAACAAGAAATTGAAAGCATTGACGGCATTTTGCCACAACTAGAGCAAGAACTTGATTTTTTGAAAAATGGTGGCAAAAATAAGGCTATGCCAGAAAATGAGCGCCAAGAAAAACAACAAAAAATAGCTCAAATTGACGATCAAATTAAAAGCGAAGAAGAGGAAATTTCTGGATTTAGAAATACCATGATTGAATATGAAGATGAATATATCAAAGCAAATAAACTTGTTCTTAATTATAGTGAAATGCTTGAAAAATCTAAAAATGAACTCACAAACTATCATAATCAAGAAGAAGAATTAGCAAATTTACAAAAAAATGTCAATTCCATATTGAATGATAAAAATCTTTCGGAAGAAGAAATTGAAAAATTAAAGCAAGAAACATTAAATGCGATTCAAGCAAAATATAAAAAAGCATTTAATGACATTTTCTCAGAAAACACAGAAAAGGCAAAAAAAGCATTAGATGCTTTTGCATACAAAACCGATTTTGATAAGCGAGTCTTACAATCTGTGCAAGAAAATCGCCGTGGCATAATTAGAGATATTGAAAGCAACTTAAACAACGCAAAAGAAGTTGAAAAAAAAGCAAAAGTATTTTATGAAAAATCAACTATGATAGAAAAAATAATTAAAAAACACGAAACAAAAATCACCACTCTTAAAGACGAAAAGGCAAAAATTCAATCTGAACTTACAATAGACAACCTCGCAAGAAACCCTATTTCTGAATTTAATCGTGCAGAAGCAATTGCCAATGTGGAAAAACATATTGACGCATTAAAGAAGAGAAAAGAAACCTTGCAAAAAGCGGTTAAAATTTCCGATCAAATGGAATATGGCTTAAGACCGGAAGACGCAATTAAAAATTCCGCATTCGACGACAGGTGGAAAAACACTGGACCTACGGAAAAAGCTATGAAACAAAATCGTTTGGAAAGCGAAAGACATGAATATGAAATGCAAGAAGAAACAAAAGAAATTGCTGAAAAACTTAACCTTAAAACCTTTGCAGATGACATCATAAATCGCGCTGACAAAGCAAAAAAAGAAGAGGATAAGCAAAAGAAAGAAGAGGCTTTTAACAAAATTAATGACGATGTCAACAAAAAAGAAGAGGAAGTTAAAGAAAGCATGGGAGATGCTTATGACACTTCAGCGAATAAAAAGGCTTTTAAAGACCTTCGCGGAATTGTTAATGATAAAGAAAAGCAAGGCAATACCAAAGAAACCGATTTAAGAAAATAGGAAGCGGAAAACCGTTCCCTTTTCTTTTTCACTTTAATTTTAAAGGAAAACAGCATAATTTTATTAAAAATATCGGTTGACAAAAGAAAATATCATATTTTTTACACCACTTTAATTGAAAAAACTTTTCAAATTTGCTATAATATCAAAGATAATCAAAAAATTATTAATATAACATCATGGAGTGTTTATGAAAATTGGAGTTGTGGGGCTTCCTAATGTGGGAAAAAGTTCCTTGTTTAATGCAATAACTGACGCTGGTGCAGAAAGTGCGAACTATCCTTTCTGCACAATCGAGCCAAACATCGGCGTGGTGGATGTGCCAGATGAAAGGCTGAATGTTTTGGGAAAAATGTATAACACGCAAAAGATTACGCCTGCAAGCATTGAGTTTGTGGATATTGCAGGGCTTGTGGCTGGTGCCAGTCATGGCGAAGGGCTTGGCAACAAATTTTTAAGCCATATCCGCGAAGTTGACGCCATTGTGCACGTTGTTAGATGTTTTGAAAACGACAAAATCATCCACGTTTCAGGCTCGATTAATCCTGTGCGCGACATTGAAACCATTGAAATGGAACTGGCGCTTTCCGACCTAGAGCAAGTGGAAAAGGTGATTGAAAAAAATGCAAAACTTTCAAAGCAAACTGGCGACAAAACCTTGCTGACAACGGTTGAAGTTATGAAAAGAATTAAAGAGGTGCTTGAAAAAGGCGGTCGTGCAAGAAGTTTGCAATATTCAGAGGACGAAGAAAAAATCTTAAAGAACTTCTCACTTTTAACCATGAAACCAGTTATCTATGTTGCCAATATCGGCGAAGAAGATTTGGCAAAAGAAACAAATAAGTTTGTGGAGGAAGTGAAAAAAGTGGCGGAAAAAGAAAACGCCAAAGTGGTCGCCCTCTGCACCAAAATTGAAGAGGAAATTGCTAAACTCGACAAAGACGAAAGGCAGATGTTTAAAGACGAACTTGGCATTAAATCGTCAGGACTAGAAAAACTTGTTGTGGCAAGTTATGACCTTCTTGGGCTTATGAGTTATATCACTGCTGGCGAAAAAGAAGTGCGCGCGTGGACCATTCACAAAGGCACAAAAGCACCTCAGGCTGCTGGAAAAATTCACTCCGATTTTGAAAAAGGTTTCATCAAAGCGGAAATTGTTTCCTATGACGACCTTGTGGAAGCAGGCTCGTTTTTACGCGCAAAAGAAAAAGGCAAAGTGAGAATGGAAGGCAAAGACTATGTGATGCAAGACGGCGATGTTGTGCTTTTTAGATTTAACAACTAGATTGGTGCGGACACCAACTTCGCTTAACGCCGACACGGGAAGGAGTGGCTTCCCTAACGGCTACTACGTTGGTTTCCCATCCCAATCCTCATCCGCGTCGCAAACAGCACTTCATTTCGTGCTTTGAAAGTATTCAAAACACTTACCATTTCGTTTGTTTACTCCTTATCCCCAAAAATGATAAACATTTTCGGTGTCCCCATTTAATTTTTGATTTATGCTCGACGGGCAAAGCCCTTCCCCTCGCAAAATCAAAAATTGTTTAGAGTATGTAAGTGGTAGTTGCTGGCAAAATGGTTTAATTATATTTATATTGTTTTCAAAAATCTTCTTCAATCCTTCACTCATTGCTTAAAGAATGCGGTTTGCTAAAAATTAAAAGATTATGTCTTTACACAAAACATGAAAAACAATAAAGTTTATATAAAAGGAAAAACATGGAAAAAATTGACAACCTCTCCCCTCTCGCCTTAGCGTTTATTGGCGACGGCGTGCACACATTGTTTGTCCGTGAATTTGTTGTTAAAGGTGGCATTTCAAATTTAAATTACTATCATCAAAAAGCAAAAAAGTTCTGCAACGCCAAACATCAAAAGGAAGTGCTTGAAAAACTTTTGCCAATGCTATCTTTTGAAGAAAGCGAAATTGTGAGGCGTGCAAGAAATGCTAAGTCTAAACACAAAGCAAAAAACTTTAATGAAGAAGAGTATAAAAAAGCCACCGCTTTTGAAGCGCTTGTTGGGTTCTTGTATCTGACAGAGCAAAAGGAAAGATTGAAAGAAATCTTAAAAATTTCAGTTAGCGAGGAAGTATGAATATTGAAGGAAGAAATCAGGTTTTAGAGGCTCTTAAAAGCGAAAAAACGATAAACAAAATCTATATCGACAAAAACTATGCCTCTCGTAAAGATGAAATCATCCGAGAAGCAAAAAGCATGAAAATTAAGTGTGAGTTTGTGCCAAAAAATGTTTTAGACAAAATTTCAGTCACCTCACATCATCAAGGATATATTGCTGAAACTGTGGATTTTTCTTACTGTGATGTTGACGACATTCTAAACTATGCCAAAGAGAAAAATGAAGACGCTTTTGTTGTGCTTCTCGACGGAATTGAGGACCCGCATAACCTTGGCGCAATCATCCGCTCCTGCGAGTGTGCTGGCGTGCATGGAATAATACTTCCAAAAATGCGCGCTTGCCAAGTGAATGAAACTGTGATAAGAACAAGTGCTGGTGCTGTCAGCAACATGAGAATTGCTCGCGTCACAAATTTGAAAGAAGCGATTGACGCGCTGAAAGAAAACGGACTTTGGATATACTCCGCTGAAATTGGCGGAAAGGATATCTACAAAACCGACCTCACAGGAAAAATTGGCATTGTTATCGGCTCTGAAGGCAAAGGCACAAAACAAAGCATAAAGGCATATTGTGACGACGTTATCTCTCTTCCACTTTTTGGCAAAGTAAACTCACTTAACGCCAGTGTTTCGGCTGGAATTGTGGTCTATGAAATTGTCCGCCAAAGACTTATGAAAAATAAATAAAAATGAAAAATATGAAAAAATCATTAAAAAATAAGGAAAAAACTCAAAAAAAACGTAAAAAATATGATATTTTTAAGAAAATATCAATTTTTTTTAATAAATTAATTTTCCCTGATGATATTAAATGTGTTTTTTGTGGGCGCGACATCCCCTCCTTTTATGAGAAACCTTATTGCTCTAATTGTGAAAAATTATTGCCTAAAAACGATGGAAAAAGATGTTTAATTTGCGACGAGCCGATAGGGAATGAAGCGGTTATTTGCGACCACTGCCAAAAAAATAAGCGATATTTTAAAAAGGCAAGAGCACCCTTTTTATATAAAGATTTAGTAAGGAAAAGTTTGCTTTCATATAAATCTGACAATAAGCGGTATCTTGCCAAAGGCTATGCAATAATTATTGCCAAAGAAATAAAGGGCTGGAAAATTGACCTTATAACCTATGTGCCAATGACGAAAAGAAAAGAAAAAGAAAGAAGTTTCAATCAATCGAAACTCCTTGCTAAAAATCTTGCCAAAATTTTAAACTTGCCGTGCCTTGAAACCTTGGAAAAAGTTTCTGAAACAAAATCACAAAAAACTTTAAATTATCTTGAAAGGCAAAAGAACCTTTTAAGCGTTTTTAATTTGAAAGATAAAGAGCTTGTGAAAAACAAAAATGTTTTGATTGTGGATGACATCATAACCACCTGTGCCACCTTAAATACCTGCGCGAAAATACTTTCAAAACACGCAAACAATATCTTTGTGTGCGCTCTTGCCAGAAACGCATTAAAAAAGGAAGAAAACGAAAATGTTGAACTTTAACATTAGTAACCCGTCCAACTAAGTTATTCCGCTTTCACGCCGGGGCGGAGAAAACTTGCACACCGGCAACTTTTCTTTACCGCCCGTTCGATTCCTACATAACTTTACTATAATCAAAACCTCGTAAGTCACGACCAACTCGAAAGCGTTTGCGAGTTGCGTTTGGTCGTGAAACAAAAAAACAAGCAAAAGGCGATGCTTTTCGAACTTGTTTACTTATATAATTATATTGGTAATTAAAAATGTATCTTAATTAATTTTCAATTTTGCTTGAAGAAGGGCTTTGCCCGACAAGCATAAATTGAAAATCACCTACGCGGAAGAGGACTAGGCGGAGAAACCAACATAGTAGCGGTTAGGAAACTTGTTTTCCGTGCCCGCGTTAAACGATGTTGGTGTCTGTCCTAATTTTTTGGTGATCTCGAGGGGAATCGAACCCCTGATACCGCCGTGAAGGGGCGGTGTCTTAACCTCTTGACCACGAGACCAAATTTCTTACGCTAAGTCATTATAGCCTATGAAAAAAGGTTTTGTCAAGTGTTTTTCAAGATATTTTTTAATATTTTTTTATTGCTGACCTATAATTCAACTAATATTTTAGGCTAAATAAATTATTTGATAGGATTTCACTTAATTTTAAACCAGAAATTAGCTCACAATTCAACATTAAACAACCTCGCCGTTTTCATTTAAAAACTTTGTGCCACTGACAATGTAGACCTTATATTCTTGGCTTTCAATATCATCCGCCCAATTAATTTTTATGCTTACCTCGCGATTTTCCTCACTGAACGCAGGATAGATGTAAAAGTAGTTTTGTTTTTGCCCTGAAACCACTTGGAATAAGTCGGAATAACTTTGTCCGCCCATTTCAAGCGTCACTTTGCCATAGTCCTTAACCTCACTTGGTGCAATCACTTTAAGCCCCACACGATTGCCCGCCGAAAGCGACAAATCACCTTTGTAGAACTCCATAAATTCGCCCTCGCCACCAATATAAGCGCACCTATCATTATGGTTATAAACAAAACTTAAACTTCCTCCCACCTTCGCCTCATCACGCACAATGTTTGCTGAACTAATATTTTTAGCAAAACAACCACCCAATACGAGCATGGAAAAAATTAAAAGTAAGCACAAAAATTTCTTTTTCATGCCATTATTTTGCTTAAAATTATTAAAAATATTATGTAATAATTGAATAAAAAGTTAAAAAAACATTAAAAACACACTTACTTTTGATAAAATATATAATTTCTGGCGAATTTTTCAAAAATACAAATTAAATTTTCATAACATATTGACTTTGCTTTTTTCATGGTGTAAACTTAGTCTATGGAGGATGTATGAACTATAAAAAAGCGAAAAAAACAATCTATAAAGTTGACGGCATGATGACAAATTATTTTAGACCATTTGACCAAGGCGCTTTTCACTTTGCAGTTTTTGAAAATGATAGAGGATTTATTAATAACCTTAAACAAGCCACTTTTAACATGGACGAGAAGGATAAATTTGGAAACACCGCCTTGCACTATGCAATTTACGACAGGAATTTTGAAATGGTAAAATTTTTGGTGGAAAAAGGTGCAAATTTAAAGGTAAAAAATAATAAAGGAAACACTCCGCTTCATGTGGCTTCATTTTTGAACCAATTTGAAATTGCAAATTACTTATCAAGAAAAAACCCAAGGCTTATTTTAGAAAAGAATAATAACGGCGACACACCTCTTCACATTTCCTCATTTGCTGGAAATTATGCTATAAGCGAAATGTTTGTGGAAAAGGAAAAACGAGCGATTGATGTGCAGAATAAATTTGGTGACACACCTTGGCATTACGCTATGCAAAACACCACTCTTCAAGACGCCTGCAACTTTTCTGACCTCTTTTACTCTAATGGTGCGACGCTTGTTAAAAACAAACAAAACAAAACGCCTTGCGACATCTGTAGATTTTCCGTTTTAAAGGAAAGCTTAATGCAAATTTTCAAACCAAACGAAGTGGCATATATTCATTAAAAGATAAATTATCAAGCGAAAATGCTTGATTTTTTTATATCTTATAAAAATTACGAAAAATTTAAAAAAAATTGGACACATTTCACTTTAAATGTGTTATATTATAAGCATGAAAAAAATGACAGATGAAGAACTTGTTAAACTTGCCAAAAAAGGTGATGAAAACGCTGAGAACACATTGCTTGAAAGATATAAAGATTTGGTGGTTAAAATTTCAAGAAGTTATTTTATCATCGGCGGAGAACTTGAAGATATTGTGCAAGAGGGCATGATTGGGCTTTACAAGGCGATTAAAAATTTTTCAGAAAACAAAAGCACTTTTAAAACCTTTGCTGTCACCTGCATCAAACATCAAATTCAGTCGGCAATTAAAAAAGCAAACACCAAGAAAAACGCACCCCTTTCAAATTCCGTTTCCTTGCAAAGTTTTTCTGATAATTCCGACGACGAGCAGTTCTTGCCAGTTAACCTTATCATGCAAGTGTCGCCAGACGAACGCGTGGTGGAAAAAGAAAACTATCAAAACCTTGTGTTAACAATCAAAAAAGCACTTTCTAAAAAGGAGTTTGAGGTTTTAAGATATTATCTTCAAGGATATTCCTACAAAGAGATAGCCGAAATTCTTAAAATCAGCGGAAAGAGCATAGACAACAGTTTAACACGCATTAAAAGTAAACTTAAAAACCTTAAACTTGGTGTCCAGTGACTTTTATTTGTCTTAAAAAGAAAAAACTAAATTTAGGAGAAAAATATGAAACTTATTGAACCGACAAATTTTATTGAAGAAGAAATAAACAAAGACCTTGAAAGCGGAAAGGCAAAAGAGGTCATCACACGCTTTCCACCAGAACCAAGTGGCTATTGGCATATTGGGCACTGCAAAGCGATTATGATTGACTTTGAAACCGCCAAAAAGTATGGTGGCTACACCTATCTTAGAATGGACGACACAAACCCTTCTAAAGAGGATGGCGACTTTGCAGACAGTTATCTTGCCGACCTTAAGTGGCTGGGCTACACTCCAAAAAAACTCGTCTATGCCAGCGAAGCATACTTTGACGGAATTTATGAAATCGCAGAAAACTTAATTAAAAGTGGCGATGCTTACATCGACGAGCAAAGTGCCGAGGAACTTTCTAAATCTCGCGGAACACTGACAACTCCTGGTAAGGAAAGCCCATATAGAAATAGACCAATTGAGGAAAGTTTGAAAATCTTTCGCGACATGAAAGCAGGAAAATATCCAGAAGGGAAAGTGGTTTTACGCGCAAAAATTGACATGGCACACCCTAATATGAATATGCGTGACCCAGTTATCTACCGCGTTCAACACATGAGCCATTATCGCACTGGAAATAAGTGGTGCATTTATCCTATGTATGATTTTGCGCACCCTCTTGAAGATGCCTTGGAAGGTGTCACTTTCAGTTTGTGCGACATGAGCTTTGAGGACCACCGCCCGCTGTATAACTGGGTTCTTGAAAAAGGCTGGAAAAAGCCATATCCTCCACGCCAAATTGAATTTGCAAAACTCAACCTTGAAAATGTGCTTTTGGGCAAGCGCTATTTAAGAAGACTTGTGGACTCGAACCTTGTTTTAGGTTGGGACGATCCAAGATTTTTAACTATTGTTGGCATGAAAAGGCGTGGCTACACAGCGCAAGGAATAAAAGACTTTTTAAAAAGTGCTGGCGTCACGAAAGCCGACAGCGTTATCCCTCTTTCCGCGCTTTACTATCACATTAGAAACGACTTAAACAACATTGCCACTCGCGCTATGGTGGTTTTGGACCCACTTAAAGTTATCATCACAAACTATGATAAAGACAGCGAGGAAATTGAAATTGAAAATAATCCTAACGACGAAAATGCTGGCTCTCACAAGGCACTATTTAGCAAAGAAATCTACATTGAAAAGGAAGATTTCAGTTTGAACCCACCTCCAAAATACAACAGGCTTGTGGAAGGCGGAATTGTTAGGCTTAAAGGCGCGTATATCATTAAATGCAACAAGGCTGTTTTAAAAGACAATGGCGAGATTGACCACCTTGAATGTGAGTATCTTCCAAACACAAAAAGCGGACAAGATAATTCTGGAATTAAATGCAAGGGAACAATTCACTTTGTTTCTGCCAAAAATTGCTTTAAAGTGACCATTCGTGATTTCAAAAACCTTATTAAAGAGGAATATGTTGACCCTATGAAAGCCTTGGAAGAAGGAGTTTCACTTAAAGAACTTTTAACGCCAAATTCCATGACAGAAAGTGTGGCATTTGCTGAAAACTTTTTGAAAACGGCAAAAGTGGAAGATAAATTCCAATTTATGCGTAAAGGCTACTATTGCCTTGACAAAGACAGCACAAAAGACAACTTAATCTTTAACTCCACCATTTCGCTTAAAGACTCGTTTAAGGTTAAATAATGATATATTAATTTAATAAAAATAAAATTGCGTAAATTGTTTGGCAATTTTATTTTTTTTGTTTATAATATGGATATGTTATTAGCATCGCTTATCATTATGTTTGTGGCTTGTGGTGCACTTATGGTTGCCACCTGTTTTGCAAAGAAAAAAGGAATTTTCTTTTATCTTTCCTCCGCCTTGACACTGGCACTTCTTATCGTTGTGAATGTGCTTTCAGCAAACTATGAAAACGGCTTTAATGGTTTCAGCATAATTTTGATTGTGTCTATCGCGCCACTATTCTTAATTTTGTTTGGCTATAAAATTAAAGACACCCTTGAAGAAGAAAATGAAACAACAGAAGAGGCGCAAGAAGAAGTTAAAGAAGAGGAAAAAGAAGAGAATAAGGAAGTTATTAAACGCGAAACAAAAGTTAGAAAAATTAAACAGAGAAAATCTTTATACGAACTTTTTAACTTAAGTAACGGAAGAATTTTTGAAACCACCGCCTTCCTTTTGACCTCATTTTTGGTGGCTTTCAGCGGGCTTTATGTTGGCAAAACCTCACCATTCGGTATGCTTCTTGGCATTCCTATGTGCATAATTGGCATTTGCATCATCTATCTTGGCGACAGAGAGGCAAATATTTTAGACGTTGTCTCTTGCGCTTTCACCTACCTTTCTGTTGGTATGCTGGTTGGGCAAATTATCTCTGCACTCATCTATGGCTTCACACTTGCCACCCTTTTCTATGCGATTGGCTCGCTTTGCCTTGCCTCATACATCCTTACTTGCTGGTACACAAAAGAAAGACGCATAAACATCATCCTATACTTTTCCTATATAATGTTCGCCATTGCCATTTTAATGTTTTAAAATTTAGTTTAAGCATATCAACCGATATGCTTTTTTAATGGAAAATATTAACTACCCAATTATTTTTTAATTAAAAGTGATGTCAAATTTGAAAATTTGCAATTATATTTAAAAAAAATCGCTACTTCTTCTCACCAAACCTTCTAAAATCATATAATCACCAAAATATATTGTATTTTGGTGAAAAAGTAAAAAAACAAACTGAAAGGCGATGCTTTTTGACTTGTCAAAAACGAGCAAAGAGTGCAGTTTTTTTACCGGTTGCGAGGGTAGGGAGAGCGATTTAGTAAACAAGCCCGTGCGCTTGTTTACCGCTCGAACGAGTGTTGCCCCTGCAACACTCCGCCGGAACGGGTGAACCGTAGGTTCAAATCCTTAGGAATAGTTAACAAAAAAAGAGTTGAATACCAACCCTTAACTATTTTGGTTGCGAGGGTAGGATTTGAACCTACGACCTTCGGGTTATGAGCCCGACGAGCTTCCGAGCTGCTCTACCTCGCGTCATTTGCACCTTGTTTTGCAACAATAGTATTCTACTATAATTCATGCTTGCTTGTCAAGAGTTATGAGAAAAAATTTGCAAAATTGGTGCGAAAATTGTCTTATTTAAAGGGTTTTCCCCTCATTTTTATGCTTTTTTCTTAAAAATTGCATACATTCAATTATCTTATTTGTGCTTTGTTCCACGCCTTTTTCAAAAAGTGTGCATATTTTTGTGGCGTCATGCTCTTCAACTGCAGTGTTTATGGCGTCGAAATATTTTTCGGTGTTTTTATACCTAATCGAAACCGTTGGCATTTCACTTTCAATTAAAATTGCGTTGGAAATTATCCTGCCAGTACGCCCGTTTCCGTCCATAAAAGGATGAATTCTTATAAATTCGGCATGAAAGATTGCCGCCCTTTCAATCGGGCTTAAATTTCCGCTTTTTCTGTCGTCAACAATAAATTCGGCAAGGTTATTCATCTGCTCAAACACCACATTTTCGTCAGGCGGAACCCAGTTTGCACCTTTCACATAGATTGGCGTTCTTCTGAAACCAGTTGTGGTGTTGCCAGAGATTAGCGAATTGACATACATAATTAAGTCAATAAACTCGTTTTTTCTTCTTTCAATATCCTGCCTGTATAACTCTTCTTCCTTCTTCTTTTTCTCTTGTTTTGGAAGGTTTTTGGCAACCTCCTCCACGCCCAAAATTTTGTTTCTCTCCTTGTCTGACATACGATGAAGAAGTCTGTCCATTTTGGCAGATTTATAGGCATATTTGAAAGCAATGTATTGCCTTATCATGCTCTTGCTTAGTTTATGCGAAAAATTGTTGCCTTGAATTGTGATAACCTCATTGTTATCTTGAATTTCTTTAATGCGATTTAAAAGATATTTATAATATTCATACTTATCGAAAATTTCTTTGTGGTTTTTGTTTATAGGTTTTGGGTCGCAAGCAATCTTTTCGCGAAGTTCCACCCTGAAATCCAGTAAATCGATTGGAAGGTCTGTCATAACTCCTTCAATGGCATTGCTTTCTCTGGAAAAATCCAGCCACAAATTTCTGTTATAACTTTTAAGCCCGTCGATGAGATGACCATCATTTTTCATCTGGCTTTCCACATCGGAAATGATTGAAAGTTTACGATTTAACTCTTTAGTGTTCACTCTGTCGAAAGCATAGAAATTGGATAGAGGTGCACCCTTTTTGCCTTTTCCAATACGCACAAACACCTCTTTTTTTGACAATCGGTTTAAAAGTTTACTATCCACACTGTGACAATCAAAATTCTCTGCAAGTCTGCCAAGTTTATAAACAAATTCTGGCTTGTTTTTTATGCGCACTTGTCTTTTAACATTTTCCATTTCATATCCTCTTAAAACAAATAATTTAGATTTAGTTTAACACAAAAACCTACATAAGTCAACAAGAAATTTCCTTAAAAGACTTGTGAAATTTCCTATTATATGTTATAATATAGTATATTTATATAATATAAGGAAACTGTTATGGAAAATGAAAATGAATTAAATGAGGAAATTACTCTTAGAAGCGAACTTGACGAAAGCAAGGAACTTTCTCAAAGCACAAAATATGACGCAAGCGAAATTCAAGTGCTTGAAGGGCTGGACCCAGTTAGAAAGCGCCCTGGAATGTATATCGGCTCAACCGACGCGCACGGGCTTCATCACCTTGTCACAGAAGTGGTGGATAACTCTATTGACGAGGCTCTTGCTGGCTACTGCACCGAGATTAATGTTATCATCAACGCCGACGGCTCTTTGACCGTTGTTGACAATGGTCGTGGCATTCCAACTGGAATAATTGAAAAAGAGGGAAGAAGTGCCGTTGAGGTTGTTTTAACCAAACTTCACGCTGGTGGTAAATTTGGCGGTCAGGGATACAAAATCTCTGGCGGGCTTCACGGCGTTGGTGTTTCCTGCGTTAACGCTCTTTCCACAAAACTCACTGCTGATGTCTATCAAAATGGCAAACATCACTTCATTGAATTTAGTCGCGGAAAAGCCGTTGCACCACTCAAAGTTATTGGCTCCACAGATAAGCGCGGAACAACCATCACCTTTTGGCCAGACCCAGAAATTTTTGAAACTGTGGAATTTAACTATGACACCCTCAAAAACCGCTTCCGTGAAATTGCCTTTTTAAACAAAGGGCTTGTTATCACTTTGGAAGATAGGCGCGAAGACAGAGAAAAAAGCGACCGTTTTGAATTTAAAGGTGGAATTATTGAGTTTGTGGAATATTTGAACACAAATAAACAAACACTTCTCTCCTGCCCTGTTTATTTCAACAAGTTTAACCATAACGAAAAAGGTGAAGTTGTTAACGAAATTGAGGTTTGTTTTCAATATAACGACTCATATAACGAAATCATCAACTCCTACGCCAACAACATCAACACCGAGGAAGGTGGAACGCATCTTGAAGGTTTCAAAAATGCCTTAACAAAAGTTATAAATGACTATGCTGTTAAAAACAAACTTATAAAAGAAAATGAAAAACTATCTGGCGAAGACTGCCGAGAAGGTATCACCGCCGTTATTTCCGTTAAACTTCGCGAACCTCAATTTGAAGGGCAAACAAAAACAAAACTTGGCAACAGCGAAATGCGAAACATCGTTTATAAAGCGATGCAAGAAAGTTTTGGCGATTACTTAGAAGAACACCCAAGCGAAGCACGCGAACTTATCATGAAAAGTGTCACCGCTCAGCGCGCAAGAGATGCCGCAAGAAATGCCAGAGAACTGACAAGGCGTAAGAGCGTTTTGGAAAACACCACCCTTCCAGGTAAACTTGCCGACTGCACGGAAAAAGACAGCAGTGTGTGCGAAATTTACATCGTGGAAGGAGATTCCGCTGGCGGAAGTGCAAAACAAGGCAGAGATAGGCGTTTCCAAGCCATTTTGCCACTTCGCGGTAAGATTTTGAACGTGGAGAAAGCAAGGCTTAATAGAATTCTTGAAAACGCCGAAATTCGCGCCATGATAACCGCTTTTGGTGCTGGCACTGGAAATGACTTTGACGAATCGAAACTTCGCTATAACAAAATCATCTGTATGTCCGATGCCGATGTTGACGGCTCACATATCAGAATACTTCTTCTCACCTTCTTCTTCCGCTTTATGCGCCCACTCATTGAAAACGGCCATGTTTACGCCGCACAGCCACCACTATATAAAGTTGCTCGTGGAAAAGAGGAATATTACTTCTATTCTGACGACGAGTTAAACAAGTGGTTTGAAGAGAATGGAAGAAAAGGCACCACGCTTCAAAGATATAAAGGTCTTGGCGAAATGAACCCAGAACAACTTTGGGAAACAACGATGAACCCAGAACACAGAATTCTTCTTAAAATCACTATGGACGACGCGATTGAAGCGGATAAACTTTTTAATCAACTTATGGGCGAAGACCCAGAACTTAGGCGTGAATTTATTGAAGAAAACGCCACCCTTGTTAAAGACCTTGATGTTTAGGAGAAAGTATGATTAAAGTGAGAAAAAATCCTTATAAAGTCCTTCTCGACGCTTTTGGCGAAGATGTTCAATTTAGATGCGCCGTGGAAGAAATGGGCGAATTAATTCAAGCAATATGTAAATATAAGCGCGCACAAGAAAGCGGTGATAAAGAAAAACTGAAAATTGCTCTTGAAAACTTGCGCGAAGAAATTGCCGATGTTTCCATTAATATGGAAGAACTTTCATATATGTTCGGTGAAAAGGAAGTTGAGGAGATAAAAAAATATAAACTTGAACGCGCCTTAAAGCGTGCCGAAAAGAAAAATTTGGAAGAGGAATAACCTTTTAAGTGATTAGGACGAAAAATTAAAATTTGTTATGAATAAAGATGTTGAAAAGACGGAGGAACGATGACTTTTGAGGAATTTTTGAAAGAGAAAAAAATTAAAATCAAAAAGGATAGAACGCCATGCAAGACCTCTATGTTTTCCATGCTAGATAATAAAAAGTTTTATGATCACATCACAAACGAGGATATGGAAAGAATAAAGGTGATGCAAAGATATTTGTTTTTGAACCATGATATTACGGAAAATGAATTTTTGGGTGAACTTAAAAAGAAATTTAAGGATTATTATAAACTTATAGAGCGGTATCCATATAAAAAATTGACTTTCATCGATTTGCAAATTGGTGACGAAACTAATTTTGCTTCAACTATTGAAGCGTATGAAGATTTACATCCAAAAAAACGATTTTTAAATATCTTTGGAAAAAGTAAATAGATATAAAAGGAAACTGTTATGAACAAGAAAGAAGAAGAAAAGAAAAATTTAAAAGACCTGCTTGCCAACGAAAAAGTGGAAAATGTGGAAGTTGTGGGAGAACTTAAAAAGTCTTTCATCTCTTACGCCATGGCAGTCAATGTCAGCCGTGCCATTCCAGATGTTCGCGACGGACTTAAACCAGTGCATAGAAGAATACTTTTCTCTATGGGCGAACTTAACAACTTCTATGATAAACCTCACAAGAAAAGTGCAAGAATTGTCGGCGAAGTTATGGGTAAATACCACCCTCATGGCGACAGTTCCATCTACGACGCTCTTGTCCGCTTAGCGCAAGATTTCTCCATTCGCTATCCTCTTGTGGATGGGCATGGAAACTTCGGCTCTGTGGACGGCGACCCACCTGCTGCACAGCGTTACACTGAGGCAAGACTCAGCAAAATCGCCTCACTTATGCTTGAGGACATCGACAAAGAAACAGTGGACTTTTATCCTAACTTCGACGACACCCTTATGCAACCAACTGTGCTTCCTGCAAAATTCCCAAATCTTCTTGTGAACGGCGCGGACGGCATTGCAGTTGGTATGGCAACAAACATTCCTCCTCACAACTTGAAAGAGGTTATAAGTG
This sequence comes from uncultured Clostridia bacterium, assembly GCA_930971385.1. Lineage (GTDB taxonomy): Bacteria > Bacillota > Clostridia > Christensenellales > UBA1242 > Caccovivens. The sequence goes on along the minus strand of CAKNGB010000001.1, from coordinate 16,828 downwards.
GCGTGCAAGCGCTTATCGACAACCCAGACATCGACATCGACGAACTTATCAAAATCATCCCTGCGCCTGACTATCCAACTGGCGGTATCATCATGGGAAGAACGGCAATTAAACACGCCTACAAAACGGGCCGTGGCGGAATTTTGGTTAGAGGTCGTGCTGAAATTGAAGAGACCTCGTCTGGCAGGCAAAGAATTGTTATCACAGAACTTCCATATCAAGTGAACAAAGCACGCTTCATCACTCAAATGGCAGATATGGTGAAGAACAAAAAGATTGACGGAATAAGCGACATCAAGGAAGAAAGCGACAGAGAAGGGCTTCGCGTTGTTGTGGATGTTAAGAAGGACGCAAATGCACAGGTCGTTTTAAACTCGCTTTATAAACACACCATGCTTCAACAATCAAGCGGAATTATCATGCTTGCCTTGGTTAACGGCGTGCCAAGAGTTTTAAACCTTAAAGAAATGCTTTACTACTATCTTGAACACCAAAAGGAAGTTTTAATAAGAAAAACCAAGTTCGACCTTAAACGCGCACAAGAAAGAGAACATATTGTTAAAGGTTTGGTTATCGCACTCGCCTCAATCGACGAAGTTATCCAAGTGATTAAATCGTCGAAAGATAAGCAAGACGCTATGGTCAACTTAACCACAAAATTTGAACTTGACGAAATTCAAGCAAATGCCATTTTGGAAATGAAACTTTCAAAACTGACAAGTTTGGAAGTGGAAAAACTGAAAGAGGAACTTGCTGAACTTGAAAGAACGATTGCCGACCTTAAAAACATTTTGGAAACACCAGCGCGTGTTCTTAAAATTATCAGAGATAACCTTGAAGAAATCAAAAACACCTATGGCGACGAAAGAAAGACGGAAATAAGTTTGGAAATGGGTGGAATTGACATTGAAGATTTGATTGCCGAAGAAGATGTTATCATCTCCATGACACACCTTGGCTACATCAAGCGTATGGCAATGGATGAATATAAGGCGCAACATCGCGGTGGAGTGGGCATTTCTGCACATAAGACCAAAGATGAGGACTTTGTGGAAAAGATTTTCATAACCTCCACGCACAATAACCTATACTTCTTCACAAACCTAGGTAAAGTTTACTCCCTTAAAGCCTATGAAATTCCTGAGGCTCAGCGCCAAGCAAAAGGAAGAGCAATGATTAACCTTTTGCAACTTTCTCTTGGCGAAAAAGTGGCAACAATAATTCCAGTTAAGAAAGACGCCACTGGAAATTTAATTATGGCAACAAAGAATGGGCTTATCAAAAAAACTCCGCTTAAAGAGTATGACAACATAAGAAAAGGCGGAAAAATTGCCATTAAACTTCTTGACGGTGACGAACTTATTGGTGTGGACATCACATCAGGCCGTGACGACATTTTAATTGCCTCCCATGAAGGAAAATGTATCCGCTTTAACGAAACGGATGTTCGCCAAGTGGGAAGAGATAGCCAAGGCGTTAAGAGCATGAAACTTTCCGAGAATGATGCTGTTATTGACATGGCAATCGTTCGAGAAAATGGCAAGATAATCACAATCAGCGAAAACGGATTTGGCAAACAGACGGATGCAGACGAATTTAGGCTTCAACAGCGTGGCGGTATGGGTGTGAAGGCTGGCATATTCAACGAAAAAACGGGAAAACTTGTGGCTCTTAAACAAATTGAGGAGGACAGTGACCTTGTTATGATTGCTGACAACGGCATTATCATAAGAACACACACTGATGACATAAGCACATATTCAAGGCTCAGCCAAGGTGTGAAGATTATGAAACTTCGTGGCAATTCAAAAATTGTCAGCGTGGCACTCACTAAGCGCGAGGATGAGGAAGAGGTTTCAGATGATGAAACATTAAACGAGCAAGAAGAACAAGTGGAAACAACCACTGAAACAGGCGAACCAACAAGCGAAGAATAATATTTTTAAGAAAGCGTTAAAAATTTTGACGCTTTTTTATTTTTTTTGTGAAATCGTTAAGATTTTTTTATCAATATGTGATATACTTAATACGAAATTTTGTGACCCGCATTTCTTTCAAAAATGTATGCAGGAGAAAATATGGATAAAAAAGTCTTCCAAAATGAGAAAAAATATCTAAAAAATGTGCAAAACACAATTAAAGTTAAACAAAAAGAAACAAACAACACCATCGAAGAAAATAAAGATAAGATTGAAGAATTAAAAAAGTATTTCGCTGAAGATTTTTATGCACTTTATGACCCAGAAAGTGGCAGTGATGAAGCAGCAAATGTAAACTTACAAATTGAGAACTTAGAAGTTTTGAATGTTAACTTAAATAAACTTTCTTTGCGCCTTTTGAAACAAAAGAAAAATCCGTATTTTGGAAGATTTGATTTTAAAGTGGATAAGGAGGAAAAAGAAAATTCCTATTACATCGGCATTGGTCATGTGCAAGATAAGGACAACAATAACCTTGTGTTCGACTGGCGTGCCGACATTTCCTCACTTTACTACGACGATGTTTTAGGACCTTGCTCCTATGAAAGCCCAAGTGGAGAAATCAAAGGCAACCTTTCGCTTAAAAGACAGTTTAAAATTGAAAATGGAGATTTGAAATTTTATCTCGACAGCAATTTGGTTATCGACGATAACATCTTAATGGAGGAACTTTCCAAAAACGCCACCGCAAAAATGCACGACATTGTTTCCACCATTCAAAAAGAGCAAAATGTGCTGATTCGTAGCCCTGAAATTAAAAACACCATTGTGCAAGGTGTGGCAGGCTCTGGAAAGACATCGGTTGCCATGCACAGAGTGTCATACCTACTTTATAAATACCGAAACACCTTGAAAAACGAAGATATTTTGGTGCTTTCGCCAAGCGAACTTTTCGCTGATTATATTGAAGAGGTTTTGCCGTCGATTGGCGATGATAAACCATACACCACCACTTTTTCAAATATTGCAAAACGCCTTTTGGGCTTCGACTTTAAAACAAGAGAAGAAACCTTAAATGAACTTATAACAAATGGCAAGCAAAAAGATTTTGAAAACATCGCCATAAAATATAGTTTTGAATTTTTGGAAGCGTTTAAGGAATTTTTGAACAACGACATTTGCAACCTTTTTGTGCCAAAAACCTTGGTGTTCGGCACACTTGTGATAACGGAAGAGGAAATTCGTGATATATACTATAATAAATTAAAAACACTTCCAATTTATAAGCGTATTGAAGCGATTGCGGAACATATTGTTGACCTATTCAACATTCCTAGAAGTAAAAATCCTGAACTTTTTGAACGCGCAAAGAAAATTTTATATTCCAAAATGATAACCACCGACGCCTTAAGAATTTACAACATCTTTTTGCGCTCACAGGAACTTGACGAAATTGAAAATGTGACAGCGTATGACATTGCGCAAATTCTTTTAATTAAGGAAAATCTTTTCGGTTTCAACCATAACTACACCGCAAAATATGTGATTGTGGACGAAATGCAAGACTATACCCCATGCCACTTCTACCTCTTCGACAAACTGTGGCACTGCCCAAAAATGTATCTTGGCGACATTCATCAAAGCATAGACAAAACATTATCTAACGAATATCTTCAAATGCTTGCCAAAGAAACCAAATCAAAAGTGCAATATTTAACTAAGTCCTATCGAAGCACCTTGCAAATTTCGCGTTTCTCGCAAAAGATTTTAGGTAAGCGCGTGGCAAATAATGTCAATCGAAATGGAGAGGAAGTTAAGTTTTTAACAAGCAGAAACTATATTAAAAAAATTGAAGAGATAATAAAAGAAAAAGAGGAAAAATATCCAGATAGAATTTTGTGCATAATATGTAAGAGTAAGGCAGAAATTGAACTTTTACAAGAAAAAAGCAAAATTATTGCTAAATTTGAGGAACTTGACGAAAATTCTGAGATGAGTGAAGCGAAAAACATAATAACCACCGTCATCAACAGCAAAGGCGTGGAATTTGACATGGTTATTGTGCCTTTTGCAAATGATGTGAACTATAAAACTGAACTCGACAGAAATCTTCTTTATGTCGCTTCCACAAGAGCCTTGCACAACCTATACTTTGTTGCCGACAAAAAGCCAAGTAGATTTTTGACAAAGAAAAAATAACAATTAAAATTTGGCCACTAAAAAAACAAAAAAACTTGCATAATTATTTATTTAAAATTTTTCAAAACTCCAAGAAAGAAACTTTATGCATAAAGGCGGATAAATAGTCATATACTAAGGCTCAACTATTTTGATTGAAAATCGCCTAAAAGCACGAAAAATGTCAATTTTTTCAAAAATCAATGTGGAAATGTGGATAACTCGTGTGGATTACTCCACATTTTACCCGCTTTCCCCTGTTTGAATATTCATAAAAGGATATGTATAAATATAATTTGTGGATAAGTCAAAACCACTTTGACCTATCATTTTTTGCATTCATACACTCTTTTTTTATTGACAAAATAAGAAAAAATCGCTATACTAGATAAATTAAGGAGAGCAAATGAAACTTATAACTCCAAGAAAACCTCAGGGCTTTTGGGAACTTATGCCAGAAGAGGAAATTGTGTTTGAAAATATGCTTTCAAAGATAAGAAAAGTCTTTGAAAATAATTGTTTTATGCCTCTCGACACGCCAGTTGCAGAATACTCTGAAATTCTGCTTGCTAAAAGTGGTGGCGAAGTTGATAAGGAAATTTATCGTTTTCAAAAAGGCAACAATGACCTATGCTTACGCTATGATTTAACTGTGCCTCTTGCAAGGTTTGTTGCCATGAACGAAAATGTTTTGGAATTTCCTTTTAAGCGCTATCAAGTTGGCAAGGTGTATCGCGGTGAACGCCCTCAAAAAGGAAGATTTCGCGAGTTCTATCAATGCGACGCTGACATTGTTGGCGAAAACTTGTCGATAACCGCCGACGCTGAATGTATTAAACTTTATGAGGACACGCTTGGCGCGTTAAACTTAAATTGCTATGTTAAAATTTCCAATCGAAAAATTCTTGCTGGCTTTTTTGAGGGAATTGGAGCGAAAAACATCTCCGACCTTATGATTATTTACGACAAAATGGCAAAACTTTCTGAGGAAGAAATTGCCAATATGTTTATTGCAAGTGGTTTGACTGTTGCACAAGTTGACCAAACCTTCTTGCTTGCCAAGCAAAATGGCGATTTAGAGGCAATTATTGCAAAAGTTGAAAAGTTATCCGACAACCCAACCTTCCTTGAAGGAATCTCGGATTTAAAGGCTTTAAATGAACGCCTTAAATATCTTAAAATGGATAAAAAGAACTATTCTTTCGATCTATCCATAGTGCGTGGACATAACTACTACACTGGCACCGTGTTTGAAGCGTTTATCGAAAACTCAAATCTTGCTATTGGTGGCGGTGGAAGATATGACAACCTTTGTGGCAACTTCACGGAAAGAAAGTTTCAAGGCGTGGGCATGAGCATTGGCATCACAAGGCTTTTTGATGAAATTAAAGATAAATTTAAAACCGACGAAAACTTGGTAACACAAGTTGGCATTGTTGCGTTTGACGAAACTATGCTGTTTGCTCTTTCGCTTATGACAGATTTACGAAATGCAAAAATTCGAGCAGATATTGTTGGTGAAGGAAAGAGTTTTAAGGCAAAAATGAAGGAAGCAAATAGGCGAAAGCTTCCATACATCATTGTGCTTGGCGAAGATGAAATGAAAGAGAAACGCTACACAATTAAAGATATGCGCTCCTCGGCGCAGGAAAAATTGAGTTTTGATGAGATTGTTAAAAAATTAAAATGAGGTATTTTATGGATAAAAAAAGAAAAAAAATTTTGGTGACTTCGGCACTGTTATACATTAATGGCTTGCCACACCTTGGTCACGTGGCTGGATGTTGGCTTCCTGGCGATGTGTTTGCGCGTTTTAATAGGACCTATGGCAACGACACCATCTATGTCAGCGGAACGGATGACTATGGCACTGCAAGTTTCATAAGTGCTAAAAACATGAATATGGAAATCAACGAATATATCAAAATGATGAATGGCAAAATGAAAGATATTGCAAAAAGATTGAACATCAACTTTGATATTTTCAGCGGAACAAACACAAAAACACACGAAGAAGTGACCTGTGAGATTTTTAATGACTTAAACAAAAACGGTTATATTTCAGAAAAAGAAAGCAAGATGTGCTATTGCGAACACGATAAGATTGCCCTTGCTGACCGTTTTGTTTATGGTGTTTGCCCATATTGCGGATATGATAAAGCCTATGGCGACCAGTGCGACAACTGCGGAAAAACTTATGACTTAGAGGAACTTAAAAATCCTAAATGTGTTTGGTGCAACCGCGAAGCCGTTTTCAAGAACACTAAACATCTTTACATTCGCCTTGATAAACTTCAAGATAAACTTAAAAATTGGATAGACTCCAAAAAGGATGTCTTCCGCCCTTATGTTTACAATATGGCATACAAATGGATAAATGAGGGCTTGAAGCCGAGATGTATCACCCGCGATATTCCTTGGGGAATTAAAGTGCCACTTAAAAATTTTGAAGATAAGGTTTTCTATGTGTGGTTTGACGCGCCTATTGGCTACATTTCCATCACAAAAGAACTTGGTGGAAATGAAATGGTTAAGGACCGCTGGCAAAATGATGAATGTGAAATCTACAACTTTATCGGCAAAGATAACATCGACTTTCACGCAGTGTTCTTCCCATGCATTGAACTTGGAAGTGGAAAATATAACTTGGCACAAAATGTTGTTGGCTTCAACTTCTTAAATTTTGAAGGCAAGAAATTTTCAAAATCTCAAAAGGTGGGAATATTCTGCGAAAGTTTGCTTAATAGCGATGTGGATATTGACGCACTTAGAGCCTATCTCGTTTCCATTTTCCCAGAAAATAAGGACAGCGATTTTTCTTATGAAGGCTTTAAACTTAACACCAACGCCGAACTTGTGGGAAAATATGGCAATTTCTTCAACAGAACGCTTAACATGATTAATAAGAATTTTGGTGGAGAACTTGGCATCTCCTTTGACGACATTAAAAACAACTTAAACGAGTTTGACAAAGAAATGGTGGAAGCAATAAAGTCTTGCCCTAAAACAATTGCTGAAATGTTTTCACAAACCGAATTTAGAAACGCCTACAAAGAAATTATGCGCTTCGCTTCAATTGGAAACACCTATCTTGAAAAAACTGCGCCTTGGTCAATGATTAAAAATGGAGATTTAGATGGCGCTAAGAAAGTTTTATTCCTTTCGCTTAACATGGCAAAGGCGCTCGCCATTGTGGCAAGCCCAATCATTCCGTCTAAAACAAAGGAAATTTGGGAGCAACTTGGTTTTACCAGCTCGCCTGACAGCGAAGATATGTGGGAAGAAGCAAGCATAATTAATATTTCAAAAGCGCATAAGATTTCTTCTCCAAAACCACTTTTTATGCGTATTGATGATGAAATGATTGAAAAATTTAAACAAGAATTGGAAATTAAATAGCGGGCGCAATTCCATGCAATGCATGGGCTTGCCCTGCAAGCAAAAAGATTTTGCCTTTGTTTGTGCTGGTTTAAACAACCTGCCATTTGGGCAAAATCTTTTTTATTGCGCCCGCCCCGCGAAACAGCGAAAATATTTTATTAAAATTTATCCTCTCATATTAACAAAAACCTAAAACATAAAAAATTAAACCTCTTTTTAGGAGGTTTAATTTTCTTTTAATGTTCCAATCGATGAAATGTATTGTTGTCTATACCACTCATTCGTATAAATTGTTTCACCTAAAGAAGTCTGATAAGAAGTTCCGTTGACGCTTTTTAAGGTTAAGTCCACAATTAACATATCATCAACATTCAAGGATGTGGAAATGGACTCAATGAATTTGAGTGTTTTTTCATACTGACCAAGTTCTTCATTATTAATATTAACATCATATCCTTTGCTAACACCAAGGTCAACATAGATAATATCTTGAATGCCATCCATGCCAGTCACATTATATCCGTCAAGCCCTAGTCTATAACCCGTATCGGTCACACTAAACTCTTTCATTGCTTCTTCAATAGTTGGAGTTGGCAGTGTTATATTTTCAATAACCGTTTTGATAATGCTTTCTGCCAAACTGCTAAATCCAAGGATATCATCAATAACTGTCAACATGTTATCAGTGTTTATTTCACTTAATTTATAAGTTGCCTCATGGGTTTCACTACCGATAATCTTAGTTGTGTGTCTTATGATAGACATAACGCCATGTTCTATTGTTATTTGAGTTGTACGACTTTTGAATAATGAATCAAATGCTAATGTACTAAGACCATTTGGAACAATGCCAAGTTCAACATAAAGCGAAAGTTCATTATTTTCATCAAATTTTCCAAATAAATCGACATTGATATCTATTGTTGCAAGTTTTGTCATTTCAAGATTTATTGTGCCTTGATAGTTAAACGATTTTGTGTTTAAGGTGTTCACAGCAATATCCAAAAATTCTGGAATGTTGGATAGGTCGAAGTGAGAATTATTTATATTATAATCAAAATTCGCTTCATCATATTCCTGCACTTCTATGCTTGCTGTGATGTTGTTATTTTCAAAGGAAATGTTTCCAGCATTAATTATGCTTAAATTGTTGTTTTTATCGAAAATAACAGAAATTTCAGCCACATTATCGCCTAAATCAACACCCACTGCAAGTTCATAAACATTCTGTTCATTCTTGTTAAACGAAATGCTTTCTATCATTGCTAAAATGCTTGAAACATCGCCTAAAATTTGGTCGGTTTCGGTGATTTCATCACTTAAATCATTGCCACCAATTCCAAGAAGTTTTTGAAGGAAACTAAAGTCGGTTGTGTTTTCAGTTAGTTGCCAACTTTCCATTGCCTCGTCGCCAATTTCAATGTTTGCAAAATTAAGAATTAAAGCAATCAAATCACTCATATCCGCTTTTTGATTTTTATCATTTAAATCGGTGTTTTGAATATGACCACGGAAATAGTTTGTGCCGATGTTTTGGTCGTGAGTGTAAGAAATGTAAAGTCCGCCAAGGTCGCTTTGAACATAGCCATTTTCATCCACTTGATTAGAGTCGTAATAGATGGAAATTTGATGTTCCGAAGTTCTCACCATAGTTTCTTCATTGGTTGTTTCAACTAATTGTGGAGCATAGTTTTCAATTGTCAAATCGGCTTGCAATTTAAGACGCTTACCACCAAACAATGTGAAGCCAACCTTAGTTTCCGCCTCATTTTCTTTCACGGCTTTTGTGATTGAGAGGATAACATCGCCACCTATTCTTGTTTCATTCTTTCCATTTTGAAGAGTTGCGTCAATACGAAGTTGGAAGGTGTTTGAATTAATATAGCTAAGTGCCTTTTCCACAATATCCATTAAAACATGAACATCCACAAATTCTGCAACATCAAAACTAACATCGTTAAAGCCAACAACAGAAACTACCTTTCCATTTTCAAAAGTGATAGAATTTTGATAGTCGGCACTCTTTCCAATCGAGATATTGTCGATGTAAACTGCGAAATTCTTGTTTGATGTGACTGGATTTTCGCCGTTTAAAAGATAATCGCTGTAATCATCATAAATTTCTGTGTTAGGGTCAACAATGTTTGCGCCAATCACCACGCCCGTTGGCAGAATTTGAGTGTCAGTTTCCGCCATAAATGCTTGAAGAACGATATCTTTGAAATAAGATGTTTCGGTGTAATATAGATTATCAGAAATGTTGATTTGAAGTCCATTATCAACAGACCAGCCATGAGTTATTGCACTGAGTTTTGGCAAGATAACCGAAAGCGCAACTGTTGCGTTCAACTCCTCAACACCAAAGTTTTCTTGAACAAAGGCTAGAATTTCATTAATCGAATTTTCACTTAAATTGAAAGTTAACCTAAGCCCATGAAGGTCAAGGTAGATTGTTTCATCAAGAAGATAGATATATGTGTTTAAATTCATAGAGGATGTGTAAATTCTTATATATGGCACAAAACCGTTTTCGCTTTCCACAAGCATAGCCAAAATGTTGCCATAGAAAGATGTTGTGCTGTATCTAACTGCTAAGTCGCCCGAGAACGCATAGGTGTTTTCATCGAGTTTTGCGTTTTCCAAAAGTTTAAACATGGAAGAAATTTCTGTTTCCTCGCCAGTTGGAGTGTAGTCAATCGCAAAGTTTGAAGCATTGATTTCAACATCACTTAAATTTACCTTTACATAAAAACCATTATATGAAATTTTGCTTAAATCTACACTGAAAATATTAAATAATTCGTTATAGTTTAAAGTGATTGTTTTATCGTTAAATGTGATTGTATAGCCGTTTTCAATTTCATTTAAGAAAATTTGGTTAGTTAAGTTTGCGATGTCAACATTATTAATGTCAATTCCTAAAACATCTTTAATAATATTTACAACAGTTTCTGTGACATCAACTTCTTCGTTTGTTTCCATAAATGACGAAAGGTCAATATTGTCAATATTAAGAGCGAATGTGCGTCCGTCATAAGTTAGATAAATCGTGCGATTAACATCAATATTAAAGCCATAAACTGAAAGGCTGACATTTAAGCCATTGTAATTTAGTGTTAAGTCAGCAGAAACTGCCATATTGTTAAGGTCAAATTTCACCACGCCTTCTGCATCAATTTTGGTTTCACCATTTTCAATGGTTAAATTGATGTTTCCTTGAACATTTTTTGTTTCAAGCACATTTTTTGCAAGGTCAAAAATTTTCATTGCATCCATAAATTTGTCAGTTGTTGTCATGCCAGTGTTGGTTTGAAGTGAAATGCTGTTTTCACCAAAAGCAATGTCTTCAAGATGCAGTGAATTCTTGCCAAGTTTAACAGATGAGAGTGTCAATTTAAATTCATTTTGTGCGCTGTTTGTTAAATTGTTTAAAGTTGCACTAACTTTAACTTCTTCTGGCAAAATAACATCGTTTTCATTGGAAGTGATTAAACTTAAACTTATATCGGAAAGGTTGTATTGTTCATTAATCGTAAGACCGTTTTTCGTTGCAATATTGATGCCGTTTTCAAGCCAGTTGATGCTGATTTCAGAAAGCGTTGGAAGAACAAGTGTGAATTTTTCTGTCTCTTCCATGCTGACGCCGAAGTTAGTTAAAATCTCTTCAATCTCGCTTAATTTTTCTTCAGTTAAATCATCAATATCAAGTTTCAAAAGAAGATTTTGTGCGTTTAAATAAACAGTGTTATCAATTAAATAGATATATCCCTTAAAGCCTTTAAATTCATTTATTTTAACTCTTAGATATGGCGTTAAACCACTTTCGCTTTTAACTAATCTTGCCAAAATATTGCCAGTTAAAGTCATATCGTCAACAGAAACTGATAAATCGGAAGAAAGAGCATAAGTTGTTTCCTGTTCTGTTTCGTTTAACCTTGCATATTCTTCAATAAACAAAATGGAAGAAATTTCTGTTTCCTCGCCAGTTGGCACAAAGTCTATTGCAAAATCAGAGGCATTGATTTCAACATTATCTAACCCCACTTTAACAACATAACCTTCATATGAAATTGCACTAACATCAAAGTTGAAAATATTGAAAGTTTCGTTATAGTTAATCTTTATTTCTTTTTCGTCGAATGTCAATGCGTAGCCATTTTCAATTTCTTTTAAATTAAGCCTGTTTGATAGGTTAACAAGGTCTAAATTATTGATGTCAACAGAGATAATATCTTTAATAACATCCACAGCATCAATAGCTGGCTGAGAAATTCCGTAGTCTTTCATCAATCTTTCAAAGTCAAGATTATCAACATCCAAAGCGAAAACCTCGCCTCCAAGGCTGATGTAAACCAAGTGACTTTCATCTAAGTTGAAGCCGTAAACTTTAGCATCAACACTCACATTTTCATATTTTAAGGTTAAATCGGCAGAAACAGAAAGAGAATCAAGGTCAAATTTAACAAACCCTGTTAAATCAACTTTAAATTCGCCCTTTGAAACTTGCAAATTAACATCTCCTTGCAAGGTTTTTGTGCCAAGAGCGTTTGTTATTATGCTTGTTAAAGGAGCAATATCAGCAAATTCGTTTAATTCTTTCTTATCTAAATTCGTTTGAAGGAAGATTTCGTTTTCTTCAAAAGTGATGTCGTCTAAGTTCTGTGTGCTTGCGCCAATTTTTATGTTGTCAAGAAGAATTTTAACATCTTTGTTTTCTTTGCTTTCAAGGTCGGTTAAGGTTGCCAAAATCTCAGCGGAACTAGGCAAGATAACATCATCAGCATTTGTTAAATTTACGCTTAAATTGATGTTATTTAAACTTAATTTATCGCCGATAACCACATCATCAACCACAACTTGAAGTCCGCTTTCAAGCAGTGTCAATTTAATGTTTTCAAGTGTTGGAAGAATGACGCTGACGGTTTCAACTACATCTAAATCAATGCCAAAGTCTTTTAAAACGCCTTCAATTTCGGTAAGTTTATCTTCATTCAATTCGTTTATATCAAATTTTAAAAGAAGGTTTTGTGCGTTTAAATATACAGTGTTATCGATTAAATAGATATATCCCTTGAAGCCTTCAAATTCGTTCATTTTAAATCTAACATATGGCACAAGTTCATTTCCACTTTGAACGAGCATTGCCATAACATCGCCGTTAACAACCATATCATCAACACTAATGGTAAGGTCAAAAGAAAGTGCATAGGTGTTTTCATTAAGTTTGGCATTTTCCACAAGTTGAAGAAGAGATGTGATATCCGTTTCCTCGCCTGTTGGCGTTAAGTTAAGAGCAAAATCTTCTCGGTTTAGTTCAACTGTGTCAACGCTTGCCTTGATGTTATATCCGCCATAGTTGATTTCGCGAAGTGTGAGTGAAATGTTGTTAAAATTTTCATCACAATCAATGGTCACAATAAGCGAGCCTAAGGAAATTGTGAAACGATGACCTTCTTCCACATTATTTTCCTTAATGGAAAGTTCGGTCATAAGTGAATTTAAGTCTAAGTTGGCAAAATCAACGCCTGTGTAGCGTGACAAAAATTCTAAAAGTGCGTCGGTGTCGACATTTGATTGAAGATATGGCAAAAGCGAAGAGAAATCAAAATTTTCCACTTCGGTTGTGTCGAGTTTATAACTTAAATCATTAACGGAAAAGTAAACAAAACTATCTTCATTTTTAAAAGCGTTAACAAGATAGGTTTCTTCGTTCATAACAATTTGTGATGTGAGTTGGAAGTCAAAATTTTTAATGTCCACCATCACATTGCCTTGCACGCTTAAACTTATGTCTTGCCCATTCACTTCCACATTAAAGTCGCTTTCCACGCTGTTTGCTGACATAACATTTTCCATAAGTGCGGTTAAGTTGGAGTTTTCATCTGCGCTTGCACTGTTTTCTGGAAGTTCAAAAGAAATGGTCACATCGCCCACAATCATGATGTAGCCAAAGAAAGAGCATAGAGCAACCAACATATAAAGTGAGATTGTTCTAAACATCCTTGATAAAAAATTTCTTTCGGCTTTGTTTGGGTTTACCATAATTCTCCTATATTAATTCAAGATATTCTTGAATGGTTTCTTCATCATAATGAAAAACATCTGAAAATGTGTCTGTGACACCAGGATTCATTCCAAATTTATAAACGGAGTAGTTTTCAATATAATCTATTTGAAGAAAATTGAAATCGCTGTCGACCTGCACGGTCATTTCCACGCTTTTCCATGAAGGAAGTTGACTGGAGGTTGGAGGCGTGGTTGGAATAACTTCTTCGGAAAAGTGCCTTATTTCATAACTATAATATAATGCGGCAGCAGAGGCATATGCTCCGTTCATTGTGATTTTAAAAGTGTATGTTCCGTCGCTCCCAAGAGTGATGTTAGTGTCGTATAAGCCTTCATTGCAAGTGATATCTGAAACGATGTATGTGAGTGGCGTTGTTGGGTCTGTGTTGAAGAAAGTTTTATACTGCTCGCGAGTCCAAACCTTTTCTGTGGAAGAGTCTAAATCTAATCGATAATTTTCTATGCTGTCGCCCAAGATGTCATCTCTATTTCTTGTTTCGTTTAAAATGACAACATCTGGATTGGCATAAAAATATTGTTGTTTGACAGCCATGGACGGTGCAACTCTATCGTTTGCTGGGCTCATTTTAAGATAGGTTATCCCTTCTTCAGTAACAATTTTATTGGAAAGCATATCTTGTGTCACATCAATGCCAAGGCTAGGCACCCCACTTGAAACCTGACCGCTTAAAACTTTCACATAGCGATCAGTTTGTTTTAACTTATATTCAGCAACTTGATATAATTCTACTGCCGAAAAAGAGGTTTTGCGACCAGAAATTGCATCCTCATAAAGTTTAGCAATTTCCTCCTCATCGCCACGCAAAAGTTCCTCACTCATTGCCGACATATCATAACTTGGTGTTTTACCGTTAACATAAATACTGCCAATGGCAATTCCACTGACAACAGCAACCACAAGGATAATTCCATATAAAATAAAACTTTTTAAAGTGTTCAAATCTTTCTCCAATTGTCATAACAAAAGTTACAACTATATTTAGTATAACACTATTTACAATTAAAGTCAAACTTTAGTTAAATCATTTTAATTATTTTATGCATTTTTTAACAAATTTTTGCTTTTTTCCTGTTTTTTAGTCAAAATCACACAGGTTTCAAGGTTTGCTGTCAGCGGAAACATATCAAAAATGGAGATTTTTTCTGTTTTAAAATCTTTTAAAAGCAACGATAAATCTCGCATTAAAGTGGCAAAATTGCAGGAAATGTAGATAATTTTTGTGATATTTGATTTTGTTATCGCCTCTAACACCTCTTTTTTACATCCAGCGCGCGCTGGGTCAAGCACAATCGCGTCAAGCTTTCCTGTTAAATTAGGCAAAACTTCTTCCACTTTTCCACAGATATTCAACATATTCTTTGTTTTTATCTTTTCGGCAATCTCGTGAGAGGATTTTTGATATTCAATACCAAAAACAAATTCATTGTTCTGAGCCAAAACAACGCTTAAAACACCTTGCCCAGAATACGCGTTAACCACCCTCATACCACGAACATTATGTTGCACAAATTGATATAACTTTTCAGAAACTAAAGTGTTAACTTGCAAAAATGAGGTAGGAAAAAGTGGAAAATTAACACCACAAACTTTATAAAAATTCTCTTTTCCAAAAATTTTTGTTATGCGCGCTTTTTCTAAAACTTCGCCAACTGCAAGGTAAATGGAATATTCTTTTAAGGTTTCGTCTATCATGAGTTTTTCTCGTTGTGTAAATAAAAAAGTTATTAAAACATCACTTTCCGAAAGAAGAAAAGAAACGCTTTTTAAAAAAGAAAAATGCTTTGTTTTTAGAAATTTTAAAACGTCAAACACTGCTTTATTAATCTTCTCGTCAGCAAGTGGGCAAAAGGAAATTTCCACAAATTGATGTGAGGATGCTTCGTTATAGCCAAGTTTGCCATTTAGCTGTTTTAATGTGATTTTATTTCGATAGTTATACCTTTTTTCGCTTTCTATAAACTCTATTTTTTCTTTAACGCCAATCTTTTCAAATTCTCGCTTAATTATCTCTGTTTTTATCTCTTTTTCTCTTTCATAAGTTAGGTGTTGAAAATCACAACCTCCGCACTTTTCAAAATATGGGCATTGTGGTTCAATTCTGTTTGAAGAGGTTTTAAGTAGTGTTAAAACTTTGCCCTCGTCAAAGGTTTTGTTTGTTTTTGAAACTTCAACTTCCACTTCCTCGCCGACATCCACTTTTGGCACAAATATCGTTTTTCCGCCTTCCTCTTTCCCAACGCCTTTGCCGTTATAGGAAATATCTAAAATTTTAATTTTCACTTTCAACCTCTTTTTTTATCCATGCCATGATAAGATTAACAATAAATTCCTGCTCTTCACAAGATAGCGTTTTTCCTTTTTCAATTTTATACCATTTTTCCAAACATCCTCGGCAACAAGTGGCTGTCGCGTGCTGTGCGATAAAAACTGGATGGCCACGCATTGGCGTTTGCTTGCCGTCGTTTGCAATCTCGCTTGGTGCAAGGCGTTTTTTCACAAAGTCACGCGCGTGTTCTTTAAGCTTTTCTTCACCTTTTTCAAAATAGTATTTTTTATCCTTTTCTTTTAAATGAAAACCGCTTCGGAATTTTGATTTTTGAAGGCGGGAAAGATAATATTCAAAATTCATAGGCTTTCCTTGAATATGTAGCGATATTTTTTAAGGTCAACCGCACCGTTCTCAACTTCAACTCCCTCCGCTTTCAAAAGTTCTTCCTGCTTGTTTATTCCGCCAAAAGCAAAAGCGGAAGAGAGTTGCCCAAATCGGTTAACAACTCTGTGGCAAGGAATGGTTATTGGCTCAGGATTAACGTGCAAAGCAAAACCGACTTGACGCGACATCCTCTTGTTTCCCAGCGCCTTGGCAATATCTCCATAAGTGACCACCTTGCCTTTTGGCACGGTTTTCAACAGTTTATACACACTTTCAAAAAAGTTTAAATCACGAATTTCTAACATATCTTAATTATACTTTTAAACGAAATAAAAGTCAAATTACTCTAATAAAAAAGAAGAAAGAAAAGTTGCGGTGTTATTTATGAAGTATTTATTTTGTTTAGGCAGTCTTAAAATTGATTTTTAATCTCCTTGACAATATCTTAAAAAAAATATATAATAAATCTGCAACACGCGGGGGTGGCGGAATGGCAGACGCGCTAGATTCAGGTTCTAGTGAACGCTAAGTTCATGTGGGTTCAACTCCCATCCTCCGCACCAAACAAAAATAATCCGAACCGATAGGCGAGGATTATTTTTGTTTGTA